>DEJF01000047.1:0-86640 GCA_002353225.1 Prevotella sp. UBA2755 | reverse complement strand
CTCACTTAATCACGACTTTGCGACCATTCTTGATGTAGACACCCTTGGTCGGATAGAGCACACGACGACCATTCAAGTCGTACCAACTCTCGGACTTCAATCCTTCCATCCTTCCATTCTTCAATTCTTCAATCCCCGTCACACCGCCGTCCAGCATATCCTCAATCGACAGGAAGCGGGCACCGCCATTACTCAGATGCTTCGTGAATGCCTCGAAGGGACGCAACTCACGGTAGTTCTGCTCGAAGACACTGCCCTCAGGATGACCGGCACGTTCCTCCCCTACGTTCAACGCATAGATATGCTGCTGAGCCTCCAAGGACTCAAAGACGGGTGCCATGAAGAAGTCGGCACTCTCGTCAAAGACCAGATTCGACTCGGGAACGCTCGCATTCTCCGCGGAGAAGGTCACCTTGCCTGCGAGTTTATATTCCTCAGGATACTCTGTTGAGTTCGGCATACTAATCAAATAAGGGGTGTTCGCCTCTATCTGTGTCACGCTCTGCAGTCCGTTAGAGGTCAGGCGACGCAACCAGAAGTGATAACTGCTGCTGTCATCACCAAACGGTGTGATGACACGAGTGTCCTCAGCGGCTACCGTCTGTACGTCAAACGGCAGGGCGATAGTCTCCCAGCCACGGCTCACACCAATCTGTGTCTGCTGCTGGAAGTTACGGGTATACGATATCTTCTGTGCCGTGAACGGCTGCGGGCAGTACCAGTTGTTATTACCCGACTCCGCATCCGTCAGGATAATCTCTGCAGCGGTACCGTTGATCACCACGTTCTGAATACCACCAGGAACCAGCGTTGCGTCGTTGACATATACCAGCAGGTTCGGGTTATTGATTTTATTATATTCTATAGCAGGGATGTTAGCATTACCTGCCTGTATGGCAGCGAGTGAAGAACAGTCTTTAAACATATCACCTGTATTCGTCACATTCTCCGTATTGAAACCACTCAAGTCAAGGGTTGTCAAGGCTGCACATCCATTGAACATGCCCGACATAACCTCAACAGCAGCGGTATTGAAACTGCTGAGGTCAAGGGCTTGCAGTTTAGTACAGCCTGCAAACATATAGTCCATGCTGGTTACCTTCTCGGTGTTGAAGTTATCCAGTTTCAACTCCGTCAGTTGCGACATGCCCCAGAACATATTGTCCATATTCGTCACATTCTCAGTATTGAAGTGAGACAGGTCTAAGGAAGTCAGACTCGAACAACTATCGAACATCCACTTCATCGAGGTCACGTTTTGTGTATGCAGGTTTTCTATGCCGACAATGGTATTGAGGAGGTACATGCCGTCAAACCAATAGTCGGTACTGGTGGGCAGGTAATCGGCAAAGGAAGTATCGAAGGTCACTGTGTTGATAACGCCCTTGACACTGTTCCATTCCATTTCCTGATAGTGACTAAACGGACCTACACTCATTCCTCCACGAGCCGTCTTCTGATCGTCATAGTAGAACGTCAGGACTTTATTATTGTCACTGAGGGCAGCGTATGGCTCTACAGTTGTAACAGGACCTATAATCGCCTCAATCTCGTCACAATAGTTATTAATCATGTTGGCAAAGTGCTCAGCTTCAAAATGGGGTGCAGAACCACGCATTCCATAGAACATCTCTCCTTCTTCCAATGCCCAATGCAAATCCTGTAACAAAGATTCATCCACATTAGGGTTACCATTGGCGGCATCATAGACACTATTACCCCTTGTCATAGCGGTTACCAGCATCTGCCATACAGAATAGCCATATACATAGATTGTGGTATCAGACTGGACAGTGGAACCACCCTCTTCTGCTAAGGTAATCGCCTTGATGACCACATTCTTCTTCAGTTCGATAGGATTCTGGTAATATTCAGATAAATCTATCAGACTGTTCTGCACTGCAGTTATCGTCTCGTCAAGCAGATCCGGCAAGTCTGCTGTTGCATAGAAGATGCTGGCATTTGCCGTTCCCGTCGTCATCACGAGGTTGTCACCCTCAAAAGAGAACTCAGGTGATGTTATATCAACTACTACCGTCTGCGCCCATGAAGCAAGGGCGGCAAAGGCGAATATAATGGTCAGAAGTCTTTTCTTCATAGCACATCTCTTTTATCTATATTATACTATTCACTTATATTACTGGAACAGGCGGGACAACGACGGGTCGGGGTTGTCACCGTCAGAGGGATAGATAGGCTCAGCAGGAGTCGTGAAGGTCAGCACGTTTGGCGTGTAATATACCTGACCACCGAAATTCACATAGCCACGGGCATAGTAGGTCGTCTCGGGAGTCAGTCCTCCGACATGTCCCTCTACGAAACCGTTAGTACCGCCGCTGCCCATCTCCTGGGTGGTGTCACTGATGGTTGGCAACTGGTTGCTGGAGCTGTAGCAGAAGCCATAGGTGCCCACAGCCGCCGGAGCGGTGAACTCAAAGAAGAGCATCGCCTCGGTGGGGAAGATATGACTACCCATCGACTCGATGTCAGACAATACGGGAGTCTGAGTAGGAGGCACGTCCTCTCCGGCAACAGCCTGCTGCACGAAGATGTCAGCCTGCTTGGGGTTGCGTGAACCAGCCACGAGGACAATCACCGACAGACGCTCACGGTCAGCAGAGTTAGGCTCGCTGCGCACCCGGATATCGGCATTGCCGACACCCCTTGCCGGCTGTATGTCCAGCCATGACTGGGCGGAAGAGGGAATGAAGGCACGCCATTCGGCATTGCTGGTGACGTGAATCACTGCAGAATCACGACCGCCACCCAGACTCAACTCGTCAATACTGGTCTCCAGGATGATGTCGTCACTGTCCATACCCTCCTGCACCACCAGCACGTCAGCACTGCTCATGCCATAGAGGATAGAGAAGGACGTGGAGCGTGGCACGTCGGTCGTGGTGGGGGCGACAGACACGTTGACCACGGAGGCGCCGATAGGACCCGATGTCTTGTCGATGCTCAACCAGTCGACACCGCCAGGTGTCACAATGTTCCAGCCCTCCACATTACTCTTGATAGACAGGAGCTGTGCCCCGACATGGTTTGCCTGGAACTTCATGGTCTTCTCAGAGATATTGATGGTCGGGTCACCGCTGACCTGACGCAACGTGACTTTCTGCTTCAGTCCACCATCCGACTCCAACTCGATGGTCTCCACACGGTCGTAGACCGTCGTGTTCTGGTCGGTGGTGATGACCAGCGTTCCGTTACCCGTGCCACGCTGCGGCTGAACGGTCAGCGAGTTCCACTCCGTGGGGTCATAGGACATCAGCCATGAGCAGTTAGCCGTCACCGGCACATTGATGGACTCATCGCCGGAACGCATCTCAATATTACCGCCCTCCACGATCAGGATCTCCTTGGCGGGCTTCGCTGTCAACTCCTCGTCCGACTTACAGCCAGTCATTCCTGCCATGATAGGCAGTGCGGCGAGTATTGTGATGATATTTCTTGTCTTCATATCGTTCTTCTTTATAATATAATAAGGTGTGACATTAGAAATTGAAGATGGCACCCAGGGTCATCATGAAGCCACCAGCCGAGATATCGCTGTTGTCAGCGAGGCGCTCAAAGTTATCGTCTTTGCTGATGCCTACGGAATAGGCGGGGTTAGCAAAAATATAGAGGCGCTCCAGCGGCGCATAGAGCAACTTGGCACCGAAGGACAGGCAGTTGGCTGCCGCACCATCACCATAGAGATTCGTACCGTTCTCAACAGTACCGGAGAGACGCTCTATCTCATATCCCAACTGGGGCACGATACCGATGCGCTCGGTCAGCACGAACTGATAACCGAGTTTGAACGCAAGTGTAGAGCGCTTATAACTGATAGTACTCAGGTACGTGTCGTTGCCGTCGGTAGAGTACCAGGGCACGTCGTCCGACTTACCCAAACCGAAGGTGTAACTCACCTGGAAGTCGAAGTTCCTGTAGGTCACTCCTGCCAATGCGGTGATGCCGCCCAAGGAACGGAAGGTATAGCCGGCACCGAAGTAGAACGACTGCGACTTGATATACTGCACACGGTCCAGCGTGATGGTGTCACGGGTGGTCTGGTTATGGTTCACCTTGTATTCCAGTCCGCTCTTGCTGACATAGCCCTTACGGCTCAGGTTAATCTGGTAAGTACCGATGGGCAGGGTGTGCGACTCCGTCAGGTCGATAGGGTCGGTACCGTTGATGGTGGCAACAGCGTTACGGGGACGGGTATAAAGGCTCAACCGACCAGTATGCGGTGTCGGCGGTGCCGCCTGTACGATATTATTTGTCAAGGCGACAACGGTGAAGGAAGTCTTCTCCGGGTCGCAGTCTGCCTTACGGGTCTCCACCACGTATGAGCCTTCTCGCAACTGAGTCTGCCAACTGCCATTACCCACGTTCTTGCCCTCAAACCATATCTCAGCCTTGTTCTCGACATTGATAGTCACGTCACCGAAGTGGTCGGACATGTCACGCTGCTCTACATTCACCAGACGGAGACTTGAATCGTCCTCAGTAGTAATCATGAAAGAGGTCTCACCCTCATAGCGGTCCTTCAGGGCACGAACGGTATGACGCCCATAGTTCAGGTACTTATGGTTAATCGGTGACTGCCCTACTGGCTCGCCGTCAATATAGATGGTGGAGTTCGCCATCTGTGAGGTAATCGTGACATAACGACCGATACCGATGTCCAAATACATCTCATAGGTACGGGCACCATCGATTGTCACTGGATAATAATATTCACGAAGCACACCATAGTCTTTGTGCTGAATAGTCAACTTCTTGGCTCGACGCGGTACATAAAGCCATATCTCTCCATCATGTTCCTCACTGGCGACAATACCTAAAGAGCCACCGTTAAAAGTAAAGCCGCGGTCTGGTGCCTGAATCTTAATCAGTGCCGCCTTTTCGCCGTTCTGGTCCAATTTCTGTGTTCCATGAGTGTTGGCTGTCATATCCTTCTCCAACCGCTCAAACTTCAGGACCTTAATGTTTTGTGCACCTATGGTTAAGGTCACTAAACAAACTAAAATCAACAAAATTAGTTTTTTCATATTATGATTGTTTGGGTTTCTGTCTATTTATCATTCGGGTACAAAGATAGTTAAAAATTCTATATCACCAAAACTTTTATAGATAAAATTATGCTTGCGACTAATATATTCCATAAAAAAGTGGAACTCAAAGGAGTCCCACTTACTAATCATTCTGGTGAGGCATAACGCTCACCTGTCTCTTTCACTATCCGACGGGCGAAAGGTTGAGGATAACCAAGACGTTCCACCGTTGCTCCCAGCCCGTGTTTTCCCCGCTTAAAGTTGCCGTTGGCATCGACAGGTTTCCGTGCCATGTCATTATGGCGGACTATCAGGAAGGTCGCCAACTGCTTCCATCGCGCCAGCATCTGCTGAGCCTGTTGGATGCTATAGTCGTTCAAGAACTGTTGCCTCTCAGAAGATGACATACCTTTTGCCTTTTCCTCTATAGCAGACTGTTGTGAGAGATAGGCATGCTGCAAGGAGTCACGTACTTGCTGCAAGTCAGGGAACAATGCAGTATAACGGGGGTACACCATATTGCTCACCCAGTTGCATACCCAGTAGGCGCTCTTGTCGGAATACGTAACATCGTCCGCCCCTGGAGCATTGAAGCACTCCGGGCGACGGGTCATTGAGCAATAGACAGGTACGTATGCTATCATATTGGCGTCATCATTACCAAACCAGAAACAGCCACCTACCTCACGAGGAAGCCATGAACGCATCTGAGACACAAACGAGAAGGCTGTCTGCTGGGTAGAGATAGGACGCTCATTGAAATATTTCTTGTCACCAACCTTATAATATAAAGGTGTGGGACGATACGGCATCTGCCAGATACCACCGCCGATATCTGTAGAGTCAATCTCCATCGGTGTTCCCTCATAGTGGTCACGCATGTCATTCATGACATCCTCCACACTGACTTTGTGGTCGGGCACCACCCATAAGGGCATGTCCTCCGCATCCTTGTCAAGTCCCATTGCCCAAGGCAGGTAACGCTCCATACCTTTCTTATGATGATTGAAGAAACTCCAGGCACGGGCATCACAGATACGACGACCTGAGAAATCGGGAGCGGCATACGTCATCTTCCATGAGAAATCCTCATCCTTACCATCAAACCATCCTTTCTTACGGGCATACTTGATGACATTCTTTGAGTAAAGCACGTTCTGCTTGTCCTTCATGTCAAACTTACCGATACGGCTCTGGTTGGCATGGGCACAGATTGCCTCATCAGGAATACGGACGGCGACCCATACGGTACGCTCCTTGGAGACAGTACGGTCAGGACCACATCCCTGCATCTCTAAGATCCATGCCTCGTTGGGATCACAGATCGTAAAGGTCTCGCCCTCTGAGTAATATCCATATTGTTCCACCAAGGCAGTCATGATTTGGATAGCCTCCCGTGCAGACTTAGAACGCTGCAAGGTGATATATATCAGGGAACCATAGTCGATGATACCCGTTGAGTCCACCATCTCCTCACGACCGCCATAGGTCGTCTCACCAATAGTGACCTGCCACTCGTTGATATTACCCACGACGTTATAGGTCTCCAGAGCCTCATCGATCTCTCCTAAGTATTTGTTGGTATCCCACTCATACACCTTCCGCTTGTCACCTTTCTGGTGCTTAGCGGCAGGATAGTGGTACAGGGGCATATAGGCACCATAGGAGTCGGCGTTATAACTACAGATGACAGAACCGTCCGTGCTTGCCTTCTTACCAACAATCAAATTCGTACACGCACTTGCCGAGGCTGTCATTGCCAATACCACGGCAAACAGAAATAATCTCTTCATGGTTATTCTTTATTATCTTTTATTTTCAATTCATAACTGGCTCCCAACTCACGGATACGGGTGGTTATCCAACCGTCCTGACAGACACCACCCATGTCATGCCCGCCACTGTCGATATAGAGACGGGAAGTATCTACTCCCTGTGGGATAGCAATACTTAACTCTGCCCATCCGAACAGCGGACAAGCCTGCTGGGCAAAGGTATAACGTTTCGAGACACACCCCTCCTCTATCATCGGGAACACCATCAGCCCGTCCTCCACCATACCTGCCGGTATCGTCAGTTGCATACCTGGCAAAGAAATCAGTGAAGGACGGTCGTAACGCACATTATACCGCTGGGGGGATATCGTAGGGATCTTCTCTTTTTTTCCTATCACCTCAAACTCATACCGTGACTCATTTCCCATGAAGTCACGGAGGATATATGTAAACTGGTAAGGGCGCTCCTCATTGAACAACACATAGCCATCGTTCTCGTCTGCCTGCAGGATAGGCAGGGTGACACCCTTTGGGATATACGAACGCATATACCAAGTCTTTTGATGTAGCCAATGCTGGTAGTCACCCCATGAGTTCACCTGACGGTTGCTAAACACGGGAATACGTCCGACATTCGAATGGAACACCTCTTTTCCATCCACCTGCAGGATGGTCTCACGGATGCCATAATGGTTATAGACTCCCTGCATATAGTCGTCTGCCCATAAGGCAAAACCTATCTTTCCCCATGCCGTCAACTCTTGATGGAGACGATGAGAAGAGAACCCGAAAGTCTGTTTTCCACTTCCGCCATTGAACACGCCCTCGCCCGCTACTGGACATGCCATCACACTATGTGCCTGAGGCGCTACGGAGTCGTTGACATACGGGGCAAGGAAATCCAAGGGGTCCAGCATGTCCCATGTCCGTGTGTCGTGAATCTCTAAATGAAGATGGGGTCCCGTGCTATGTCCCGTATTACCACTGATAGCGATTAACTGTCCCTGTGACACAGGGAAGTCTATCGGTGTAAAGTGCAAATCAATCTGCTCATCATGCTTTCCCGTACGGTGTACCATCCGTTCCAACTTGGGAGAGAACTTCTGCAGATGACAATAGATACTGGTATATCCTTCAGGATGGGTGACATACACAGCATTACCGAAGCCACTGATACCAACTGTCAGACGACTCACATAGCCATCCCCGATGGTGTAGATATGCTTGCCCTCCACGTTATCTGTCTTGATATCCACCCCCCCATGGAAATGGTTGGGACGCGGCTCACCAAAATTACCCGCCAGTGTGATGGTATAATCCACTGGCGGATGATATTGTACATGGTCTGTAGCATAAGAGCCAATAGCCAACAGCCAACAACTAATGGCAAAAAGGCGGCGAATCAGCATGCCTTGAAACTCATGTCGAGTCCTTTGACAGAGTGTGTCAATGCACCAACAGAGATGAAGTCAACCCCCTGTTCGGCATAGTCACGGATAGTATCAAAAGTAATACCACCACTCGACTCTGTCTCATAACGACCTGCTATCAGTTCAACCGCTTTCTTCGTATCGGGCACGGAGAAATTATCGAGCATGATACGGTCGACGCCTCCGTGGTCAAGCACTTGCTGTAACTCGTCAAAGGAGCGCACCTCTATTTCAATCTTCAGTTGCAAGCCTTTCTCTTCCAAATACTTATGACAGCGGTCAATAGCATTGACGATACCGCCAGCGAAGTCCACATGGTTGTCTTTCAGCAGAATCATGTCAAACAAGCCGATACGATGATTCACACCACCACCAATCTTCACTGCCTGCTTCTCCAGCATACGCATACCAGGTGTTGTCTTACGGGTATCCAGTACACGGGTAAGGGTTCCCTTCAGACGCTCCACATAACGGTTGGTCATCGTGGCGATACCACTCATACGCTGCATGATATTCAGCATCAGACGCTCTGTCTGTAACAACGAACGCACACGACCAGTGACAATCATGGCGATGTCGCCCTTCTTCACTTTCGCACCATCCTGCATCAACACCTCCACCTGCATGTCGGGGTCGAAACGACGGAACACTTCTTTTGCCACCTCTACACCGGCAAGGATACCGTCTTCCTTAATCAGCAGGTGCGACTTACCCATCGCATCGGCAGGGATACAACACAAAGTGGTATGGTCGCCGTCACCGATATCCTCCGCAAAAGAGAGGTCAATCAGTCTGTCTACTAACTCTTCTACACTTAACATAGGCTTATTTCTTAAGTTTATACTGTTTTTTAAAAAGACACTTCATCGTTTTAACGACTTATTGATGATTATTCTGATATTTACGATACCACACGCAGAACCATACCAGTGCCACAAAGAAACAGAGGACACCCAAAGGATAGCCGACAGACTCCGGCAGATGGAACGCCTGCTTAGAGACAAACAGGAACGTAGAGCATACTGTTGTCATGAAGAGCGCCGGAATCAGTGTGATGATATAGGGCTTCTTATGCTGCACCAGATAGACCGTCAATGTCCATAAGGTGAATACAGACAATGCCTGATTGCTCCATCCGAAATACTGCCAGATAGTATTGAAGCCGTCTGGGTTCTCAATCTGCCAGAGCAGCATCAGAATAGAAACAGCAAACAAGGGTACACAGATATACAGACGTTTCGCAATAGGACGCTGGTCGAGTTTCAACCACTCAGCAACAATCAGACGACCGGAACGGAAAGCGGTATCACCACTCGTAATAGGCGCTGCGACAACACCTAACATGGCAAGAATGGCACCGGCGACACCCAACCAGTCGTTGCACACTAAGTTCACTACGGCAGGGGCAGAAGTGTAGAAGCCCTTGTCAGCACCGGCTATCAACTCATAGCCAGGAGACGGACTGCCATAGAAGAACCATGCGGAGACTGTCGCCCATATCAATGCCACTACACCCTCTGTGATCATCGCACCATAGAAAATGGGGCGTCCCATGTGCTCTGATTTCACGCAACGTGCCATCAACGGGCTCTGCGTAGCATGGAAACCACTGATAGCACCACAGGCAATGGTGATAAACAAGGCTGGGAAGATAGCGTCCGTCCACTTCTCGGGTTGCGCCTCGGCACCCATATTATAGAAGTTTGTCCATAGTTCCGGCAACTCGGGCCACTTGGCATACAGCGCCACCATCAGGGCTCCTGCCATGAACAGCAGGGAGAAGGCGAACAGCGGATATATCTTACCGATGATCTTGTCGATAGGCAGCATCGTGGCGACAATGTAATAGACGAAGATAATACCTACCCACATCATCGTATCACCACCAATGGAGTGCAGGATCTCAGCAGGACTGTAGACGAACACAGTACCTACCATGACGAGCAGCAAAACGGTGAACACAAGCATCACGTTCTTGGTCGTCTTACCTAAATACTTACCTATCAACTCCGGCAGTCCGGCACCATCGTTACGCATCGAGAGCATACCCGACAGGTAGTCATGGGTAGCACCTGCGAAGATGCAGCCTAACACGATCCACAGATAAGCGACAGGACCGAACTTCGCTCCCATAATAGCGCCGAAGATAGGACCTGTACCGGCGATATTCAAGAACTGAATCATAAAAATCTTCCAGTTAGGAAGCACAATGTAGTCAATACCGTCTGCCTTAGCGACAGCAGGTGTCACGCGGTCATCGGGATGGAATATCCGCTCTACCAGACGTCCGTAGAAAAAATAGCCTAACAACAGAGCCACTAAACTCAATGTAAATGAAATCATTTTCTTTTGATGTTTTATAAAACTGCCTGCAAAGATAACAAATAATTATGAACTAAGAACTATGAACTATGAACTTTTTTTCTTATCTTTGCATCCAAAATTGACAACAACATGAAAAGATATACTTTCTTTCTACTCCTTCTGCTGACGGTTTTGACACTGAGCGCACAGCCTAAGCACGAACTTCGTGCCGTATGGCTCACCACCTTGGAGGGACTTGACTGGCCCAGCACCAAAGGGACTTCCGCTGCCGTCGAACAGAAACAGAAACAAGAACTATGCCGCATCCTCGACCAACTGAAGCATGCTAACGTAAATACCGTTCTCTATCAGGCGCGTATTCGGGGAACGGTCACCTACCCTTCCCGCATCGAACCTTGGGACGGATGTATCAGCGGACGCTTCGGCACGGGTCCCAACTACGACCCTCTTCAGTTTGCCATCGAAGAGGCACACAAACGGGGCATGGAACTGCATGCGTGGGTGGTCACCGTTCCTTCGGGTAAGTGGAACAGTTACGGGGCGAAGAACCTGCGAAAGACGCATCCCGAACTGATGAGGCATGTGGGTGAGGATGCCTGTCTGAACCCCGAGGACTCGCGGACCGCCGACTATATTTCCTCCATCTGTGAAGAGATCACCAGACGGTATGACGTCGATGGCATCCACCTCGACTATATCCGTTATCCAGAAACCTATCCCTTACGCATATCACGTCAACAGGCTCGTGAGAATATTACTCGCATTGTCCGTTCTATCCATCAGAAAGTCAAAGACTTAAAGCCTTGGATTAAACTAAGTTGTTCACCCCTCGGCAAGTTTGACGACCTGACTCGTTACCCAAGTGGCGGATGGAATGCTTATAACAAAGTTTGCCAAGATGCACAAGGCTGGTTACGTGACGGACTCATGGACCAACTCTTCCCTATGATGTATTATGACGGCAAGCACTACTACCCCTTTGCCGCTGACTGGAGTGAGCACCGTTATGGACGTGAGATAGCCGCCGGATTAGGTATCTACCGACTGATACGCAGTGAGGGCAACTGGTCGTTGGATGCCATTAAGCGACAGATGCACGTGGCTCGTGACTTAGGACTCGGACACTGCTACTTCCGCAGCCGTTTCCTCACGGATAACACCAAAGGTCTCTATGACTTCGTTTGCGACTTCGACGCCTACCCTGCCGTCGTTCCCCCTCTCACGACGAACAAGTCGACAAGACCAACTTCCCCTACCACCCTTAATATCGAGCGCACCACCAATGGTGATAACCTCAGTTGGAGCGGAGCCACTGACAACAGTGACGGCGACTACCTGACATATAATGTCTATGCCTCCACAAACTATCCTGTGGATATCAACGACGCACGCAATATCATCGCAACCCGACTGATGCAGCAAAACCTCTCCGTCCGCCGCTCTGCCAATGACACCCCACTCCACTACATGGTTACTGCCGTCAACCGTTATGGCATCGAGAGTATCTCCAACAGTCAGCAGCAGACAGGTAAGAGCCAACAACCCATAGCCGACTCTCAACTCATCCCCGTGGACAATTATTGTCTGCAAGTTGCAGATTTCAATGAATTGCCTCAGTCCGACAATTTCGCCATCTACTCGACACAAGGTGTTCACCTGATGAACAAGCCTTTTGGTCCTATGGTGTTTATCGGTGATGTTGAGAAAGGCTTCTACGAATTGCGTACCTTCAACAACAACGGCATATCCCATCATGTCGGCTTTTTCCTGTTGAAGTAAGAACACCTATTTCCACCCCTTCTTACTTGGTTACAATATCCATCAGCCCCTTATAGTCTTTCACTACATCATAAGTGACCGTAGAACTGGAGATGGTGGCAAAGTGACGTTTGGCACACTCTATCTTCACTTCTTCCGTCTTGCGATAGTCTGTCACCTCATCATCACTATAGCCTTTCGTCTCTGCCACAAAGTAGACATGCTTCACATCCGTTCCTTCCTTGAACACAATAGCCCAGTCTGGATTATAGTGACCTACAGGCGTATTGATATAGAATCCACTTGGTAATTTGGTATAGACTGCCACCTCGTTATGCATTTCCAAGTTCTTGGCGAAGTCCATCTCTATACCTTTCGAGTCAACCACCACAATATCATAAAGTGACTTCTGCGACTCCATGGCATTCACACCCAGTTTACCCTTCAATGTCGAGGCACTGAAGATGTCGGCATCAAACTCCTGATTCAATTTGTGGTAAGCCACATGCTCCACCACCGCAACAGCCTTACATTGATTAATAATATTGCCAGCCTTGATGATAAACTCCTCAGGATTTGCTTTGAACATATTAAAGGTATTAGGCGATATCTTCTTGAGAATGGTGACGATCGCCTTACGAGTCAAGCCTGTATCCTCCACCAGTTTACCAATGAGGTCATAGCGAACATTCTCACCAATCAACTCATGTACACTTTCCGTAGCCGCCTCTTGCGCCACCATCGCTGTACCTGCCAACAATTGCTGTTTGCTCTTAATCTCATTCATCGTACCTTTCACCACTTGGATGGCGATTCTCGATACTTTCAGATGGTTATCCAAGGCGATCACGGCTCGTTTGATGAGATCATCCGTCTTGAAATCCACCGTATAGTAAGTCTGACTGTTGATCTTGCGCCACATATCTTGGAACTCCTTACGGGCAAACTTCTGCGAGTCGAACTTTGCCTCACGTACCTTGCGGGCATCCTCAGGCTTCACACTATCCGGGTTGAAGATGCTATCTAACTTCTTGACGATATCAGCCTGATACTCGTTATAGTCCTCTCCAAAGTCGAGTGTCCCCTGTTGCTTGTCGTCATGATACTGTTGGGTTAACTGACCTTGTTTGGTGACATAGCCTTTCATACGGAGCGTGAAGAGAATATCCTGCGCATCGTCCGCATCCATCTTCTTCTGCTCACCACGGGCATTGGTCACTACCATATCCTTAAACAGTTCCAGTTGAACTTTCACTGGTCTGTCACCAACAGCCTCAGCAATCTCCGTCTGTAGTTTGGCAGCAAACGAGTTATATGACTCGCTGGCGATGACGGTCAGTTCGTTGACTGCGAACACACCACCATGCAGCACACTCTCATCCTGTCGCTCACCCTTGTCGTTCACACAGAGTCGCATACCACGACCCACCTCCTGACGTTTCTTTGTCTGGTTGTCTGAGTCCTTCAGCGTACAGATCTGGAATACGTTGGGATTGTCCCAGCCTTCCTTCAATGCTGAGTGCGAGAAGATGAAACGTACTGGGGTGTCAAACGACAGCAGTTTCTCCTTTTCTTTCATTATCAACTGATAGCCTCGAACCTCGTTATCCCCCTCTTTATTAGCAGAGTCCACGACCTTTCCTTTCTTGTCACGTGAGAAATAGCCATCATGCACTTCTTCTACCGTGAACCGTTTCAGATAAGCCACATAAGCAGGATCATCCGCAAACTCCAGTTGCAGTTGTCCTACAATATTGGAATACTCTTCCTCAAACATCTGTGCATAGACACCTTTGTTGCCACAGGCTTCCCCCTCGCCTTTTGGAGAGGGGGTTAGGGGGAGAGGCTTCCTATAGTTGTCCACATGGTCGATGAAGAACAGTGACAGGCACTTGATGCCCATACTGAACAACTTACGCTCCTTCTGGATGTGCGACAGGATCGTCTCACGAATCTGCTGGCGACGCACATAGATATCGTTCACCTTACCTATCATCTCACCCTCATGCAACACGGTGCCGTTCAGCAATCGGATAGTACCGTTATAGCCATCGATGCTCTCCACCCGATAGCCGTCACTATATTCCTCCAAACCACCTGACTGCTGATAGATGTCGAAGCCATCACCCACCAGTTGGGTCACAGGTCTTACGCTGCTGGCACCCTTTTTATCGAAACCGATCCGAGCCTTGGGATTGCCCTCGCTCAGTACGATACTCTCCAAGTAGAGATAACCATTAGTAGCAGTGGTACCTTTCTGCTCGATACCCTTTACACTTATCTTCTTCACCAGTTTCTTATTATAGGCATCCATGGCATCCAGGCGATACACCATATTCACGATATCATCTGCCCTGTGGGTGGCACTATATAATAAGGTAAAGAGCGGTTTGAACTCTTTCAGTTTCTCACGGGTGGCATTCTTCTTATCCACGCCCAACACACTCTGCGGCTCATCAATTATCAGGATGGGATTGGTGGCTGCTATCACGTCGATAGGACGACGTGAGCGAAAAACATCCAACTTCATATAGATACGTCGTGCATCCTCACCACGAGCGGCAAAAGCCTGTGTGTTGATAATCATCACGTGCATATTGGCATCACTGGCAAACTGGTCGATCTTCGTCAGTTGCTTCGAGTCATAGATGAACGACTGGATGCGCTTCCCGTATTCGGATGCGAAGTGCTCACTCATAATCTCGAACGAGCGACTTACTCCCTCACGAATGGCGATGCTGGGCACTACGATGATGAACTTGCTCCAGCCATACAGTTTGTTCAGTTCATACATCGTCTTGATATAGGTATAAGTCTTACCCGTACCTGTCTCCATCTCGATGGTCAGCCGCAGGTCGTTCATCAGCACTTCCTCAGAAGGTTTCAGTTGCTCTGCCATCTGTACCTCACGCATGTTTTTCAGCATCTGACTGGAATAGATGTTGATAGGCTGATTACGGAATCCCACCACATCGAATGCCTCTTGCTGTCCATCACTGCGACGACCCATATCATGGGTAAACTCCAGCATGCTCAAGTTCTGTTGTCCTTGAAACACATCCGTCACCGCCTTTGCAGCATCTATCTGGAATTGCTGATGTTTAAATTTCAGTTTCATATATTTGTCTTCTTTATTATTCCATTTCAACTATATAAATGACACAACAGGAAGTATTTTTGTTAAAAAACACAAACGGAAAGCAAGTTATTCCATTTTGTCAATCGTAGTTTATAGAAAATGGCTACTTTTGTAAACCAAACTTTATAAAAACAGCATTGCTGTATAAACTTCAGTTTAAACCATGAGCGTCAGCAAGGATATTATCAAACAATGCCTGATAGGTAAACAGAGAGAGATTGACGAAGCGGAAATCATCAGCCGCCCCATTGAATTCGAGCCTAATGGCAACTACGTCATAGTCGGCGTGAGACATGCTGGTAAATCATACATGCTCTATCAGCGGGTACGTCAGTTGCAGGCAGAAGGAAAGGGATGGGACGAGATACTCTTCATCGATTTTGAGGACGAACGACTGGCCGAATTCCAGACCGAAGATTTTGAACGGCTTCTGGAGGCTCACTTAGAGATGTATGGAAAGAAACCCGTGGTTTTCCTCGACGAGGTGCAGAACATACCGTACTGGGATAAGTTCGTGCGCCGACTCGCCGATGCGAAGTATCGCGTCTATGTGACGGGCAGCAATGCCAAGATGCTAAGCAAGGACGTAGCCACCACCCTTGGCGGCAGGTTCTTCATCCTCGATGTCTTCCCTTATTCACTGAAGGAATACCTTGCGGCCCAACATGTACGACTGAAAGAAAACTGGCAGTACGACACCGTCTTGCGTAGCGAGGTGAAACGCCACCTACAGGACTATTTCTACTATGGCGGATTGCCTGAGATTATCTCCTTCAAGAACAAGCGGGCAATGCTGTCGAGCCTTTATCAGAAAATATACCTCGGTGACATTTGTGCACGAAACAAAATCAAGAACGAACGAGTGATGAACATTCTCATCAAGAAAATGGCCGAGAGTGTCAAACAGCCACTGTCATACAACCGGCTGAAGAACATCATCACCTCTACTGGCAGCCCCATCAGCGTACCCACTGCCATCGACTATGTAGACTACACTGCTGACAGTTGGCTCGTCCTACCCATGGAGAACGAAGCAGGCAAGTTGACCGACCGGGAGACTCAGAAGAAATACTATTTTATCGACAATGGACTACTGAACCTGTTTCTGACCAACCCTGACACATCGCTGCTCGAGAACATGGTTGCTGTGGAACTATGCCGCCGATATGGCAGAGATAATGTGTTCTACCTAAATGTGGACAAGGAGATAGATTTCATAGTACCAGATGCCAAACTCGCCATCCAAGTGTCATACAGCATAGCCGATGAATCGACAAAAGAGCGTGATATACCACCACTCGCCAAATACAGCAAGACCCACCCTGACTGGCAGTGCTTCCTCATTTCATACGATGAAGAAACAACGGAATCGGGTATTGATGTCATTCCTGTCTGGAAATGGCTGCTTTCCTGATTGTCTATTACTTCCTTATTGTGTCACTATGTCAAAGAACGCTTTAACGAGTGGAGAGTGAAAGCATGCTTTCATGCTCTTCCGAGCGTTAGTTCTTCGAGGCATGCCTCAAAGAACGCCTTCTTTTATTTTTTGAGGATTAGATAACCCTCACGTTATTTCTCACTTCCTGCTCTGTCCAGCCGCACTTCTGCTTGAACAATTCGAAGAGGTTCATCTTCTGAGCGGCTTCCTCGAAACTGCTGTCACGGAAGACGACCTTGGCAGGATACATCTCTGCAATAGCATCTATCACACCTTCTGTTACCTTACCATCGAAGCAAGCCACGAGACCACCCTCGTTCACGTTGTGAATGGTGCAGCCGTCCACCTTTGTCTTGCTCATCGGCAAGTCGAGGGTAACACCCCAGCGCAGCATACAGTCAAACAGCAAGTCGAGATCAGTGCGATCCTCCTTGATGTTATCCACAAACAAGTCCAGCGACTCTTGGCTGTAGTCCTTTGGTGCGAACGCCACCTCTTTATAGTTTGAGTCGTCACACTTAAATACTCGGAAACCAATATCCAAGTCTTTCGCCTCAGGATGCTCCTCCTTGATTTTCTTTCCTGCACGACGAATACGTTCCTTGGCAATATCACAAATTGTAATATAGCCATCAGTTCTTGCAGGACTTCCTTCTGTTGTTTCTTCTTGAAGTTGAACCAGTATAAACTTACGTTTGCCTTGGTCTTCTGCATTCAATTCAAACATTGATTGTGCCGTTGTTCCGCTGCCAGAGAAGAAATCAAGAATAATCGAATCTTTATCACTATACAATGCAAGACAACGCTTAATAAGGCCAACAGGTTTGGGATAATCAAAGTACTTTTTCCCACCTAATAATCTGGCAAGATTCTGAGTAGCTCCTTGTGAATGACCAACTTCTTCATGTTTCCAAATCGTCATTGGAGTGATTCCCGTCTTACGAAGTTCTGATAGAAAACGCTTAATTCTTGGAACGCCATCACCATCAGGACCAAACCATATTCGGTTATCTTGGAGTCTCTCGCGGAATGCATTCCGCGAGAGACTCCAGCTGCGTCCAGCTGGAGGCTCGACGACACGCCCCGAAGGGGTCGTGATCGGATAGATATTCTCCTGAACTGCAGGACCTACAGAAATATCACTTGAACTCCAAACTCCTCGTGGATCATTGTCTGGATTTGAATATCGGTCGTTGGCTTCTTGGCTGCGAGGAATTCCATTGCAAGATGTTTCATCTGGATTTTTACAGTAGCATATAATATAATCATGTGAAGGAGAAAAATGTTTCATCAAATTGATGGGTGAGAAAGCCCTTTCCCAAACTACTTGGGCAAGGAAATTATACTCGCCAAAAACTTCATCACAAATTTTTCGTATATTACGAGCCTCATTGTCATCAATGGAGATAAAAATAACGCCATCATCAGTTAGCATACTTCTTGCTATGAGCAAGCGAGAATAAATCATAGAACACCAATCAGAATGAAAACGCCCATCGCTACTGGTTTCAGTATTTTTGAAGTACCGTTTTCCTTCTTCATCTTTATTGCTTTCATCGTACTCATCTTCACTCTGCGCAAAGTCATCATGATACACAAAATCATTACCCGTATTGTAAGGCGGATCGATATATATCATCTTGACCTTACCCATATAGGAGTTCTGGAGCAGTTTGAGCACTTCGAGGTTGTCACCCTCGATATAGAGGTTCTGGGTATTATCCCAATCGACTGATTCTTCAGGACAAGGGCGAAGCGTCTTACGGCAAGGAGCCATCGCCTCACGCTGAGCAGCCCGTTTGCCCACCCACGTAAAGTCATACACCTCTGGAGCATCCTCCACTGCATTATCACCCAACAACTCCCTCAACTTCTCAAAGTTGACAACGTGCTTCAACTGCCCATTCTCTCCTGCTGTTTCCGTAAAGCATGAGGGGCAAATCTGATAGAGCGCATCGAGGTTCAACTGCGTCCCATCCTCCGTTTGTTTGTCTAAATGAGGTATTTGCATATTTTTATCAGTTTTATTTGTTTATTCATTTATTTATTGTATTTTTGCAGCAGAAATCAAAAAGAAAGAAGTTATGACAGCACTACAGTTAAATGCAGAATTATTCCGCGAACTGAGCATCATCTCAGAAGATGAGGGCATGATGAAAAAAGCCATCAAGGCTCTTAAGAGAATTACCGCCCAGAAGCAGACGATGGATGAGACGGAGTATTTGTTATCATCTCCTGAGATGGCAGACATTATACGCCAGGGGCAAAAAGACATTGAAGAAGGTCGAGGTCGTGTCATCAAACTGGAGGATTTATGGAAATAAAATTCATGCCGAAAGCCGAAGAAGACCTTGCCTATTGGAAGGTAAGTAATGGCATGATTTATGTATATGTTATTTCTGTGCGTTATCATTATTCTAAATAGTTTATATACTCAATTTACATAATTGTTCTTTCAACTCCGCCAGTTGCCTCCGCATCTGACGTACTTGTTTGTGCATCTCCATCTGCAGATTCACTTGGGGCTCACGACGCATACGCTTCTCTGAGGTTTCAAGTTCCTTTTGGGCTTTGCCTATTTGTTGCTTGAGAGCAACTATCTCTTCCATGCTACCAGCCTTATGCTCTCCGATGCCACTGATCTGTGCTACGAAGTTATCGTAAATGCGAGGCAAGGACTGACCATCAATCTGTAACGACAGACTGGTTGTCGGCACCCAAGGTGAGGCAAACATCTGAGTAATCCGGAACTGCGTATGCGTATCGTCTCGCCATTGCTTGTAGTTAATCAACAACATGCTGTTTCCCTCATATTGCAGGATGAATACCAAATGGCGAGGCATGTTTGTATCAATGAAGGTAAAGAGGTCTGTAGGGCAATCGGCTTGTTTCAGCGTAGCCACAAACACCTCTATCTCCACCATATCTGCTGAGGCTGTCACGTTGAGCGTATCAGGTGACAGTTTATAGAGCCAATGGATGCTTTCCACATCGTTCACGAAATGCGTCTTCATGCGAGGGTTCACCTCCATGAAGTGATAGAACTTGGTCTTGGGCACCACGCTGTCAACGATGGTGCGTTCTGGAAAGCCTAATATGTTGCATTCTTCATTCTTCATTCTTTTAGTCGCTTCGCTTTGTAAAAGCGTCTTGCGACGATTACTTCATTTCTTTCACCACAAGGAAGCAGATGAGTTCAAAATCATCGAGTCCTTTTACATCGTTGACGAGGGCGGTAGTAGGTCCAGCGGAGAAGAGACTGTCAATATCGCTCATTTCTTTCTGCTCCACAATGCTTGCCACAGCCTTTCCCAGCAGGTCACTATAGTGCTGCATCCGTTTGCCATCAGCCGTCTCTTTGTTAAAGGCATGACATAGTTCGAAAATAGGTTCAGTCTTACCCTTACAACTCATACGCATGATGTCGAGCAACTTTTTGGGTGACAAGTGATTAATCAACGTTTCGCCATCATCAGAGAGATAAACCATATAGAAAGGATGGAGCAGCGACCCCCTTTTTAATTCCCCCAAGGGGGGAAGAACAAGTTGACGATTCTTGAGGATGAATATGACACCAGGCTTGGCTTGCTCATTGGCAGGCACTACGGCACTCATGCCCCAAGGAGTATGCTCAATGTCTGGATTTTCCTTCATGTAAGCAAGCAGATCGAGACGGAACTCATTCAGTCCTAAGTCCATGATATTGATGCCCGTATCCATATCTTCAAGGTCAACCACCTCTTCCTGCAAACGCTGGAGTTGACTCTTACGGTAGTCGAGGTCTGCCTGTTCCTCATCTGAGAGCAACACATTACTGTTACCTGCACCCGTAATATTAACCCCAGTCATACGAGCCTCTACCCTTCCCTTCAGTCGCAGGTAATCATCCAACTCAATATCGGGCCAGTAGTTCACCAACTGTATCACGTCGTTACGAGAGCCGATACGGTCTACTCGCCCAAACCTCTGGATGATACGAACAGGGTTCCAATGAATGTCATAATTGATCAGATAGTCGCAATCCTGTAGGTTCTGACCCTCAGAGATACAGTCGGTGGCAATCAGGACATCAAGAGCGCCCCCTTCCCAACCCATTCCCGAGCAAAGCTCGCCTACCCGTAGCCTTTCCCGAGGGGAGGAGAACAGTTTGGCGGCTTCTTTACTGATTGGCGAGAAGAGGGTTAGCACTGTGTTGAAGTCGGCAGGAGCGCCCTTAATGGTGGACGCGACGCCATTGCCTGTGACAAGACCAGTATGCAGCCCAGCCTTCTCCATGATGGCAGGGGCGAGACACTTGTAAAGGTATTCTGCCGTATCGGAGAAGGCTGTAAAGATTATCACCTTCTTGTTATCACCATTAATGGGATTGGCAAACTTATGACGCAAGTTCTCTATCAGCATTTGCAGTTTGCTGTCGTGCTCAGGGGTAATGTCTTCCAGCATAGTCAGCAGCAAGCCTAATATCTCTTGGTCGTGTAACAAGTCACGTTTCCACGAGCGACAATCCATATCTGCTAACATCACACGTGTCTTCTTGCCACCCACCAGGAAATCATTCTCACTGTCTTCACTATCAAGCATCGAGTCAAGAGTCTGAGTAGAGATACGAATATCCTGCTTCGTCTCCATATAGGTCATAATTGCCTTCAAGGTCTCGTCCACCTGTTCTTTCATTCGATTCAGCGTCAGACGGAATGAGTTGACACTTGATTCCAAACGTTTCAGCAGGTTGATAGCCATCAACTTCTTTAGACCCTTCTCACGACCAGACATGCCCAGATGACCACCTTTTCCATCTTTATCAATCTCATATTTATAACGACGGGATGGGAGAATATAATCCGAAGGGGCATAGACACCTAAATTTAGGTCATCAAGTTGCTCTGAGATATCCTTATAGGTGATAGCCTCGTTAAGGTCTGTCAAATGGGGACGCATGGAGATGGGAGTCAGACGTGTAGGGAATTTTCCAATGTCTGCAGTATCGTAGTATTTCTCAATATGCTTACGACTTCGTGCTATGGTGACTGCATCGAGCACTTGGAAGAAGTCGAAACTCAGCATATCCAGCAGATGCTCTGCTGTTCGTTCCTTAGGGTCAGAGAGTTTTGCCCAAGTATTATATTGTGCTTGAGCAGTACGGAAGATTTCCTCGATAGGACGATCTACATCTAACTTGTCGTTAATGAGATTCTGGTCTCCTTCATAAGCCAGTTGTAACTGGTTCTTCAAGTCGTTGAAACGATTGTTGACAGGTGTTGCTGATAGCATGAGCACCTTAGTACGGACACCTGCACGAATCACTTTATTCATCAAACGAAGATAGCGATTCTCACGAGGGTTCTCATCGTCCTCATCTGTTGTCACCTTACCACCATTGCGGAAGTTATGGCTCTCGTCAATCACTATCAAATCGTAGTTACCCCAGTTGAGTAGTGCCAAGTCGAGACCATTGCTCGTTCCTTGCTCTCTGGAGAGGTCAGTATGAAAAAGCACATCATAGCGCAAGCGGTCTTTCTCCAAAGGATTATTCTTATAGTTGCTCTTATAGGTGTTCCAGTTGTCATAGAGTTTCTTGGGGCAGAGCACCAACACACTCTTGTTGCGATTCTCGTAATACTTGATGACACTGAGTGCCGTAAACGTCTTACCCAGACCTACAGAGTCAGCAAGGATGCAACCATTATAGGTTTCGAGTTTGTTGATGATGGCAAGTGCTGCATCCTTCTGGAAGTTATAGAGTTTGTTCCATATCTGCGAGGACTTGAAGCCAGTAGCCTCATTAGGTAGCACGTCCTCACTAATATCTTCTAAGAACTCATTGAAGATATTGTAAAGCGTAACGAAATAAATGAAGTCGGGCGCATTCTCACGATACACATTCTCGATATTCTCAATAATGGCATTGGTGACATCGGCAAAGTCCGTCTGATCATTCCACAGGTCGTTGAAGTTTTTCAGATAAGCATCACTGACTGGTGACGGCATTCGCTGGATGAGTTGGAAAATACTATTGCCACGCTCACATCCTAATTCTGTGGTTGTAAACTCGTTGAAAGGAAAATAAGTAAAGAGACCTTCCTCGTTCTTCACATGAAGGAAGGCTGGCATCGGCTTCTGAGAAGTGTTGGTCTTAAAGCGGACCTTCTGACGAATCCACTGAGCACACTCCCGGGCAATAGCCCGCTGCGTCAGGTTATTACGTAACTTAATCTCAAAGTCAGAGCCATAAAGTGTTCGCTCACGATTCAGTTTGGGGATATAGAACTCACGCTTCTGCTTCTTCTCACGTTCCTTATTAAATGTTGGAGAAGTAAAGATAAAACGTAATTCTTCAATATCCTTTAACTCCTTCTCCAATGCTTCAAAGGCATAAATGGAAAAGGAAGCGGCAGCCATAGCGACCTTAGAGCCACGCTGTAGTGTAGCCTTCAAATCATCTATCACCCTCGATGTGATATTGTCAAAACTGGTAATCATACCAAAGTTGACATCCTTATCCATGTTCATTTGTTTTAAGTTAGGGGAAAAAGAAAGCGCACCCTCTACTCCTTATGTACTTACACTCTAGCCGTCGGCAAACAGGCCTGCATTACATACACAAGGAAAGGGTACGCCTATCAAGGCGTATCCCAATCCCTAGAGGTGTAATGCTTCAATTAGTTGCCGACTATTTGAGTGTAAACCTCATCAGAATTTTCGATACTTAATTCTTAACCCACGATGTCCTGCAAAGCATCCTTATGGACGCAATGCAAAGGCAAAGATAAACAATATTTCTGAAACTCCAAAGGATTTAAAAGAAAAAAGTGAGAAAGACCCTCTCCTAACCTCCCTTTGTTGAGGGGAAAAGGAAAAAACTCTTAAAATGTTTGGCGGTTCAGATTATTATTTGTAATTTTGCGGTCGAATTGATGAGTGATGCCCACCAAATGGGTTAATTCCGATTCACCAAGGTGTTTCCGTTCGCGAAACATTCCCACCCTATTTTTCAAATAATTATCGAAAACGAATACAGTTTATAGTATATGTATACGAAGAATGAATTAGAACAAATGGATATCCCCCAGTTGATGGAGATAGCCAATGACCTCGGTGTTAAGGTGTCGCAGGATGACGAACTGGAGACAGTGATCTATGCGATCCTCGACAAGGCTGCCGAGGACTCTGCTGCGAATAGCAGTACCACCAAGCGTAAGCGTACACGTATTACGAAGAAGGATAATAATAAGGTATATACCGTTAATGGTACCGAAGGCGAGAACCTTGACGTGAACGCCGGGAAGTCTGTGAAGGAGAAGAAGCCATCCCTTGACTCGCTGTTTGCGGAGGCTGACGCTGCTGAGGCAAAGAAACTTGAGGAGCAGAAAGCAGACGTTGCCGCCGAGGTACCTGCTGAGGAGGTAAAGCCCGCCCCCAAAAAGCGTGGAAGAAAGTCGAAGAAGGAACTTGAGGAGATTGCAGCCCGTGAGGCCGCTGAGGCTGCTGCCAAGGCACAAGCAGAGGCTGAGGCTGATGCCGCTGCCAATGAACAAGTAGAGACGGAGGCGGCTGCTCAAGAGACAGTAGAAGTCCCGGAGGCTATCCAGAACAGCGAGGAGTCTATTGACCCCAGTAAAATCGAGGAGTTGCAAACCAAAATGGCACAACAACAGAATGACGAGCCTGCCGTCACACCAGACGGTGTATGGGAAGGTGACCCCGGTGACGGTACTGACTTCATCACTGTTGTCGACATACCCATAGAGGATGGTGAGGCAATCCCCACCCTTGACATCTTTGACCGTCCAATGTCACAGGTCAATACCAATCCTATAGCACCAGAAGTAAACACATACGCTCCTGCCCGCACGGCTCCTATCGAGAGATACAACTTCGACGACCTGATTACAGGCAACGGCGTTCTGGAGATGCTGCAGGACGGCTATGGTTTCCTGCGTTCCAGCGACTATAACTACCTGTCGTCACCAGATGACATCTATGTGAGTCCGCAACAGGTAAAGAGATACGGATTGAAAACAGGTGATGTCGTAGCATGCACCGTGCGTCCTCCTCATGACAATGAGAAATATTTTGCCATGACAGACGTGAAGACCATCAACGGTCGTCTGCCACAGGAAGTACGTGACCGTGTAAGTTTCGAGCACCTCACCCCACTCTTCCCTGACGAGAAGTTCACACTCTGTGGCGATCCAGCCACCACGAACCCCTCCGTCCGCATTGTCGATCTGTTCTCGCCTATCGGTAAGGGACAGCGAGCCTTGATTGTCGCCCAGCCAAAGACGGGTAAGACCATCCTGATGAAGGATATCGCCAACGCCATCGCCGCCAACCATCCAGAGGCATATATTATGATGCTGCTGATCGACGAGCGCCCTGAGGAGGTAACGGATATGGCACGTACCGTCAACGCTGAGGTCATCGCCTCTACTTTCGACGAGCCTGCCGACCGCCATGTGAAGATTGCCGGTATCGTATTGGAGAAGGCAAAGCGTATGGTAGAGTGCGGACATGACGTGGTCATCTTCCTCGACTCAATCACTCGTCTGGCTCGTGCCTATAACACTGTAGCACCAGCCAGCGGAAAAGTGCTGACGGGTGGTGTCGACGCCAATGCCCTGCAAAAACCTAAGCGTTTCTTCGGTGCCGCTCGTAACATCGAGAACGGCGGCTCGCTGACGATTATCGCCACGGCACTGACAGACACCGGTTCAAAGATGGATGAGGTAATCTTCGAGGAGTTCAAGGGTACGGGTAACTCTGAGTTGCAACTTGACCGTATGCTTGCCAACAAGCGTGTATATCCTGCTGTCAACCTCGTTCAGTCGTCTACCCGTCGTGATGACCTGCTGCAAGACCAGACTACCCTGAACCGCATGTGGATCATCCGCAAGTTCATCGCAGAGATGAATCCTATCGAGGCGATGAATACGGTACGTGACAGACTAGTGCAGACACACTCCAACGAGGAGTTCCTGCTCGCTATGAACGGATAAGGAATTACAAACATATAAAACTAAATAAACAATGGAAAGAGACAATGCGATTTTTGAGCTCATCGAGAAGGAGCATCAACGCCAACTGAAAGGTATCGAACTGATTGCGTCGGAGAACTTCGTCAGCGATCAAGTTATGGAGGCTATGGGCAGTTACCTGACCAATAAATATGCCGAGGGTTACCCTGGACACCGTTACTACGGTGGTTGTCAGGTAGTGGACGAGGTGGAGCAACTTGCCATCGACCGTGTCTGCAAATTGTTCGGCGCAGAGTATGCCAACGTACAGCCCCACTCTGGTGCACAGGCAAATGCCGCTGTGCTGCTTGCCGTACTGAAACCCGGCGATACCTTCATGGGTATGAACCTGGATCACGGTGGTCACCTCTCTCATGGCTCACTGGTGAATACCAGCGGTATCCTCTATAAGCCCGTAGGCTACAACCTGAACAAGGAGACGGGTCGTGTGGACTATGACGAGATGGAGCGTCTCGCCTTGGAGAACAAGCCAAAACTGATTATCGGTGGTGGCTCTGCCTACAGTCGTGAATGGGACTACAAACGTATGCGTGAGATCGCTGACAAAGTGGGTGCCTTACTGATGATTGACATGGCGCACCCCGCTGGACTCATCGCTGCTGGTCTGCTCGACAACCCCGTGAAGTATGCACATATCGTGACCTCTACCACTCACAAGACACTCCGTGGTCCCCGTGGTGGTATCATCCTCATGGGTAAGGACTTCGAGAATCCTTGGGGCTTGAAGACACCAAAGGGTGTTACCAAGATGATGTCACAACTGCTGAACTCCGCCGTATTCCCCGGACAGCAGGGCGGTCCGCTGGAGCACGTGATTGCTGCCAAGGCTGTTGCCTTCGGTGAGGCACTGCGTCCAGAGTTCAAGGAGTGGGCTAAGCAGGTGCAGAAGAATGCCAAGGTGCTTGCCGAGGAACTCATCAAACGTGGATTCACCATCGTCAGCGGCGGTACCGACAACCACTCTATGCTAGTAGACCTGCGCTCGAAATATCCTGAGTTGACTGGTAAGGTAGCCGAGAACGCCCTCGTTGCCGCCGACATCACCGTCAATAAGAATATGGTGCCTTTCGACAGCCGTTCTGCCTTCCAGACCAGTGGTATCCGTCTGGGAACTCCTGCCATCACTACCCGTGGTGCCAAGGAAGACCTAATGGTGGAGATTGCCGCTCTCATCGAGGAGGTACTGAACGCCCCTGAGGACGAGCAGGTGATTGCCAGTGTCCGCAAGCGTGTCAATGAGCGCATGAAGGACTATCCTCTGTTCGCTTATTAATTATAATACTGGGCCGTGTCGATTCGATCGGGATACTCATCAAATTACATTGAAAACTGAGTTGTCTTTCTGCCAATGGCGGGCCACATCTCCTCGGAGAAGTTGTAAAACCAGTGGATTACAAAGGTTGAGAGCGCTCTACATCTTTTAACAAAGGAGTTTTCATCACATCCTCGACGCGGCCCTTTCTTTTTTGTTCATATCTAAGAGTTAAAAAGTAAGAGTTATGTTTTCCGGTATTATAGAAGAGTTTGCCACCGTTACGGCTATCAAGAAAGACAGGGACAATATCGACTTCACCTTGCGTTGCTCATTTGTCGACGAACTGGGCATTGACCAGAGTGTCGCCCATAACGGTGTGTGTCTGACCGTTGTCAGTATCCAAGATGGCACCTATACGGTTACCGCCATGAAAGAGACGCTGGACCGCTCGAACCTCGGACTGCTGCAAGTAGGCGACAAGGTGAATGTGGAGCGTTCGATGCTGATGAACGGACGACTGGATGGGCATATCGTACAAGGACATGTCGATGAGACGGCACGGTGTGTTGCTGTAGAGGACGCTAACGGCTCTACCTACTTTACCTTCGAATACAAGGAAGACAAGGAGATGGCACTGAATGGTTACTTTACCGTTGATAAAGGATCCGTAACCGTCAATGGTGTCTCCCTCACCGTATGTAATCCCACGAGAAACACTTTTCAGGTAGCCATTATCCCCTATACCTTTGAACACACAAACTTTTGCGATATCAAAGTGGGCAGTATCGTCAATCTGGAATTTGACATCATCGGGAAATATATTGCCAGACTGCAACAACTGAAATAACCGTCTATTCTATATATAAATAGGTATAGAAGAGGTCTTCTCGTATCAAGAAATTATCTTTTTTCAAAAAAAAGTGCCAATAAATTTTCGTTTCCCGCTGAAAATCAGTATCTTTGCAGTCCGAAATACGAAACATTAATACAAGTAAACAAATTTAGATATCTTAATAAGATGACAAAAGCAGACATTATAAACAAGATTGTTGAGGACACGGGCCTTGCGAAAAAGGACGTTGCAGCCACAGTGGAGGCATTCATGGAAGAGATCCGTCAGAGCATGGCAGTACAGAAAGAAAACGTTTATTTGCGTGGTTTTGGTACGTTTACTATTAAGCATCGTGCCAAGAAGACCGCTCGCAATATCTCCAAGAATACTACATTGGTGATTGACGCGCACGACTTCCCCGCCTTCAAACCCGCCAAGAGTTTTATTGCTAAGATGAAATAAACATTAAACATTTAAATATTTAAATTATGCCAAACGGAAAGAAAAAGAAGGGCCACAAGATGGCTACTCACAAGCGTAAGAAGAGACTGCGCAAGAATCGTCACAAGAGCAAGTAAGTCTTGCTAAGTCTGAAAGAAATGAAAGGAGTGTACCAACAAGTCTACAAGACAAGTTGGTGCACCCTTTCCGTTAAAAAACAACAACTAAGTATGAATAGTGAAGTAATCATTGACGTCCAACCGAAAGAGATATCGATTGCCCTACTCGAAGACAAAAACCTGGTGGAATACCAGAACGAGAAGCGAGAGGCATCTTACTCTGTCGGAAACATCTATCTGGGCAAGGTACGCAAACTGATGCCCGGACTGAACGCATGCTTCGTGGATGTGGGCTCTGAGCGTGATGCTTTCTTACACTATCTTGACTTAGGCACTCAATTCAGTTCTTACGAAAAGTATCTTAAACAGGTACAAAGTGACAGGAAACGACTTTTCCCCATCACGAAAGCATCACGACAACCAGAACTGCCCAAGGACGGAAGCGTACAGAGTTTCCTGAAACAAGGACAGGAAATCTTAGTGCAGGTGGTCAAGGAGCCTATCTCCACTAAAGGTCCGCGACTGACTTGTGAACTAAGTTTCGCCGGCAGGTATATGGTCTTGATGCCGTTCCAGGACAAAGTGTCTGTATCCTCGAAGATTAAGAAAGGTGAAGAACGTACACGTCTGAAACAACTCGTACAAAGTATCAAGCCCAAGAACTTCGGCGTTATCGTCAGGACATCAGCCGAAGGAAAGCGTGTTGCAGAACTTGATGCTGAAATGAAAGTATTAGTAAAACGCTGGGATGATACCATCGCAAAAGTACAGAAGACCACAACAACGCCTCTACTGGCGTATGAGGAGACTGGAAGAGCCGTCGCTATGTTGCGCGACCTCTTCGACCCCACCTATGATGGTATCTATGTCAACGACACGGAAATCTTCCAGCAAATCAAAGACTATGTCGGTTTGATTGCTCCCGATAAGAAAGACATCGTCAAGCAGTATACAGGCACAGTACCCATCTTCGACAACTTTAACGTTACCAAACAACTGAAATCTTCGTTTGGACGGACCGTCAACTATAAGCGGGGCGCCTATCTGATTATCCAACATACAGAGGCGATGCATGTAGTGGACGTGAACAGTGGTAACAGGACACGTGCAGAGAACGGACAAGAGGCTAACGCCTTGGAGGTCAATTTAGGTGCCGCAGACGAGTTGGCTCGCCAACTCCGCCTTCGTGACATGGGCGGTATTATCGTGGTCGACTTTATTGACATGAGTCTTGCAGAGGACCGCCAACTGTTATACGAGCGGATGTGCAAGAACATGCAGAAAGACCGTGCCCGCCATAACATCCTCCCACTGAGTAAGTTCGGACTGATGCAGATTACCCGTCAGCGTGTTCGTCCTGCCATGGATGTCAACGTTGAGGAAACCTGTCCCACCTGCTTCGGCAAGGGGAAAATCAAGTCGTCCATCCTGTTTACAGATCAGTTAGAGAGCAAAATTGACCGCCTTGTCAATAAGATAGGCATCAAGAGTTTCTCACTCCATGTACACCCTTACGTCGCAGCCTATATCAACCAGGGTATCGTCTCACTGAAGAGACGCTGGCAGATGAAATACGGCTGGGGAATACGGATTATCCCTTCGCAGAAACTGGCTTTCCTTCAGTATGAATTCTACGACAAGGACCGCCAGTATATCGATATGCAGGAGGAAATAGAGACGAACGAATAAATAGCGTCAGGCATGGTCACCTTGAAAGTAATTTTCTGGGTATGCCTCTTCCTGGTCTTCTATACGTATCTGGGATATGGCATCCTTCTCTGGATATTAGTTCGCTTGAAACGGCTCTTCAAAGGAAAACCACAAAAGGCACAACTACCCTCAGAGGAGGAATTACCAGAGGTTACTTTGATGATTTGCGCATACAACGAGCAGGATATTGTAGATATCAAGATGGAGAACACCCATCAGATTACCTACCCTAAACTGCACGTTGTATGGGTGACTGACGGATCTAATGACGCCACCAACGACTATCTTGCTAAGTATCCTGACGTACAAGTCATCTATTCTCCTGAGCGTCGTGGAAAGACTGCGGCTCTGAACCATGGAATCAGTGAGGTAAAAGATGAACTGATCGTGATGACAGATGCCAATACCATGCTGAACCCAGAGTCTATACAGGAGATTGTACGTTGTTTCATGAACCCACAGGTAGCATGTGTGGCAGGAGAGAAACGAGTGGCAGCACGTCATGAGGGACAAGCCGCGGCGGAAGGTGAAGGACTCTACTGGAAATATGAGAGTACACTGAAGCGCTGGGATGGAGAACTATACTCCGCCATGGGTGCTGCAGGAGAACTCTGCGCTATCCGCAGGTCACTTTACGAGCCTATGCCCGAGAATGCTCTTCTTGACGATTTCGTGATGTCGCTTCGTATGGTAGACAAAGGTTACAAGATTGCCTATACGTCTGAAGCCTATGCCATGGAGTATGGCTCTGCTGATCTTGCTGAGGAATCGAAACGCAAACGTCGTATCGCCGCAGGCGGTCTGCAGAGTATCTGGTGGCTCCGCGACATGTTGAATCCTTTCCGTCAACCTATAGTAGCCTTCCAGTTTGTATCACACCGCGTATTACGTTGGAGCATCACACCTGTTGCTCTCCTCCTGCTGATTCCACTTAACGTAATTTTAGTATTCCTAAAGGCAGGTGCTATCTACAACTGGATCTGGGGATTACAAATCCTATTCTATATTGCGGCTTTCTTAGGTTATTATCTTGAGAAACACGGTAAAAAGAACAAACTGTTATATGTGCCCTACTATTTCCTATTTATGAACCTGAACGTATTCCGTGGAATGACGTATTTGAAAAACCATAAAAGTAGCGGTGCATGGGAAAAAGCAAAAAGAGGATAAAAAAGTCACTAATTCCTTTGTGATTCGAAGAATTTTATATAACTTTGCAGAATATTATTGTCAGATTGTAAAGACATGAGTCAAGACGAAAAGGACATACTATTTCAGAAACTAGCAGAAGCGAATGCCAGATTAGATGCAGCAAACCGAAAATTACTTGCTGCTAATACCAAATTGGCGGAATACGAGGCTAAAGCCAAAGAAGCAGAAAAGGCAAGCAAGATGAAGTCCCTTTTCCTTGCAAACATGAGCCATGAGATACGCACCCCACTGAATGCTATTGAAGGTTTCTCAAGAGTCATGTGCGAGACAGATTCTCAGGAGGAGCGGACGAAATATATGGAGATTATCGAGAGTAATAATGCCCGTCTGTTAACTCTCATCAATGAAATACTCGATTTATCAAGAGTAGAGTCTGGTGAAGTGGTTATCAAGAAGGCAATGACAGACCTGAGCGAACTTTGCAGGAGCCTGATGAACACCTTTAAGTTCAGATGCCCGGAAACGGTGCAGATGAACTGGACCAAGCCCAATATGGCTGTCACCCTCAATACGGACGCCAACCGTATCATGCAGGTATTCTCCAACTTGATCAGCAATGCACTGAAACATACCTCAAAAGGAAGTATCACCTATGGTTATCGCATGGTAAGTGACGGTCAAGAGGTGGAGTTCTTCGTGACTGATACTGGTTCTGGTATCGCTCCAGAGGATATCAATGATATTTTCAATACTTATATGTCTAAAGACGCTGAGACCACGCAGAACGGATATGGACTAGGTCTCCCACTTAGTAAGATTATCGTTGAGAAGTTAGGAGGTACCATCAGTGTCTCATCAACATTAGGAGAAGGCTCTACCTTCCGTTTCAGATTCCCTTTCGAAGGAACTATCGGTGGTGTCGCCAAGAACACCCGTATCACCACCAATTCAAGAACCATCCGTGTCGACACGCGTACTGATGTCGCCAATGCCCCATTGATATTAGTCGCAGAGGATGAGGACAACAACTACGAATTAGTAAAAGTTGTGCTCTCTAAACGTTATCGCCTGCTTCGTGCCCACAATGGCATTGAGGCTGTGACTCTTTGCGAGGATGAGCATCCTGACCTGATTCTGATGGATATCCGTATGCCGGACATGAATGGTCTTGATGCCACCCGTATCATTAAAGAGGTCAATCATGAAGTACCAATTATCGCACTCAGCGCTTATGCTTTCGATGAGAATATCAAAGAGGCAAGAGAGGCAGGATGTGATGAGTTCATGGCAAAACCTTTCCGCGTAGAGGACTTGCTGGATAAGATTCAGAAATTCTTGAAACAATAATACTTTATGGGAAAACTTGCTGTCTATAAGTATGTGGCAATGATGTTTCTCGTGCTGCAACTTATTGTAACCGCCTATACATTCTTAGGCTTGTTCGGAGGAGATGTCAATCCTGCTGGAAATATGGCACGAGCCATGGTGGTATACATTCTCCCAATCCTGATTGTAGCCAACTTCCTCTTATTAATCTATTGGTTAGTACGCAAGAAGTGGATCATTGCCATCCTGCCGTTTGTAACCATTCTCTGCTGTATCCCTTATATAGGTACACTTGTACAATTCCGTTCTGTTGATGAGAAAATTGGGAACGCACAGAAAGGCTTGAAAATTGCCACCTATAACGTGGCAAGATTCAACAGGGAGACTTCCGGATTCCTTGCGCAAGACATTCTTGCTGAGATGAAAAGACAGCAAGTGGATGTGTTCTGTATTCAGGAGTTTATGGAGACCAGCGGTGATGTCAAGAACACCTCTTCATACAAAGAGTATTTCCCTTACGTTGCCATGGCAGGAAGGGATGTGGTGATTTTCAGCCGCTACCCAATCAAAAAGATGAAGCCTTTCCTTTTTGAGGACTCTAACCAGGCTGGAATGTACGCGGATATTGACGTGAATGGTCAGAAACTCCGTATTTTCAACGTTCACTTGGAGAGTACAGGTATCAACCGAACGATATACAAGGCTGGAAAGTTGGAGGCACAAGGATATGACGTGAGCAAGAACCGTGTTCTGAATGCCATCTATGGTAATTACTCGTTAGGTATGATGTTCCGTGCCGGACAGGCGATCACCATTGCCAATGAGGTACGTTCCTCCGAGATACCTTGCATCATCTGCGGTGACTTCAACGATGTCCCCTACTCTTTTGTCTACAAGACAATGCTGGGAGACTTGGTTGACGGTTTTAAAGAGTGTGGCGGTGGTTATATGGGGACTTATCGTGGCAAGAAGAATGTGCGTATCGACTATATCTTCCATAGTCAGTTGCTGAAAGGACTGAATTATTACAAGACAGAACTGACTTACTCCGACCACTATCCCGTATTTATGAAATTAGAATTACCACAATAACCAATCATAAATCCCAACCGCTTGGCTGGGATTTATGATTTATACGATTTTGAATCTAACCCTGAACGACCGTTCATGCTCGTCCCAGTTGGTACCGAGCATCTCAAAACGACCTATCTGACTGGTAGAGCGCACATGCTTGCCGATACACGGACAGACATCATAGTCGCCAATACGAACCAACCGTATCGTCTCTGACGCATCGTCAGGAAGACGGTCTGCGGAGACTCCTTCGGGAAGGTCCTCACGAGTCACAAACTCAAAGGTCACGGGCAGGTCATCATCTATCAACTCATTCATCCGCCGCTCAATTTCTTTCTCTTCCTGACGCGTCGGCTTGTGGTCGATATGAAAACTCATCTTGCTCTTCTTACGCTCGATATGTGCATTGAACGAGCGCTCGCATCCAAACAAGCGAATCATAGTCTGGTTGAGCAGATGCTCCGCCGTATGTGCAGGAGGGAACTCCTCCTTATGATGCTCATTCAGGATATAGTCGCCCATCTTACACCTTAAACTTTAAAACGTAACCACCTCTGGCATCCATGGTCAGACGTATGGAACCATCGCGCCTCAATACTGTATCCTCTTTCTCTTTCGTCAAGAGATCCGTAGCAGAATAAACTCCCTCGGCAATCTTCAAGTAGTCGAAAGCATGAGCAGGGATATTCACATCCACGGCAACGGCATAGTCATCGAAGTTCACGGCAACCAGCATGAGGTCCTTACCTGCTTTACGCAGGAACACATACTGGCGCTCTAACTGCTGGTTCACATACATGAGGTCGAAGAACTCCCCTTCCCTCACTGCTTTCTCCTTTCGGGCGATCTGCATCACCCGCTTATGGATGTCAAACAGTTGTTTCTCTTTTGCCGTCAGTTTCTTCTCCGCAGCACGACACAACGTATCGATACTCCAATAGTCGAAGATTGTGGTACGACCGTCATTGCCACTGAAGCCCTCCTTGTCCATTCCATGCTCACCATACTCCTCACCAGCATACAGCATAAAAGGATTCTGCTGCATGAGCAGGGAGGCAATCATCGCAGGCACACCCTTCACAGCGTCTACCGCAAAGAAGTCACTGGCAATACGCTGTTCGTCATGGTTCTCCAGGAAATAAAGCATGTGGTCACGAATATCATCCGTCTGCTGCCAAGCACCACTGATTGCTGATGCAGGCTGGTGATGACAAATGACATTACGCATGGTGTCATACATACCGACCTTGTCATACAACCAGTCGAAGCCTGAGGCGATATAATGGCGGTATTCAGTGGGATTATACACCTCACCGACAAAGACAATATCCTGGTATTTCTTCTTGACAATCATCGTGGCGTAAGCCCAGAAGTCGGCAGGTACCATCTCTGCCATATCACAGCGAAAACCATCTATACCCTTGGATGCCCAGAACAACAGGATATCCGTCATTTTCTTCCAAGTGTCAGGAATAGGGTCGAAGTGTCCGATACCACCTGCATAATAGTCTACGCCATAGTTCAGTTTCACGGTCTCATACCAGTCGTTCTTACCTGGTGCATTGTCGAAGTGATCATTACCCGTCGCCTTTGCGGGCTCCTCCAGATAAGGCTCCTTCTCCCCATGGTACAAGTCGAAATAGGGCGTGAAACGCTGACCGGGACAATAGTAGAAGTTATTGTTTACCGGGTCGAAGCCACTATCCTTGTTATCATCCTCCCCCAAGTCTTTCACACCCTGCGGTTTACAGATAGAGTGATACTGGCGGGCGACATGATTCGGCACGAAGTCAATGATGACTTTCATGCCAGCCTCATGGGTACGCTCCACCAACTGCTCGAACTCCTGCATACGCCGGTTGACATCAGTGGCAAGATCAGGGTCTATGTCATAATAGTCAGTGATAGCGTATGGAGAACCAGCCTTTCCCTTGACAACAGCAGCATGCTGACGGGGAATGCCATAGGCAGTATAGTCGGTCGTGGTGGCATGACGGATAATACCCGTATACCACACATGACTAACGCCCATCTGCGCCAGATCCTTCAGCACCTTAGGAGTGAAGTCGGCAAGTTTACCGCATCCGTTCTCCTCGATGGTACCGTCCTCTTGGCGTGTCGTGTTCCGATTACCGTAAAGACGAGTGAACACTTGGTAGATGATAACCTTCTCTTTCATTATCTGTTACTTTCAGGAATTACTCGATACCGTGTGCAGGCACCTCCTTGTTAATCTTGGCAATCATGCCCTGCAAAGCCTTGCCAGGACCGCACTCCGTGAAGTCGTCAGCACCGTCTGCAATCATATTCTGTACAATTTGTGTCCAGCGTACAGAACTGGTCAACTGGGCAATCAGGTTTGCCTTGATTTCTGCGGCATCAGTATGAGGCTTTGCATCCACATTCTGGTAAACAGGACACTTAGGAGTCTGGAACTCCGTCTTCTCAATGGCTGCCTGTAACTCATCCTTGGCAGGCTGCATCAGTGGAGAGTGGAAGGCACCGCCTACCTTCAGCGGCAACGCACGCTTGGCACCAGCAGCCTTCAACTGCTCACAAGCCTCGTTGATGGCATCAATATCACCTGAGATCACCAACTGACCGGGATTGTTATAGTTAGCGGCGACACACACACCTTTACCCATCTTGCTGACAGCAGCACAAACTTCCTCGACTTTCTCATCGGGCAGACCAATGATGGCAGCCATCGTAGAGGGCTGTGCCTCGCAAGCCTTCTGCATCGCCATAGCACGAGCATAGACCAGTTTCAGACCATCCTCAAAACTCAATGCACCAGCAGCCACCAATGCAGAGAACTCACCCAGAGAGTGACCTGCTGTCATCTCGGGCTGGAACTTGTCACCCATACAGATTGCGGAAATCACAGAGTGAAGGAATACGGCAGGCTGTGTCACCTTTGTCTGCTTCAAATCCTCATCGGTACCCTCAAACATGATATCCGTAATACGATAGCCCAGAATATCATTGGCTTTCTCAAAAAGTTCCTTTGCGGTAGGATTGTTGTCGTAGAGGTCCTTACCCATTCCTACAAACTGTGCTCCCTGTCCGGGAAAAACAAATGCTTTCATTTTCTTTCTTATTTAATTTAAATTAATTTGACTTACCTTATTAATAATTGGGTGCAAAGGTAAGAAAAAAACAGCACATAAAAGAATAATTGGCAAAACATTTGGCGTTATCATGGAATTTCCTTAACTTTGCAGATTAGAATCTACTAAATAATTTTTAATATTATGTTATCACAACAAGACCTAAAACAACTCGCCCAGAAGGGTATCAGTGAAGCACAGATCGAGCGACAACTCGGACAGTTCAAGACCGGTTTCCCATTCTTGAAATTAGAGGCTGCCGCCAGTATCGAACGTGGTATCGTCGCTCCTAACGAGGACGACCGCAAGAAGTATGTCAATACTTGGGAGCAATATAAGGCTGCCGGCAAGCGTGTCGTGAAGTTTGTACCTGCAAGTGGTGCCGCCAGTCGTATGTTCAAGGACATGTTCGCCTTTGTAGATGCCGACTATGACGTGCCTACTACTGATTTCGAGAAGAAGTATTTCGACAATATCGAGAAGTTCGCTTTCTATGGAGAACTGGATGCCGCCTGCCAGAAGAACGAGGGCAAGGGTATCAAGGAACTCATCGCAGCAGGCAACTACAAGGCTGTCGCCGCCAATATGCTGAAAGCGGAGGGACTGAACTACGGACAACTGCCAAAAGGACTCCTCCTTTTCCACAACTATGCGGAAGGTCCTCGTACTCCTATGGAGGAGCATCTCGTAGAGGGCGCACTCTATGCCGCATCCAATGGCGAGGCTCATGTTCACTTCACCGTCTCTCATGAGCACATGGAACTCTTCAAGCAGAAGGTTGCCCAGAAGGCTGACATCTACGCGAAGAAGTATGGCATCAAGTACGACATCACCTTCTCTGAGCAGAAGCCGTCTACCGACACCATCGCCGCCAATCCTGACGGTACCCCATTCCGCAACAGCGACGGCTCTTTGCTGTTCCGCCCAGGTGGACACGGTGCCCTGATTGAGAACCTGAACGAGATTGAGGCTGATGTTATCTTCGTGAAGAACATCGACAATGTAGTACCTGACCGTCTGAAGCCAGAGACCGTGGAATGGAAGCAGATCATTGCCGGCGTACTCGTTACGCTGCAGCAGAAGGCGTTTGACTACCTACGTCTATTAGATACCGGCAAGTACACTCATGAGCAGGTTGAGGAGATGATCCGTTTCGTACAGCAGGACCTCTGCTGCCGCAAGGCTGACATCAAAGACCTGGAGGATGCCGAACTCGTTATCTACCTGCGTAACAAACTGAACCGTCCGATGCGTGTCTGCGGCGTAGTGAAGAACGTGGGCGAGCCTGGTGGCGGTCCGTTCCTGACCTATAATCAGGATGGAACAGTATCCCTGCAGATCCTGGAGAGTTCACAGATCGACAAGTCAAACAAGGAGTATATGGAGATGTTCACCAAGGGTACTCATTTCAACCCTGTAGACCTTGTTTGCGCCGTGAAGGACTACAAGGGCAATGCCTTCGACCTGCCTAAGTATGTGGACCCGACGACAGGCTTTATCTCCCAGAAGTCGAAGAGCGGTAAGGAGTTACAGGCACTGGAGTTGCCAGGACTGTGGAATGGTGCGATGAGCGACTGGAACACCATCTTCGTTGAGGTTCCCCTCGGCACATTCAACCCTGTGAAGACTGTCAACGACCTCCTTCGTGAGCAACATCAGTAATCGCCTACCCTGAGAAAGGGGATTACATCAACTACAAAACAACTTGTTTTGTTCTCTTAGGAAGCATTGTCATCCATGAAAAGGATGCCTTCTTTCGGAACAAAACAAGTTGTTTTGTATTATATCTTATATTTCTTCTTCTCGTGAGTAGCGCGTTGTGGAGTCCCTGACACACTTCCGACAGAAGGAGACTTGACACCCCGATAACCATTCCACCGCTGCATAATCTTGTCGACATAGCCTGCGGTCTCTGAGCCTCGCATATAACCATACTTCACCACCGGGTCATTATAGTATTCGGGTTGGGCAAGCAACAGGATATAATGACTGACATCCGACCAGCGTTGTGGGTCACGACCGTTCTTCCGAGCCAGAGCCATGGCATCACGGACATGGTTGGCACCCCCGTTATAGGCGGCAAGGATGAACTTGATGCGTTCCTGCTGGTTACGGATATCACTAAACGAGCGGTTAAGTTCGCCGATGAGTTTTGCCGCCGCGGCGATACTCTTCTCCGGGTTAAACATATCCGAGCGGGCAAGACCTAAATGGTCGGCAGTGGAAGGCATGATCTGCATCAGTCCACAGGCACCAGCCCACGAACGAGCCTGCGGGTCGAAGGTAGACTCCTGGTAACACTGTGCCGCCATCAGTCGCCAGTCCCAACGGATGCTGCGGCAATACTGTTGGAAATAACCGTCATAATGGGAGATGACACCACCTTTTGCATTCAGCATAGGAGCATAGACACGGCGCTTGACGGAACGTGACGACAACAGATAGTCCTCCTCTTTCCTCACCTCGTCCAACAGTTGGGGGCGATACCATTCCGTCAATGCTTTCACCAACTGGGGCTTGTCGTCCCCAACCTTCCAAGCAAGTTGCTTGGACTGCGGACGATTGCGAAACAGGATAATATCAGCATCCCCATCGGCAAGACGTTTTAGCATCTCGGCGGAATCCCGGCAGACCTCCACACGAAGGCTTACCCCTATCTTATTGGTAAAACGCTGACAGAGCATATACTCCGTACCCAGTTGTTTGCCACGATAATCATAATAAGTGTCAGGACCAGACAGGGCAAGGGCTATCAACTCCCCGTTACAGACAATCTGCTCCAAGTCGAAGTCGGCAGAGGCGGTATCTGTCTCCTCACCACCCCATGGCGTCATTGGCTCCTGCTGTTTCTTCGCACAAGAAGCCAAGAGCAACAGGAGTGCTAAAAAAAGATGGATATATATGCCCTTTTGCGTCAATTTCTTCGGATTTTGGGTGCAAAAGTAATCATTTTCTTGCAAATATGATGAGAAATGCGTAAATTTGCAAACTAAATTAGCAAATAAGATTATGTTAAGAATTGCAGTACAGTCAAAAGGTCGTCTGTTTGACGACACCATGAACCTGCTGGCAGAGGCAGATATTAAGGTTAGTTCAGGACGACGCACACTATTGGTTCAGTCGGGCAATTTCCCATTGGAAGTGCTCTATCTCCGTGACGATGACATCCCACAGAGTGTGGCAAGCGGTGTTGCTGACATCGGTGTGGTTGGTGAGAACGAGTTCGTGGAGCGTGGCGAGGATGCTGAGATTATCTCTCGCTTAGGTTTCTCCAAGTGCCGTCTCTCCCTTGCTATTCCCAAAGAGATAGACTATCAGGGAGTGGCGTGGTTTAACGGGAAGAAGATAGCCACCTCCTATCCCCATATCCTCACCCAGTTCTTGGAGTCGAAAGGCATCAAGGCGGAGATCCATGTCATCACCGGTTCTGTGGAGATCAGTCCGGGTATCGGACTTGCCGATGGTATCTTCGATATTGTCAGCAGCGGCTCTACCCTCGTCAGCAACAATCTCCGTGAGGTGGAGGTGGTGATGCAGAGCGAGGCTTTGCTGATTGGACATAAGCAGATGTCACAGGAGAAGCGTAACATCTTAGAACAGATGCTGTTCCGCTTCAAGGCTGTGAAGGATGCCGAGGATAAGAAATACGTGCGGATGAATGCCCCGAAGGCTCGTCTGCAGGAGATTATCAATGTACTGCCCGGCTTGAAGAGTCCCACGATTATTCCTCTTGCCGATGAGGAATGGTGCTCTGTACATACCGTTCTCGACCAGAAGCGTTTCTGGGAGATTATCGGCAAACTGAAGGAAATGGGTGCCCAGGGCATCCTGGTGACCCCGATTGAAAAAATGATACTATAATGAGAATCATTAAATATCCACAAAGGGAGCAATGGGCGGAGATTACCACCCGTCCACGACTGGACCTCTCGCAACTGAACGCCACCGTTGCCTCTGTGCTTGCAGATGTCAAGGCACGTGGTGATGAGGCGGTGAAGGAATACGAGGAGAAGTTCGACAAGGCTGTCTTGACCTCTCTTGCAGTTACAGAGCAGGAGATGGACGAGGCGGAGCAGTTGATTGGCAACGACCTGAAAGACGCTATCATCCTTGCCCACCATAATATCAAGGTATTCCATATCTCCCAGCGTTTCATAGGACAGAAAATCAAGACACAGGAGGGTGTGACCTGCTGGCAGAAGAGTGTCGCCATCGAGAAGGTGGGACTCTATATCCCTGGTGGTACCGCCCCACTCTTCTCTACCGTGCTGATGCTCGCCACTCCTGCTAAGATTGCAGGTTGTAAGGAGATCGTACTTTGCACACCTCCCAACAAGGAGGGCAAGGTGAATCCCGCTATCCTCTATGCGGCACGTGTCGCTGGGGTCAGCAAGATATTCAAGGCTGGTGGTGTACAGGCTATCGGTGCGATGGCATACGGTACGGAGTCTGTTCCTAAGGTCTATAAGATCTTCGGTCCTGGCAACCAGTATGTGATGGCGGCAAAGCAACAGGTCAGTCTCGACGAGGTCGCCATTGACATGCCTGCCGGTCCTTCTGAGGTCTGTGTCATTGCCGACGAGACGGCTAATGCCGAGTTCGTTGCTGCCGATTTGTTATCACAGGCTGAGCATGGTATCGACTCTCAGGTATTGCTCATCACTACCTCTGAAAGTAAACTGGAAGAGATCCATCAGGAGGTTGACAAACAACTTCAAGTATTACCACGCAAAGAACTGGCTTCCAAAGCGTTAGAGAATAGTTGCTATGTACTCGTCAAGGACTATAACGAGATGATGGCATTGACGAATCTCTATGCACCGGAGCACTTGGTGATACAGACGAAGAACTATGAGGAACTTGCTGAGAAGGTCGTCAATGCCGGCAGTGTCTTCTTAGGAAAGTATGCCTGTGAGAGTGCTGGTGACTATGCCAGCGGTACCAACCACACGCTGCCGACTCATGGTTATGCGACAGCCTACAATGGTGTGAACCTCGACAGTTATTGTCGCAAGATCACCTTCCAGCATCTGACGGAGGAAGGTATCCGCCATATCGGTCATGCCGTCGAACTGATGGCAGAGGCTGAACAACTGGATGCCCATAAGAATGCGATGAGTGTTCGTATCAAATCCCTCACCTAACACACCTAACGCCCCTAACACACCTACCCACCCTATGAAACCTTTAGAGCAATTAGTCAGAAAGAATATCTGGAGCCTCGCTCCATACAGCAGTGCCCGTGACGAGTATTCTGGCAAGGAAGCCCACGTGTTCCTTGATGCCAATGAGAATCCTTATGGTGCCCCCTATAACCGTTATCCCGATCCTTTGCAGCGTGAGTTGAAGAAACAGATTGCCAAGGTGAAGGGTATTCCTGAGCAGATGATTTTCCTCGGCAATGGTAGTGACGAGGCGATCGACCTGCCTTATCGTATCTTCTGCGAACCGGGTAAGGACAATGTGGTGGCGATAGAGCCGACATACGGCATGTATCGGGTCTGTGCGGATATCAACGATATCGAGTATCGTCCTGTATTACTGGACGAGAACTATGACTTCAAGGCTGCCGATCTGTTGAAGGCATGTGATGCTCATACCAAACTGATCTGGATTTGCTCACCCAACAACCCTACAGGCAATTCCCTGAACCGTGACGAGATCATCAAGGTGATAGAGGGTTTCGAGGGTATCGTCATTGTCGACGAGGCTTACAGCGACTTCGCCCAGCAGAAATCTCTCCGTGGCGAATTGGCAAAATACCGCAACCTTATCGTTCTTAATACGATGTCGAAGGCATGGGCGTTGGCTGGTATCCGCCTCGGTATGGCATTCGCTGCCCCAGAGATTATCGCTATATATAATAAGGTGAAATATCCTTATAATGTCAATATGCTTACCCAGCAGCAGGCATTGGAGGCACTCAAAGACCCGTTTGAGGTGGATAAGTGGGTAAAGACATTGCTTACAGAGCGTAATCGTCTGATGCAAGCATTTACAGAACTGCCTATCTGTGAGCAGGTGTATAAGACGGATGCTAATTTCTTCCTTGCCAAGATGACAGATGCCCAGAAAATTTACGATTATCTGGTCGACAAAGGCATCATCGTCCGCAACCGTACCCGTGTGCAACTCTGCAACAACTGCCTACGCATCACCATCGGCATGAAGAGCGAGAATAACGAACTCCTCTCCGCCCTAAGACAATTCTAGAATACTCTAGAACATTCTAGAACGATCTAGAACATTCTAGAACAATCTATCCCCCAGCCCCATGGACAAACTCTGGAATCGCAACTACATCAAGGTGATGATAGCGAACTTCTCGCTGTTCTTCGCCTTTTATCTGCTCACACCCTTGCTACCCCTCTATCTGCATGAGACCTTCGGGGCTACCAAGGATGTCATCGGACTGGTATTGTCGGGCTATACCATCACGGCACTCCTCTTCCGACCGTTCAGCGGATATGTGGTCGACTCCTTTCCTCGCAAGACGGTGCTGATGGTATGCTTTGCATCCTTTGCGATATTCTTTGCCGGCTACCTTGCCGCTGGCACCCTCCTGCTGTTTACCATCGTCCGCACCCTGCATGGCGGACCCTTCGGAGCCTTGACCGTTGCCAACTCCACGGTTGCTATTGACGTGCTTCCCTCCTCACGACGGAACGAGGGAATCGGCTACTATGGGCTCTCCAACAACCTCGCTATGGCGATAGCACCTACCTTCGCTATCTTTGTCTATACGCAGACCCATAATTTCGAACTGCTATTCTGGCTTGCCCTTGCTATCGCTACCTTCGGCTGGATGGTCGATGCTACGGTCACTGTCTCTTCCCCTCAACAGGGGAAGTCGGAAAGGGTCTTATCCCTCGACCGTTTTTTCCTCGCACGAGGGTGGCTATTGGGTGTGAATATGGTGTTCTTCGGCTTCTGTTTTGGGGTCATGAGCAACTACCTCGCCATCTACGGAAAACAGGTGTTGGGTATCACAGGTGGTACGGGTACCTGGTTTATGCTCTGTTCTATCGGACTCATCCTCTCCCGACTGCAAGGTGGAAAGGCATTGCGACAGGGCAGACTGACCCATAACGCATCAGAGGGAATGGTTATCTCCCTCATCGGATATACCCTGTTTATCCTCCTGCCTACCATAGGCGACAGCCAATTCTTCACTCTTCACTCTTCATTCTTCACTTACGCAGGCTACTACTCCTCCGCCCTCCTCATCGGCTTAGGCAACGGACACATGTGGCCCGCCTTCCAGAATATGATGATCTCGATGGCACATCATAACGAGCGAGGTACCGCCAACTCCACCATCCTCATCTCGTGGGATGTGGGAATGGGACTCGGTATCCTTGCCGGTGGAGCCATCGCTGAACACTTCGGCTACGGCACTGCCTTCTGGACAGTCACCGCTATGAACGCTATTGGTGTAGCACTCTATTTCCTCAAAACAAGAGTCTTCTTCCTCGCAAGGAGGATAGAAGGATAAAGAAACTAACGGTTGACTTAGAGTCGGCAGATCGGTTGACTGGAGTCGACAGATCGGTTGACTGGAGTCAGCAACCCTGTCGACTGGAGTCGACAACCGATTAGGATGCTTCTAACACTTGCGAAGGATGGCACTTCGCATCGATTACACTGGACTTACAACTGCAAAGGACGGCACCTACGAATCGTAAGTGCCATCCAAACGTGTTGGTTACCTAAAGTAGGAACAGTATTACCACGGTTGTGGCATCTCGTCAGGCCACTCATCAACTACGGGCATCGGAGGTGTTATGTCTACCGACCCACCAAGTAAAGGCTGGCATCCCTGTAGTAGCCAGACCGTCATCATCGGTGTCTGGTAAGAATGCTTACGCTCATTACCCTTTGATATGATCATTTTTCTCATCGTCCGTTCCTCCCTCATTTAAAGATGATCTTCTTTCCGTTCCTCACATAGATGCCTTTGGTGGGATACAGCACACGGCGACCGTTCAGGTCGTAATACGCATCATCCGTTTTCCTTCTTACATCTGACATCTCACTGATACCTGTCGCCATGCCATCAATAGGCACGAACTCTCTGGCTCCAGCACCACTGATGATAAGGTATCCGCGATTAGCGGGAATATCCGTACCCGTCCAGTGGTAGAAACCCACCCCACTCGTTCCTTTAGTCAGCATATAGGTATTCGCTGGTGTGGTGATGTCGGTAGCGGAAGCCAGCAACTCGTTGTCGGCAAGCATTCCCGTGGTAGCGACATCGTATGTCATGGTGGCAGTGGCAGCAGATGACTTCAGCACCACAGCATTACCCGCTGGGATGGTCTTGTCATCAACCGCTGTCAACTCCACCTTCTCCTTACCGCTACTTACCTTTGCCGTATAGACAGAAGTGGTGGCATCAACCGTAAAACCAGCAGACTCGTTGTAGAAGGTAGCCCAGTAGTTGCCCTCACCGTCACTGTTGAGATGAGCATAGACAATCGGGGATGTCTCAACCGTCCAACCTGCGGGGATGCCATGGATGCTACCCCATTCATCCTGCGGACCTACCGTCCAGTCATCCATGCCATCGGCCTTGACGAAGGTGCCTGTGGCAGCCACACCGTTAAGCCAGAAGCCAGTACTTCCCTGGGCTGAGATGTCGGTTGCCAGACACTTCACGTAATTCAGGTTGGCACATTGGTCGAACATCGAACTGTAGCCTTCATGAGGAACAGTGGCGGCAGCCAACACTGGTGCCCGCTCGATGGCGGTGCTGCAGAACATCTGGTGGAACAGCCCCATCCCAGTTCAGTGGCAGGCAGTTCGGGGGCACGGGTAAGGTTCTGGCAGCGTGCAAACATATACATATATCCACAACGTGTAACGTTCAAGGCAGGGAGTACGATGTCCTTGGTGGGATGGTTGCGGATGGTGGTATTAATAACAGGGTCTAAGTATTCACCCGAGGTGGCGAAAAGATAAGCGAAAGTATTGTCGGAGTCATACGGTCCGCTACCACCCACCACAGGCAGGACAGTGACCTTTTTATAAATAGGTTATTCTTTTTCATATGATTATTTTTTAAGAACTTTCTTTCTTCCGTTGATGTAGATGCCCTTAACAGTAGGATTACCTACTACCTTACGACCATGAAGGTCATAGTATACATTCTCTTTGTTGCCACCAGCATTGATCACATGGATACCTGTAACCACTGGAACAACCTTCAAGTCGTAGATACGCAGAGTATTGTCGCCAGGAACACGATTTCCTCTTGCCGAAGCAGTTTTCTCTGTTGGGAACAATAGTATCCACTGGTCGCTGTCAACATTGTAATTTATGCTGACCACACCCTTGCTTGCGGAACTATAAGTATCCAAAGTCTCTGTTCCGCACATCGCTGTCATCTCTATGTCCCCTGCCGTTTCCAACTGGACATCCACATGTCCTTTACCTTCTGCCACCATCAGGTAGATACCTTTAAACGTGCTCAGGAAAGTGGCAGAGCCAGGAGTTGTTGATTCCATCAGTGTCTTTACAGCATCAGCAGTAACCGTTGACGTAAATGTCACACTACCGTCACTATTGACAACATCCTCGTTACCAATCGCCACTGTCACACCAGTGTCCGTAGTTGTCGCAGTCCCTGGAGTCGCTCCTGTTCCAGGAATGATTGTCACTTCCGTGTCAGCGGGCTTTTGTTCTGCTTCTTCTTTGGTCTTTGAAGAGTAGGTGAAATTGAACTTATAGTATTTGCCACCGTTGCGGTGAATATAGGCTGGCTCCAGATTGACGTTATATTCGGTAAAATAGAAAGCAACGGTATAGGTCTCACCGTCCTGAAAGTTCCCATTGTTCGCCGTGTCATAGCCCCAACCGACATTGACGGGATGGGTGCCGGAATATGTCCAGTTCCCCCACACATCTAATGGATAAGCCTCGTATGCCCAGTTTTCACTAAGCGGGACCAATCCGTCTGCGGAACCGCAAAGAATGGCAGGAACCAAATCGGAGTTAATCGTACCGAAGTTTCCCGTCTTATAGTCTCTGTTGTCCACTTCGTAGCCTCCAATGATGTGCTCGTCGGCAACGATCTTCTTGAGGGTAGTAAACGTCATGGATGCACCATATACATGTGCTGCCTCGGAATAAGTGACGGGCACAGCAGACTCAACAACGAAAAGGTCGAAGCTCAAGTCGGGGAGCATCATCTTGGTCTGGTCAGATGCCAGGGTTACCTCTTTCGAGTAAATCGTACCCAAATCGATGGGGTCTTGGTTCTCACCAAGCAAATTGTAATTCGTTTGCTCACCGTTGACTGCCATACTGACTATAGCAGAGGACGTTGCCTCATCAGCAGCGTATGTGAAACCTGCCAGCAGACATTCTTTGGAGAAGTCTTCACTCCAATAGAACGAGGAGTACTCACCACCAGAGTTTTGCGGATAATGCCATGAGTTGGTACCGCCAATACTCATATGTGCTATTTCCGTAAAGTGGATGACTATGACATAGGAGTGTCCTTTCTGATACTCACCTTGTTTATAGGTGTTGGACACTGCATCATACACCAGTGGAGAAGGCAACACGAAGTTGTCAACCATACCGTCGCTCCAGGTAAACTCGCTGGCACTCATCACCTCATTCATGGGCTCGTAACTGCCTTTGTTGCCCGTCAACTGGTGACCGAATGGCACCGGTGCGCTACTGTTTACAGGCTTAATGAACAATCCTTCCTTTGCTGTGTCGAAGTATGCCTCTGAGTTGGAAATGTTGCTGTCGTAAACACCGATATAGACCTGCATATAATGGCTGTCCTCATATTCGAACCCTTCACGGTCCGTGCTGATGACAACCTGATAGCCCGTTATGCCAAGATTCGGTTTGTCTTTGTCAGGACTCCGATAAACCACGCCCAAGTTGTAAGGTGCTGGCACAGAACTGGAGAATTGGCTAAAACCAGGGACCTTTCTGTTCCCGTTGATGCTGAACTGCACATAAGAACTTGGTGCCACAGCCCATAATGCACTGTTTACCAATATGGCTCCGAAGAGCATGAGTAGTTTCTTTTTCATACGCATTATTTTTTTAAATGAGACAATCTTAAACTATCGCAAAGATAGGAAAAAGATGATGCAGGAACGCCCTTGCAGCAGGTGTTTTTGACGAACTGCCCCTTGTGAGTGACGAACTCGGCAGCGGGAGAAATAATTATGGGAGAATGCTTTTGGTATTCCACTTTTTTTAGTAACTTCGCATCATGGAAACATTCAAACGCATACTGCTCCTGGTGCTGACGCTCTGTCTCTGTATGGATATGCAGGCTCAGACAGAGAGTCACCTGACCTATCGACGCTATACCACACAGGACGGACTGCCGCAGATGCAGACGGAACGGCTGTGGCAAGACTCACACGGGTATATTTATATAGGTACACTGTCTGGGTTCGTCCGTTATGACGGCAAGACATTCACCCCCTTCCTGAAAGGGCGACGGCTGAACATCGTGGGATTCACTGAGGTAGACCAAGAGGTGAGGGCATTGGGATTCTTCCGACAATGGAGGGTGGACTATGAGGAGGTGGAGCCGCTCCCACTCGACCCCAAGGGGCACTGGTTGCAGAACAACCTAAACGCAGGGAGTCTGCCTAACGGTTACGTGCTGATGGAAGACAGTCTGGAAGAGCACCGTCGACTATGTCGCATGACACGGGAGGGTATCGAGCCACTGCTGATTAGTTCTATGCTCGATGAGATGACCCCAGACAGGAAACTATTCATCGACTCCCTCCACATCATGATTCCTACCACACAGGGACTCTATCAGGTGAGACGAGGAAGCAAAAAGGCTATCAGACTATCTGGCAAGAGCGACATATATACCTTGTTGCGCACTCCTCAAGGACTGCTTGCCTTTGCCTCGGATGGTATCTACAGAATGGGAAAAGACGGTATGCGGCGGTTAGTGGCTGTCGACTGGTCGATGGCGAGTTACGGACTGACGGTCAGGATGCTTCGCTCCGGCAGCATGGTCATAGCCGACGAGCATACGATCTATCTCTATGACGGAAAGGGTGTCCGTCAACTCTTTACGGGCATCAACCTTATCCGTGATATCATGGTAGACCGCTGGGACCGTTTGTGGGTGGCAAGTTACCAAGGGGTCTACTGTTTCTTCAACCGTTGTTTCATGAACCACACGCTGACAGACGAGAACGATATCGTGAGATCTGTCACCGTAGACCAAACAGGAAGACTGGTGATGGGAACACTGAATGGGAAAGTATTGGTGGACGGGAAAGTCATTGACGACAACCCAGAACAGTTTTTCGCACCAAGTGGTGTACGGATAGGAGACCATGTCTATATGGCAGGAAACGGTGATATCGTCAGCATCAACCACGAGCAACTTCAATGGTTAGGTCTTCCTCGCGACCGCTACCAGTTTGTGGCGGAGGCTTGGGGCAGACTCATCACGGGTAATCGTAACAGCATCCTTGCCTATGATCCGAAGACAACGGCTATCGACACACTGACTACGGAAATCCTGCACCCTTGGTGTGCGACGCACGACCAGAGTGGTCGGTTATGGATAGCCAGCAGTTCTGGTGTTTTCTCTATCACCAAGAACCATCAGGTCAGCAAGACCACATACGGCAATCAGAAGTTGATCGTCTCAACGATAGACGCAGATGCCAAGGGGACCGTCTTCTTCGCCTCTGCCGACTCTGTGTTCATCATACGCCAAGGACAAGTAGAACCAGAACCACTGAACCCACAGATACCACCACTGGCTGGTCATGAGGTACGCTCACTGCATATCTCTCCACATGGTTATCTGGTCGTGGCGGTCGTCGATGGACTGTTTGTTTGTCGCATCAACAACGACTACCACGTCAGTGATACCCGTTTCTTCAACCATCATAACGGGTTCACCATGACAGAGCCGCTGAAAGCGACCATTGCCGAGACCAACGATGGGACGTTATGGCTTGCCGGCGTGGAGCAGATGATGTCTTTCAAACCAGCCGACCTGCTCGCTTACCATGAGGAAGACACCTATATCTATCCCCCACTCCGTTGGTGGCAACACTGGTGGGTATGGCTCTCAGGACTTTTGTTGTTAGCAGTTATCGTATGGGCAATGACCCGATGGTATGAGAAACGGCGTAACCGCCAGAGAATGATCCGACTGCAACGAGAGAAGTTACAGAAAGAACAGCAGATAGAGGCTATCCGCAAGAAAGCAAGTGAGGCGGAGTCAACCAAATTGGCTCAAGACATCATCAAGATGACGGAGAAGAACACGGAAGAGCGGCTCACCTTGCGGACAGCAAGCGGCACCATTGTTGTCTTCGTGAAAGACATCGCTTATTTCAAGGGGGACGGTAACTACTCTCAAATCGTTACCTTTTACGATAAGGATACCGTACTTCTTGGTCTCGGTACCTTAGAGAAAATGCTTGACCCAGAGACGTTCATCCGTGCCGATCGCAGCACCTTAGTGAATATCCATCATATCAGTAACCTGCTCCCTAAGCAACGCCGATGCATATTCCGCTCTCCCTCAGGACAGGAGGTGGAGACCACCCTCCTCGCTCCTGCTTTCAAGCGGTTACAGGAGTTGCTATGAGCATTATCTATTTCCTCACGACGATGCTGGGACTTGCCTGATGGGTGGCAAGGATCAGAACCTCGGCTATCTGCACATGCTCGGGAGCATTGGCTGCATAGACAGCGACATCGGCAATATCATCACCCGTCAAGGGCTTGATACCTGTATATAACTTCTTGGCTCGCTCCTTATCACCTCTGAAACGGACGTTGCTGAAGTTAGTCTCGACGAGTCCGGGTTTCAGATTCGTCACTCGGATTGCCGTTTCTGCGATATCGATGCGCAGACCGTCCGACAGTGCCTTCACTGCTGCTTTGGATGCGCAATAGACACTACCTCCGGCGTATGCGGCATCACCTGCTACGGAACCAATGTTGATGATGTGTCCACGATTACGTTTCACCATTCCAGGAACCACCAGACGGGTCATGGTCAACAGTCCTTTGATGTTTGTGTCTATCATCGTTTCCCATTCATCGAGGTCGCCCTCATATTCAGAGTCCATTCCCAGAGCCAGACCTGCATTGTTGACTAACACATCAATAGCCTGCCATTCTGTAGGTAACTCGTCGATCAGTTTGATAGCCTTCTCACGATCTCTCACGTCAAAAGTCAGTGTGATGACATCTGTACCCTTGGCTGCCAACTCCTGACGGATCTCTTCAAGTTTTTGCGCATTTCGTCCTGTCAGTATCAGTCTGTCACCATTCTCTGCGAATTTCCTGGCGCAACCAAGTCCAATACCACTTGTCGCACCTGTTATCAACACAATTTTAGCCATAGCATCATTTATATTATTCTTTTTATAAAAATGGGGATTGACTTGTCATGGTCAATCCCCACATTATCTATTTAGGGGTTACTTAATCCTCTACAACAGCCTGTGCGTCGGCTTATGAAGGAAGAATTATCAATTAAATGTTAAACTCCGATTGCATTACGTCGTTTATGCACGTCCTGCTAATTTCCTTGCAAAAGTAATGATTTCTCATGACTTTACATTCATTATACACATTTTTCTTGCAGAACATGCCTGTTTTTAATATAGATTAAGGAAATCAGTCTGTCGGATGAAACATAATAATTCTTTATGTTTTATCCTAATTGATACTCACCTGTGCGGATGGCAGCGATGACACCACCGTCGATGAGCAAGTCGGTACCTGTAATAAACTTAGCATGCTCACCCAGCAGGAAGGCTGCTGCCTCGGCAATCTCATCACTGGTACCTGTACGCTGAGCAGCAGAGGCATCAATCATACGCTGATAGCCCTCGCCATTGGCATTGAACTCATCGTAAGCCAGCGGGGTGACGATGACACCCGGAGAGATGGTGTTGATACGGGCACGACGCTTACGCCATGAGGTGGCGGCGGCACGCTGAGCCTGCAGGTGGTTCATGCGCTTGGCAATCATATAGGCAAAGCCGCTGTTCTGCATGGCCACCTCTTGAATGAACTTCACATCCTTCAACTGAGCGGTTGGTGTCTGCACCAGTTGCAGTTCGATATCGTTGGGGATGGGATACATATAGGCTGCCTGACTGGAGATAATAAGTCCTGCCCCACCCTCAGCCATCACCTCGCCAAAGGCATCCACGGCATAACCAGTTCCCACCATGTCGAGGTCAACGATGTGCTCTGGATTAGCCTGGTTGGGTGATGCACCAGCGGTATCGATGAAATACATCACAGGACCCAGTTCTGCTGCTTTCTTGGCAAATGCTTCCACGCTCTCCTTCTGCAAGGCGTTTACCTGCAGCGTCTCCACATCGTAGCCACAACGACGGAAATCGTCACCAACTCGCTCCAATGCTTTCTCACTGATGTCGCCCAGCAGAATTTTCTTACCAGCACCAATGCGGCGCACAATAGCAGTTCCCATACTACCGGCACCCAAGAGTGCCACTACCTGTTTCTGTTCGTTTCTGTCGAAAATCATAATAGTTACTTTTAGTTGTTTTATCTTGGTGCAATGATGCGATTAAGCGATAGCAGAGCCGCCTCCGCAGACATCCATCAGTTCAGAGGCTATGGTTTACCAAGCGTCGTTCCAGGTGTTGTCGCTCTTGTTGTCGTCATCGAAGATGAGCAACTCTCCGTTGTCGAGACCCTTGATCTGTATGCTGGTCAGCGAACCAGCCAGGATGTGTGACTGCTGCTGAATCTTTACTATTTTCATTGCGGGTTGTTCATATGCTTTCTTAATCATAGTTCTGTCCTCCTTTCTTTATTTGATGACTATTTTCTTTCCGTTCACGATGTAGATGCCCTTGCTGCTGGGCTTGCCGCTCAAGCGCACACCGTCCAGCGTGTACCACTGGGCGGCAGCAGATTCTTCATTCTTAATTCTTAATTCTTCATTGACAGAAGTGGTCTCACCGTCGCCGAAGTCCATGTGGAAGGTGCGGGCATGTGCAGCGTTACCCAACAGCAGGAAGTATCCACGGAAGCCCTTGATGCTCTGACCCGCTTCACTCGGATGCTTCAGTTTGTCGCCCTCAGCAAGGAACAGGATGTTCTCCTTTGCGTCAGTCAGTGTGGTCTTGCCAAATGATGTAGGCATGAATCTTACCACATTCGAAACGGTCGAGATATAGTCATTCGTATTACTGATAGTCACATCGCTGAATGCCGGGTTCACCACATCGGCATTCACCTTCACCAGATAAGCCCTGTTGGGCTGGATTCTGCTTGCGCCTGCGGCAATGAAGGCCAACGTCAGTGTGCCATTTTGCAGCTTGGTATAGTTATAGTCAGTGTCCAGCTCCTTCGCCTTCCATCCTTCTGGAATAGCATTCATAAAGAACGGCACGCTGAACGTATTATATGAGCCCGCCTTCAGTGTGCGTTTCAGCATCACTCTGTGCTTCTGACCATTGTGCTCCGAAATCCACGAACTGTTGTCATCGGTCTCGTTCAGCATCATAGTCAGGTATCCGTCCGTACCCGTGTGGGCTTTGGACGCGTCAATAGCACCTCCATCATAGCCAGGAAGTTTGGAGCAGTTGTAGAACGTATTACTTCGGTCCACGAACCCTTGTATAATTAAACTCTCTTTCCAGCCGTCGCCCACGATGATGGTCGTCAGCTCGGAACATCCCCAGAACATACTACTTACGTCGGTAATAACCTTCGAAGTTTTGAAACTGCTGAGGTCGAGCTTGGTCAAAGCGCTGCAACCGCTGAACATTCCGTCCATATAGATAACATTCGCAGTGTTGAAATTGCTGAGGTCGAGCGTAGTCAAGGCGCTGCAACCGCCGAACATGTATTCCATCTTGAAAACATTAGCAGTATTGAGATTATTGAAGTTGAGCGAGGTCAAGGAACTGCAACCGCTGAACATATACGACATATCTTTAACATTCGAGGTATTGAACTTGCTGAAGTCGAACGAGGTCAAGGAGCGGCATTCGTTGAACATAAAATCCATATCCGTAATTTTCTCGGTTACAAGAGTGCCTAAGCCACTTATCTTTTTTAGACTATGAAAACCACTGAACAGATACTCCAACGTAGTGCCATTGTAATCGCCGCAGCTTGCACCAATGGTCACATTAGTGATATCACTAATATAGTTAGTCTCAGTCTCTGCGCCATTTATGAGTTCAACCCATTTGCCATTGGAAAAGTAAGGCTTACCTGCGGGCACATTATCATACATCAGTATTATAGTCTTGTTCCCGCTCTCTTGGGCGTAGAACTTCTTCTCTGCCCACACACCCTGCACTGCAAAGAGCAGCAGGGCAAATAAACTAAGTAGTTTTTCTTCATAATAAACAAATTTATTAAGTCTTAGTAAGTTAAATGATTAAATAACAAAAGCACGCCCCGAATCTCCCCGAGGGGAATAGGAACGTGCCAAAGGTATATCGCTGCGCCTTGCAACGCATTGTTCAAATTTCTCAATAGTCAATTCTTCGCTCTTGGGCTTGTCAGTCCTTCCACTCAGGCGTACGCTGACCGAGATGACACGTGCTGTACGACCATTCTCCCGCTTCATTCCTGTTAGTGTTACCATATTTATGCGCATTAAATTGTCATAACGGCTGCAAAGGTACATTTTTTCGCAAACTTGATGCAAACGGGACGTTAAAAAGCGCAAAAAGGTGGGCAAAACGACGAACGAAGCAATCACTAAATGATGCTTACATCAGTTTTGTGCTTGCAAGGAGGAGTAAGACCAAAGGTCAAAGTGTTGCGTTTTTTCACTTTCGCAAGCTTAAACTATTGTTCACGCTTTAATACGATGCAAAACGGTGGTTACACTCCAGGGCGTTGATGCGCTTCATCTCGTCGGGTGTCAGTTCGAAGTCGAAGATGTCATAGTCCTCAGCGATGTGAGCGGCGTTGGAAGAGCCGGGAATGGATTATAATACCTTATTCATACCTAATTAGTCTGTAGGATTATACTGCGAAAACCACTTCACCTGATCTTCATACGACATGTTGAAGTAACGCTTCTCCTTGTTCAGTTGGTGGATGCGCTCCATCTCGTAGTTAGAGAGGGCGAAATCGAAGGTCTCGATGTTCTCATGGATGTAGTCTGGATTCGAAGCACCAGGGATAACAGAGAAGCCCTTCTGCATGTGCCAACGGATAATAATCTGGGCGGGACTCTTACCATGAGTCTTGGCTATCTCGTTGATAACGGGGTCACGCAGAATTTCACCTTTAGAGTCACGTCCGCCAAGTGGGAACCAACACTCAATCTGAATGTTGTGCTTGGCAGCCATCTTCTGCCAATACTCACGCTGAGCATAAGGATGGCACTCTATCTGAACAATCTGCGGCACGATGCGGCAGTTCTCCACGATGGAGTTCCAAATGCTGTCGTTCACATCGAAGTTGGAGATGCCGATGGCGCGAACCTTGCCACTCTCTAATGCCTTTTCCATTTCCTTCCAGCCGCCCACAAAGTCGCCTACGGGCTGATGGAAATAAACCAGGTCGATATAGTCAACACCTAAGCGTCCGCACATGCGGTCGATGGCTTTCAGTGTCTTACCCTCACCATACTCGTTGGGCCACAACTTACTCGTGATCCAAATCTCGGAACGGTCAATGCCGCTATCCTTCACTGCCCGTCCTACACTACGTTCATTACGATAGGCATGTGCCGTGTCAATATGGCGGTAGCCACACTTCAAGGCGGTCATTACCGAGTTATAGGTCTCCTCACCATCAGGAATACTATACACCCCGAGTCCGAATTGTGGCATCTGCACGCCATTGTTCAGCGTCAAATACGTCTGCTTCACTTGTCCGTTCATAACCATTACTATCATCAATGCGATTAAACTAAAAAGAACTTTTTTCATCGTTTTGGATTTTTTTGTGGGTACTATTTACTCCCCTCGCCCTTTGGAGAGGGGTTGGGGGTGAGGCTTTTAATAAACTTAGCAGGATTACCACCTACAATGGTATTCGGAGCGACATCTTTTGTCACAACTGCTCCAGCGGCAACAACAGCATTCTCGCCGATGGTCACGCCAGGCAGGATGATCGCTCCCACACCAATCCAGGCATTACGACCGATGTGTACGGGTTTGCAGCGGAGCACCATACGGTTATCGAAATCATGGTTGTCGGTGACGATGCGAACGTTAGGTCCGATCATCACACCGTCATCGATGGTGATGCCACCAGCCGCCATACAGGTCAGCGAGTGGTTCACGAATACGCCCTTGCCTATCTTCATCTGGCAGGCGAAATCAATCTGAACAGGTGGCATCAGATAACTCGTCTGGTCGAGATTGCCGCCAAAGAGTTGTTCCTCCAATGGGCGAATCTGTTCTGGCAGCGGAGCCGTCGTGTTAATCTTAAAACAAATGTTGGCGCAGTCGGTCATGTGCTTGATGGCCTCTGCATACGCTGGTGTTGCCATATCGACATCAGCCCCTGATCTTAATTGCTCGAAAATACCTTGCATAATTTACTATTTGACAATTTACGATTTACTATTTCAAGAGCGGAAGCAAATTCTTCATTCTTCACTCTTCATTCTTCACTTTTCTGGCTGCAAAGGTACGACGAAAAAGGCAATCCGTCGTTACACGAATTGCCTCCAAACTTTCATATTTTACAGAAGGTTACTTATTCCGATACTCTGAAGGTGATTTCCCAAGTGTTTTCTTCACATAGCGAGAGAAATGCGATGCGTTCTCAAAGTGCATCAGGTCTGACACTTCGGTTAGCGTCTTCGTTGTGTCATTGAGCAGGGATACCAGTTCAAATGCAGCATAGTATTGAATCCATTGTGAAGCGGGCAGACCCGTAATGGTCCGGCTCACCTGTGAAAGATACTTCGGGGTGATGCAGAGTAGATTGGCATAGAAGGCAACTTCTCGCTCCGTCCTGGCATGCTGTTGAGTCAATGCAAGGAACCGCAAGAATATCCGTGCCGTATTATCGCTTGTATCCATCTGTGACAGACCGTGCTGGCAAACAGTCCAAAGGTCGTAGATGAATATCTGCATCACGCGACCTAACACCTCGCGTTTGAAACCAGACTCAGGCATTACCAGACGATTACGGAACAGCACAAAGTCATTATCCATCAGCCGCTGAGCTTCTTCGTCAAGATGGAACGACGGATTGATGCGGATGAACACAAATCCCTTTGATGCCCAAACCATCTCTGGATTGAACTGCTGGAGGAACTCTCCAGAAAGCAACAGCACGTCGGCATTGAAATCATCCGAACACTCGATGCGCTGAATCGTGTTCGACATCTGCCAGATGACGAGGTCACCTTGCTGAGAAGTGAATGAATTCTTACCGTCAGAGAACGTCATCTGTCCCTGTCGCACAAGGACGTGCACATGATACTTGCCGACGAACTCTGTCACCTGCCGTCCGTCGCACTTCGTGTTAATCAGATCGCATCCGTAAGTATGCATGACTCTGCTCTCGCTCAACCGTATGTTTCAATGAGATACTTCACGAATTGCGGGTCACCGAAATTTCTGGTGCCTGCGTCGTGCTGGTTCATTTTGGCGATCTGTGCCTTTTCATCGTCTGACAAAGTGAAGTCGAAGATGTCAATGTTCTGCTCCATGCGCTCCTTATGACTCGACTTGGGAATAGCCACGATACCACGTTGGGTGAGCCAGCGAAGGGCTACCTGTGCGGCTGTCTTGTTGTACTTGGCACCGATGGCAGCCAACAACTCGCTTTTCACAATGTCACCAGTGCCCTGTCCACCGAGTGGGTACCATGCCATCATCTTGGTGCCAAACTCATTGAGAATGGGTTCGATACCCGTCTGCTGACTGAGTGTGTTACACTCCAACTGGTTCACCATCGGCTTCAGTTCTGCATAGTGGGCGAAGTCGAAGAAACGGCCTGCTTGGAAGTTGCTCACGCCGATAGCACGTACCTTACCTGCACGATAGGCTTTCTCCATTGCTCTCCATGTGCCGAACACATCACCATATGCCTGATGGATAAGCAACAGGTCAATATACTCCGTCTGCAACTTGCGCAGACTCTCGTCAATGCTCTTGGCTGCCTTTTCCTCACCATTGTTCGAGATCCACACCTTCGTCACGAGAAACAAATCCTCACGCTTGATACCGCTCTTGCGCCAGGCATTACCCACACCTTCCTCATTCTGGTATGCCTGTGCCGTGTCAATCAGTCGATAACCTACGCTCAAAGCATCACTTACGCAACGTTCACACTCGTCTGGGCTTACCAGAAACACGCCGTAGCCCAAAGTCGGCATCTCAACACCATTATATAATTTAATATATTCCATGATCTTCTATTTTTTAATAACCAAGTCTTTTAATCCATTTCTCAACTCTTGCTTTCCCTGTACGCACATCATGACCATAGATACTGAATCCCTGCTCGACGGTGGCTTTCGGATAGGCTTTCTTCACGTCCTTCACGCAACTGCCAAGACCAGAGCCTTCGTGAGTGGTAAAGGGGATGATGGTCTTGCCGTTCAAGTCGTACTTCTTGAAAAACGTGAACATCACCTGCGGATAGGTGCCCCACCAGACGGGACCGCCGATGAAGATGACGTTATATTTCGAGACATCAACGCTTCCTTCGAATGCAGGCAGTTCACCATTTTGCTGCTCCTTCTTGGCGAGGTCGCATAGGGGCTTGTATGCCATTCCGTCGTACTTATGGGTCACAATCTCAAACTGGTCGGCACCCGTCAACTCCGAGATGTAGTCGGCAACTATCTTCGTGTTGCCCACCTTGATGTTTCCTACTGCGTAGTTGTCTCCAGCATGTGAGAAGAACACGACTAATGCCTTTCCGTTTTTAGCCATAACTGTTTTCCCTTTTGCAGTTGTTTGTTCACTTACAGTTGTTTCTTTCTTCGTGTTTCCACCACATGCAGTGGAGACCAACATACACATAACTGATACAAGTATCAGTTTCATTGACATTCTTGCTGATGCAAGCATTTCTGAAAAACGATTACTGAAATCCATTATCTTATTGTTTTTAAGTTTACGGTGCAAAGGTACGAAATTTTTCTGATACTTTGCTTTCACAAATTACGTCACAATTTTCACTTTTTGCACATTTTTGAGGTCCACGCCCAGCGTGAAGCCACAGACTCGCATACGGACCGCACTGCCTATATCGTGAAACAACTCATGGCTCTGCTCTCCACAGGCATCAGTCGAAATAAAAAAAGATGAGCGCAACCTCAAGTTAGAGTTACGCTCATCTTTTATTTTGAATATATATACTTACTCCTCAACGGCTGCCTGCGCGGCGGCGAGGCGTGCGATGGGCACACGGAATGGAGAGCAAGATGCATAGTTCATGCCGATCTTAGCACAGAACTTCACACTGCTTGGCTCACCACCATGCTCACCACAGATACCGCAACGGAGTTCTGGACGAACCTCACGACCAGCCTTCACTGCATACTTGATCAGTTTACCAACACCCTTCTGGTCGAGAACCTGGAATGGATCAACCTTCAGGATCTTCTTATCAAGGTATACAGGCAGGAACGAAGCGATATCGTCACGGCTGTAACCGAAGGTCATCTGTGTCAGGTCGTTGGTACCGAAGGAGAAATACTGAGCCTCAGTAGCAATGCGGTCTGCAGTCAGAGCAGCACGAGGAATCTCAATCATCGTACCAATCTCAAACTCTACCTCCATACCATACTCAGCGAATACCTCCTTAGCGGCAGCCTGGATAACCTCTTTCTGCTGCTTCAACTCATAGAGCGTACCAATCAGCGGAACCATGATCTCTGGCATTGGGTTCTTACCCTCCTTCTTCAACTCGCAGGCAGCACCGAGGATGGCACGAGTCTGCATAGCGGTGATCTCAGGGAAGGTGATACCCAGACGGCAACCACGGTGACCCAGCATTGGGTTGTTCTCTGCGAGAGAGTCAACACGACGCTTGATATCCTCTACGCTTACACCCATCTCCTTTGCCATCGTCTCCTGACCAGCAATATCGTGGGGAACGAACTCGTGGAGAGGGGGATCCAACAGACGGATATTCACGGGCAGACCGTCCATAGCCTCCAAGATGCCCTTGAAGTCAGCCTTCTGGTAAGGCAGCAACTTAGCGAGAGCCTTCTCACGACCAGCAGCGTCCTTAGACAGGATCATCTCACGCATAGCGATGATCTTCTTGTCCTCGAAGAACATGTGCTCTGTACGTGTCAGACCAATACCCTTGGCACCGAAGTTGCGGGCAACCTGTGCGTCGTGTGGAGTATCAGCATTGGTACGAACCTGCAACTTGGTGTACTTGTCGCAGAGGTCCATCAACTCCTTGAAGTCACCACTCAACTCTGCAGCCTTAGTGGGAACCTCGCCAGCATAAACCTGACCAGTTGTACCATTCAGAGAGATATAGTCACCCTCCTTATACTTAATACCGTCAATCTCTACGGTCTTGTCCTTATAACTTACATTCAGTGAGCCGACACCTGATACGCAGCACTTACCCATACCACGAGCCACAACGGCAGCGTGAGAGGTCATACCACCACGTGCGGTCAGGATACCCTCAGCGGCAGACATACCAGCGAGGTCCTCTGGAGAAGTCTCGATACGAACGAGAACCACCTTGTGACCGTCCTTGTGCCACTCCTGAGCATCGTCAGCGTGGAACACGATCTGACCACACGCAGCACCAGGAGAAGCAGGCAGACCCTGTGCAATCACCTTGGCAGAAGTCAGTGCCTTCTTATCGAAGATGGGGTGCAACAGTTCATCGAGCTTCTGAGGCTCACAACGCAGGATAGCAGTCTTCTCGTCAATCTTACCCTCGTGGAGCAGGTCGATAGCGATCTTCACCATAGCGGCACCTGTACGCTTACCGTTACGTGTCTGGAGGAACCACAGTTTGCCCTCCTGTACGGTGAACTCCATATCCTGCATGTCACGATAGTGCTCTTCCAGTTTCTCCTGAATACCGTTCAACTGAGCATAGATCTCTGGCATAGCCTCCTCCATAGAAGGATACTTAGTTACACGCTCAGCCTCAGAGATACCAGCACGCTCAGCCCAACGCTGAGAACCGAGTTTTGTAATCTGCTGTGGTGTGCGGATACCGGCAACAACGTCCTCACCTTGAGCATTTACAAGATACTCACCGTTGAACACGTTCTCACCGTTGGCAGCGTCACGGCTGAAGCAAACACCTGTAGCAGAGGTGTCACCCATGTTACCGAATACCATTGCCATTACAGATACGGCAGTACCCCACTCGTCGGGGATTCCCTCCATCTTACGATAGAGGATAGCACGCTCGTTCATCCAAGAACGGAACACAGCGCAGATAGCACCCCAGAGTTGCTCGATAGGATCGTCGGGGAAACTCTTACCGGTGCGCTCCTTGATGGCAGCCTTGAACAACTGAACGAGTTTCTTCAACTCGTCAACGCTCAGGTCCTTATCCAGCTTCACGCCACGCTCAGCCTTCACCTTCTCGATAATCTCCTCGAATGGATCAATATCCTCTTTGTTCACGGGCTTCATCTCCAATACGACATCACCGTACATCTGAACGAAACGACGATAAGAGTCATATACGAAGTGAGGATTGTTGGTCTTCTTCACCATTCCCTCTGCCACCTCGTCATTCAGACCAAGGTTCAGAATGGTGTCCATCATACCTGGCATAGAAGCACGAGCACCAGAACGTACAGAAACAAGCAGAGGATTCTCCTTGTCACCGAACTTAGAATTCATCAGACCCTCGATATGCTTAACGGCAGCCATCACGTCATCGTTCAGGAGTTCCATAATTTTCTCCTGACCAACCTGATAGTACTCGTTACAGCAGTCTGTTGTGATTGTAAAACCTGGAGGAACGGGAACACCAATCAGGTTCATCTCAGCAAGGTTAGCACCCTTACCACCCAGTTCCTCACGCATCTTTGCGTTACCTTCAGCTTTTCCGTTACCAAAGGTATAAACTCTTTTTTGGCTCATAAGATTAGCAATGTATTATTATATGTTAACATTAAATGATATCTCAATAGTCCTGCAAAGATAATACAAAATTCTGATGTTTGCAAATTTTCTTGCCAATATTTGGTAATAAAGAAAAAAGTCACTATCTTTGCACGACATAAAACAAATCAATTAAAACATTATTAATATTATGAAACCGTTAAACAAACATTTTGCGCCTAAGAGCGTTATGCCTGAAAAGGTGATTCAGTTTGGTGAGGGTAATTTCCTCCGTGCTTTTGTTGATTGGATTATCTGGAATATGGACCAGAAGACCAATTTCAATGGTTCTGTTGTTGTAGTACAACCTATCGACAAGGGTATGGCTGAGTGGCTGAACGGTCAGGACTGCCTGTATCACGTGAACCTGCAAGGTCGTGAGAATGGTCAGCCCGTTAATACGCTGGAGCGTATCGACGTGATTAGCCGTGCATTGAATCCTTATTCTCAGAATGATGCTTTCATGGCTCTTGCTGACCAGCCAGAGATTCGTTTCGTGATCTCTAACACCACAGAGGCTGGTATCGCTTTCGATCCTGCTTGTAAGTTGGACGACAAACCCGCTTCTTCTTATCCTGGTAAACTGGTACAGTTGCTGTATCGTCGTTATCAGACTTTCAATGGTGACCCCACAAAGGGACTCATCATCTTCCCATGTGAGTTGATCTTCCTCAACGGTCACGTACTGAAGGATTGCATCAATAAATACATCGAGTTGTGGCAGTTGCCCGCAGACTTCAAGAAGTGGTTCGATGAGTGCTGTGGTGTCTATGCCACATTGGTAGACCGTATCGTTCCTGGTTTCCCACGCAAGGAGATTGCTGAGATTCAGGAGAAGGTCGGCTATCGTGACAACCTCGTCGTACAGGCTGAGAACTTCCACCTGTGGGTTATCGAGGCTCCGAAAGATGTGGCTAAGGAGTTCCCCGCAGACAAAGCCGGACTGCATGTATTGTTCGTTCCTTCAGAGGAGCCATACCACAAGCGTAAGGTGACTCTGCTGAATGGTCCGCACACCGTGCTCTCTCCTGTTGCTTATCTGAGTGGTGTGAATATCGTTCGTGACGCTTGCAACCATGAGGTGATCTCTAAGTACATCCACAAAGTACAGTTTGACGAGTTGATGCAGACCCTCGACCTTCCTATGGACGAGTTGGAGAAGTTCGCTACCGACGTATTGGAGCGTTTCGACAACCCATTTGTAGACCATCAGGTGACGAGCATCATGCTCAACAGTTTCCCGAAGTTCCAGGCTCGCGACCTCCCCGGAGTGAAGACCTATCTGGAGCGCAAGGGCGAGCTGCCTAAGGGCTTGGTATTCGGTCTTGCCGCTATCATCACCTACTACAAGGGTGGCAAGCGTGCTGACGGTGCAGAGATTGTTCCTAACGACGATCAGAAGATTATGGATTTGTTGAAGGAACTGTGGGCAACTGGTGATACTCAGAAGGTTACCGACGGTGTACTGGGTGCAGAGTTCATCTGGGCAGAGGACCTCAACAAGATTCAGGGTCTGAACACAATGGTGAAGCAGTTCCTCGACCTCATCCAGGAGAAGGGTATGCTGGAGGCTGTGAAGACAATCCTGTAATTACACATTATTATATATAAAAGTGGGTTACCAGAAAAGGTAACTCACTTTTTTCTTGCATATCTCAGAAAAATTCCCGAACTTTGCGGATTATATAGGAAAATCATGAGCGATTGTATTGAGATAAAGGGAGCAAGGGTTAACAACCTGAAGAACGTGGACGTGAAGATTCCACGCAACAAACTGGTGGTGGTGGCTGGTGTGAGTGGCAGTGGTAAGTCGTCACTCGCCTTCGACACACTATACGCCGAGGGGCAACGCCGTTATGTAGAGAGTCTGTCGAGTTATGCCCGTCAGTTCTTAGGACGTATGAACAAACCAGAGTGTGACTTCATCAAGGGCATCCCTCCCGCTATCGCCATCGAGCAGCGAGTCATCTCCCGTAACCCTCGCTCCACCGTTGGTACAACGACAGAGATCTATGAGTATCTGCGGTTGCTCTATGCACGGATCGGTCATACCTACTCTCCCATCAGCGGACAGGAGGTAAAGAAGCACTCGACGGAGGACATCATCCAATGTGCCATGCAATATACCAAAGGAACGAAGTTCGTGGTGATGGCACCAGTGGTCATCCCCGAAGGACGTACCCTGGAGCAGCAACTCAAAATGTATGTGCTCAACGGCTATGCCCGTATCTTTGTCAACAGCGACTTCCAAAGGATTGATGATTTCTTAGAATCCCAATCTCCACTCCTACTGGAGGGGTCGGGGGAGGCTCTCTACCTCGTCATCGACCGTCTGACGGTAGATGATGCCAAAGATGCGATCTCCCGACTGGTCGACTCTGCCGAGACCGCTTTCTATGAGGGTAATGGTGAGTGCCGTCTGATGTTCCTGCCCTCGATGCTCAGTTATGATTTCTCCATGCGTTTCGAAGCGGATGGTATGAAGTTCGAGGAGCCATCCGACAATCTTTTCTCCTTCAATTCCCCCGTCGGAGCCTGTCCTGAGTGTCAGGGCTTTGGTAAGATCATCGGCATCGACGAGCATTTAGTGATTCCCAACACGACCCTATCGGTCTACGACGGATGTGTGGTTTGCTGGCATGGAGAGAAGATGAAGATGTGGAAGGACGAGTTCTGCCGTCGAGCCGCCAAGGATGATTTCCCGATCTTCGAACCTTACTATAACCTGACGCAGCAACAGAAAGACATGCTATGGCATGGACTGCCCTCTGAGCGTCATAAGGACATCCACGACCAAGTGAGCATCGATGCTTTCTTCCAGATGGTGAAGGAGAGCCAATACAAGATTCAGTATCGGGTGATGCTGAGCCGCTATCGTGGTAAGACCACTTGTCCGAAATGTCACGGTACTCGTTTGAAACCAGAGGCTGACTATGTGAAGATTGGAGGACGAAGCATCTCCGACCTCGTACAGATGCCTGTCGTACGACTGAAACAGTGGTTTGACGACGTGCAACTCACAGAACAAGAGCAGCAGATCGGTAAGCGGTTGCTGACGGAGATCAACTCTCGTCTGCAATTCCTGTTGGATGTAGGACTGGGATACCTCACCCTTAACCGTATGTCGAACTCACTCAGCGGTGGTGAGAGTCAGCGTATCAACCTGACGACCTCACTGGGTTCCTCGCTCGTGGGTTCCTTATATATATTAGATGAGCCCAGCATCGGACTACATAGTCGTGACACCGACCGGCTTATCAAAGTGCTGAAAGAGTTACAGGCTCTGGGCAATACGGTAGTGGTCGTAGAGCATGACGAGGAGATGATGCGTGCCGCCGATTACCTTATTGACGTAGGACCTGATGCTGGCAGACTGGGTGGTGAGATTGTCTTCGAGGGGAATGCCGAGGATATCAACAAGCAATCACTCAAGAAGTTTCCCAAGAGTCATACCGTCAAATACCTGTTGCACGAAGAGGAGATACCTGTTCCCAAGAGCCGTCGCCCTTGGAATAGGAAGATTGATATCAAGGGAGCACGTATGAACAACCTGCGAGGCATCAATGTTTCGATCCCTCTCAATGTGATGACCGTGGTGACGGGTGTCAGCGGCAGCGGTAAGTCGAGTCTGATCAAAGGTATCCTTTATCCTGCCCTCAAACGACTGCATGGTGATGTGTGTGATGCGCCTGGTGAGTATATGGGACTGGGTGGCGACCATGAGGCTGTCAAGCATATCGAGTTTGTCGACCAGAACCCTATCGGTAAGTCGACACGCTCTAATCCCGCCACTTATGTCAAGGCTTACGATGCTATCCGTGACCTCTTTGCCGATCAGCCATTGTCGAAACAACTCGGTTTCACCTCACAGTATTTCTCTTTCAATGCCGATGGCGGACGCTGTGACGAGTGTAAGGGTGCTGGTGTCATCACGGTGGAGATGCAGTTTATGGCAGACCTCGTTCTGGAGTGTGAGGCTTGTCATGGACACCGGTTTAAGCACGACATCCTCGACGTACGTTATGAGGGCAAGAATATCGACGAGGTACTGAACATGACGATCACGGAGGCTATCGAGTTCTTTGGGAGAGGAAAAGAGAGTCTGTGCAAGACCATCGTCAACCGTTTGAAACCGTTAGAGGATGTGGGACTGGGCTATATCAAACTTGGACAGAACTCCTCTACCCTCTCTGGTGGTGAGAACCAGCGTGTGAAACTCGCCTACTTCATCGGACAGGAGCGACAAGACCCCACCTTATTTATATTTGACGAGCCGACGACGGGTTTGCATTTCCATGATATCCAGCGACTGCTCCACGCCTTCGATGCCCTGATTGAGCGAGGACATACCATCCTCATCATCGAGCATAACATGGAGATCATCAAATGCGCCGACCATGTCATCGACCTCGGACCAGAAGGTGGCGACCGTGGCGGCGACCTTGTCACCTGCGGTACTCCCGAGGAAGTGGCAGTTTGCGAGAAGAGCATCACAGGAAAATTCCTGCGTGAGAAACTTTGTTAGGTAAAAATTTTGCCGAACGGAATTTTTGTATTACCTTTGCAAAAGTTTTGCGAAGACAGGCTGTGTCTCAGCAAAGAGCACGCTCTCTGCATTAACTTGCATTGTCATTGCAGTCGCTAAAAAAGCGTTCTTTGAGGTTGCCGATATGGCTCAGTTGGTAGAGCAACGCATTCGTAATGCGTGGGTCGCCGGTTCGAGTCCGGCTATCGGCTCTTTCGGGCAAGGAGAGTCAGAGTCATCTGACTCTTTTGCTTTTATATCAGTAGGCGGAATTAGCTCAGTTGGTAGAGCATTGGCTTCCCAAGCCGAGGGTCGCGGGTTCGAGTCCCGTATTCCGCTCCTCTTTTAAGCAAAAAAGACAGAAGAAAAGAAAAAAGTCTCTGAAAAATTTGCAGGAGTGAAATAAAAGCATTACCTTTGCACCCGCAATCAAGGAGATAACCCCAAGGTTTCTGACTCCGAGGTCCTGATGGAAGGATGGGTGAGTGGCTGAAACCAGCAGTTTGCTAAACTGCCGTACGGGTTCCCGTACCGGGGGTTCGAATCCCCCTCCTTCCGCAGCCGAGGGGATTTCTCTAAGAGAGCATCTTTGAAATGTTGGTCGATTGACCTCTGGTCTATCTCCCTCGTGTCTCAGCAATCCAAGCATGCTTGATTGCATTCGCCACTCGGTCGATTCATCTAATGGTTAGGATACAAGATTCTCAATCTTGGCATAGGGGTTCGATTCCCCTATCGACTACGAAGAAGCCCCTTTTGAGGGGCTTTTTTTGTTTCTACATCAATTACGTTAATAGGCATACAAGACTTACATGGCAGATCATTCTTTGAAACATCAACTGAAGATACTCACTGTTCCAGTGTTTATTGAGATGGCACTCGTCATGATGCTTGGTGCCGTTGATACCATCATGCTCAGCCGCTATAGCGATAACAGTGTGGCGGCAGTGGGTCTCGACAACCAGTTGATGTCGCTGGTGTTCTTGGTCTACCAATTCTTCTCCATGGGTGCTGCCATCATCTGCGCCCAGTATATCGGTGCCGGTTACCAGAAGCGTCTAGTGCAGGTAGTAGGCATGGCGTTAGTTGTCAATCTGCTGTTAGGACTTACGATGAGTGCCATGCTCTTTGTCTTTGCCGAACAGTTGCTTCATCTGATGGGAGTGCGGGACGAACTGATGGGCGATGCCCTTATCTACCTCCGTCTGACGGGTGCTTTGTCGTTCTTTCAAGCCCTGTCGCTGACATTCTCCGCCTCGCTTCGTAGTGCTGGTAAGGTGACCTATCCGATGGTGGTAACAGGTATCGTCAATGTGATTAACATTATCGGCAACTATGCCCTTATCTTCGGACATCTGGGCTGTCCCCAGATGGGTGTCGAGGGTGCCGCCATTGCCACAGCAGCCAGTCGTGCCGTGGCTACCGTGCTGTTGGGAGTCATTCACTTCCGCAAACATATCCCCTCCTTCCCACTCCGCTACTTCCGACCGATACCATGGCTGGAGTTGCGCAACCTGCTGTTTATCGGCATTCCAGCCATGAGTGAGAACATCAGTTATAACCTGTCGCAGGTGGTTGTCACTTATTTCATCAACCAGATCAGCAACGAGGCGCTGGCGACTCGCACCTACTGCGCCAACATCATTATGTTTGTCTATCTTTTCTGTATCAGTATTACTCAGGGCGGTGATATTCTGGTGGGTCACCTGGTGGGGAAGCGCCATCATCAGGCAGCCTACTTATTAGGCAACTACTTCTTCCGCTGGTCGATGATCATCTCCCTCAGCGGTTCCGCCATCCTTGCCATCTTCGGACGGGAAATCATTGGTGCCTTCACCGACAACAAGGAGATCATCGCCATGGGAGTCTGGGTGTTTGTCATCGACTGGTTCTTGGAGATAGGACGTACCTCGAACATCTTTGCCACCAGCACGCTCCGTGCTACTGGCGATGCCTACTACCCGCTCATGATCGCCATCATCTTCAACTGGACGATTGCCGTCGGTCTCAGTTATGTCATCGGTATTCCCCTTGGCTACGGACTGATAGGTATGTGGGTAGCCTTCGCTCTCGACGAGAACATCCGCGGCATTATCCTCATGCGCCGCTGGCGGTCAGGGAAATGGCGTACAAAGGGACTAACATAGAAATGTATCATTTTTTTGGCTTTTCCGAAAAATAGCATTATATTTGCAACGTAAAAACCAAAACAACTACCATTTATGAGAAAAATACTGCTTTACCTCCTTCTGGCTTGCACCTCAGCCAGTGCAGCAACAGAGAATACGGAAGGAACCAACCAGATGTCGTGGAAACAGACCTCCTATAACTTTCAGGTACCATCTTATTTCTCCGATGGCAGGGAGTATTTCTATGGTGACGGTCCCTACTCTATGGTCATCTATCAACACCAGGACGCACAACTGAGTTACTGTTCCCTATTAGGCTCATGGGCTTGTGATGACGCTGACTTCCCCGGTGCTGGTAGTGTCATCGCCCAGGATGCCACCATTAAGAACATCGTTTATAAGGCAAAGAACGGTGTCTTCTCCGGTTACACCACGGATGGTCGCATCTTCTATATGAAGAAGAAACGTCAAGAGAAGGCAATAGTCCATGAGGATGGAGCCTCCTTCTGCCATTCCAGTTTTCTTGCCATCGTCTATCCCAAGAGCCGTCAGAAGGAGATGGACCCCGTGATTCAGATGATCAACAAGATCAAGGACTTCGACGGGAATACTGATTCCAATGCGCAACTGACCTTTAAGACGGTGGCTGGTATCTACGACAGTTTCAACGAGGACGGAGGCAACAAGGACCGTATCTGTCTGAACAACGACGGTACAGCGTCATGGAATGTCATTGGCAGTCTTCACTTCACCGAGTTCACCTACACCATCAAGGGAAACACGATCTACATGAAAGATGCCGACTCGTCAGAGACACGCTATACCTACGACCCGAAAGCCCGAACGCTGAAGAGTCCAGAGGGCACCCTCTATTATCTGCAGCAGGAATAGAGATCGTTGCGGCTATCGGCTGGCGCATCAACAAAAGGAAGCCATGCGCAGAGTAAAAGTTGCCGATACCTCCGATCGAAGATGAAGATGCCTTCTGTAGGGGTAACCATTTACCGGTGTTGGGGTATTAGTGCCGTCCTTCGAGGGGTAAAGTGGCATCCTTTCAACCGTTCGGCTATAGCCGAAAGCAAACCGCTCAAAAAACTGTCCCTGTCTGGGTAGGGAGATGGTAGTGAGAGGGTAGTGAGATTTTTAGACAATCCCACTACCCTCAATCCCTTTTTTTATAATAACTATACTAACCAATATCCAAACTTTTGCCACCTACACTAACTAAGAGCCACGCCTCCGCAAAGATACTATTTCTTAGCAAATCACAACAGATAAATATCTTAAACTCAAAGTGAAGCCACTCTCCCATCCATTCTTTGCAAGCAAAGCGACTTTATCGATTAACCGAACTATGTTCGTCTACCCGTAGCCTTTCCCCCTGTTGAGGGGGAGGAAAAGAAAACGAGGAAGCGTTGTCGCTTCCTCGTTCCCTCTATGGTGGTTTGTGAACCTATCAAAAACCATAATACTTAGTCAGAAAGTAGGATTTCTCCCAATCAACTATCTTTCTCTGTGATTCCTTCTCCGGATGGATATTGAATTCATCGAAGACCATCACCTGCTTGTCCTTCTGGTCATAGAGTGGCCATTCCTTTGCTTTGCCATCAGGAGACTTGTCTGCACTGATTGACGGATTACCAGTCTTGGCGAACTGTACAAACATCTTACGCATGGTCTTCGAGAAGGTTTCATCGAATGCACGTCCCGTATCACCGTCCAATTCAGGATGTTTGAACAGGGGTGCAAGCGCCATTCCATGTGCGCTCTTCAGCATTGGGAGGGCGGATTCAACGGTGAAATAGTAGGTGAAGGACTTGCCGCCAGCCTTAGCCTGGTTCTCCGCCAATCTTAAGCACGGTGCGTTGAACATCAGTTGACTAAACCACTTGCAGTAGGGATCATAAATCTCTCCTTTCACATCCTTGCAGAAACTTTCTGTCAGGGCTTTCTCCTCGTCAGTCATCAGAGAAAGTTTCGTTGCCTGACGGTCTGCCGCCCACGCATTAAAAGGCTCTGGTCCGCCCATTCCTACCAGGAAGAAGTTCATCTCGTCCTTGTTGACACCATGCAAGAACGTGATGTCCTTCACAGCACCACTTGCCACTGCCTCCCACGGATTGCGTGGCAATAAATTTCCGTCTCTTTCGGGAGCCAAGCGCAGGGGGAGTAATTCAGACGCTACGCCCACGAGTTTCTGGGCATCGACCTTCTGGAGATCGGCTACGGTCTTGCAGCCCAATGCTTCTATCAGTTCATTGGTACAAGCGATGGCTGCTTCTGTAGATGTCGACAGACCAGGATTACCGCTCAGAGCAATGACCTTCTTGAAATACTGATGCGCACCCTTAATCAGTGAGAGACTCGTCACACTTCCGCCTCCTGCCGATTCGCCCATGAGGGTCACATTATTGGGGTCGCCACCGAATCCAGCGATGTTCTCATGTACCCACTTCAATGCTTGCAGTTGGTCCAGAAGTCCCAAGTTCTGTGCATCGGGATAGTCCTTGCCGTCAGGCAGGTGCGACAGGTGAAAGAAGCCTAAGACACCAAGTCGGTAAGCGACACTGACAACGATGACATCGGGGTTCTCCTCTACGAAATTGTGGAAGTCATAGAGCGGATCGACCGTTCCACCATAGGCATAGGCTCCACCATGAATCCATACGATGACGGGCTGACGATTAGTATTCACCATCGTGTTCTCCACAGAAGTCATGGCAGGCTTCCAGATGTTGAGGTACAAGCAGTCCTCGTCCTGATAGTAGATAGAAGACGCCTCCACTTCTGGCTGTGGGGCTACTTTAGCATTGTAGTATGCCTCATATACGCCATCATTGGGCGCGATATCTACCGGTGCTTTCCAACGCAGGCTGCCCACAGGCTGCTGACCTACGTAAGGAATGCCTCTAAACACAATGGTATTATCCGCCTTTTTACCAACGAAAGTACCGTTAACACACTTGACAGCAAGTGTCTTGTCGTAATTGCCGTCCGTTATCTTCTTGTTCTCACCGTACCAGGATCTTACTATTTCTTTATACTTTTCCATCTCGTTATCCGTTTGGTTAGTATTTTTATTAGTAGTGGCTGCCATATCAACTGTTGTGCCGCAAAAAAGGATAGCGGTAAACATCCATAATCTGTGCTTATTCATTGTTACCTATATTAATAATTTACATGGAGAAAACCTTTTTGCCCTCAAAATAGGTGGCTTCAAGTTTGGCGGTGTGAATCTCTGTCACGGGACAGGTCAGCACATCCTTGTTGACGAGCAGGAAGTCAGCATATTTGCCAACACTGATGCTACCTCTCTCATTCTCGATAAACATCTGCTTGGCGACATTGATGGTCAGGGCAGTGAGAGCCTGTTCACGGGTCAGCAGTTCTTCAGGCCACCAAGGTTTGCCGTTCTCAAGATGATAAACACCCGTTACCGCAATCTCCACAATGCTGAACGGGTCGTCAGGACTGCCGCTCAGTGCAGGGAAGTCAGAGTGTGAGGAGATATTGACACCATTATCGAAGAATGACTTCATCGGATACCCCTTGTCCTTCATGCCTTCTGGAAGTATTTTTGCCAGTTCCTCTTGTAATCCATTGTCGGCATGGTGCCAAAGTAAACCCTCGCTGACCTGAATATGATGATCTGCCATACGCTTATAATCCTTTGGATTGACACCATACACATGTATCAGCGTATTGCGCATCTCATCCTTTCCACCATTGACAAAGGCATTAACAACGCGCTCCACGCCCTTGTTGCCCATGACATGAACATGCATGGTGATGCCTTTAGCATTCGCCTTGCGCGTAATGTCCGTCAGTTCCTCTTCCGACCAGTTGGGAATGCCCTGACGACCGCCAGGATAGAGCGGTTCCACAAAACCGGTACCACTCTCCACCGTACCATCCATGAAGAGTTTGAGCCAGTTCGGTTTGATGTGCTCGGAAGCATATTTCTGAGTGTCACTGGCTTTTGCCAAGGTGGCATCCACATCCATCCAACTATCCAATTCCCATGCCGTGCCTAATACAAAGTGCATGTCACCAGTCTGGTCCATCTGCTGGGCAGCCTTATAGAAATTATCGTTAAAGAAATAAGAGGAGTAGCCATCAAGATACATCGTATAGCCCTCAGACAACAACTGTTGCTGGATACTTGCCATATTTCCTTTTGCAATGTCGACAGATAAAAGATTCTCATTGTCCATAAAGGAACGCACATAGGTTCCAGCCTGTTCCGACAGATAACCTGTAGGTGTGCCGTCAGCGCCTATCACAATCTCGCCGCCACGTATTTCTTTTTTCAGTACGGTGCCGTCTTCCTTCATTATGCCTGCCTTGACCAGCAGGATGGTATTCGCCAGTCCCTTATGACCTTCCTCGTCTGCAAAATAAATAGGAATATCACTGCAAATAGCATCCAACTGTTGACGATAAGACATTGTTTTCGGGAAGGTGAGCATATTCCAGCCTTGCCCAAAGACAGACGTGGTTCCTGTGTCCTTTGCCTTCTTGACCGCATTGGGGACGATTTCCTTCAAGAACTTGTCCACACCGTCTTCCCTACTGACTATCGTTCCGACCGACTGAATGGCATACCCCATTGAATAATGGGCATGACCATTGCCGCAACCAGGCATCACAAGACCTTTACCAGTATAGTCCACCACCTTGGTCTTGCCCTCTTCTACAAAAGCCTCGGCTCCCGCCTTGTCACCAACATAGATATACTTGCCGTCCTTTACGGCAAAGGCTTCTACCACTTGATTGCCCTCAGCAGTGAAAACCTTTCCATAGACCACAAGGTCGGCACTGTTCTTACTCTTGCATCCAGCAAGTAAACTCACTCCGAAGATGACGCCCATCATGACGATGAACGACAACATTTTCATACTACTCTTTAAAATAGTCTTTCTCATAACTTATTAATTTTTATAAGCAGCAATTCTTTTGGCGACGTTGTCCTTGATGTTGTTGTAGTAGAACGTATAGTCACCATTGTGGAAACTCTGCGGACCAAAGAACTCGGTCAAAGGAATGGGTTCAGAGTTGGCGTTTGTCACGACAACACCACGTGCGGTGTTTACCTGTGCATCAGCGCCGATGTCACCGATGCTGACCGTGCCAGCCTTCTCGTCTATGATGAGTGACCCCTTATTCTCGCTTGCTGACGCATACGTATCATCGAGTTTCCAGTTCAACGGATTGATGCTAATAGCATTCTGCATCACTACGACGTTCTTGGCGTTTTGCTCGACATTCTTCTTGCCCTCGGTATTCCAACTGACGATAACTCCCGTGTCGGACTCGCCAGTTGCGAACTTCAGGTGTGGGTTATCCTTCAGCCAGTCCTTCGTGACAGAGAAGCCGATCATGTATGAGGCGACCATACGCTTGTAGTAGTCGGGATGCTCCTTGAAGTAGTCCCTCAGGACGAGACTGTTGATTGCAGAACCTTGACTGTGGCTTGCGATGATGAAAGGACGTCCGTTGTTGTAGTTCTCAAAGTAGTAGTCAAGTGCAGCGGTGATGTCCTCATAAGGTGTGCTAACAAGCACCCCACGAATGTCACCAGTCTTATCGTATGCGTTCTTCATAGCCATTGCACTTGCCTGCCGATAGTACGGTATGAACAAGTTGGTGGATTCCTCGAATGCGCTCGCCATGATGATGTGGTCGTTCTTAACCCCCTCCACCATATCGGGGTTGTCAAGCGAGGCATAGTCTGGGTCGCCCTCGTTCGAGCCCATGTACTCCGTTGGGTAGATAAAGAACGTATCGAATTTCTTTGTGATTTCTGGAATTTTGTACCAACAAGACTTTTGGGAATAGTCGGGCGCACCTGCATCCTTAGAATCTGCTGGAGCAGGGTTGGCATTACTACCGCATGAATTAAAAGCCGTTGTTGTGCCGCATATCAAAATGGCGGCGATCATCCGCTTTTTCATTTTTCTCATATAGAAATAGTTTTAGGAGTTAAAGGATTCACTAAAAGTACGGTAACTGAATTATTTGCTCTCCAGGGCCTACTCTTTAGCCGTGAAGAAGCGCATATCAATTTCCTCGTAATTGTTATTAATCCTTATCCTCCAGTAAGGCGGAGGTACGGACACGACTCAATGTCTCAGGAGTCATTTGGAGATAACTGGCGATATAGACTAATGGTGCACGGAGAACCAACTGTGGACTACGCTTCACCAATTTGGCATAACGGTCCTGTGCAGACTCGAAGCGGAGCATGTCAGCATGTATCTGAGAGAAGATCAGCGACTCCTCCAATATCTTACGATAGAGCATCTGGATATTGACGTTCTTGATAGCCTCACGCTCCAATGCTGCTTTCGGCAGGGCATAGATAATCGTAGGCTCCAATGCCATCATCTGCAAATGTGTAGGCTCTTCCTTAAAGAGACTCTCGATACACATACAGATGGTGTTCTCGGTCGCCATATACTCGGTCAGTTCCTTACCGTTCTTAAAATAGAACTGGCGTACCAAACCCTTTACGACCCAGTAGATATTACGACATATATCACCCTCCTTCAGGATAATCTCCCCTTTCTGATATTTCAAAGGCACAAGAATACTTTCGAGCACATCAAGTTCGTCGTGTGTCATCGTACTGTAACGTCTTGCCAGTTCACGTGCTACGTCTCGTGGTGTTAGTCCTAATGTTGTCATCTTCGTATGGATTTTCAGTTTGTCTTTGATTGTTGTTTTAGTCTAATTTCAATACAGCGAGGAAGGCTTTCTGCGGCACTTCCACATTACCAATCTGCTTCATGCGCTTCTTGCCTCGCTTTTGTTTCTCAAGTAGTTTACGCTTACGGCTCACATCACCGCCATAGCATTTCGCAGTCACGTCCTTACGCACCTGCTTCACCGTCTCACGAGCGATAATCTTCGCCCCGATAGCCGCCTGGATAGCGATGTCAAACTGTTGACGTGGGATCAACTCTTTCAGTTTCTCACACATTCTTCTGCCAAAAGTCACCGCATTATCCTGATGGGTCAGTGTCGACAGGGCATCCACTGACTCACCATTCAGCAGGATATCAAGTTTCGCCAACTTAGAGGGGCGGAAACAATCGACATGATAGTCAAATGACGCATAGCCCTTGGAGATTGACTTCAACTTATCGTAGAAGTCAATCACGATCTCACCCAGTGGCAGCATGAAACGCAGTTCCACACGATTGCCACTGACATACTGCTGGTCGATGAGTTCGCCACGCTTGTCAAGACAGAGTGTCATGATCGGACCGATATAGTCTGCGGCAGTAATAATACTTGCCTTGATATACGGCTCCTCGATATGATCAATCAGCGTGAGGTCAGGAAGTCCCGACGGGTTATGCACCTCTTTCACCCCACCCTGTTTGTCGTAACACATATAGGTAACGTTAGGCACGGTGGTAATCACGTCCATATCAAACTCGCGATCAAGGCGCTCCTGTACAATCTCCATGTGGAGCAAGCCAAGGAAACCACAACGGAAGCCGAAGCCTAATGCCACCGAAGTCTCTGGCGTAAAGGTCAGCGAGGCATCATTGAGTTGCAGTTTCTCTAAGGAAGCACGCAGATTCTCATAGTCGGTAGGATCTATCGGATAGACACCGGCAAACACCATCGGCTTCACTTCCTGGAAGCCCTCGATAGCCTTGTCACAAGGATTTGCCACACTGGTGATGGTATCGCCCACCTTCACCTCCTTAGAGTTCTTGATACCACTGATGATATATCCCACATCACCCACTCGTAATTCTTTCCGGGGTATCATATCCATCTTCAACACCCCCACCTCGTCGGCATCGTACTCCATTCCTGTATTGAAGAACTTCACCTTCTCCCCCTTGCGGATAGTACCGTTCACTATCTTGAAATAGGCGATGATGCCACGGAAGGAATTGAACACAGAGTCAAAGATCAATGCCTGCAAAGGAGCATTGGCATTACCCTCTGGATGAGGGATACGCTCTACAACGGCATCAAGGATCTGCTCCACGCCCTCCCCCGTCTTACCACTGGCACGGATGATGTCATCAGGGTCACAACCAATCAGGTCGACAATCTCGTCCTCTACCTCATCAGGCATCGCACTGGGCATGTCAATCTTATTGATGACTGGAATAATCTCCAAGTCATGATCGATAGCAAGATAGAGGTTGGATATGGTCTGAGCCTGAACACCCTGTGTGGCATCCACCACCAGCAAGGCACCCTCACAGGCTGCGATGGAACGGCTCACCTCATAAGAGAAATCCACGTGTCCCGGAGTGTCAATCAGGTTCAGGATATATTTCTCGCCCTTATACATATACTCCATCTGGATGGCATGACTTTTAATCGTGATGCCACGCTCTTTCTCCAGATCCATATCGTCAAGCATCTGCCCTTCCGTCACCTGAATCGTCTTGGTATATTCAAGCATACGGTCAGCCAGCGTCGACTTTCCATGGTCAATATGGGCAATGATACAGAAGTTTCTTATATGTTCCATGAGTTCGTATATGTACAATCTTTTGCAAAATTACAAAAAAAATTGAGATACCTGCCTATCTATGCCATTTTATTTTAGTAATTTTGCAGAAATTATAAACAAACAACATCAAACGTTTATGAAAGAAACCTTTCGAACTCACTTCCCGTTGGCGATTCTGGCAGGTATTTGTATTGCCATTGGCGGAACGGTAAACCTCCGTGTTGGTGGTGTGGCTGGTGCTGTACTCTTCGCCTTCGGACTAACTACCGTAGTCTATTACGGACTGAAACTATATACAGGGACAGCAGGATTCATCCGCCGTCACGGTGACTGGGGCATGCTTCTTATCGTCCTTGTAGGTAATATTGTAGGGTGTCTGTTGTCGGCACTGATGATTCGTTATGCCCAACCCGATTGTGTGGAGAAGGCTGGCAGCATTCTTGTCGGCAGACTCGACAAAGGCGCATGGGCATGTTTCCTACTTGCCATCGGATGCGGGTTTATCATGACAACGGCGGTGGAGTTTGCCCGTAAGGGAAAGATGCTACCCCTGATATTAGGTGTTCCTGTCTTTATACTCTGCGGTTTTGCCCATAGCATCGCAGATGCTTTCTATTTTCTCACAGCACCATGGGAGCAACTTGCCCAACCAATGGTAGCCGTGGTGTATGTGGCAGAGGTGCTGGGAAACTTTGTCGGTTGCAACCTCTATCGTTGGATTGCCCCTAAAGATATGCGTATATGAAAAAGATTATAGTATTTATTATGGCATGTCTGTTCATAACGGCATGTCAGGAGACCCTTGAAGAGCGTTGTGCCCGTGAGGCTAAAGAGTACTCGAAAAAGCACTGTCCCGCCCCGATTGCCAAGGGTGTGACTATTGACAGTATGAGTTTCGATGTCTCCACGCATACCTTAATATACTCATACACATTGAGTGACTTGGTAGACGACACTGCTCTTATCCGTCGCAACAACCCTAAAGAACAGATGTTGCAGCAACTGAAGAATGCCACGGCGATGAAACCTTATAAGGACGCTGGCTACAACTTCCGCTATATTTATTATTCAACAAAGAACAAAGGGGCTAAACTATTTGAGGCTACCTTCCAAGAAAAAGATTACCGTTAGAAGCACTATGCTTCTAACGGTTGTTTCTTTAATTCCTCCAATGCCCTGCACAACTGGTCAGGACAACTGGTATTCTTCGTACCGCAACGGATACCATTCACTTTCGCAATGACATCATCAATCTTCTGACCACGCACCAGTTGGCTGATGCCTTGCAGGTTACCATTGCAACCGCCGAGGAAGAAGACCTGTTGGATGACATCGTTCTCATCACACGTCACGTCAATCATCTTTGAACACGTGCCATGAGTCTCATACATGATATGTTTCGTTGCCATTACTCCTCGACAGGCTCAGGTTTCATATTCGTGTAGACCGTCTGCACATCATCGAAGTCTTCCAACTTCTCAATCATCTTGTCGATGGTCTCACGCTCCTCTGGAGTCACGTCCTTCAAGTCGTTAGGAATACGGGTAAACTCTGCACCAGTCACCTCGAAGCCATTCTCCTCCAAGTGCTTCTGAATAGCACCGAATGACTGTGGGTCGCCATAGATTGTGATGCTGTTCTCCTCCTCGTCCTCATCATACTCATCCTCTACACCATAGTCAATCAGGTCGAGAATCAGTTCGTCCATATCCAGACCGTCCTTTTTCTTGAAGGTGAACACTGCCTTATGGTCGAACAGGAACGACAGAGAGCCCTGGGTACCCAGGTTACCGTTGAACTTATTGAACACGGAACGGACATCACCAACGGTACGGGTGGTATTGTCTGTCAGAGTGTCAACGAAGATAGCCACTCCATGAGGACCATATCCCTCGTATGTCACTTCTTTATAGTCACTCTGGTCTTTACCCATAGCGTTCTTGATGGCACGCTCAATGTTATCCTTCGGCATGTTCTCACGCTTGGCATTAGCGATGATAGCACGCAATGCCGGGTTCATGTCTGGTTCTGGACCACCAGCCTTTACAGCAATGGCAATCTGCTTACCAATCTTGGTAAATGTCTTTGCCATGTGGCCCCATCTCTTCAGTTTCGCTGCTTTGCGATATTCAAATGCTCTTCCCATAGTTTATTGTTTTTTCGATATTTCGATTTTATCTTAATTCCGCTCCGAGTTTCTGTTTGAGGTTATTGATGAGTTTCTGCATGATAGCGTCAATCTGCTTGTCGCCCATCGTCTTCTCTGCGTCTTGCAGAATGAAGTTCACGGCATAACTCTTCTTGCCGGCAGGCAGGTTCTTACCCTCATAGACATCAAAGAGTTCCACCTTCTTCAGCAGTTTCTTCTCTGTCTGACGAGCAATCTCCTCTATCTGTGCAAACTCCACGTTCTGGTCGATGAGCAGGGCAAGGTCACGGCTGACGGCAGGATACTTGGCTATCTCTGTATACAGCACCTTCTGATTACGGATGAGTTTCATCAGTGCCGTCCAGTTCATCTCACAGTAATATACAGGGGTGTCGATATCTGCAGCCTTCTGCACCTTCTTAGACAGCACACCCATCTCTAACATCTTCTTACCGCCACGGTTCTCAATAGTGAGACCTGCGGAGAAGATAGCATTTTCCGACTTCTTACGTACCAGCATACCCTGTTGCACACCAATACGGGCAAGGATATGCTCCACATAGGCACTCAGTTCGGCAAAAGAACTATCCTCATTGGCATGAGCCCATGAGCCCTCGACACGCTTACCCGTCAGCCACAAGCCAAGATGGTATTCCTCTTTGTAAGCATTCATCGGGTTCTCATCACTCTGTTTGTCAGGCGAGAAGAAATACACATTGCCAAACTCGAAGAAACGACAGTTGCCGTTCTTACGCTTGGCATTATGCTCTATGCTCTCCAAACCACCGTAAAGGAGGGTCTGACGCATCACATTCAGGTCGGTAGATAACGGATTCATAATACGGACGAGGGTATCATTCTCACCATAGTAGGCTCCCTTCGTCAACGAATTGTTCAGAATCTCATTGAAACCCTCACCCACCAACTGCTCACTGACGAGGTTGGCAAGTTTATGTTTCTGGTCTTCCTCACCCTTGATCACCAATGAGGACTTCAACTGGGTAGGAATCTCCACATTATTATATCCATAGATACGCAGGATATCCTCTACCACATCACAAGGACGCTGTACGTCCACACGATAGGCTGGAACCTTAACCGTCAGTCCCTCGGCATCCTCCTTGACAATCTGCATCTCCAATGACTGGCAGATGTTCTTGATGTTCTCCACACCAATCTCCTTACCAATCAAGTTGTGAACATAGTCGTATTTCAGTTCTACGACAGGATCCTCTATCTTCTCAGGATACACATCCTTGATCTCCATGGACACCTTACCACCAGCCAACTGCTGACAGAGGATAGCGGCATACTTCAATGCCTCGATGGTGCCATTGGGATCGATGCCACGCTCAAAGCGGAAGGAGGCATCAGTAGACAGTCCGTGACGACGTGCTGACTTACGGATCCATGTGGGATGGAAATAGGCACTCTCCAATACCACGTTCTTGGTGGTCTCATAAGTACCACTACCCTTTCCACCGAAAACACCTGCAATACACATCGGCTCCTCAACATTACAAATAGCAAGGTCACGGTCAGAGAGTTGATGCTCCACACCATCCAATGTCTGGAAAGGTGTTCCTTCCGGCATGGTCTTCACCACAATCTGATGTCCTTTTACCATGTCTGCGTCAAAGCAGTGCAGGGGCTGTCCAAGTGCCATCATCACATAATTAGTGATGTCCACAATATTATTAATAGGACGCAGTCCGATCGTCGTCAACTTATTCTTCAACCACTCAGGGCTTTCCTTCACGTCACAGCCTGTAACACTGACACAGGCATAACGCTTACAAGCCTCTGTATTCTCAATCTTCACATCAATAGGAAGGTCGTTATTGTCTACCTTGAAGTCGGCTACTGACGGTTTATGGGTAGCGGTCTGATAACCGTTCTGCTTCAACCAGGCATACAGGTCACGAGCAACACCCCAATGGCTCAACGCATCGGCACGGTTTGCCGTGATATCCACCTCGATGAGCCAGTCGCTCTCCAAGTGATAGTATTCTGCGGCAGGCATACCTACCTGAGCATCCTCAGGCAGTACAATGATACCGGCATGAGAGGTACCAATGCCTATTTCGTCCTCAGCACAAATCATACCGTTGGACTCAACACCACGTAATTTAGACTTCTTAATGACAAACTCCTGATCACCGTCATATAAAACGCAACCTAAATCGGCTACGATGACTTTCTGACCTGCAGCAACATTGAGAGCACCGCAAACAATCTGTGACGGCTCACCCTTACCCAGGTCAACAGTCGTCACATGGAGGTGGTCAGAGTTAGGGTGCATCTCACAAGTCAGCACCTTACCCACATACAGACCTTTCAGTCCTCCCTTGATACTTTGTACTTCTTCGAGTGCGTCAACTTCCAAACCAGTAGATGTCAAGGCATCACACACCTGCTGTGGTGTGAGGTCAAAGTCCACGTACTCCTTCAACCATTTATAAGATATATTCATTGCAATGATTTATATTATTTCGAAATTGAGTGCAAAGGTAAGAAAAATCGGGCAAAGCACAAAGCATTTGCCCGATTTTCTTCCTATGCTCAAGTCCAAAAGGGATAAGATTATCTTTTTGGCTGATACTAAAATCCCCCATCATGAAGAGTTGGTCTTCCTTCACATATTATCTCAGTGTCCATGATTTCCATCCTTCACCAACATTAGAAGACGGAGATACTGTTGGAGTCTGCGATTTACCATTTACTACGATAGATTTCCTGGCTACTTCTTCTGCTACATAACTTTGAAGGTCGCCTAAGGAAATGTTGCCCTTGCTCGATTGCAGTTTCTTGAGAAGATAATAGGTAAACAATCCATGATGTTTCTCTTTATATGGATATGCCGTTTCTTCACCCGTTGCTGCAGAGAACACCACCATATTACCTTTAGGTGCTCTATTCTTTGCCTTGATGGCGACGCCACGTGCAGAAGCCATCATATTACCATCACGCATAGAACCGCTGAAACAGGCATCAAGGAATACTGTTATGGACTTTGCCTGAAGACTACCTAATACTGAATACAACGTCTCAAGGCTATAACCTGTAGTTATATCAGTGGAAAAGCCGTCAACAGGAAGTAGATAAGCGTCTCTGGTAGTCTCATCAGGTATACCGTGCCCAGCATAATAGACAATAATTTTTGCCGATCCTTTGTAAGCATCTGACACTTGCTTAAGCCAGTTGAATTCACGCTTCATATTGTTGAGAGTGGCATCCTTCACTAAATGGACATTGGTGGCAGGAAGACCAAGACTCTTTCTACAATAATCAGCAAAAACAGTTCCATCATTGACTGCATAGGGTACTGTTGCCACATCTTGATAATGTTCGTTGGCGATAATCACGGCAAAGGTATTGTCATTTGTAATCGTGGTAGTCGGAAGGTTAACATCCACATCAGATTTGGTACTTTCAACCTTAGGTGTAGAAGCCGCGGTTTCTTCTTTTTGGGGTTTGGGTGCCTGAACGACACTTGGGGTTGCAACTTCTTGATGTTGAATACTTGGTGCAACAGTGTAAGTGATATTGATGTTATTATTTGAATGGGCATCATCCTCTTCCAGGGAATTATAACTAAACTTTGATGATTTTGACGCCACATCGGCTTTAGCATACAGATTAGTAATAACGTCATTAGGAATCGGACTAGCACCCCGCATATACATACAGAAGTCATCAGAACTTTGCACAGCGTAATAAGGATGGGTATTGATCATTGTACGCCATACGATTTCTGCCTCCTTCTTCTTGCCCATAAGTGTCAGTATCTTACCTTTGCATGCGTAATCAAAACCAGAACCGATATTCTCAATGGCACTATTGATAATGTTAAGTGCCTGTTGATAATCCTGTTTCAGATGTCGCCCATCAGCAAAAAGCATTGCCGTATGTATTAATGCCTCGTCAACATTCTTAGTACATGACTTTTGAAAACATTCCATTGCTTTCGTCATGTTTTTCTCACAGCCCAATCCTTCTTCATAACATAGCCCTAACACATAAGTAGTATAAGAATCAACATAACTATAGTTAGTTGCCTTATCTATCCAGTATTGGGCTTTAGCCACGTCCCTATTCGTTCCTATACCTTTATATAATAAATAGGCGAGACGGGCTTGGGCTATAGGCAAGCCTCGCTCGGCTACTTTTCGATATAATGAAAAAGCCATTTTATCGTCTTTTGCCACACCATAACCCTCTGCTTGACAATAGGCCAAATAGTACTGAGCCGTAACACTGCCAAAACGGGCACCTTTCGAGAAAGAGGCATAGGCTTTGTCAAAACGCCCCATGCGTAAAAACTCACACCCATCCACTACTTCCTGATCAATGGTCTGACCATTTAGAGGTAATACACCTATGATAAACCAAAAGGTGATAAAAGTTGCTTTTCCCATAAAAAACGCTTAAGGTTTGAGTGTCTGTATGTCTTTCTGTTTCTTGGCAAAGTCCTTGGCTTCATCATGAGCCTTCTTTGGTTTCAAGCCATCCTCTACAAGATACTTTTCGTAAGAATCTTGAATTGCCTGCACCCAGTTGGTTGCTTCGCCTTCCCAGACGAGAACCTGACGCCCTTTGGAACGTTCCTCGAAGTTTGACTTCATCTCTTGCTCCTCGGCTTTCTTCTCTTTACTTTTGAAAAGTCCTGCAAAACCTCCGCTCTTTTCTGTCTTGCCATCCTTTTCCGCATCAGATGCCCCTAAACGATAGATAACAAACTTTCCCTTATCGAAGGAGGTTACGTAAATGTCAATGGGAGAACTATCCTCATCATACTCAAACGGAGGGTTAGCAAACACATGCATGATGTCTGTCATACGCCCCTGAATATTCACAGCATTAGTGCGCTTAACCTTGTCCTGATCTTGAATATAATATTTTGAGAGAATCATATCAGATACCCATGTGGAGATAGTAAAGGAGTGGTCCTCACGCTTCTTTTCACTTTCAGCAGAATACTTTTCCAAATCGTATTTAATATATACCTTAACCTTCATGAAAGATTCATCACCAGTAAGGTGTATAGTAGTACAAGACTTATTCTGGTTGTTGGCAAGTTCATAGCGCATAGTCTCCATATAATTCATCACCTGCAACTGTAAATCAGACTGATAGTTAGCCTTACCGCCACGACGACTGTAGCCACCACCTGCATCATATTTGCCTCTGATAGGATTAACCAACGTAGAAACCCATGTATCACTCTTAGGTGCCAAGGGCTGATAATTTGTATGACTTGTATCGTCTCTCTTCTCGTCAAGGCAAATTGCTTCGTCGTTTACATAATAAAAGGAACTAGAGCGATCAACGAAAAGAGGCTTGTTGGTCTTGTTTGTTATTTTTAATGACAGACGTACTAATTCCGCCTTAATGTTTTCATCCTCATACACATTGTCTGTCTGTGAATAGGTCACTAGCAATGCCTGTCTTTGAGCCTGGGCACCGATTGTAAACGATGCGACCACTAATGCTAATAAAATCTTAATTGTTTTCATAATCTATATTTTTAATAATTGTTACTTTTCTTTTGCAGTATCAAGGAAATAAGTCATCTCGTTATAAAGAGAACTGTCATTCTTTAGTAAATCCTTGAGGGCAGCCTTGAAATCTGCTTTCGCCTGAATGCCACTATAATAAATTCTCACGAACACTTCTGAACTCACCAAATTCTTGCTATTATATATCTCCAAGACTTTCTGCACATCACTAATAAGTTCCAAGAGACCAGTCTTTGTGTCAAGGATGGCTTGTACCATTTCCTGTGCTTTCACAACTCCAAAACGCTTCACGAAATCTTTTCTGGCAAATTGCATCGTAATTTCGTGCATGATTTCATTGGCAAGATTCTCACGTGCCATATCGTATGCCTTGTTTGTAGCCAACTCATAGGTCTTTGCCACGCACTTCGCCTCACCTGAAATATTGGTGGGGAACAAATCTGCATCAAAAGACCATTTTGAACGCACATCGGCTTCCACTTGATCTTCCAAACTGGGCAAGTTGTCGGCAACCTTATATCTTTGATCTCGATACTCCAAGACCTCGCCGGCAAACTCGTCCATCATAAACTTCTCCTTTTTTTTGACGCTTTTGTCTGCAAAGTTGTCTCGTTCTTTGAAAACTTCTTTTGCATCTTCATAAATAAGTTCTGCGTATTCTTTTGCTGCTTTCTTAATTTCTTTTCTGGTATAAGTAGCGTCCTTTTTCTCAGACTTTAACCACTTCTTATAATCTGACTGAGCATTTAGACTGCTAACGCCCATACAACATACAGTAAAAAGAAGTAATACTTTTTTCATAATCTTGAGGTTTTAGTGAATTATTGTTTGTTACTATTTATTTTTGATCGTTATCGGTATTCTGCGGAGATTCATCTTATTATCATACTTACGGCACTTGGTGAGCCATTCCTGGAAGTCCTCAAAGGATAACTGACGCGGTAGTTCCTCCTTTGTAGAGATATCTGCAGCCTTTGCAAACTGGTTAGGAGAAAAAACAACATAAACCAAGTTATGTTCCTGAGAGGACTCGCATGTCATGTAATACTCATCTATGAACGAACGTTCCGTATTAGACGCATCCTTTTCACTGAAAAACACATAGCGGCGATTCGCCTCTATTGGATAGATACCACTATCCTGACCACGATAGGGTAAAAGGCAGAAAGCCATGTTATCGTCCGTAACAAGATAGACAGCAAGATATCCGCTGACAGGTGACCTAAAAGACAGATATAGGGCATCTCCACTCTTGAAATCATCATCCTCAAACTTGTCGTCAGTACCATTTCTCAGAACGTGAGCACGAAAATCTATCTGAGCAGAAACTATCTCACGGGCTTTACCTTTCACCTTACAAGTCACAACGAGGGTATTCTCCACATAAGAAATCTCGTAATCAGGCTTATCTGTCGTTTCTATCCACTCTCCTTTCACCTCGCTGTCACCTAACGTGAAAAAGTCTGTAGAAGTCTTATCATCTGTACTATGAATCTTCGTGACATTGGTCTGTTGGACAATAGTGCCAAACTCATCGGCTAACGCTTGTATCTTAGCACGTTCCAACGCTATACGCATAGCCTGTTCCTTTGCCACGTTCTCAGGAACATAATAAGTATATTCACCTTTCACTGTCTTCACTTTTTGGGAAAAGACAGGCAAAGACGCGAAGAGAATAAATATGATTAATATTTTCCTCATTATCTTATAGTTTGACTGCAAAAATACAAAAGAAAATTAGAAAAGCAATGAAAAATAGAGAAAAAATAAAGAAACTGTAAGTTTCCTACCGACAAACTGGTCGTTTG
>DEJF01000050.1:5122-70504 GCA_002353225.1 Prevotella sp. UBA2755 | reverse complement strand
GACATCTCCGCCCTCAACTACGGTCTGCACAGCATCGCCATGCGTGTCATCGACAAGAACGGCATTGTCAGTTCCGTCCTGACGAAGAACTTCATGAAGATACAGCAGCAGGACGGTGATAACGCCCTCACTACCTATGAGTACTGGATAGACAATGGTGAGCATCAGAGTGCCGCCATACCAGCGGACGGAGTAGTAGCCCTGGACCTCGATATCTCTGCATTGACGAACGGTCTGCATACCTTCAACTACATGACCCGTGACAAGGCAGGACTCGCCTCTGCCACGACTATCAAGAACTTCCTGGTGAAGAAGGTGGAGGGCGACGGCAAACTCATAGCCATCGACTACTGGTTCAATGACGAGCCACGCCAGCGTATCACCATCGATCCGGCGGAGAGTGTCGACAAGAGCGACATCGTCATCCCGATGGACGGCGTGAAGCCACGCACCATCTCTGAGGAATACACCTTCGACGCTACGACGAAGACCGTCACGACGATTGAGGATGTCACCTTAGGCATTCAGGTGTTCAACGACGCAGGCGTAGGCTCCGAGGCTGTTGAGCATACCATTGAGAACGTCACCTTCACCGTCACTCCTTTGTATGAGTCACTCGCTGATGGTGATACAAGTACCAAGGACGCTCCGCAGGGCGGTCAGGTGCAAGGCTTCAGTTATACTGGTGAGGTTGGTGATGTCATCCATTGGGAGATCACAGGTGAGACCGTCAGCATGGACTTCTACGACGCAGACGGTAACCCCATCACTCCGACAGCGGAGACCATCGACGAAAAAGAGGTCCTCACGATCGAGTTGACGACAACAGCCGTCTATCTGTTGACCTATGGTGCTACGACAGATGGGGAGATCACCGTCAACCTGACGAAGCAGGTGACAGACGGTATCCGAGAGATACGTGTTGCCACGTCCATGAACGTCTATACGCTGAGTGGTGTACTTGTACGCGCGAATGTCACCACCCTTGACGGACTGCCCGACGGTGTTTATATCGTCAATGGCAAGAAAGTGCTTTATCGACGTAAGAGATAGCCATCACATCCCCCTCGTAGGAAATGAAAATAATATAGTTTTTTGTGATGGCGGGGAGTGGCAGTGATGCCGCTCCCTTTTTTAGGGGATTCCCTAAACGATTTTCGGGAAATACCCCTTGCGGATTTCTGGAAAATCTGTATCTTTGCACCAAGAACTTTAAAAAGAAAGCGATATGAAGAAGATTGGAATATACATGGTTGGTGCTGCTTTCTTGGTAAGCAGTTGTGGTACTTACACAGGTACTGGTGCTTATGCAGGCGGAACGTTTGGTGCTATCCTTGGTTCTGCTATCGGCGGTATCTCTGGTGGATGGCGTGGCAGTGACATCGGAACGATTGTCGGTATGGCAGGCGGTGCCGCTGTTGGTGCGGCTATCGGTGCTGCCGCTGACCAGAAGCGTCAGGAGGAGATAGAGGGTTACCACAGACGCATGGAGGAGCGCGAGCGCCAGTATGACTATCAGCAGCAAGGTGGTTACCAGCAGAACAGTCAGTCTGCTGACAGTGGTTTCGATGCCACCAACAGCGGTGACGACCGTATCGACATCGGTATTGCGGGACCTAAGGGTGAGAAGACCACGACTCCCACTACTTCCACGACTCCTGACAGAACGGTACGCATCCTGCCTATCGAGAGCAAGCCCGAGCGTATCATCATCCGCAATGCCCGTTTCATCGACCAGAATCAGGACGGTATTCTGAAGGCTGGCGAGCAGTGTCAGGTCACTTTCGAGATTATGAACTATACCCGTCACACCCTCTATGACGTTCAACCAATGGTCAATGACGTGACTGGTAACAAGAATATTCATATCTCACCCAACCTCCATGTGGAGAGTATCGCCCCCAACAGTGGTGTACGCTACACCGCTACCATCCTTGCCGACAAGAAATTGAAGGACGGTACGGTGAAAATCAAGGTCGGTGCCACTTTCAACAATCAGGACATCGATACAGACGGTCATGAGTTCCTGATTGTCACGAGAAGGAAGTAAAGCCTATTTTGTACGAGTACACTGGAACTGTCCGGTGGCGAGATAAGTATGGTCTGAATAGCCATACTTTTTCCATTCTGCGGGATAGTGAATATACACAGTGTCATTCATCGTTGCTGTCGCAGTGGCAGCGCCCGTACGAATGAACTTGAAAGTGAAGTCTTCTTTGGCACTCTGTCCGTCACTGCCATAGGCCGTAAGGGAGAACTTCAGTTCCAGGTTACCGCTATTGTCAACGGTATAGGTACATCCGATATCACCGAGAGATTCCCCATCTATAGAGAAATTGATGATATTCTCATCCAATCTTGAGAAATCCAATAACATCGTCACCGGGTCTGTCTCTCCTTCCGCAGTGACAGTCCCTACCAGATTCCATGCCGTTCCCGCCCAGTCTGTGCTTACTTCGCCTTTAGTAGTCACCGTCACAGGATCACTATAGAAAGTCTTCTCCGATAGCATAGGGACATAGACGGCATGAATGGTGTATGCGGTACCTTGGTCCAGACCCGTGAACGTGACGGGCTCCAGGGTACTGCCGTTCAGTCTGGTAGGTATGGTTATCGCTTTTCCTCCGCCTGTCAAGACGAATTCCACTTCCTGATAGGACAGGTAAGTGCTCTCTGTGATACTAACCGTCCCAGAGACCAGGATGCTTGTCTCTGTGACACCCTCTACCGTTACGGTCAGTCTCACTCTTTCGTCACCTGTCGCATTGCTGATGGTCTGGTTGACTGTTGGCAAAGCCATGTCCATCGACTTGCTGACCGCCGACATACTCTTGGTGCTCTGGTCGATGAAGTCGCCCACCAACTCGTCAGGCTTTTCTGTTTGCTGGTCAGCATCATCGCTGGTCATGCTCTTCTGTGCCATCTTCGCCACCCACAGGCAACCGTTGACATCATTCTCCGATACAGGGATAGCCCGTATTATATAACTTTTCACGGCATCCAGGATGTCATCCGTGAGTGCGTTCTGTAGGTTGTCACTGACCACCTCCGACAATATCTCGTTCTGATTCAGGATCTCAGAGTCAGATGAGAGGATATACTTCATGGAAGGTGTTACCAAAGACCCATAGCGTGAGAGTAATTTTGATGCTCCCTCCATCAGGTTACCCAGTCCCAATTGTGAGGTGACCTTACCTATCTCGTCCACTTTCTCCTTTTTCTGTCCCAGTTCCTTACCAAGATTTTCTACAAAGTCCATGAACATCCCGATGAAATATTCCTCAGAGGCTCCTCGTCTGGCTGCTGCCGATGGGGAATAGACGGGACCGTCAAAGGCGACGGTACTGTTCGGCACAATCTCTATCACATGCAGATTCCAGTTCACGTTACCGACAGCAATAGACGAGTAGTTGTCATAGTCTCCGACGACCAGTGCCGTTTCCGGGAAACTGCTGTTCAGATAAGGGTTATGGTTCATGATGAGGATATTATGCGTTGTCACCAGCAGTGTCACATCATGATGGCTGTCCTCATCCACGTAGTTCAGCATCATGATCTCCGGGTGTGAGGGGTCACTGAACTGCGCCAGCATCTGTTTGCCGATGAAAGCGGTGAAACGGGGGTATGTCTCTTTCCCTACTTTGTCACCCTGTTGTAGGTAAACGTTGAGCACGGGGACATCCTCTGTGTCGTCCTCTGGTGATAGGATGACAGACACCACGCTGACGATGTCTGTCACATTTACGACCCCATCGTCATTCACGTCCGCCGCCTCGAAGATAAAATGGTCAGACGGACTGCCTAAGATATAGTTCACGATTTCCACGATATCGGTGACGTTCACCTTCCCGTCCCCGTTAGCGTCGCCCGCCTTGTACTCTTGGGCGGAAACATTACTGGTCACAAATAGCAATGCCGTTAGAAGCACTATCATCCATCTATGTTTCATCATCTCATCGTTTAATTGGTTTATGTTTGCAAATATAGATAAAATATCGGAACATTCCTCCAAAAAATGTATTATTATCTACACACACTCTATTAAGAGCCATGCGATGAGTGCCTGTGTCTTATTTTAAATATGACACTTCCGAGTATGTCAACAACAAAAAAGGCTCCTTGAACGGGAGCCTTTCATAGTAGTGTGTGGGGGAATTATACGATACCCTGTGCGAGCATCGCCTTTGCCACCTTCATGAAGCCTGCCACGTTGGCACCCTTCACGTAGTTGACATAATTACCCTCCTTACCGTATTTCACGCACTGGTTATGGATGCCAGACATGATCTGATGCAGTTTCTGGTCGACCTCCTCGCCCGTCCATGCGATACGCATTGAGTTCTGCGTCATCTCTAAGCCAGAGGTAGCGACACCACCAGCATTGACAGCCTTGCCAGGAGCAAACAACTGACCGGCGGCAATAAACTTATTGACAGCCTCGGCAGTGCATCCCATGTTGCTGACCTCAGCGACACATAACGGTTTGTTGGCAAGAATCTTATCAGCATCCTCACCATTCAACTCGTTCTGCGTAGCGCATGGCAGGTAGATATCCGCTTTCTGCTCCCAAGGCTTCTTACCCTCGAAGAACTGGCTGCCAGGGAACTCCTCAGCGTATGGTGCGCAGACATCATTGCCAGAGGCACGCAGTTCCAGCAGGTACTCTATTTTCTCGTCGTCAAGACCGGCAGGGTCGTAGATATAACCGTCAGGACCACTGATGGTAATCACCTTGGCACCTAACTCAGTAGCCTTCTTGGCGGCACCCCACGCCACATTGCCGAAACCAGAGAGGGCGACGGTCTTGCCCTTGATGTCCAGTCCATGGGTCTCCATCATCTGGTGAACGAAATACAGGGCACCGTAACCTGTTGCCTCGGGGCGCAGGATAGAACCACCCCATTCCAGACCCTTACCCGTCAGGGTAGCACCATGGAACTGACTGGTCAGTTTCTTGTACATCCCGAAGAGATAACCGATCTCACGACCACCCACACCGATGTCACCAGCAGGTACGTCGACATCAGGACCGATCACCTTATATAACTCACACATGAAAGCCTGACAGAAGCGCATGATCTCCGCATCGCTCTTGCCACGGGGTGAGAAGTCACTACCGCCCTTGCCACCGCCCATCGGCAGGGTCGTCAACGCGTTCTTGAAGGTCTGCTCAAAACCGAGGAACTTCAAGATGCTCAGGTTGACAGAGGCGTGGAAGCGCAAGCCTCCCTTATACGGACCGATGGCACTGTTGAACTGCACACGATAGCCGATGTTCACCTGTACCTCGCCCTTGTCGTCGACCCAAGGTACACGGAAGGTGATGATGCGCTCCGGCTCTACGATGCGCTCCACAATCTTAGCCTTCTCAAACTCGGGGTGCTGGTTGTACACGTCCTTGATAGACTCAAGGACCTCACGGACAGCCTGTAAATACTCTACTTCGCCAGGATGCTTCTTCTCCAGATCCTGCATGATTTTCTCTACGTTCATAGTTTTAAGGTTTTATTGTTAAACTGACATATTGTTATATTGGTAATGCAAATATAGGGAATTTTCTTGAAATCACCAAGAAAATTCCCTATTATTTTAGTTTAAAGTTTACAATTTGTTAATTCTCGGGCTATAGTACGTGTAGTGTCCCCAAGAAATAGAGCAGGATGTAACCCAATACCATACTGATGATACCCATGATGAGTCCTATCTTCGACATGTCCTTCTGCTGTACCAGGTTGGTAGCGTAGGCGAGGGCATTCGGTGGGGTAGAGATAGGCAGTACCATCGCACTCGATGCCGCAATGGCGACACCAATCAGGACGGTAGGTGTACCGCCAATCGCCTCCAGTTTGTCACCCATAGCCGCACAGACCACGGCAAGGATAGGCATCAGCAGAGCCGCTGTCGCTGAGTTGCTGATGAAGTTGGAGAGGATATAGCAGATCAGTCCCGACAGCAATAGGATGAGCAGGGGTGAGAAGTCACCGAAGGGAATACTCTTCACCGCATTGGCGGCAAGCCCGGAGGCATTCAGTCCGTAGCCGAGGGCGAAACCGCCAGCCACCATCCAGATGACACTCCAGTTGATCTGCTCCAGGTCACGCTTGGTAATCACACCTGTCAGGGCGAAGACCACAAACGGGATGAGTGCCACCGTATAGGAGTTGATACCTGTCACGGCATCCAGCAGCCACAACGCTACCGTCACGAAGAATGTCACGATGACGATATAGGTGTGCTTGTCTTTCTTCATCTCCCCCTCGATCTCCAGTTCTACCGTTTTCTGGCTGAAGGGGAAGAGGGTCTTCAGTAGGTACCATCCCAGGAACAGGAGGATGATGACCAATGGAGTCATGAACATCATCCACTCGCCGAAGCCCAGTTGCATGTTCAGACCCTCCGGGTCGTTGAGGTATTTCAGGGCGATGGTGTTGGGAGGTGTGCCGATGGGTGTTCCCATACCGCCGAGGTTGGCGGCAACGGGGATAGACAGTGCCATGGCGATACGTCCCTTACCCTCGGGAGGCAGTTGGCGGAACACCGGTGTCAGGAAGGTCAGCATCATCGCCGCCGTCGCCGTGTTCGACACGAACATCGAGAACAGACCCGTGATAAGGATGAAGCCCAGCAGCACGTTGTCACTCTTGTTGCCGAAGGGTTTGAGCAGCACCTTTGCCAGTTGTGCGTCCAGTCCCGTCTTCGTCGCTGCGATGGCAAGGATGAAGCCGCCGATAAACAGCATGATGACCGGGTCGGCGAAGGTCGCCATCACCGACTTGTAGGAGAGTAGGGAACCCACCTCGTCAGGGTCACACATCCATTTGACACCACTGTCCGAGGCGAAGAGCAGCATCAGTCCGATAATCGCCACAGAGGTAGCCCATGAGGAGACAACCTCCAGGATCCACATCAGTGTGGCGAAGGCGAAGATAGCGATAATACGCTGTTGTACGACGGTCAGTCCCTCGATGCCGAACCATGCCGACGGCATGTTCCAGAGGAACAGCGTCACGATGAGTACGACGATTGCCTGTGTTGTTTTTTTAAAGGCACCACTCGGATGGAAGCGCCTGCCCATACGCATCTTGTGGTACGCATCCACAAGTTCGTAGCCTTTGTAAATGTGAAACATACTTCTTTACTTATTAATATGGTTGATAATGATTAAATCTTGTCCAGTGCCTGCTTGATGTCGTCGAGGATATCCTCCACGTCCTCGATGCCTACCGACAGGCGAATCAGGTCGGGAGCCACGCCAGCCTCGCGCAACTGCTCGTCGCTGAGTTGGCGGTGGGTATGACTGGCAGGATGCAGCACACAGGTGCGGGCATCGGCGACATGCGTCACGATATTGATCATCTGCAGCGAGTCCATCCACTTGATGGCAGTCTCACGGTCACCCTTCAGTCCGAAGGCGATGACACCGCATGAGCCGTTCGGCAGGTATTTCTGTCCGAGTTCATAGTACTGGTCGTCCTTCAGTCCGCAGTAGTGTACCCACGCCACCTTCGGGCAGTCGTGCAGGAACTCAGCGACACGCTGGGCGTTCTTGCAGTGCTGTGCCATGCGCAGGTGCAGTGTCTGCAGTCCGATGTTCAGCAGGAAGGAGTTCTGGGGAGCGGGGATGCTACCTAAGTCACGCATCAGTTGAGCCACCAGTTTGGTGGTATATCCCATCTTGCCAAACGCCTTCACGTAGGTCAGTCCGTGGTACGACTCATCAGGGGTGCAGAGTCCGGGGAATTTAGCCTCACCCCGACCCTCTCCAAGTAGAGAGGGAGTGTTATCACCAGTATGTCTGCAGTTCATCCAGTCGAAATTACCACTGTCCACGACGGCACCGCCCACCTGTGTGGCAAGACCGTCCATATACTTCGTGGTGGAGTGCGTCACGATGTCAGCACCCCATTCGAAGGGACGGCAGTTGATAGGTGTCGCAAACGTGTTGTCGATAATCAGGGGCACGCCGTTCTGATGGGCGATGCGTGCGAAGCGCTCGATGTCCAGCACGGCACAACCAGGGTTGGTGATGGTCTCTCCGAACAATGCCTTGGTATTCGGACGGAAGGCAGCCTGTATCTCCTCGTCACTCGCCTCAGGCGATACGAACGTACACTCGATACCCAGTTTCTTCAAGGTCACCCCGAAGAGGTTGAATGTACCCCCGTAGATCTCATTGGACGTGACGATATGGTCGCCAGCCTCACAGATATTAAACACAGCATAGAAGTTGGCGGCCTGTCCAGAGGAGGTCAGCACACAGCCCACGCCACCCTCTAATGCGGCAATCTTAGCAGCCACCGCGTCATTGGTGGGGTTTTGCAGACGAGTATAGAAATACCCCTCCTTCTTTAAGTCAAACAGTTGAGCCATCTCGTCAGAGTCATCATACTTAAATGTCGTACTCTGAATGATTGGCAACTCAATAGGTTCTCCATTCTTCGCTTTGTAACCAGCCTGTACACACAGCGAACCGGGACGTAATTTCTTTTCCATATATCTTTATTAATTTAAGTTTCAACTCTTAACTCTGAACTCTGAACTTTGAACTCTTCAAGCACCGTCTTGTATTTCTCCGCCTTCTTCTCCAAAGCCAGAGGATAGGCACGGGAACTGCTGGGCATACGGTAGAGCCGCATGGTCCTTCCCTGATAGTCAAAGGACACATACTCCCCCACGGCAGGTTGTCGGATGCCGAAGCGAGCCGTCAGGATATCCGTTGCCTTCTGTCCTGTCGTGACAATCGCCCCGCAGTTGGGTATCTGTTGCAGCAGACCGTCGATGTCCGTCTCCTCCACCACATCCAAGTCCTTGTCCGAGGCAGTATTCTTCGTCCTCACCACGGCACATGCCGTATCATAGAGTGCGATCCCCTTTTCATTCAGGAACGTCTCAATCTCCTGCTGCTTGAACCGTTTGTTCGTCAGGTCGACGAAATAGTCTTTGTCCTGGAAGCAGACGATACCCCATATCCTCCACATGTCATTGTTGAAGTTAGGGTAGAAAAAGTCCATGCACCATCTCTTCCTCGATGGTGGAAAACTGCCGAGCATCAATAGTCTTGCATGGCTTGGCAGGAACGGTTGTAATGGGTGTTGTTCTATCTCCTTCATGGGACCCTTTTCCAAATCAGCCACAAAATTACGAATAAACGAGTGAAATGCAAAAGGAAAGTTCATTTTTCTTTTCATTTCCGAGTGCAAAGTAATTTCGACGAAGTCAAAATTACGAAATATTTATGAACTATGAGCTATGGACTATCAATTATTTTTCGTAATTTTGACTTTAGGTCGAAGGTACTCCCGTTTGAGAAAACTCAAAATTCTTTTGGTTTTCTTCTCACTTAATCGTACCTTTGTAGGCAAATGCAAAGTGACTATATGGAAGAAACCAATAAAATACCGAATGAGTGGAATCAGTTCTATCTGAAGGATGTGTCGTTTGTCAATCTGATGACACGCCGTATCTTCAATATTCTGATTGTCGCTAACCCCTATGATGCGTTTATGTTGGAGGACGACGGACGTATCGACGAGAAACTGTTTGACGAGTATATGGAACTGGGACTGCGCTACCCACCCACCTTCACGCAGGTCAGTACGACGGAGGAGGCGGAGGAAGTGCTGAGGACCACTGATATCGACCTGATTATCTGTATGCCGGGTAATGCCGACAATGACGCCTTTGCCGTGGCACGTGACGTGAAGCAGTCGGCACCCCAGATCCCCTGTGTCGTCCTGACTCCCTTCTCGCACGGTATCACCAAGCGTATCGAGAACGAGGACATGTCAATCTTCGATTATGTGTTCTGCTGGTTAGGTAATACCAACCTCATCCTGTCCATCATCAAACTGATAGAGGATAAGATGAATATCGAGCACGACATCAAGGAGGCTGGTGTGCAGATGATCATGCTGGTGGAGGATAATATCCGCTTCTACTCCTCGGTACTGCCCAACCTCTATAACTATATCCTCGCGCAGAGTAAGAACTTCTCGACGGAGGCGCTGAACCCCCATGCCGCTGCCCAGCGAAAGCGCGGACGACCTAAGGTGGTGCTTGCCACGAACTACGAGGAGGCGATGGCATGGTATGAGAAATACCATGATAACGTGCTGGGCGTGATTAGTGACACCCGTTTCCCGATGAAGACGACGGCTGGCAGACTGTCACACGTGGAGGAAGGCGATGCTGAGGCAGGTCTGAAACTGTTGCGTGAGATCCGTAAGCGTGACGAGTATGTGCCGCTGATCCTGCAGAGCAGTGAGATCGCCAATAAGGAGAAGGCGGAGGCAGAGGGTTTTGACTTTGTCGACAAGAACTCGAAGAAGATGAATGTTGACCTGCGTCATATCATCGAGGAGCACATGGGCTTCGGTGACTTTATCTTCCGTGACCCGGTGACCCGTGAGGAGATCATGCGTGTGTCGTCCCTGAAGGAGTTGCAGGATAATATCTTCAAGATTCCCAATGACTCCATGCTCTACCATATCTCCCGTAACCACATGAGCCGTTGGCTGTGCGCCCGTGCCATCTTCCCCGTCTCCGCCTTCCTGAAGACGGTGACGTGGCATAAGTTACAGGATGTGGATGCCCACCGACAGATTATCTTCGATGCCATCGTGCAGTATCGGCGGATGAAGAATATCGGTGTCGTCGCTGTGTTCGACCGTCTGAAGTTCGACCGTTACGCCCACTTCGCCCGTATCGGTGAGGGCTCGTTGGGAGGCAAGGGACGTGGTCTCGCCTTCCTGGATAATATCATCAAACGCCATGCGGAACTGAACCAGTTTGAGAATGCCAACGTCTCTATCCCCAAGACCGTCGTGCTCTGTACCGACTTCTTCGATGAGTTCATGGATAAGAACAACCTATGGGGTATCGCCTTGAGTGACGCTTCCGACGAGGAGATCCTGCAGCATTTCCTGAAGGCACAGTTGCCAGACTCGCTGATAGCCGACTTCTTCACCTTCTTCGATGCGGTGAAGTCACCGATTGCCGTGCGTTCCAGTTCGCTGTTGGAGGACAGCCATTACCAGCCGTTCGCAGGTATCTACAGTACCTATATGATACCCTATTTAGAGGATAAGTATGAGATGCTGCGGATGCTCGCCTGTGCCATCAAGGGTGTCTATGCCTCCGTCTATTACAAGGACTCGAAGGCGTATATGACAGCGACCTCGAATGTCATCGACCAGGAGAAGATGGCTGTCATCCTGCAGGAGGTGGTAGGACACCAGTACGGAGACCATTACTATCCCACGTTCAGTGGTGTGCTGCGCTCCCTGAACTACTACCCGATTGGTGACGAGACAGCAGAGGAGGGTATCGCCTCCCTTGCCTTAGGATTAGGAAAATATATCGTGGATGGCGGACAGACCCTCCGTGTGTCACCGTACCATCCCACACAGGTGTTACAGACCTCCGAGATGGATACCGCACTGAAGGAGACACAGACCCGCTTCTATGCGCTGGACATGTCGCATGTGGGTGATGACTTCAAGGTGGACGACGGCTTTAATATCAAGAGCCTGCGCGTGAAGGAGGCGGATAAGGACGGCTCGCTGAACGGTATCGCCTCCACCTATGACCCCTCCGACCAGATTATCCGTGACGGTATCTATGAGGGCGGACGTAAGGTTATCTCGTTCTGTGGGGTGTTACAACAGGGTATCTTCCCACTGCCCGAGATTCTGCAGATGGCACAGAAATACGGTTCTGAGGATATGCGTCGTCCCGTGGAAATCGAGTTCGCTTGTAACCTGAGCAGTACACCGCAGGGTACGACAGGTGACTTCTACCTGTTGCAGATCCGTCCTATCGTCGACTCCAAGCAAGTGCTGGACGAGGATCTTGCAGTGATTCCTGACGAGCAGTGCCTGTTGCGCTCCCATAACTCCTTGGGACATGGTATCTCCGAGGATGTGGTGGATGTGGTCTATGTCAAGACCGACGACGACTTCACCGCCGCCAACAACCCCTATATCGCTGACGAGATAGAGCGGATCAACCGTAAGTTCCTCGATGCCGATAAGAACTACGTGCTGATTGGTCCGGGACGCTGGGGCAGCAGTGACTACTGGTTGGGTATTCCCGTGAAATGGCCCCATATCTCCGCTGCCCGTGTCATCGTGGAGGCAGGACTGAAAAACTACCATGTAGACCCCTCGCAGGGAACGCACTTCTTCCAGAACCTGACCTCTTTCGGAGTCGGTTATTTCACCATCAATACCTATACGGGTGACGGTGTCCTCCAAAAGGAGATCCTGGATGCCATGCCAGCGGTGGAGGAGACCCAGTATGTGCGCCATGTGCGTTTCGACCGTCCTTTGAAGATCATGATGGACGGAAAGAAACAGCATGGTGTCGTGTTATTGCCAGAAACCTAAAACGAATGTGATATGAATCTTCATTTGACAGATACGATTAAGATGCCTGACCATGCGTTGCGCCGTCAGGTCATCGCGTTATGCGGGAAGGTGGGGAAACCCCTGTTGAAGTTGTCGACGAAAGACTATGAGGACAATGGGTTAGGACACCTTGTGGAGCAGTTTGACGGACAGGCTGGTCTGGTGAATATCGAGGTGTTCAACGAGTTACAGCACACCATCACCGGATGGCCCGGTGGTAAACCGAATGTCGATGACACCAACCGCCCCGAGCGAGCCACACCCTATCCCAAACGGGTCATCGTGTTCTCCCCTCATCCCGACGATGATGTCATCTCCATGGGAGGTACCATCCGTCGTCTGATGCAGCAGGGTCATGATGTGCATATTGCTTATGAGACAAGTGGGAATATCGCCGTGGCAGACGAGGAGGTGCGCCTGTATATGCATTTCATCAATGGTTTCAACCAACTCTTCGCCAACGGTTCCGACGAGGTCATTAAGATTCGCTATCAGGAGATTATGAACTACCTGAAGCAGAAGAATGTGGGAGATCTGGATAATCCCAGTATCCTGACCGTCAAGAGACTGATCCGCAGGGGAGAGGCTCGTAATGCCTGTGCTTATAACCGTATCCCCAAAGACCATATCCATTTCCTCGACCTGCCCTTCTATGAGAGTGGCAGGATAGAGAAACTCCCTGTTTCAGAGAAAGACGTGCGGATCGTGCAGGAACTGATAGCCGACATACAGCCCCATCAGATCTATGTGGCTGCCGACCTTGCCGACCCTCATGGTACCCATCGTAAATGTACCGATGTGGTATTGGCTGCTGTGGAAGAGGAGAAAGCGGCTGGTGCCAGTTGGCTGGACGACTGTAGGATATGGATGTACCGCGGTGCGTGGGCAGAATGGGACATCGCGGATATCGAGATGTGTGTGCCGATGAGTCCTGAGGAACTGCTGGAGAAACGTAACGCCATCCTCCGTCATCAGAGTCAGATGGAGGGAGCCCCCTTTATGGGTGATGACGCTCGTCTGTTCTGGCAGCGTGCCCAAGACCGTAACCGTGCGACGGCAAAACGCTATGATGAGTTAGGACTGGCATGTTACGAGGCAATGGAGGCTTTTGTGGAATATCAATGATGAGGATATGAGAAAACTGGTGGTGTGTGTGTTGTTAAGTTGGGCAACACTGGCGATGGCAGAAAATACCGACTATCAGGTGGTACCGTTACCACTGCGTGTGGAACTGCAGAAAGGAGAACCTTTCGTCTTTCAGAATGATGTGCGGATCGTGGCACCCGAGGGGTTGCAACGTGAGGCGGCATTCTTGAAGGAATACCTTTTCGAGATGACTGGGGAAGCGTTGACTGTTGTCTCCAAGCAACGGAAAGGGGAGTGCTATGTGGCTCTCTCTGTCTCTCCCCAGATCAGCGAATCCGAGGGCTATGTCCTGACGGTTGACAAAGGACATATAACGATTGAGGGAGGATCAGCGGCAGGAGTCTTCTATGGTATTCAGACACTTCGTAAGGCACTCAACGGAACGAAGCGTCTTGTCCCTGTCGTCATCAAGGACGCACCACGGTTCTCTTGGCGTGGTATGCACCTCGACTGCTCCCGTCATTTCTTCCCTGTCGCTTTCGTGAAGAAATACATCGACCTGTTGGCACTCCATCAGATGAATGTGTTTCATTGGCATCTGACGGATGACCAAGGATGGCGTATAGAGATTAAGAAATGGCAGAAACTCATCACGGTAGGCTCTCATCGTACTGGTACGATTATCGGTACGAACTCAGATATCGATGACGAGACACCCTATGGGGGCTATTATACCCAAGAGGAGGCTCGTGAGATTGTCGCCTATGCCCAAGAGCGGCATATCACCGTAGTTCCAGAGATAGATATGCCGGGACACATGCTGGCGGCACTTGCCAGTTATCCGGAGTTAGGATGTACGGGCGGTCCCTATCAGGTGGGTCATTACTGGGGTGTCTATAAAGATGTGCTTTGTGTAGGTCATGAGAAGGTATATCAGTTTGTGGAGGACGTACTCACAGAGATCATGGATATTTTCCCCTCTGAGGTCATCCATATCGGAGGTGACGAGACACCCACAGAGAAATGGGAGCAGTGTGCGAAATGTCAGGCATTGGTGCTGAATGGTAATACCCTGCAAGGTTACTTCACCCAACGGGTCTTTAACTTCCTGACTGCCCATCATCGTCGTGCGTTGGGATGGGATGAGTTATTGGAGAACAAGGCTCCGCAGGATGCGATGATTATGTCATGGCGTGGTACAGAGCCAGGTGCCAAGGCGGCAGCGGCAGGACATGACGTGGTGATGGCACCTACCACCCATTGTTATTTCGATTACCAGCAAGTGAAAGACGTACTCTTTGAGCCCAGTCGTTGTGGTGGTTTCATCCCTATCGAGAAGGTGTATGGTCTGGACCCTGCCCCCGACAGTCTTTCCGTTGCGGCTAAGCGACATATACTTGGTGTGCAGGCAAACCTGTGGTCGGAGTATATGACGAACGAGCGTATCGTGGAATATCAGGCGCTGCCCCGTATGTCGGCACTGGCAGAGGTGCAGTGGACACAACCGTCACGGAAGAACTATGACGACTTTGTCGTACGGTTGACCCGTATGACACAACTATACGACAAATACCATTATCGCTATTGTAAGCAACTGTGGCCCGAGCGTCAGATGCCCAGTCGCTGGCAATTCTGATAGGTCTATTGTCCACCAAGATGGGAGAAGTACTCGATGATGTCCTCCCATGTCTTGAACGTGTCGGAACCGTATTCAAGGAGGGTCGCCAAAGCCTCACCCTCCGCCCTCTCCTTCAGAGAGGGAACTTCTATCAAATAGTCGCCATAGAGCAAGTCACGGCGTGGCGTGAAGATGGTGTGCTGCCAGGCAGGAACGTCGATATAGTCAGAGAGCCATGCAATCTCTGTACATCCTCCTTTAAATGGTGGTGGAGCCACAAAGAACACCTCATAATGCTCTATCAGTAAACGGACTGCTTTCTGTACGGATGATACTGGCTTTTGGTTGCTATCCATCATCGTCTCTATTCCTATATATATAATAGGACGCTGCCGTTTCTCCTGTTTGTCATCAATCCATCGGATGACAGGGACGACGGAGTGCATATAACTCTGGTCGTCCATACGGTGCGCCCCGTGGAAGTTCGTTGCCTGTGAGTAGTGTTCGCAGAACATACCCATCGTGTCCACCAAGTCATCCTTGTCGCCAAAGAGTCCGTAGACCCGCTGCTCATCCTCAGGAGTCAGTCCGATGAAACGCTGTTCCGATACCTCCCGATACGCCTTGACGAGTGCTTTGTCCACATAGAACTCCTGAACACCGTCCTGTCGGGGATTCTGAAACTGCTGGGTACCCGTCATACCATGTGCCCTCATCGTCTCCGCTATCTCCAAGGCTGGATTGATACAGATGCGGTCGAAGCCACGTAACTGTTCCGTGTACATACCACCCATTGACGTACCGATAATCAAGTCGGGTTTCTCTTGTTCGCAGATGGTGTGAAGCAAGGCGATCGCCTCGTGGGGGTCTATAGGCAGGTCAGGGGCAATGACCCGTGCATTGGGCATCACGATACGCAGTCGTTCTACCGTTCCTGACTGTCCGCTACTGCCAAACCCATGACAGTACAAGATGGTCTTGTCTGCCATCAATTCTGGATATTGTTTTACGTAAGGATTCTCTGTCATTCCCATAAAATTGTATTTGATTGTTGCAAAGATAGCAAAAAATAAGGAAAATAGATAGAGAAATAACGATAAAATGCGTATATTTGCAGCAGAGATGGTAAAACCGATTAAATTCATCACCAAGACCTTATCCGTACGAATCAGTCTGAAGGTTGTGTTGGCGGTGGCTACGCTATTAGCGGTGGCGCTGTTTATCATGTTCCATTTTTCGAGAAAGGCGGTGAAAGAAGAGGCAAGGCAAAAGGCAGAAGAGACATTGGAAAGCACAGTGAGCCAAGTCGATAATGTCTTGTTGAGCGTGGAGCAGTCGGCTGGTAATATCTATTGGGACTTGATGAACCATCTCAACGAGCCGGAGCGTATGTTCGTGTATAGCCGTAAAATGGTCGAGACTAACCCCTATGTCGCAGGTTGTGCCATCGCCTTCGAACCTTATTATTATAAGGAGCGAGGGCAGTTTTTTATGGCGTATGTCCATCATGCTGCTTCTGGAAATCTGGAAACCAGCAGTTCAGAGATTATTCAGGCAGAGACATTCGGTAATGTGCCTTATCCAGAACAGATATGGTATAGTAAACCGATAGAGACAGGTCGTCCATGCTGGATTAATCCCTTGAAGAATGAGGAGGCGGAAGGGGAGGCGATCATCACTTTCAGTCTGCCGATATATGCTGGTGGGAAAATCATCGGGGTACTTGCTGTTGACTTGTCATTAAGCCTGCTTTCCAATATTGTATTATCAGCAAAACCGTCTCCGAACTCTTATGCCACCTTGTTGGGTAGTGACGGTTCCTATATTGTCCATCCTGACAGTGAAAGGGTCTTGCATAAGACCGTCTTTACGATAGATAGTTACAAGACCAATCAAGAGTTGAGAGCGGCAGGTGATGCCATGGTAGCGGGTGAGACGGGTTATAAGCATTTCCGTCAGGATGGTATAGACAATTATGTGTTCTATAAGCCGTTCATCCGTGCCGATGTACCAGGTCGCTCTATGGAGAGGACGGGATGGAGTGTCGGTATCATCTACCCGGAGGATGACATCTTTGGGGAATATAACCAATTATTATATATTGTTATTGTCATCGCCTTAGTAGGTCTGATTCTCTTATTGGTAAGTTGTCAGGCGATAACCCACCGCCGCCTGTTGCCGTTAAGGATGCTGGCGAAGTCGGCACAACGTATTGCAGAAGGTCATTATGATGATCCTATACCTGATAGTCATCAGTCTGACGAGGTAGGACGCTTGCAAGATCATTTCCAGCAGATGCAACAAGCACTCTCAATACACGTGGGTGAGTTGGAGCGATTGACAACGGAGTTACGGGAACGTGGTGAGGTCCTGTCGGATGCCTATGAGCAGGTCAAGGAGGCTGATCGTGTCAAGACGGCATTCCTGCATAATATGACTGATCAGATGATAAAACCGGTTAGTGATATTGAGTCGAATGTAAAACTGTTGTGTGAGCGTCGACAGGAGATGAACCAGCAACAGGCAACAGAAACCGTAGACACGATTCAGGAGCAAGGGAAGATAGTCACAAGGCTGCTTAACGACCTGCTGAATGTCTCACAAAAGAAAGTGGAGGAATAGCAGATGAGAAGAATGCTCCGTCATATCCGCCAGTCCCTTTCGCTGAAACTCAGTATCGGCATTTTGCTGATGACTGTTCCCATCTTTATCGTGTCGTTAGGTATCTTATTTGTCCAGTCTCGTCGTCATATCAAGCAAGAGGCGGTGGAGCATGCCACCAGTGCCCTCAACACCTCAGTACAGCATGTGAGACGTTATTTGAATACGGTGGAAACGGCGACGAATGCGAATGACTGGCTCATCGTGGAGAACCTGCAGCCAGACTCGCTGCTTCTCTATTCTCGACGTATCGTTCAGTTGAATGCCAATGTCAGCGGCTGTTCCATTACCACCGAGCCATATTTGTTCCCTAAATATGGTAAGTATTTCTCTGCTTATTCTGTTCGTGAGGGCGACACGGTCACCACAGTCCGTGAAGGAGAATATGAGTACTTTGAGAAAGTATGGTATAAGACCCCGAAGGAGTTGAATAAGCCCTGTTGGGTAGATCCTTTTGATGATTATAACGAGGGAACACTTTCCGCCTCGGGGATGATAGCCTCTTATTGTAAGCCACTATACGATAAGGATGGTCAATTCATTGGCGTTATTTCCTCTGATTTGTCATTGCAGCGACTTGCTGAGACGATAGCAGCGGAAAAGCCCTATCCGAACGCATATTTCTTAATGCTGGGTGAGGACGGACACTATTTTGTGCATCCAGACTCTACACGACTGGTGGAGCGGACCATCTTCACGGATATGGATGTCCGCCATCAAGCGGATATCATTGCGCTGGGACATGAGATGACGACAGGTCATCAAGGAGCGATGGCGGTTGATGTGAACGGCAAAAAGTGTTTAGTGTGTTATGGACCGGTAGCAGGAACCAAATGGAGCCTCGCTCTTGTCACGCCGGAGAGTGATATTCTCCATAGTTACTATCAGTTGTCCAATGTCATCGCAGTACTGATCTTTATCGGCTTAGTGCTTATCCTGTGGTTCTGTCATAGGATAGTGGCACATGCCATCCGTCCGTTGAACAGACTCGTCGAGCAGTCGCAACGTCTGGCGGATGGACATTATGATGAGAAGATCATGCCTACTCCCAGGCAAGATGTCGTAGGACGGTTGCAGAACAGTTTTGTTGCGATGCAAGACTCTCTGAACCGCCATGTGGGAGATATACAGCGAGTGAATGATGAGACAGCGCAGCGTAATGAGGAACTGCAACGGGCAAGTCAGTTGGTGGAGGAGTCAGACCGTCAGAAGACATTGTTCATCCAGAATATGACACACCAGATACGCACGCCGCTTAATATCATGATGGGCTTTGCCCAGATATTACGTGATAACGTGATTGATTTACCTGCGGAGGAAGTGAAGAAGATGACAGACACGATGAGTCATAATGCCATGACGCTCACTCGTATGGTGCTGATGCTCTATGATAGTTCAGACATAGGTATCTCAGAGGAAATGAGTAATAGTAATGACGATGAGGTGTCTTGCAACGAGTTGGCACGTGAGTGTATAGCCAGCACCCATCTCCATTTCCCAGACCTTCCCATTGCCTTTAAGACGGAATTGCCGGATACGTTATGTATCAAGACCAATCGGCTCTATCTGATGCGTAGTCTGCGAGAAATTCTATATAACTCTGCGAAATACTCCGATGGGCAACATGTGTCACTGCATGTCTCTGCGACAGAGAAGATGGTACGTTTCGTCTTTGAGGATACAGGACAGGGTATCAGTGACAGTTATATCAGTGAGATGTATGTGCCGTTTACCAAGGTGAACGACTTGTCGGAGGGGTTGGGATTAGGACTGCCTTTGTCCAAGCGCCATATCCTTAATTTGGGTGGTAACCTTATTCTTGACACAAATTATCGTGAAGGTTGTCGGTTTGTGGTCGAACTACCTATTTAACCCTTTTATATATACAGAAAAGTAATTAATTTGCCGATTTTGCTTGCAAATGTGAAATATATTTACTACTTTTGCGTTTAAATATCAGATACATTAATCACTTAAACTAGTAAAGATATGAAAAAGTATTTAGCAGAAATGGTAGGCACATTCGTGCTGACATTCTTAGGATGTGGTGCTGCTGTCAGCCTTAATTGTGGTGTTGATACAGCATCTGTAGTAGGAACGGCAATTGCCTTTGGTCTCTCTGTAGTGGCTATGGCATACGCTATTGGTGGTATCTCAGGTTGCCACATCAACCCCGCCATCACCCTCGGTGTTTTCCTGAGTGGTCGTATGAACTCCAAGGATTGTGGCATGTATATGCTCTTCCAGGTAATTGGAGCAATCATCGCAGCCGCTTTGCTCGCTTTCCTTGTTTCTACAGATCCTGGTCTTGCCCGTGGTACAGCAACAGGTGCTAATGCCTGTGCGTCAGAGAATGTGATGAATGGCCTGGTTGCTGAGATTGTACTCACCTTCATCTTCGTGCTCGTTGTTTTGGGTGCTACTGCTAAGACCAATGGTGCTACCAACAATTTCGCAGGTCTTGCTATCGGTCTCGCCCTGATCCTGATCCACTTGGTAGGTATTAACTACACAGGTACATCCGTGAACCCAGCCCGTTCTATCGGTCCTGCACTCTTCGAGGGTGGTAAGGCACTGGCACAACTCTGGGTATTCATAGTTGGTCCATTCGTGGGTGGTGCTCTTGCCGCTCTGGTATGGAAAGTTATCGATACCGAGGAGAAGTAATCAGAACCTGTTCAACAACATAAATTATCCCGATAAACACCCCGTTTATCGGGATAATTGTTTTATTTACACCTCTATATTTAGTCCACTCTTTTTCGTTTTCTCGATTTTCGTAAAGTGCTCGTTTTTAGTGCTTTGCTTTTTCCTCTCCTTCGAATTTGTCCACTTTTTCAACCATGTCGGGTTTCTTACCTTATTATTTTAGATACCTTTGCAGCAGAAATCGTCCAAAGGGCGTTATGCTATTGGATAAATCACTAACCAAAAAACAATAAAACATTAAAGTATGAAAAAAAGCAAGTTTTTATTTCTGTTACTGTCATTCGTCATGATGTCAGCAACAACTCTTGCCCAGAAGCATACCTATGCGGGTGTGGTCGTTGATGACCAGAACGAGCCCGTCATCGGTGCTTCTGTCGTTCAGAAAGGTACCTCGAATGGTACTGTAACAGATTATGATGGAAACTTCTCGGTTTCTGTAGAGCCAGGAGCAACACTGGTCATCTCTTACATTGGTTATGTCACACAGGAGGTGAAGGCGGAAGACCATCTTCACATTGTCCTGAAGGCAGACCAGCAATTACTTGACGAGGTTGTTGTTATCGGTTATGGCGTTCAGAAGAAGAGTGTGGTAACCGCCTCTATCGCTAAGGTAAGTTCGGAGGATTTGGAAGGTAAGTCACGCCTGCGTGCGGATGATGCCCTGAAAGGTCTTGCCGCTGGTGTCAATGTGACATCATCATCAGGTCAGCCTGGTTCCAAGTCTATGATTCGCATTCGTGGTATTGGTACTATCAACAATTCAGAACCTCTTTATATTATAGATGGTATGCCAACCGACCAGAATGGTATGGAGTCGGTGAACCCCTATGATATTGAGTCTATAGAGGTGTTGAAGGATGCAGCCTCTGGTGCTATCTATGGTGCTCGTGCTGCCAATGGTGTTATCCTCGTAACGACGAAGAGAGGAAAGATTGGTAAGGCAAGTATCAATTACAACTTCTCCTATGGTTGGCAGAGTGCATGGAAAAAGCGTGATGTCACCAGTGCTACAGACTATGCGATCTTACAGAATGAGTCAAAAGTAAATGGTGGTAAGGCTCCCGTCTATATGGATCCTTACAATCTTGTGGATGTCAATGGTAACAAAGTTGTTGGATTCGGAACAGACTGGCAGGATTTGCTCTTCAACGACAATGCCCCCATCATGCAGCATGACTTGTCTGTCAGTGGTGCTACAGAGAAAGTGAACTACTATCTCTCATTAGGTTACTTCACACAGGACGGTATTGTGGGAGGTAACTATGGACAATCAAACTACGATCGTCTGACGATACGCTCGAACAACAATATCAACCTGTTCGATGATAGTAAGGAACGTAATTTCCTTAATAAACTTGACATAGGTGCTAATATCTCCTATATGCGCGTTCATAATACAGGTGTTGACGCCAATTCCACATGGGGCTCCCCATTAGGCTCAGCCCTTTATCTGTCACCAATTCTTCCCCTGACTCTCAAAGGAGAGGCAGGACAGCGTCTCATCAACCAGTATCCTCAGTATGACTTATACAGAGACGCTAATGGTGATCCTTATACTATTCCTGGAAATATTGGTTCCTATGCGGAGCAGAACAACCCTATAGCCCTGATGCATCGTAACCCACAGAAGAACTGGTCGCACAAGTTTATGCCGAAGTTCTCTCTCGACTTGCAGTTATGGGATAACCTGAAGTATAATTTCACATGGAGTGCAGAACTCTCGTTCTGGGGCTATGATGCCGCTACCAAGGAGAAATATTATTTCTCTGGTAATAATAATTCTGACCATACCTCTGCTACCTCTTATAAAGGAAATAACTCATCCTGGCAGATAGAGAACACGCTGACCTACGATAAGGTATTCGGCAAACACTCCATCGCAGTGGTGCTCGGACAGTCAGCCTCTAAGTTCAAGGGTGATGAGTTGGGCGGTTCCCATTGGAATCTGATCAATCCCAATAAGCCTTCTATTAACTATACTACTGGTGGTGACCTGCAGATAGATACCGACGCTGACGGTGTGATAACTGGTGCCAAGAGTCTTGTTGGTGTATGGGGCGGTCCTTACTACGAGCATCGTGTGGCTTCCCTCTTCGGACGTCTCAGTTATAACTATGATGAGCGTTATATGTTCCAGGCAACCGTTCGTCGTGATGGTTCCAGCCGCTTTGGTAGTAACAAGAAATGGGGTACTTTCCCCTCTGTGTCTTTAGGTTGGAATGTCATGAACGAGAAGTTCATGGAGAAGACTCGCAACTGGCTCACCAACATGAAGGTTCGTTTCTCTTGGGGTAAGAACGGTAATGACAACATCCCCGACTTCTACTACACCACCAGTTCTTCCACAGGTGCCAGCAGTAACTATTACTTTGGCAAGGCAGGTACAATGGTCTATGGCTCTAAGTCCGACCACCTCGCTAACGAGGACCTGAAGTGGGAGGAGAGTGAGCAGACAGACTTCGGTCTTGACCTCGGCTTCTTCAATAACGCCCTGACATTCACCGTCGACTACTTCATCAAGAAGACCAACGGTATGATTATCGAGATGCCAATCCCCTCGTATGTCGGTGAGGCAAAGCCATGGGCTAACGTCGGTGACATGACCAACTCGGGTGTTGAGTTTGAGTTAGGCTATAAGTTCAATATCGCTGACGCACATTTTGCTATCAAAGGAAACGCTTCATATCTGAAAAACAAACTGAATAACTTAGGAAATGACACGGGCTTCCTGAACTGGGGCATCAGTCAGTTCAGTGATGGTGGTACCCGTGCCGAGAACGGACAGCCGTTCCCCTTCTTCTATGGTTATAAGACCAATGGTATCTTCCAGAACATGGCAGAGGTGAATGCCTATACCAACAAAGACGGTGGTTTGATCATGCCAGATGCCCGACCTGGTGACCTGCGCTTCGTGGATGTTAATGGTGATGGACAGATCACCAGTGATGACCGTACCAATATAGGAAATGGTACTCCTGACTGGACCTTTGGATTCAATCTCAACGCAGAGTGGAAGGGTATTGACCTTAGTCTGTTCCTGCAGGGTGTCAGTGGCGTGGATGTCTTCGATGCCACCTATCGTCAGGATGTTGCCTCTGGTAACTATCCCACATGGATGCTTGCCCGTTGGACAGGTGAGGGTACTTCTAACCGCGTTCCTGTATTGCGTGACGGTGACAGTAATAACTGGGTAGTCAGCGACCTCTATGTGCAGGATGGCTCTTACCTTCGTCTGAAGAATATCACGCTGGGTTACACACTGCCCCGTAAACTCACACAGAAACTGAATATCAGTCGTCTGCGTTTCTATGTGATGGCTGAGAATCTCATCACCTGGACCAAATACTGGGGCTTTGATCCAGAAATTGGTACAAGCAGCACCTCTCTGGGTGTCGACTATGGTGTTTATCCGCAGGCTCGTACCTGGACAGTAGGATTTAATATCTCACTTTAAAAAAGCAAAGACAATGAATAAGCATATAACAATATTCGCAGGTGCAGTAGCAACACTGCTGATGTTCGGCTCATGTAGTAAAGATTTCCTGGAAATCAAAAAGACGGATGGTGAGCCTTTGGAAGAATACTATACGGATGATGCCACGCTGAATGAGTCATTGACATCGGCGTATGCCCCTTTACACTGGCCCGACTGGGATAATGTCGCTTATAATGACCTCACTGTAGATGCTGAGATCATGGGTGACGACTTCTGGGTGGGTGGTCGTGACAATACCGACAACCTGCACTGGCATAAACTCTTCAACTTTGAGGCTGACGGAAATAACACGCTTGCCACGCTGTGGACAGACTTCTATTCTGGTGTGAAGCGTTGTAACGACGTCATTAAGTATTGCTCATGGGGTGGTGGTACCTCAAAGAACCGCCGTTCCTACGAGATGCAGGCTCGTGTGCTTCGCGTGTACTATTATAATATCCTGTGGCACTACTACGGTAACGTACCTTTCTATCTGGAGAATCTGTCGATGCCTTATACGGCTCCCCAGATAACCGCTGACGAGATTTACAATCAGTTGCTGCCAGAGTTAGAGGAAGTCATTGCTTCTAAGGTGTTGCCCATGCGCTGGGAGGCTTCTGAGGCTGGTCGTGTCTCACAGGCAATGGCATATATGCTCTATGCCGAAATGGTGATGTACCAGAAGGATACGGCACGTTATCCACAGGCTCTTGCCTTTATGAAGGAGTTGATAGCCTCTTCGGAATACTCGCTGAATCCTAATTTCGCTAATCTGTGGGAGGAGAGCGGCGAGTGGTGCTCTGAGTCTATCTTCGAGATTAACTACAACGATGATCAGGCTCAGCGTGACTGGGGCGCTGCCGCACTGAACGCGGGTGGCAGCGTATTGCCTACCTTGATTTCACCTAACCAGTGGCCTGGTGGTGATGGTTGGAATACTGGTGAGGATGGTTGGGGCTTTCTGCCGGTCCGTCTGGAGACCTATAATATGTATGAGGAAGGAGATGTGCGTCGTGACGCTACCATCTGGGATGTCCGTGGCTATACCTATACAGAGCGTTATCAGGATACCCACCTGTGGCTTGCCAAGTATCGTCCGTATTCAGACAATAACAAGGACTGTCCAACCTCCAAGAACTTGAACTACAACAATAACAAGCGTATCTATCGATATGCGGAGACCTTGCTGAACGCCGCAGAGTTGTTACTTGCTACTGGTGGCAGTTCCGCAGAGGGTCTGAAGTACCTGAATGAGGTACGTACACGTGCCGGACTTGCTGGCTATACTGAGTGTACACTGGACAATATCATCAACGAGCGCCATCTGGAGTTCTGTGGTGAGGGTAAGCGTTACTTCGACCTTGTCCGTACCGATAAGGCGGCAAGTGTGTTAGTACCTGACAAGTATGGCTACCGCACGAATACCTGGAGTCCCAGCAAGAAACACATACCATTGGCACAGGCAGAACTTGATGCCGATCCTACATTGGTACAAAACAATTATTAATATCCTATAACTAAAGACACGATTATATGAAAAAAATATTTCGATATATTGGTTGCGCCCTGTTTGTTGGATTAGCACTCACTGCTTGCTCACCCGACAGTTTTGATGGCGCGGATCAGACGAAGATACCGACCGTGGCAGGACAGGACTTCACCATGGAGGTTGACCAGGAGGTAAACCAAGTGAGAGTGAGTTGTCCTGAGATAGCGGGAACTTATCCTATCTGGATATTCAACGGTGCTACCTATTCAACCCTGAACGATGCGGGATGGGCGAATACGGAAGCAGGTACCTATACCGTAGAGATGAAACTGGGTAACCGTAATGGTATCAGCCAAGGAAGTATTAAGAAAACTTTTACCTTCAATGAGACGAAGGTCAACTACACTAACCTGCTGAACCGTGTCTCAGGGAAGGAGTGGCGTATCGACAATGCGGAGCCTGCTCATCTCGCTTGTGGCGAATACGGTGGTGACGGTACTGGTTGGTGGAATGCCGCTGCTGACGAGAAGAAAGACTTCGGTGTCTATGACGATCGTATCAGTTTTACCGTTGAGAGCAATAAAGGAGGTTCATTCACCTATAACCCAGGTGCTGATGGACTGACCTATATCAACATTGGCTGCTCCTTATGGGATAATGGCGGAGCCACGGCAGACTTTGACCTGCCTAACCAACTACAGACCAGTTCGTTTGAGTTCAAACGCGGACAGTGGACGGACTCAGAGGGTAAACTGGTGGATGCCGACTACCTCGTGTTGGCTCCCAATACCTTCTTCCCCTATATCAGTTCTGACGACCAGTACCAGAGTCCTCGCTTCCGTATCGAGACTCTGACAGCCTCGAAGATGGTACTTGTCTATGAGAAACCCGACAAGAGCATTTCCTGGCGTTTCATCTTCACCAGCAAGGAAGGTGAGAAGAAGTTTGAGGGCTTCGATGCCAACAGCCAGTATAATATGTGGAAGGGTATCACTCCGACGATGGAGTTCTGGTATGCGCCAGGATGGGCACAGATTGCCGATCCTGAGTTTACGGACGCTGGTAACGACTATACCATCGTATTACCGCAGGCTACTACCGATCAGTGGCAGGCACAGGTGAAGTTCCATACTGACCTGACGACATCTGCCGCCAACAACTACGACTTCTCTGCGATCTTCAATAGTGACAAGGATCTGAATGGCGCTACCGTGAAACTGGTACTGGATGGTGACGATGGTGTGTTCTACTTCACGGACCGCATCGACCTGAAGGCAGGTGAGGACTATATCTTCTGGAAGAGTGACATGCCGGGTATTGATATGAGCAAGGTGATGCTCGTACTCGACTTCGGTGGCTGTCAGGAGAATACAACGGTCAATGTTCGTAACATCGTCCTGAAGAACCATGCTGACGATGATGGTACTATCCTGCCGACAGACGGTCCTGACACGCCAGATGCTGTAACTTGGGTGGATGTCAACTCAGCGGATAACCTCGGAGCGGACTTCAATAAGATAGGAACGATGAAGTTCTGGTGGGCTGATGGCGGTTGGAGCCAGATCGGTGACCCGCAATTCTCTTACAACAATGGGGTATATACCATAGTAGCAACGGAGAATGGTGGCTCTGAGTGGCAGGCGCAGAATTCTATCCACAATGCTTCTGTTAATATCGAGGCTGGTCAGCTCTATGACATCCGTGCTAAGATAGAGGCAAGTGCCGACTTGGGACGCTATACCTTTAAGATTTGCGCAGAGGACGATGATAATAACACCTTAGTATATAATGGTAGTCTGTCACTCGTGGCTGGTGAGCAATATGTGGAGTTCGTCGGTGTGAAAGCCCAGACGAATGGTGAAGATAGTGGGTTCCAGACGGCTAAGCTGTTTATCGACTTAGGTGGTGCTCCCGTAGGCTTTGAGCTGAGTTTGAGCGAGATCATCATCCAGAAACATAATGAGAATGGTGTTGCTGGCGTTAGCCTGAACTACGACGACTCGGATAACCTGTGGAAAGCAGTGGATGATGGCAGTAAGTTCGATGCCTTTGGCTATTATTTCGCAGATGACGGCTGGCAGGGTATAGCATTTGCAGAGGCTACACATAGCGGTAATGCCTATGAGATTACGCTCCCCCAGGGACTGGGCGGCAGCCAGTGGCAGGGTCAGTTCCATATCGACACGAAACTGACAGCCAGTGCCGGCAAGCAGTATGCCTTCCAGTTGGAGATGGAGGTGGACCAGGATTGTCCGCAGGTGACCTTCAAACTGACGGATGCCGGTGACACGAACTTCTTCTTTGAGGAGCGTGTGGATGTGCCTGCTGACGAGCCGTTCGTCTTCACCAGAACGGGTGTTACCCTGAAAGAAGAAAAGGATGCGTCAGCCATTCGTATGTTCTTCGACTTCGGCGGCTCTCCTGCTGGCACGAAAGTGAAGATCAGTAAGATTATTTTCAAGGAGATGTAATAGGTTATAAGTAAAATTAGGAACAATGAAGAAAATGTTTATATATTCGATACTCATGGCATGCAGCGGATTGTTTGCCAGTTGTAGCGGGGATACCTACAGTTATCCCGGGGAGGCAGCACCTAATGCCACCATCACTGTGAATCAGGAGAATATCTCGGTCTCTGACGCAGGTGGAACATATACCCTGCAGGTGCAGACCAGTGGTAAGGAATGGAACGCCTACTCTAATGAGGAATGGATCAAGGTCGCAGCAGAGAATACTGCCGCTCAGTCTGGTACCGTCACTGTGACGGTACCAGAGAACGGCACGGCAAAGGAACTGGAGGGTTCTGTCGTCGTGATGTCAGGAACGGCACGCAAGTATATTCCTGTTAAGCAAGCAGCCTCTAAGAATGCCTATCCTGCTCCCGAGGGCTATGAGTTGGTATGGCATGATGAGTTTGATGAGGGCTCAGAGTTGAATGTTAACGACTGGACTCATGAGGTGCAGAATGCCGGTTGGGTAAACAATGAGTTGCAGAACTATGTCAACCATACCACTCCCGGTGGTGCTAAGGTGACAGAGATCAAAGATGGTAAACTGCTCATCAACTGTCTGAAAGAGGACGGAAAGATCTACTCTGGTCGTGTCTATGCCAAGGTAAAGGAAGGATGGACATACGGCTATATTGAGGCAAGTATTAAGTTGCCGAAGGGCAAGGGTACATGGCCTGCTTTCTGGATGATGCCTGTCAACTTCAAGAGTTGGCCTGCTGATGGTGAGATTGATATCATGGAAGAGGTTGGTGGTCATGCCAACTATGTCTCCAGTAGTCTGCATGCCAATGCACATGTGCACTCCAACGGTACACAGGTGACTCATGAGATGTTGTGTGAAGGTGCGGAGGAAGAATTCCATACTTACGCGATACAGTGGACGCATGAGAATATCACAACCTATGTCGATGGCGAGGTGCAGTTGAGTTACGACAATAAGGGACTGGGGCGTGATGACTGGCCCTACGACGATCCGTTCTATGTCATCTTTAACCTCGCATGGGGAGGTGACTGGGGTGGTACCTATGGTATTGACGAGGGCGCATTGCCTTGTACGATGGCTGTAGATTATATCCGTGTGTTTCAGAAATAATAAACACTGATGATGAGATTCATACAAACCTTGACCATACTGCTGTGTGGGGTTGTCGTTACGGCGACAGCCCAGACACAGCCCGTCTACTTAGACGAGTCACGCAGCATAGAGGAGAGAGTGGAGGATGCCTTGAGCCGTATGACCCTTGACGAGAAGATTGCCGTGATTCATGCGCAGTCGAAGTTCTCGTCGGCTGGTGTCAAACGACTGGGTTTCCCTGACCTGTGGACGGATGATGGTCCTCATGGTGTCCGCCCAGATGTGTTATGGGATGAATGGGAACAAGCAGGGCAGACGAACGACTCGTGTGTCGCATTCCCAGCCCTGACCTGTCTTGCTGCTACTTGGAATCCGACTCTTGCCCGTCGTTATGGTGAGAGTTTAGGTGAGGAGGCTCTGTACCGTAACAAAAACGTGATGCTGGGTCCTGGTGTGAATATCTACCGCACCCCATTGAACGGTCGTAACTTTGAGTATATGGGTGAGGATCCGTGGCTTGCCTCGCGGATGGTCGTTCCTTATATCCAGGGCTTACAGTCGAAAGGTGTTGCCGCCTGTGTGAAGCATTATGCACTGAATAACGACGAGGACTATCGTCATCAGGTGAACGTCATCGTCAGTGACCGTGCGCTCCGTGAGATTTATCTGCCTGCTTTCGAGGCTGCTGTCAAGGAGGGAAAGACATGGGCTGTCATGGGTGCCTATAATCTCTACAAGAACCAACACAATTGTCATAATAATATCTTGTTGAATAAGATCCTGAAACAGGAATGGGGCTTCGATGGCGTGGTCATCAGTGACTGGGGGGGTGCTCACAATACAGAGGAGGCAATCACTAACGGACTGGACTTGGAGTTCGGTACGTGGACGGATGGCTTGACAATGGGTGCTACCAATGCCTACGATAATTATTATCTCGCCAACGCCTATAAACGACTCATACAAGAAGGGAAATATACCACTCGTGAACTGGACGAGAAGGTGCGCCGTGTACTGCGTCTGATGTTCCGTACCAATATGAACCGTCAGCGTCCCTATGGGGCAATGTGCTCTGAGGCACATTATGCGACGGCACGTGAGGTGGCACAAGAAGGTATTGTCCTTTTAAAGAATAGTCTCCTGTCCTCCTCAGAAAGAAGAGTGCTGCCCATCCCTGCTGACGCACGTATTTTGGTGGTCGGTGAGAACGCCATCAAGATGATGACGGTAGGTGGTGGATCTTCCTCTTTGAAGGTGCAGCGTGAAGTGTTGCCGCTTGACGGTATGAGGGAGCGCTTTGCTCATGTCGACTATGCTCGCGGCTATGTGGGCGACACCGTTCAGAGTTATAATGGAGTAACGGTAGGACGCAGTCTCTACGACTTACGTTCCCCAGAGGATTTGATTGCCGAGGCATTAGAGAAAGCAAAGTCGGCAGATTACGTGGTTGTCTTTGGCGGACTGAACAAGGCAGACTATCAGGATTGTGAGGGACATGACCGTAAGGAGTATGGACTGCCCTATGGACAGGACGCACTTGTTGAGGCTCTTGTCAAGACAGGAAAACGAGTGGTCTTTGTCAATATCTCTGGCAATGCCGTGGCAATGCCGTGGCTCGATAGGGTTGATGCTGTGGTACAAGGATGGTTCATCGGCTCAGAATCGGGACATGCACTTGCCGATGTGCTGAGTGGTGATGTGAACCCCAGTGGAAAACTCCCTTATACATGGTATCAGCGATTAGAGGATACAGGGGCTCATGCACTTGGTGCATATCCTGGCGTATGGCGTGCCGGTCATCAGGTGATTGATGAGGAATACAAGGAGGGAATCTTCGTCGGTTATCGTTGGGCAGAACTGAAACGCATCAGACCTTTGTTTGCCTTCGGATACGGACTCTCTTATAGTTCTTTCGCATTGGAGGAGGCTACTGCTGACAAGAAAGAGATGCATGATGGGGAGAGGATCTCCTTTACCGTTACCGTGAGGAATACAGGTAGTAGGGCAGGTGCCGAGACCGTACAGTTGTATGTGACAGACAAGAAATGTTCACTGCCGCGTCCCGTGAAAGAACTCAAGGCTTTCCAGAAAGTCTTTCTCCAGCCGGGCGAGAGCAAGGCTGTGGTGTTGACACTGGACAAGCGATCACTTAGTTTCTTTGATGACCGTATCCAACAATGGTCGGCAGAGACTGGTGAGTTTGAAGCAAGAATAGGTTTTTCATCTGACAACATTATTAAAAAGTTGTCATTCCGGTTTATTAAAGATTAGTAGTTAGTTAATAGTTGCAAAAAGAGTTCGTTTTTTTGCGAAGAGGACGTGTGCGAGAGCATACGTCCTCTTGCTTTTAATAGCCTGTTGAAGAAAATAATTCCCCCAAAAGGCCTGTAAGTCCTAAGTTTTGATTATCTTTGTAGCGTTAACAAACAATACAATGCGACTATTAACAATATTAGGTTGTATTTTTCTTTCCCTGTCTGCTTCCGGGCAGTCTGAGATAGAGTCCTTATTGAAGGAGATTGACAGAGAGATTGATCGTTCGGGTTTCTATGTGTCACGCCATGAGGCGCAGATAACAGATGCTCGTCACCAGTATGCCAGTGCCAGTCAGACTTCTGTCAAGTATGGTTATGCATTACAACTTTATGAACTCTATAAACCATTTGTCAGTGACTCTGCCATCTTCTTTTTGACAGAGGCAATCAAGTTGGCTGACCAAGTGGGAGACCGTTCTGAAGCGGTACGCTGCCGTGCCTTGATGGCCTTGCGTTGCTCTAACGTGGGCATGTATGATGAGGCTTTGATAACGCTCGACAGTATTCAGACGGACGGTGTCAGTAAGGATGCGTTAGGTGAGTATTATAAGGCTCGTAATAATGTATATAATGAACTTGCCTATTATACCCAACTCAATAATATGCGACAGCATTATTGGGAAGAAGCGGGTAAATATGAGGCACTGATGTATGAGACTCTGCCAGAGAATGATATGGACTGCATGTTGCGTCGTGAACTGGCGAAAATGAACAGCGGAGACTTGAAAGGCTCGATGAAAATCAATGACGAGTGGCTGAAGAGTGTGGAGAAAGGCAGCCATCCCTATGCGTTGGTAACCCTTTATCGCTATTTGGAGTATAAGGCACAGGGTGATACCCTGCAGATGATGAAATGGTTGACGGAGTCTGTTCTTGCAGATATCCGTAATGGCGTGATGGATCAGGGCTCTATGTGGGAACTTGCCAATCAGTTGATGCTAATGGGGGATATTGACCGTGCTTATCGTTATATCAGTTATACAAGTGACTGCGCGGGACGTTATGGCTCTCGTCAGCGTAGGTGGCAGATCACTCCCTTGCTGACAGCAATTGCCAATAACTATAAGGCTAAGAGCGAACAGACAACATCACAGTTGTGGGGAGCAGTGGGGGCTATTAGTGTCCTTGCACTCTTACTGCTGGGGGTTCTGTTCTTCCTGCATCGGCGTAACAAACAACTTGCCTTGGCACGGAATGCCCTTCATGATACCAATGCAAAACTCGCCTCCTTGAACGAGGAGTTACAGCAGACCAACAATCAGTTGTCTGAGACAAATGAGCAGTTTGCAGTCCTGAATTCTAAATTGAAAGAGGCTAACAGCGTAAAGGATGAGTATATCGGTCGCTTCCTCTCGCTTTGTGCACAGTATGTGGATAAACTCGACAACTATCGGAAGATGGTGAATAAGAAGATGAAAAACAAGGAGTTGGATGAACTCTTCCGTATCACGAAATCCACCGAGTTGAAGGAAGAGGAAATAGAGGAACTCAATCAGAATTTTGACTCGGTGTTCCTGCATCTGTTCCCTAACTTCATAGATGACTTTAACGCCCTGTTGGTGCCTGAGACCCAGATACATCCCAAGGAGGAGAACCGTCTGACGACAGACCTCCGTATTTTTGCCTTGATACGGCTGGGCATAGAGGATTCCTCGAAGATAGCCGAGTTCTTGCACTATAGTGTCAATACCGTCTATAACTATCGTGCACGTATCAAGAATGGAGCGGTGGGCAACCGTGAGGCATTTGAGCGTCAGGTAAAGGAACTGGGTATGCCGCGTTAGGGGGAAAATGTAAAACGTAGTTGGCATTTTCTGACTTGTGTGTCGCATGGTTTGTTAATCAATGAAAAAAAACAGTCAAACGGACTTAAAAACTATGAACTATGAACTATGAACTATGAACTTTTTCGTACCTTTGCACAAGAAAATATATAAATATCACTTTTAATAAATAGTATAATTATGGTAAATTACAAGGATTTGGGTCTCGTAAATACTCGCGAGATGTTCAAGAAGGCAGTAGCAGGCGGTTATGCCATTCCTGCTTTCAACTTCAACACAATGGAGCAGATGCAGGCTATCGTACAGGCTGCCGTTGAGACAAAGTCACCTGTTATCATGCAGGTTTCTAAGGGTGCACGTAACTATGCTAACGCTACGATTCTCCGTTACATGGCTGAGGGTGCTGTGGCTTATGCTAAGGAGTTGGGTTGTGAGAAACCCGAGATTGTGCTTCACCTCGATCATGGTGACAGTTTCGAACTCTGTAAGGATTGTATCGACATGGGTTTCTCTTCAGTAATGTATGATGGTTCTTCACTGCCTTACGAGGAGAATATCAAAATCTCTCGTCAGGTTGTAGAGTACGCTCACAAGTATGACGTTACCGTAGAATGTGAACTCGGTGTGCTCGCTGGTGTTGAGGATGAGGTTGCCTCTGAGGTAAGCCACTATACAAAGCCTGAGGAGGTTATCGACTTCGCTACCCGTACAGGTTGCGACTCTCTGGCTATCTCTATCGGTACTTCTCATGGTGCTTATAAGTTCAAGCCCGAGCAGTGTACACGCGACCCGAAGACTGGTAAACTCGTTCCTCCTCCATTGGCATTCGATGTGCTGGCTGAGATCGAGAAGAAACTTCCTGGATTCCCCATTGTGCTCCACGGTTCTTCTTCAGTTCCTCAGGAAGAGGTTGATACTATCAATGCTTATGGTGGTAAACTGCCCGATGCAGTAGGTATCCCCGAGGAGCAACTCCGTCAGGCTTCTAAGAGTGCTGTCTGCAAGATTAATATCGACTCTGACTCTCGTCTTGCCATGACTGCTGCTATCCGCAAGTATCTGGCTGAGCATCCAGACCACTTCGATCCTCGTCAGTACCTGAAACCCGCCCGTGAGAACATGAAGAAGATGTACATCCACAAGATTGTGGACGTGCTTGGTTCAGATGGAAAATTGGGTTAATCTCAGATTATTTATAATACTAAGCCTCGGACTCAATAAGTTCGGGGCTTTTTTTTGTGCATCTGTACATCAATGGCGATGCTGACGAAGGTACGGACTTCGTTTAATCCCTAAAAAGCATCGATAAAACTACACTGGACACTGATGCGGCGGTATTGGCTGCCCTCATTCTTGGACACGTCAATGTGGTAGTCGTAGTCACGTTTCATATTTGCGAAATCTTGTAACTCTTTCTCTAAATACTGTTGCACACCGATGGCACGGGCAAAGGCCAATTGGTAATTATCGGAAATACTGTTTCCCTTTGTCAAGTCTATTGCTGTTAATTCGTTACCTTTATATACAGGCTCTCCCTGATACTCTCCATATGTACCGTCATAGGCAAGAGTCCTGACGATAGGGATGGCATCGGCTGTTCCTGTAATACTAAACTTGACTCTTTTACCTGCTTGTACATACTTGGCGAAGTCTGTTCTGAAGGCTTTCTTCATAATCTTAAGCATGGACATTGCCGCTCCTGACTCTTCGGTATGGAACCTACCGGGCTTGAAGTCGTCACGAGAAGAAAATTCTTGCTCTACCTCATAGGTGAAACTGATGTCATAATTGAGTATGTTTTTTCCGTCAGCAGAGACATCTGGAGTAACTTGTGACACGACAGATATTTGTGTCTTGTCGGAGATGACTTTCTCCTGTTTAGCAAGACTCATCACCTCGTCTTTGATATTCATAAGCGACACCTCTTCCATATTTGTCTTCATGATAATGTCAAGAGGCACCAGATGGCTGTCAACCTGTCTGAATGCTGACGGATCCATCTGCATTCTGTCGAACACATAGACCTTGTTTGTTACTGGATTATATACCTCTGCATAGGCTACCTCAAACAAGTCGTTCTCTGTGAGTAAATATCTCACATTACGTAATTGGACATTAGTGCCTTTATCTGCTAATGATACAATCTCATCTGAGGGTACATGAATATAGATGTCGGGCATCTTTCCCACATGAACAACTAATTGTCCCGTATGGATATTGTAATCGCCCAAATTCATGACAGGCTCCTCAAGGACTCCCTCTGCCATTCGGGTGGCGATTTGAAGAGACAACTCGTGTGCTTTTGCCGAACGACTGTCCTCTTTTACACGCAACTGGTATTCCTCCAGTGTCTCATTGGGCATCCTTCTCATCCACTGGTTGAGTTCACTTGTCAGTTCATTTTCCATCATCCTGTTAAAGTATGGCTTTAGTCCCATTATGCGTGTATAACCAATAGCACTATATACCAACTCGATATTACTATTGTAGATAAGCCAAGGTGATCCGTTCACATCTGTCGCTATTCCTATGTTCGTCGTATTGCCATGCCCGATATTCAGAAAGGTTAACTCATTGACATCTAACAGGTTTACGATGCAGACGGTTTTGTCGCAGGTCAGAACGGCAGCGTATTTCCCCTCACCTATGGGGCGACAGCATTGGGCAGTACCCAGTCCTTTAACCTTTACGGTCTCTTTGAAGCCAGAGGTCTCATAGACCGTTAAAGTGCCATCTGAAGTAGCCACTAACAATTTCCTACTTTTGTCAGCAAAGACTACATCATTAACGGTAGCGTTCTCCACTAATCGTTCACGGACTGCATGACGTTCCATATTCCAAATCTCGATATGTCTCCCTTCTGTGGAAACCAAGAATTTACCGTTGTCACTAAAAGCCATGTGCTGGGGGATAATGGATGAGGAAAGTGTGGCGATTGTCGTGTCATTGACAGCATTCATGACAATGATTGTCTTGTCGTCTCTTGCCACGGCTAACTGTCTGGCATTGGCTTGGTAACAGGCTGTTGTCAGATTTGCTTTCTTAAATTTGATGGTTTTCCTGATCTTGCCAAGTGTGCCCATATCCTTAATGACCCCATACAGAAGTCCCTTATTTGTTTTGTAGTGAGTGAATATCGTGTTAAGGGCAGGACTGTTTAATACCGAGATGACGGAGTCTTTTCCTGTTAGGACTTCGACTCCTCGTCCGTTATACACGTCACATCCGCTGAAGAAAGATACATTGAAAGAAGAATTGTCGAACCCGGCAACCTCCCGTTTCTGCCGCATTACCCGCAAGTTGGTGTCATTATGGTCTTCTGGAGTTACTAACACTGATTTCTTAATAGTAATGGGGATGCCTTCCAACTCAAATGTCAGTGGCAGGTTATACCTCACACGGACTGGCTTACCATTGAAAATGCCAGGATTCCATTTAGGCATTTTCTTTGCTACACGAATAGCCTCCCTGTCAAGAAGCGGGTCAACGGATTCCCTAATCCAGATGTCTGTAATACTGCCATCACGCTCTACGATAAATGTGACAACAACCCTGCCGCCTATTTTCAATCTGCGTGCCTCGCGAGGATACTCTACTGTTTTGCTCAGCCACTCATTCCATGCATCAGGACCGCCAGGGAACATCGGACTTGTGTCTACTGAACCAAAACGCATGACATCATCGTCATCTCCAAGGGACAGTAACTCGGCTGGTATTGATTGTTGTGTGCCTTTCTGTGGAAGGTTAGGTTGTGCTTTGGAAACAAAAACTATTAAGGTTGTTAAAAGCAATACAATAGTTCTCATAGTTTTAAGTTTTTAATTCTCCGGCATCTCTGCGTGAAGTTTCTCAATGGCTCCAGTGATGGGGTTGAGAATCATCTGGGTGGGGTAGTGCTTAAATAAAGAACCTCCTCGAAGTTCAGTAAAGCCGAACTGGGCGAAAGGATAATTGTAGGTGGCTAATTGCTGGTCTTCTCTGTATAGGGTGAGACGGACGATACCAGGGACACAGGTGTAGAACCCTCCATCCTTTTTGTTTTCTGGATAATCATACTGTCGTTGCGTCTGTTGGTGTAGGTCCTCTATACTCACATAGAAAGGGACACCCGCGAGATCATTCTTGTCAACGAGTCCTAATGGCTTACTGATACGGAAGAGAACCTCACGTTTTATCTCCTTGTCAGGGCAGAGGGTAATCTGCTGTTCTGTCGTGTCACATACCGTAGTACCGATAAAGAGGGAAAGCAGTCCTTCATGAGTGCGGTCTATCTCTTCAAGCATCAATTGCAGTTGAGCCTTGTCGGTAGGCATCTCTTCTGCCTCGCCAGTAATCAGTTGCTGGCGGTGTTCCTGCAGTTCTGCTATTTGAAGTGCCGTAAGTTCTGCTTTTCTTGCCATGCTACTTGCAGCCGTTGCTTCAGCACTCAGGAACTTCATGGGGTCAGTGGTTGACCTCTTAGGGACCGCATGGAACAGTAATGGTTGTTGCACGTGTCTGGGTGTGTCGTTAACGGCAAGCAATACACCGTCTTCACTGAGTTTGATCTCGGAAGTGGCACTCTTTCCTTTCAGATTGACGATAAAGCATTTAGAGGTGTCACGAACACCGGTTAAGTTGAGTTGGAAGTTGATGAGTCGGTGGTCAACTTGTTTTTCTTGGGGGATATTTTTACGTTGGAGGTATCTGTCTGCGTATTTGCAGAAGATACCAGGAGTATATGTCTTTTTCTCAATGAGGAGTTGAAAGCGGACGGCAGTCTTGGGGAGATAATAGACAGTGCCTTCCGGCATTTTGCCCGGCTCTAATTTGTTGGATAATGGTTGACCGGATAACGTTGTTCCCCATAACAGCAATAGTACCAATATACTACCTTTCATGAGATGCTTTTTAATTGTTGTCAAAACTGATCTTCTCGACATAGCCGGTATATGGATTAAGGGCCATGTGAGTAACATATTGCTTGAATAGTGACCCGCTTCGGATTTGTACAAAACCGAATTGAGCAGCATATAGGTCAGAGGAGAAAATGAAATCGTCCTCATGGTAGAAAGAGAACTTTATTTTTCCTGGGACATTAGTATAGAACCCTCCATCAATTTTGTTTTTAGGGATATCGTATTTCTCCAAGGGGGTCCTGTGAAGGTCTTCTATCTTCATATAATAAGGAGAGCCTGTTGGGTTGTCTTTATCAACAAGTCCTTTGTCTTTGTCAATACGAAAGATGATCTCTCGCTCAATTTCTTTTTCCGGGCATACTATCACGTAATGCTCTGTTGTGTCACGAACGGTCGTACCAGTAAATAGCGACATCAGGATGTCTTGTTCTTTTTGGTTCTGTTGAAGCATCCTGTTAAGTTCATCTTTGTCTGTTGGCATATCCTCAGCCTCCCCAGTGAGAAGTTTCTGATATTGTACTTTCAATTCTGAAATTTGATTTACAGTCAGTTCTGCCATCTTTTCAATGCTCTCTGCTGCCAGAACCTCGGCATTAAGATATTGGCGTGGGTTAGCAGGGGCAATGACGGGGGCAGGCTTAAACGGTTCTTTGGCTTCTTGAGGAATGGGCTCTGCGTTAACCGACTGTAAAACACCGTCATCAGTTAGTGAAATGGTAGCGTTAGCACTTTTACCTTTCAGACTTACCTCAAAACATTTTGACTCGTCTTTGATTCCGATCTCAGACAAACCATAGTTGACGATGGCGTATGAGACTTCTTCATTTTGTATAATTGTTGTCTGATGAAGGTATTTATCTGCATATTTGGCAAAATCTCCAGGCTTATAGGTGGTCTTCTCAACGAGAAGATTAAAACGGATAGCAGTCTTGGGAAGATAATATACAACACCTTTAGGAGTCCGTCCTGGAGTTGTTGGAGGAATCTGTTGTGCAAAGAAGTTAATAGAAGAAAGAAGTAAGAATGCTAGTAAAAAATAATGTCTAAACATGCTTTTCATTTTTTTCTCTTTTATTCTTTTAAACGTTTAAAGGCGCGTGCAAGATATCGGATAATATCCTCGGCAATCAGACTCTCCTCTCCTAAGTCACGTGCCGCAAGGTCACCGGCAAGACCATGAAGATAGACACCAACAACACATGCCTCTGGAGCCTTATATCCACGTGCCAGCAATGCCGTAATAATACCAGTGAGCACATCACCGCTGCCGGCAGTAGCCATACCGGCATTGCCAGTGGGGTTGAAAACGACATGACCGTCAGGCAGGCAAATAGCGGTATATCGTCCTTTCAGTATCACATATCCTTGTAACCGCTCGGCAAGATGACGTGCCTTTGTCAGTCGCTCGTAACTGTCGGCAGAATGTCCCTCCATGCGATCGAACTCTTTGGGGTGGGGGGTGAGGATGACACCTTTGGGAAGTTGCTGGAGCCATGCACGGTGATTGGCAAGAATATTGAGTGCGTCGGCATCAGCAACAATGGGACAGGTGGCTCGTCGTAATTGGGCTATCAAAGGGATAGCCGTCGTCTCACTCTGACCAAGTCCAGGACCGATGCCCAGTGCGTCAAAGTCTTCTGTGTCAACGGCCTCAGAGAAAATGGTCTCCTCTGGGTCGAATTGAAGCACAGCCTCAGGAACGGCAATTTGTAGAATCTCCCTGTTTTTCTTGGGGGTATGAATGGTTATCTTACCAACTCCAGAACGCAGACAGGCACGAGTTGCCAAAATGGCGGCTCCTGCCATGCCATAACTGCCGGCAATGAGGAGCGCGTGTCCCATCTGTCCCTTATGGGCGAAAGGGTCACGCCCTAAGAGCATAGAGCGTATTTGTGCTTCCTCTACGATGGTATAGTTTGCCTCGATTTTCTCTGTTCCTTCTTGACTCAGGCGTATGTCAAGTACTTTGAGTTGTCCGATGAACATCTGGTTCTCTGGGAAGAGAAATGAGAGTTTGGGTTGTTGAAGGGTCAGGGTAATAGTGGCACGTATGACATTGGCACGTACATTATAGGTGTTGTCCTCAGTCATTAGTCCTGATGGAACGTCAATGGAGACAACCTCAGCCTGTGACGCATTGATATATTTCACCAGAGAGGCGAATCCGCCTGCTAATGGTTTGTTAAGTCCAGAACCGAACAGTCCGTCAATCACCAGCATCCCTTTCTCAAGACGAGGCGGGTCGAACTCTTGCGTGACTTCTATGAAACTCTTGATATGCTTAGACTCTGTCAGACGTTTCTTATTGGCGGCACATTCCTCGGCAAGATGCCCACTGATATTAAAAAGATAGACACTGACCTGATAGCCTTGGTCTCCTAACATACGTGCTACGGCAAGGGCATCACCACCATTGTTTCCAGGACCGGCAAAGACGATGACAGGCACCGAATTATTCCACATGTCAGTGACGGCTCGTGTCAACGCTTTGGCTGCACGTTCCATCAAATCGATACTTGGTATTGGCTCATGCTCAATAGTGTATCGGTCTAACTCTTTTATCTGAGCACTGGTGAAAATCTTCATTGCGGTTGCAAAAATAAGAAAAATATACCAATTGATAGCCAAACTTTGCCGAAAAATTAGTAATTTTGTGCCAAATTTGTAATTCAGGCACTATGAGTATCGTAAAAATCAAGGACAAAACGTTCCAAACTTCTATCTCTGAAGAGGAGATAAAACAACGAGTAAGAGAGTTAGGACAACGTTTGAGTAAGGACTTGGAGGGAAAGAATCCGTTGTTCCTTGCTGTATTGAATGGCTCGTTCATCTTTGCTGCTGACTTGATGAGAGAGATGACGATTCCATGTGAGATATCGTTTGTGAAACTGGCCTCTTATCAGGGAACTACTTCCACAGGGAAAATCAAGGAAGTAATTGGTATCAATGAGAATCTTTCGGGGCGTACTGTCGTTATCGTGGAAGATATCGTGGAGAGTGGTAAGACCATGAAACGAATGATCGAGACGTTAGGTACTCGCAACCCAGCCTCTGTGCATATTTGTACTTTGTTTGTGAAGCCAGAAAGACTGGAGGTTGACCTTGATATTGAGTATGCAGCGTTCTCTATTCCAAATGCCTTTATCGTTGGCTATGGACTGGATTACGACCAACAGGGGCGACAGTTGAAAGAGATATATTCGTTAAAGGAAGATTGAGACATGAGACAAATCAAACTGCCACATCTGCCGAGTGATGTGGAGGCGCGCAATAGCGACCTCCTGACAGACTTTTGGAGGAAGGGAAAGGAAACACAAATCAAACAAGACAAAATAGAAAAGAATAATATGATGAAGAATATCGTGATTTTTGGTGCTCCTGGATCAGGGAAGGGAACACAGAGTGACTTGATGATTGAGCACTACGGACTTGGACATATCTCTACTGGTGACGTGCTGCGTAACGAGATTAAGAAAGGTACGGAACTGGGTAAGACGGCACAGGGCTTTATCGACAACGGTCAGTTGATTCCCGATGAGTTGATGGTTAGTATCCTCGCTAATGTCTATGACTCTTTCGGCCGTGGTCATAAAGGCGTTATCTTTGATGGTTTCCCCCGTACGATCCCCCAGGCTGAGGCTTTGAAGAAGATGTTGGATGAGCGTGGTGACAAGGTGGCTGCGATGATAGAACTGGACGTGCCAGAGGATGAGTTGATGACACGTCTCATCAAGCGTGGTCAGCAGAGTGGACGTGCTGATGATAATGAGGAGACGATTAAGAAACGCTTGGTCGTTTATCACTCTCAGACGCAACCACTCATTGAGTGGTATAAAAAGGAAGGACTGCATCATCATATCAATGGGCTGGGTACTTTGGAACGTATCTTCGGGGATATCCAGAAGGTGATAGATAATTTATAGAATAATCTAGAACGCTCTAGATAAAAATAGAAAGATGGAAAGCAACTTTGTAGACTATGTCAAAATCTACTGCCGGTCGGGCAAGGGCGGACGGGGATCAGCGCATCTCCGTCATGTGAAGTATAACCCGAATGGCGGTCCTGATGGTGGCGACGGAGGTAAGGGTGGCAGCATCATTCTTCGTGGCAACCATAACTACTGGACGTTGCTTCATCTGCGCTATGAGCGTCATATCTTTGCAGAACATGGCGGCAATGGTGGTCGCGACAAGTGTCATGGTACTGATGGTAAGGATGTGTATATCGACGTACCTTGCGGAACAGTCGTCTATAATGCGGAGACGGGCAAGTATGTCTGCGATGTCACCTACGACGGACAGGAGGTGGTATTACTGAAAGGTGGTCGTGGCGGACTGGGAAACTTCCAGTTCCGCAGTGCCACGAATCAGGCTCCGCGTTATGCACAGCCTGGAGAGCCGATGCAGGAGATGACTATCATACTCGAGTTGAAACTGCTGGCTGATGTCGGACTGGTCGGTTTCCCTAATGCTGGTAAGTCGACGCTGGTGTCCGCATTATCGAATGCGCGTCCGAAGATTGCTAACTATCCCTTCACGACGATGGAACCCAGTCTGGGTATTGTAGGCTATCGCGACAATAAGTCGTTCGTGATGGCAGATATCCCAGGTATCATCGAAGGTGCCAGTGAGGGCAAAGGCTTGGGACTCCGTTTCCTGCGACATATCGAACGTAACTCCTTGTTGCTGTTTATGGTGCCAGGAGATACAGATGACATCAAACGGGAGTATGATATCCTGCTCAATGAGTTAGCCCAGTTTAATCCGGAACTGTTGGACAAGCATCGTGTCCTTGCTGTTACGAAGTGCGACCTGCTGGATGCCGAACTTATCGATATGCTCAAAGAGGAATTGAAGACTCCCTCAGACGATAAGTCCTCCCTCTGCAGGGAGGATATAGGTGGGTCTGTTCCTGTTGTCTTTATCTCTGCTGTCGCTAATATGGGACTCGACGAGTTGAAGGATGTCTTGTGGCGTGAGTTGAATGCGGAGAGCAATAAGTTGGCTGCTGTCATGGCAGAGGATACCTTGGTGCATCGTGACAAAGATATGTCTCGTTTTGCTCAGGAACTTGCCGATGAGGGGGAGGACGAGGAGATAGAGTATATTGATCTAGATGATCTAGAAGACCTAGAATATCTAGAAGAACTAGATACCCTAGAAGATGCCTAACCCTCAACTGACCTATTACGATTTAGGAGAACAGGTCGTCGCTTTCAGTACGACTCGTCATGGTGGTTGCAGCATGGGCAACTATGGGGAGTTTAATATCAATAACTATTGTGGTGATGATGCTGGGCATATCGCCCATAATCATCATTCGTTGGCTACGCTGCTTGCTATTCCCGATAATCACATCATCATGCCCCATCAGGTACATGGTACGGAGGTTCGTCGTATTGACGGTCCTCAACAGGAGATCATCGAAGGGGTAGATGCCGTGATGACAGATGTCTCTCGGTTATGTATAGGCGTTTCCACTGCCGACTGTATTCCTATCTTATTATATGATGAGGCGCATCATGCCGTCTGTGCTGTTCATGCAGGATGGCGAGGTACTGTGCAGCGTATCGTCCGTGTTGCTGTTGAGGCGATGTGCAAGACCTATTGCTCAGTGCCCTCACAGATGAAAGCCGTCATAGGTCCAGGTATCTCTCTTGAGAGTTTTGAGGTAGGGGAGGAAGTCTACCAGCAGTTTGCCGATGCCGGCTTCGACATGACTAAGATAGCCCGGATGTATGCCAAATGGCACATCGACCTTCCGATGTGTAACCGCCTGCAGTTAGAGGAGATGGGTATCAGGGACATCTATCTCTCAGGCATCTGCACCTTCCAGCAACACCAAGACTACTTCTCTGCCCGTCGCTTAGGCATCAACTCCGGTCGCATCTTCACAGGCATCATGCTCCGTTGAAGATATTATATATAATAAGGTGAAAAAACGTACGATCTTCACAGACCATGCGTTTTTTCTCTCTCCTCTCTCCTCTCTCTCCTTTTGTTAAATCTTTATCCCCTTAACACTTTTTAGAGGGGCGCTTACATTCGTTAACGTTTTTCTTCGTAACTTTGCGGCGTAAACGCCGCGATGCTGCTCACACTCGGTCATTCAAGCACGCTTGATGACCCTCGCTTAACCGCAGCATTGACAGCCCAAATGGGCGCTAAAGCCTATGAAGGTATGTTAGCGAGAATAGACAAAACCATTAAGAATTTAAAATACGTATTTTATGAAAAGAACATTTACTAAACATGTATTCTTGAGGGCATCAGTGATGCTACTCATGACGATGCTCACATCCCTTGGGGCGTGGGCGGACGAAATTCCATTCCAGTACGATGATGGTAAACCGTACCTCAACATGCAAGGAAGTGTCCCGTGCACTAAGACGCTCAACGATGCCTCCATCACCTCGTTCAAGGTGTATGACAACGGCGGTAGAACTGGCAACTACTACGACTACAGCAGCAGCACCCTCACTATTACCGCCCCCGAGGGCTATTTGCTCCAACTGTCGGGATGGATACAGACATATGATAACTGGTCAGACCATCTGACCGTCTATGATAACAGCGAGGCCAGCGGCACGAAGCTCATTGACCAGATGAGGAGTACCTCTGGCGGCTTTAGCAGAAACATCCCCACCGTCACCAGCACGGGCCGGAGCATGACGTTGTACTTCTATTCGAACAATGACGGCAATGATAAAGGTTTCGACCTCGACGTGAGGCTCATCGTCAACGAACCGCACGACATCAATATTAACACCGCCACGGGCGGCACCGTCGGTGCCAGTGTCAGCGGATTGAGCGTGACATCGGCCAAAGTTAAGGAGACCGTCACCCTGACTGCCACCCCCCAGAGCACCTATATGCTTACCGGCATCAGCGTCAAGGACGGCAGCAACAAGAACGTGGGCGTGACGTGGGATGGTCCGTTCTATAACACCGCCACGTTCACCATGCCCTTCTCCGTCGCCACTGTCACCCCGACGTTCACCAACAACCTGACTGCCGCAGGCGGCCTCTACATCAACATGCCCAAGACGGACAGTAAGTCACTCACCATCCCCTCGAACGTACAGTCGTTCAAGGTCTATGACGACGGCGGCTCCACCGGCAACTACAGCAACAACTGCGACGGCACGCTCGTGCTGACCGCCCCCACAGGCTACCGGATGCAGCTTTCGGGAAGAATCGAGTTGTACAATGGGTATTTGGGTAACCCTACATTTACCGTCTATGACGGCAGCAACAACACTGCCTCGGAGCTCTATCATAAGAATGGCGGCTTAGGCAGCACCACCGTCACCAGCACGGGCAACACCATGACGATTAATTTGAAATCGGGCGTCGCTGGTACTGAAGACGATGGTCTCGACCTGACCGTGTCGGTCTTTGACCCCGATACGCAGAATGCCATCAACGGAATTGGCAATCTCACGGGCGGCACCATCACGGCTAGTATCAGCAACGAGAGCGTCACTTCAGCTAAAGCGTTCGAGGCCGTCACCCTGACAGCAACACCTCAGAGCAACCATATGCTCACCGGCATCAGCGTGAAAGATTCCCAAAACAACGGTGTGGGCGTATCGTGGGATGGCCCGTTCGATAACACCGCCACATTCACCATGCCCATCTACCCCGTCACCGTCACCTCAACGTTCACCAACGACCTGACTGCCGACGGCGGACTTTACATCAATATGCCCACCACGGGAAGCAAATCGCTCACCATCCCCTCGAACGTACAGTCGTTCAAGGTCTATGACGACGGCGGCAAGGGAGGCGGCAACAACAACACCGCTGGCAACTATAGCAATGGCTGCAGCGGCACCCTCACCCTGACCGCCCCCACGGGCTACGTACTCCAACTCTCGGGCAACATCACGACGGAAAAAGATTATGATAACCTGACCGTCTATGACGGCAGCTCGACCAGCGGCACCAAGCTGCTCGCCGCGGTGAGCAGCACCAGCAGAGGCACCGAGACCGCCATCACCACCGTCATCAGCAGCGGCCAGAGCATGACGCTCTATTTCAATTCGGACGACAGCAGGAACTACGCCGGCCTCGACCTGACGGTGACGCTCATCAGCACCAGCACTGAGTATGCCATCACCGTACACGCCGCTACGGGCGGCAGCGTCGCTGCCAGCGTCAACAGTTCAAATGTGTCCGCAGCCAGGGTGAACGACGTGGTCACCCTGACCGCCGCGCCTGAGAGTGGCTATATACTCAGCGACCTCAGCGTCGTGGACGGCAGCAGCAATGCCGTGGCAGTGACTGGCGGATGGTACACCAACAACCAGGCCACCTTCACTATGCCAGCCTCGACAGTCACCGTCACTCCGACGTTCACCAACAAATGGACTGCCGACGGCGGCCTCTACATCAACATGCCCACGACGGGTACGAAGACGGTTACTATCCCCACGGGCGTGCAGTCGTTCAAGGTGTATGACGACGGCGGCAAGGACGGAAACTACAGCAACCGTTGCGATGGCACCCTCACCCTGACCGCCCCCACGGGCTACGTGCTCCAACTCTCGGGTAGCATCACGACTATGGTGAGCACATCTCAATTAGACTATCTGACCGTCTATGACTACAACGCAGCCTGCGGCACGAAACTCATTGACGAGATGTGCAGTTCCGCTGAAAACACACAGACCGCTATCCCCACCGTCTTTAGTTCGAGCAACACCATGACGCTCTACTTCAAGACGAACTCTGTGTATAACATCTACGCCGGTCTCGACCTGACAGTGACGCTGGTACGTGAAGTGGAACTTGCCGACAATGCCGACAACACAACCGTCATCAACAACAACAATGAGGTTACAACAACAGTCACCCTACAGGGTCGCACACTCTACAAGGACGGCGACTGGAATACATTGTGCCTGCCGTTCAGTATGACTGCCGAGCAGATTGCGCTTTCGCCATTGGCAGGCGCCACCATCAAGGAACTCGCTACATCGTCAAACCTCAATAACGGTACACTGACGCTGAACTTCGAAGATGCCACAACGATTGAGGCAGGCAAGCCGTATCTCGTGAAGTGGATAGACCTCGTCATTAAGAACAAGGCTGACTGGGAAGCCTTCGCTGCTGCTGTCAATGATGGTAACACGTATGAGGGCAAGGTCGTGATGTTGGCATCCGACTTCGACAATAGTGCAAATCCTGTGACGGAGGAAAATATGGTGGGAACTTACAAGAACTCCAACTATTATCCCTTCAAGGGAACCTTCGACGGTAACGGACGTACGCTGACAGTCGAGATTACTACGGCTAATAATAATAGTGGTCCTTTCCGCTATGTCAACGGCGCAACGATTAAGAATCTACATGTTGCAGGTGCTATCACGACATCAAACCAAACTGCTGGCGGAATTGCCGCACGTGTCCTTGGCGGCACAGTTGCGATTCAGAATTGTATAAGCAGTGTCGCCATCACAGATAATTATAATAAAAATACAACTTCGACATATTATGGACAATTCGGTGGCTTGATAGGAAGAATTAATGATGGCACTGTCACGATTTCAAACTGTCTATTTAATGGTCAGTTGTTGAATGGTACCGGAAGCAACAACGATGGCGGCAACGGCGGTTTCGTGGGCAACGCTTATGCGGGTTCACTTACCCTTACAAGCTGTCTGTTCTCCCCATCTGCAGCTATTACAATGAATTCGAACAACAGTTATACTTTTTATCGTTGGTATACTGCATCGGCATATAGAACTAAAGTCTACTACAAAACGACTTTCGGTCATGCAAATAGCAGCACCACTGATGCCAGCGGAATGGATAATGCGACACTGCTAAGCAACCTCGGCTCTGGCTGGGAAATCAGTGGCGGTAATGTCGTACCTGTAATGAGTCCTAAGAGTCCTAACATCGTCAATCCGAAGTTCTCTGGCGTGACCATCGATAAGACGGCTCCGACGGCTGTCAGTTTCACGAACAATGCAAGTACCGGCGATTGCCAGTTCGTAGGCAACTACTCACCGTTCACCATTGATGATAGCAATATCAAGTCTGTCATCCTCCTGGGTAGCAACAACAAGCTGGGCTACTCTTCAACGAATCCACGCACGCTGCGTTGCTTCCGTGCCCACTTCTTTATACCAACAACAGCGACGGCTCGTAGCTTCGAACTGAACTTCGGAGAGGATGGTGGTACGACTGGAGTTTTCCAAATTGAAAATGGAGAACTGAAAGTTAAGACTTTGAATAGCGGTTGGTACACTCTGGGTGGCTTGAAACTGCAAGGTGAACCGACAGAGAAGGGTGTTTATATCTATAATGGTAAAAAGGTCGTACTGAAGTAATGTAAAAATTAAAAATGTAATAATGTAAAAATGATGAAAAAGAAAACATATATTGAACCTATGACACAGGTGTTTGTGCTGCAACAGCAGCACCACCTGATGGCAGGTAGTAACCCTGCAGCGTCAAGTGCCTTCAGTTCCGACGGTCTCGAATGGTCAGAAACCGGTATCAGCGGCGGCGACCGTTAACCTGCCTACAGGGACGAGATAATCCAACACAATACATCGTGGAACAAGACATCCGTAGGATTCACTCCTGCGGATGCTTTTTTGTGAGTTATATTTATAGTATTAATAATTTAGGTAAAAAGAAAAGGATTAACAATGAAGTACAGTGAAAAGAGTAAACAAGTATTACGTGAGTAGGCAGATATACGAAGAACTGCAAGAGGACAACCCTGCCGTTTATCTTCTGTTCGGTCTGTGTACCTACCAGCAATGCAATGATTATTTCTCCGCCCGTCGACTGGGCATCAACTCAGGTCGTATCTTTACGGGGGTAATGATGAGAAAATGATTCCTGACAAAATACTACATGTGATTTTTAAAATTGCGAAAAATCTGCAAATCTGCAAATGAAATGCGCAACTTTCTGGATGATAGATGGTTGCACATTTGCAGATTCTATGGCAAATTTGCAGATTTTAGCCTAAAACCTGCGAAATTCAGCATAAAGTTGTACCTTTTTCGTGTTATCCTTCAATTTCGCTTGGATATAGTTAATGGGTAGTCCGAATGGGGTAAAAGGCTGGTTCCCACGTAGGAAACCGATGGGTTCCAGTAAGGAAACCACTGGTTTCCCCGAAGGAAACTAGTAGTCCCCCAAAGGTGGTACTATCGTCTCTGGCATCGGACAAAACTAAAAGAGTAAGGCTACTTGCTTATTTGAGTTTGATATTGCCATCTTTGTCAATACGTGCCTCGCTATGGGGAACGTCACTGTTGGTGAGGTTCATCATCTCACGGGCGACGCTCTGGTTGGCATCCTTACGGGGACCAACACCTTTTTGCTGGAGGAAGGAGTGAATCTTGCCACTGAGGAAACGACCTTGCTTGTCGATCTTGATCTCTACGACAGGGGAGTAAGCGGAGATGCCTGCAAGACTCATACCGTAAGGGGTACAGAAATTACCAAGGCTATAGGCGATGAATCGTCCCTTATAAACCTCAGTAGCACGTACCACATGGGGACCATGACCATAGACGATGTCGGCACCGTTGTCGATACAGAAATGGGCGAACTCACGTAGGGAACCACGATCCTCTCCTAAGAAACTCTCCGCACCTTGCGGCAGATGGTTTTTCGAACGCCCCTCGGCACCACCATGGAAAGAAACAATGACGATATCCGACTTCTTCTTCAGGTCGTCGATGATACGCTTGACGGTCTGAAGGTCGCGATGCTTGAGGGTGTATTGGTTATGTCCAAAGGCACACAAGCCGAACTTGACACCGTTGCGGACGACCACGGCAGACTCTACACGTCCCTTAATACCTGAGAACTTAATACCCTGTTTCGTCAACTGCTGCTCCGTGCTGGCGATACCCTCGGCACCGAAGTCGTTGGCATGGTTGTTTGCCATGCTCAGGAAGTCATAACCGGCATCTTTCAGCAAATGCGAGTAACTGGTTGGTGTGCGGAAAGAATAACTATTGGGACCACCGCCCTTCGTGCTCTTACCACCATCTAATAGAGTGCCTTCCAAGTTACCAACGGCGATGGTGGCACGTTGCAGGATGGGTTTCACGTCACGGAACACCTCCTCACCATTCTTTGGAGGCAGTGAGATACCGGGGTAAGTCGTCCCCATCATGATATCCCCTGTCATAGCAACGGTGATATCATCAGAAAAGCAGGCTACTGCGTAACCTGCTAATATTGTTAATAGGAAAAGTTTTGCTTTCATTGTGTTTTATTTTGCGACACGACGGACACCAATATAACGACGACTATAGTTACCGTCCGTGGAGTGACTGATCTTCACACCACTCTTCGTGCTGGCATGGATAAACGTGAAGGTATTGTCGATGGGATTGTAATCCAGGACAATACCCACATGTCCTACATTACGACCAGAGTTCGGACTGGTGAAGAACACCAGGTCACCTGGCTGCATCTCCTCCCGACGAATAGGGATGTTACGCGCATATTGGTCACGAGAGGAACAGCCAATCGCGATGTTGTTCTGTTTGTATACGTAACTGGTAAAACCAGAGCAATCAAAGGTATACGGACCCTTACTGCCAAGGCGATAGCGTGCACCAATTAGTGAGGTTGCTTGGTTGAGGATGTCATCTGTGGAGGCAAAACTCATATTGACATCATAGCCGTCAGCATACAGGAAGTCGAAGTTGTCGATTTCCTCATATACCGTCTCTGTGCGTTGGATTTTCTTTGCTTTCTTTTTCTTGCCCTTTGCCAATGCGACATCCACAGAGGATATAAGCATCAGTAAGATGCAAAACATAATTTTCTGTTTCATTTAGATTTTTTTTCTGGTCAACGGCTTCACGCCGTGGGATTGTTTGGTTTAATTATATCTTAGGATTTGTCCTGGTTTAATACGGGTTGTTGTCTTGATATGGTTCAACTTACAGATAGCACTAACCGTCATACCACGTTTGCGGGCGATAGAAGAAAGGGTCTCACCCTTTGCCACCTTGTGGAAACGGGTGCTATGTGTCTTAGTCTTCTTTGTATTGGTAGGCTGGGCAGAAGCGTATGACTGCTGTGGGATGTCCAGATCGCCATTGATAGCAACACCACCGACACCGCGCAGACGAGTTGCCTCGGCAGACTCACGGTTGTAAGTGGACTTGCGGAAGACATAGTAGTCACTAACGACATCCTGATTCTTGAAGTCGAACATCAAGGCTGGGTTCAGAGCGATACCGCAGAGACGGGTCTCGAAATGCAGGTGAGAACCTGTGCTACGACCAGTGTTACCACCAAGACCGATAGGATCACCGGCACGTACCTCCTGCTCCTCTGTTACCAGTTGCTTGGACATGTGACCATAGATGGTCTCCAGACCATTGTAGTGGCGGATAACGACATACTTACCGTAGCCACGTCCCTCATATCTTACGATACGTACCTTACCACTGAAAGCGGCACGGATGGTATCACCAATGTACACTTTAATATCGAGCCCCTTGTGCTGACGTCCCCAACGGGCACCGAAGTTACTGGTCAGCACACGGCTGGGAGTAGGCATGCAGAAATCACGCAAGTCAATGCGGAAAGAATCGGGCAATACCGTTGCCTTGTGGGCATAACGGTTGTTCCAGTCGTTATAGAGGTCGGCTGCGGGAGAGGCATAACTCTCAGCCTGAATAAGTCTGTGGAGTGCCATGCTGTCGACAGCCTTCATCTTGCGGTCGATAGGAGCCTGCTTAGCCAGCAGATCCTGTCCCATGGTAGGGATAGCAATTATGGTTAATGCGAATGAAATTGCAATAGTTTTAAAATGTCTTTTAGTAAACATAATTTATTATTTTCGGTTCGAATTAGTTCCCAATAGGAAAAATATCGGTGCAAAGGTAATAAAAAAAGTGGTAAGTCGGAAGGAAATGCAGTGTGCGTTAACAATAATTGTGTGTTATTTAACACTTTGCATTAGGAAATAGCCGCCCAGTTAACGTTTGTTTTTCTTAATTGACGCAGTCTGTTCCATAGCATCAAATACTTATTGGACACACACTCGGGGTCGTCATCGATAATCGTCTGTGCTTCGTCACGAGCCATTTGTACGAGTTGTCCGTCTCTGGCGATATCGGCAATCTTCAGGTCGAAAGCCATGCCACTCTGCTGTGTTCCTTCAAGGTCACCAGGACCTCGTAGTTTCAAGTCTGCCTCTGCGATGCGGAAACCGTCGTTGGTCTCGCACATGATGTCGATTCTCTTGCGGGTGTCCTCACTTAACTGATGGTTGGTAACTAAGATACAATAACTCTGGTCGGCACCTCTTCCGACACGTCCACGTAACTGGTGTAACTGACTAAGTCCGAAGCGTTGAGCCTCTAAAATGACCATCACGGAGGCATTGGGCACATTAACCCCCACCTCGATAACGGTAGTGGCGACGAGCATCTGTGTCTCCCCCTTGACAAAGTGCTGCATCTCCTCTTCCTTGTCCTTGGGCTTCATCTTACCATGTACCTTGCTGAGTCGGAATTCCGGGAATACTTGTCGTAACACCTCAAAGCCGTCCTCTAAGTTCTTGAGGTCGATCTTCTCACTTTCCTCGATGAGTGGGAAGACGATATAGACCTGTCTGCCTTGGTTGATCTGCTTTCGCAGTCCGTCATAAAGGGAAGGCATGCTACGGTCAAAGACATGGGTAGTGACCACGGGCTTGCGTCCTGGTGGGAGTTCATCGATGACACTCACGTCTAAATCACCGTAAAGGGTCATGGCAAGGGTACGTGGGATAGGTGTTGCCGTCATCACCAGTACATGGGGTGGGTTGCTGTTCTTACTCCATAGTTTAGCACGCTGGGCTACTCCAAAACGGTGTTGCTCATCAACCACCACCATGCCGAGGTTGGAGAAGATGACGGTATCCTCGATGACGGCATGGGTGCCGACGAGGATCTGCACGCTGCCGTCCTGTAGTCCCGTCAATACCTCCTGCCGCTTCTTGCCTTTCACAATACCCGTCAGCAGTTCTACTCTGATATCCATACCTTTCAGGAAGTCCTGAATAGTCTGCAGATGCTGTTCGGCGAGGATCTCCGTTGGTGCCATGATACAAGCCTGATAGCCGTTGTCAAGGGCGATAAGCATGGACATGAGTGCTACCAAAGTCTTGCCACTGCCCACATCACCTTGCAGCAGGCGGTTCATCTGTCGCCCTGACCCGGTGTCCTTGCGTATCTCACGAATTACCCGTTTCTGTGCCTCTGTCAGTTGGAAGGGCAGGTGGTCGTGGTAGAAAGAATTGAAGTAGTCACCGACTCGTGAGAAAACATACCCCCGGTATTTACGGCGATGGTCACTGGCGTACCTTAATATATTTAGTTGGACATAGAACAGTTCCTCGAATTTCAAACGGACACGAGCCTGTTCCAGTTCCTTGGCATTCTGCGGATAATGGATTTTCCGAAGAGCCTCGTCACGACTCATGAGGTGCAGGCGCTTGATGATAAAGTCGGGTAGGGTCTCTGGCAGGGGTTCCTTGATGGTGTCGAGGAGTGTTTTAACAAGACGCTCAATACTGCGGGAGTTAAGTCCTGCTTTCTTCATCTTCTCCGTAGTATTATAATAAGGTTGCATACCCATCGTGGAGAGTTCCAGTTTGTCAGCGGGATCGATGTCAGGGTGAGTGACGTTAATACGTCCGTTAAAGACATTCGGTCGTCCGAAGATGATATACTCCGTACCTATTTTATAATTCTGTTTGGCGTATTTCCCGCCATTGAACCATGTCAGGTCCATCACTTTTCCGCTGCCGTCAGTGAAGTGGGCGACTACCCGTTCCTTACGGGCACTCATCTTGAACGTCTCGAAACTGAGGATATGTCCTTTGACTTGTACGAAAGGCATGTCACCCGTCAGTTCCCTGATGGAGTAGATGCGACTGCGATCCACATGTTTATAGGGATAATACTGCAACAAGTCACCAAAAGTCTCGATGCCCAGTTCCTGACTGAGCATCTTTCTCCTGTTAGGTCCTACACCGGTCAGGAACTGTATATCTTGTTGCAGTATGTCCGTCATCCTATCAGTACTTCCGCGATCTTCAAGTCGTAGGGGGTTGTGATCTTGATATTCTCCCTATTGCCCTCCACGAGGGTGATCTCATAGCCATAACTCTCCACGACAGAGGCATCGTCTGTGAAGTTGTCGTTATAGGGTTGCTGGTTGGCGGCTTTCAGCAGTTGGATATCGAAGGTCTGAGGAGTCTGCACCAATCGGTAGTCGTTGCGTGGGACGGTTTTTGAGAGTTGAAAGTTGAGAGTTGAGAGTTGAGAGTTGACACCGCATAACTGGCGGACGGTCTCTACTACAGGGATCACAGGGATGACGGCTTTCTTCTTCCGTGCCGTCTCATAGCAATTGCGGATGACCTCGATACTGGGGAAAGGTCGTACACCGTCATGTACTCCTACAACCCCTTCCATATCATCGGGAATCAGGGCAAGCCCATGCTGTACACTGTGAAAACGGGTCTCTCCACCATCCGTCATCTGATAGAGACCCTTCCCGACCTCCCCTGTTGAGGGGAGGGGAAAGTGGTATTCCTTGCAGAGTTGCAGCCAGTAGTCCTGTTGGTCTTCGGGTAATACTAAGATAATCTGCAGTGTCTCACTATAGGCACGGAAACGCTCCAGCGTACGCATCAGGATGGGTTTCCCGCCTATTGGCAGAAACTGCTTGGGGATATCTCCTCCCATGCGCAGTCCCTTGCCACCAGCCACGATAATGATATAGTCCATTATGCCATCAGGTGTTTGAAGCGCATACCCTCGGCAATCTGGTCAGCCACCTGCGGACTGACGAGTTGTCCTAACAGGTCGTAGGCGAAGGGGAAAGCGGCAGCAGGACCCTCACCAGTAGTGATGTTGCCGTCAATGGTAATCAGTCCACCGGTATAGGTGGCACCCTCCAGCATGTTCTCAAAACCAGGATAGCAGGTGGCACGCTTGCCGTTGAGAATACCTAACTGTCCTAAGACGACAGCAGGGGCGGCACAGATGGCAGCCACTTTCTTTCCTTTCTCTGCTTGTGCCTTCACCGCCTCACATACCTGCTGGTTGCCGTAAAGGTTGCTGGCACCAGGCATTCCACCAGGGAGGAAGAGCAGGTCAGCGTCACTCACATCGACATCCTCGATGAGGGTGTCTGCCATCATCCGTACTCCATGTGCCGACTCCACCGTGTAGTCACCCATGATACTCACTGTTGTCACATCCAGTCCCCCCCGGCGCCATACGTCTACAGGGATCAGTGCTTCGACATCCTCGAAGCCGTCTGCAAGGAAAACATAAACTTTCTTCATCTTCTTATTGTAATGCTTGTAGGTAATGCTTAATCGTCTCACGAAGTCCCATATAGAGGGCATCGCATATCAAGGCATGGCCGATGCTCACCTCGTCCGTCCATGGGATCATCTCATGATAATAGTGCAGGTTCTCCAGCGAGAGGTCGTGTCCCGCGTTCAGTCCCAGTCCGACCCTTCTTGCTTCATCGGCGGCAGCGATGAACGGTGCGATGGCTGCGGCACGGTCGGCGGCATAATGGGAGGCATAGGGCTCGGTGTACAGTTCCACCCTGTCGGCACCACATGCCTTGGCACCCTCCACCATCTTCGGGTCGGGGTCGACGAAGATGCTCGTACGGATACCGGCATCCTTGAACGTCTTGCAGACATCCTGGAGAAACGCTTTGTTCTCGATGGTGTCCCAACCGTGGTTACTCGTGATCTGGTCATGACCGTCAGGCACCAGTGTCACCTGCTTGGGAGTCACCTCCAATACCAGTTCGATGAACGAGTCGATGGGGTTGCCCTCGATATTGAACTCCGTGGTAATCAGCGGTTTCAGGTCTCGTACGTCTTGGTAGCGGATGTGCCGCTCGTCAGGACGAGGGTGAACGGTAATACCCTGTGCTCCAAATGTTTCCACATCATGTGCGACAGATAGTACATTAGGGTTGTTGCCGCCTCTGGCATTGCGCAAGGTGGCGATTTTGTTGATATTTACGCTTAGTTTTGTCATTTTCTTACTATTTTTATCCTTTTGTTATGCGCTTTTTCACTAAAAATCTGTAACTTTGCGCACATAATACACGGCAAAGATACGAAATGTTTGTCAAATAACGGCAAAAAAAGGAGATAATTTTATGACCTCACGAAAACTACGGTTCGCCATTTTCGGCAATACCTACCAGCCGAAGAAGTCGGCATCCATCGCAAAGATACTGACATGTCTCTCCGATCGCAAGGCTGATGTCTGTATAGAAAAGGAGTTTTATGACTTTCTTGTGCATCATCAACATCTGGATGTAGCATCCGTGAAAGTGTTCGAGGGTCCTGTTTTTGATGCTGATTTCGTCATCTCGATGGGAGGAGACGGCACCTTCCTTCGTGCGGCAAGCATGGTAGGAGACAAGCAGATACCTATCTTAGGTGTGAACATGGGACGTCTTGGATTCCTTGCCGATATCAGTGCTGGAGAGATTGAGCATATCGTGAAGTCGATCTATGAGGGTGACTATACGATAGAGACACGTGCCGCCATTGCCGTAGAGACAGACGGGACCCCTTTGAGAGGTTATCATTGTGCCCTCAACGATGTCGCCATCCTCAAGCGTGACAATGCTTCGATGATCTCGATAAGGGCTTCTGTGAATGGAGACTATCTGACGACCTATCAGGCTGACGGACTGGTGGTTAGCACACCGACAGGGTCTACTGCCTACTCCTTGTCAGTAGGTGGTCCCATCATTGTGCCAGGAACAAGTGTGTTCTCGATGACCGCTGTTGCCCCACACTCCTTGAATATCCGTCCTATCGTGATTCCTGATAATGCGGAGGTCTGTCTGACGGTAGAGAGCCGCTCGCATAATTTCCTGGTAGCCCTTGACGGTCGTTCTGAGAATTGCAGTGAGGGAACCCGTCTGACCCTTCGCAAGGCTCCCTATAAGGTAAAGGTCGTCAAGCGTGCAGGACAGAAGTATTTCCACACCTTACGTGACAAGATGATGTGGGGAGCCGACCAGCGTGGCTGATGACACACGGTCATGCGACTGGTAGTTTCAGGATGAAGCGGCTGCCGTCTTTGTAGGATGTGTCCAACACGACATCACCACCCATCTGTCTGGCGACCCGTCGTGACAGAGGAAGACCAAGTCCCACGCCTTCCTTATAGGCGTCCACTTTGTAGAAGTGCTCGAAGATTTTCTCCTCTTCTCCTTCCTTGATACCTTTTCCTGTGTCTGTCACACTGAAACAGACCATATCCTTTTCCATCTCGTCATGATAGCACGACAAGGTGATGAGTCCTTTCTCTGTGAACTTGCAGGCGTTGTTCACCAGGTTATGGAGGATTTTCTCCACTTCCTTCGCGTTGGTCATCAGCTTGTAACTGTCTTTCAGACTGCTTTCAAAGCGTATCTGATAGTCTTTTCCGTCATCGTCAAAATCCCTCAGTACCTTTTGAGCGGTCTCATTACAATGGACTAGGTCGCTCTTGTCGATATAGTGGATGCTCTCCTTTCCAGAGATGTCCAGGATCTCGTCGATGATATTCACGATATTATTCGTGCTGTTGGTGATGCGGGTGGCAATCTCCGTACGCTCCTCTTTGCTGATATCGGTGTCCGGGTCGCTAATGACCTGTGCGAAGCCGCTGATGATATTCAAGGGGGTGCGTATCTCATGTGTCATGTTCTGGATGAAACTGATCTTCATGCGCTCTGCCTCCTGTGCCTTGTCACGTGCGATTTTCAACTCCTCGTTCTGCTGTTGTAACTTCTTGGTGTATTTCCTCTTATGGCACTGGCAGGCGGCAATAGGCATCAGACAAGCGATGGGCACCAGTGCCATCATGCTCCATTTCATGCGCTCGGAACGCTCGCTGCACTCCTCGTTCTTGCGTTCTATGGATGCGAGGTCGCTTGCCGAGCCCACCATCTCCTCACTCATAATGACATTATTGACAGAGTCTTTGACGGCAGTATATTTCTTCTGGGCGATGAAAGCCTTGGCAGTGTCACCAGCCATCTCGTAGATATCTGTCTGGAACTTATACTGGTCGGTGGTGTTGGTCAACAGGTTGGTGAGTCGGATAGCCTCGTCATAACGGCGGTCTGCGGCGTGTTTGCAGATCTGCACATAATGGTAATAGGTGACACTGAAGTCGTCTCCTAATGTTTTCTGGAGTCTCATATACTCCTGGTAGGCTTTGTGGAGGGTGTCCCAGTCACGCATGGCAAAGGCGACGATCACCTTGAAGCCGATGGCGTCGCTATACTCATACCTCCCATTATTAGCCTTGATGATGTCAATGGCACAGTCCAGGTGCTTCATGGCTTCCTGTGGCTGTGTGTCCATCTCGATATTGGCGAGGTCGAGATAGATGTTGATGAGGTTGACAGGCTGGGAGTGGTCCACTTCCTCCAATGCCCGCTCAAAATACTGGTGGGCGAGGGTGATATTGCCCTTCAGGGAGTAGATGATGCCCCGCAGGTGTGTCGCACTATAGTACTCGTCCTCCGCCTTGCGTCTCTTCATGTCGTTATGCATCGTGGTCGTCTTCCGCATGGCACGATAGAAGTGGTTGTGGTTGACATCATACAGGATCTCGTGTTCCCATCCCTTGTAGTAGAGATGGAGGTTCCCTGTCTTGAGGTGATAGTCGCGATACCTCTCCGCTGCGATGTAAAACGCTCCCTCATTGTCGGAGTTGAAATACTTGCGTACCTCTTGGAGTACATCATTGCCGGTGGTGTCATCACCTGATGTCTGTGCCGATGTGGTCATCGTCATACAGACAAGCACCAAAAGGGTAGTCGCCAGGAACCGATAATTGATAATAGTAGGCTTCATATAAACTTAGTCTATGGTTGTGCAAAGATAATCAAAAATCTTGATAATCCATACAAATTGGTGTCATGAATTTTCCCAATAAGTGTTAACAAAGTAAATTCACTGAATTTACTCACCAAATACACTGAATTTACTTACCAAACTCACTGAATTTACTCAGTAAATACACTGAATTTACTTTTTCATCTCAGTGTGTTTACTTTGCCAGCGGTTATTCCTTTCGCAGATTCTCCTTATCTCTTTCCCATATTCTCCTTATCTCTTTCGCAGATTCTCCTTATCTCGCATGCATGTATTATTAAATAAGGTGGAAATGTTAAATATCTCGTTTCATTAAAAAAAGTCGCTGAAATGTTTGGTAGGAAACGTTTTAATTACTACTTTTGCAGTGTACTATTAAAGTAGTACACCATTACAGACAACGAAAGGTATCATTAATATAAGGAAAGAACGTATGATTAACGTTGAAAACATCAGTTACAAGTACAAGGGTCAGAAGGCACTTGTGTTTGACGGATTCAGTCTCCAACTGGAGGGAAACCGTATTTATGGACTGCTTGGCAAGAACGGTACGGGCAAGTCGACACTGCTTTATCTGCTCACAGGACTGCTGCGTCCTACGAAGGGCACAGTATGTTGCGATGGTATTGCTACCTGCAAGCGACAGCCGGAGGTGCTGCGTGACATGTATCTCGTCACAGAGGAGTTCGACCTGCCACCTATCCGTCTGTCTGAGTTTGCCGACCTCAACCGTCCTTTCTATCCCTATTTCTCTGACGAGGTACTGGATAGTTGCTTGAAGGACTTTGAGTTAGACCGTCATGTGAAACTCAATGAGTTGTCGATGGGACAAAAGAAGAAGGCATATATGTCGTTCGCCCTTGCCACCAACACCAAGTACCTCTTCATGGACGAGCCTACCAATGGGTTGGATATCCCCTCGAAGTCGCAGTTCCGCAAGGTCATCGCCCAGCACATGACAGAGGACCGTACCATCATCATCTCTACCCATCAGGTGCATGACGTGGAGCAGTTGCTCGACCACATCCTCATCCTCGACCAGCGTAGCATGCTGCTCAATTCGTCAGTGCAGGAGATTACAGACAAGTACACCTTCGAGTATCGTGCACCTCAGGAGATGGACGACACCGTGCTCTATGCCGAGCCTACCTTACAGGGGAATGCCGTCATCGCAGAACGCAAGGAGGGACAACCTGAGACACAGATCAACCTCGAACTATTGTTTAACTTCAAAACACAGACAAAATGAAAAACTTCGATTTCCATAGATTCGCCTTGACCTTTAAATGTCAGTTGCTGATGGGACGCAACTTCTGGTTGAGACTGTTCCTTATCTTCTTCCTCGTGTTGTTCTTCATGGAGATGCTCATGACAGAAGTGGGGGAAGTCATTTACAATGGTCAGGATATTTATAAGATGCGAGTTGATAATGCCGTCAATTTCAGTATAACCTTCTTCGTCTTCTCCATGCTCTTTGGTGCTACGGGTATTTTCTCCGTGTTAAAAGACACTCGCAAGCGCATTGCTTATCTGATGTTCCCAGCCTCCAACTTGGAGAAGTATATCAATTGCTGGATCATGTCGACCGTTGTCGTCGCTATCGTGACCTTTGTCGCTTTCTTCTGTGCTGATACCATCCGCACGTTGATGGCACCAGCATTCGGACGTGAGATGATTTGGGGAGTCCCCTCTTTCCTGAGCCACATAACACCAGACTTCCATGCGACGGTGACGGCTCCGAATGTGGAAAAGGTACAACAGTGGTGGCTCGGATTCTTCTTTGCCATAGGAACAATCCTTTATTTCCATTCCCTGTATATGCTGGGAGGGACGGCATTCCGTCGTCAGCAGTTCTTGATGACCACATTGTTCATAGTATTGTGCTTTATCATCATCGTGAACGTACTTCATCACATCGACTTTGAAGGTAATATTAACCTGTTGTCCTATGATGAGCAGAACGGTCTCCAGGTACATCCGGCAATGTATGTCATCATGGTGTGTCTGTATCTCTTGACTTGTTTCAACTACTGGTTGAGTTACCGTATCTTCTGCCGTGTACAGGCGATTAACAATAAATGGTTGAATGTATGACATTTAACAACGAGAAAGCGATATATCTGCAGATGGCTGACCGTCTCTGTGACGAGATACTTGCAGGTACTTATAAGGACGACGACCGCATCCCCTCCGTCAGAGAGTATGCCGTGATGCTGGAGGTGAATACCAATACAGCCGTCAAGACCTATGATGAACTGGCTCGCGCGAACATTATATATAATAAGAGAGGACTGGGTTACTTCGTGACCCCTGGTGCGAAGGAGCAGATCCTGCAGGCTCGCAAGAAGGAGTTCATGGACAATAAACTGCCGGAGATGTTTCGACAAATGAAACTTTTAGGAATTAATAAGGAGGAGGTTTGCAACCTTTTCGAAACCTATAACGTCTAACGGACAGATATGATACATTTAAAAGACATCAACAAAACCTACCAGGGAGCCCAGCCGCTCCATGTGCTGAAAGGTATCTCTCTCGACATCCAGAAAGGGGAGTTCGTCAGCATCATGGGCGCATCAGGCTCCGGCAAGTCTACCTTATTGAATATATTAGGTATTCTTGACAACTACGACAGTGGGGAGTACCTGCTCAATGGGGTACCCATCTGGAACCTCTCCGAGTCGAAAGCCGCAGAGTATCGGAATCACATGATTGGATTCATCTTCCAGTCGTTTAACCTGATCTCTTTCAAGACAGCAGTAGAGAATGTGGAGTTGCCGCTCTTCTATCAAGGGGTGTCGCGTAAGAAGCGACACACCCTTGCTCTGGAATACCTGGAGCGCCTTGGTTTACTAGACTGGGCAGAGCATTACCCCAACGAACTCAGTGGTGGACAGAAACAGCGTGTCGCCATTGCCCGTGCACTGATTACCAAACCCCAGATTATCCTTGCCGATGAGCCGACGGGTGCTCTCGACTCCAAGACGAGTGTGGAGGTGATGCAGTTGCTCAAACAACTGAATGCTGACGAGGGAATGACACAGATTATCGTGACCCACGACCCTAATGTGGGTGCGCAGACTAATCGTATTATCAGAATCAAAGATGGAGTTATTGAAGGAGATATGGCAGACAGCACAGCGCAATAAGTTGCGTACAGGACTGACGGGCTTCGCTGTGGCATGGGGTATCTTCATGCTCATCGTCCTGTTGGGAGCCGGTAACGGACTGATCAATGCCAACCTGCAACAGAGCGAGCGTTTCTTGTCTAACTCGATGGTCGTCTTTGGCGGTCAGACATCCAAACCCTATCAGGGAATGAAGGAGGGTCGCTATATCCGTCTGCAGACCAGGGATGTCGAGGCAACGGACGAGGAGTTTGGGGAGAATATTGACGAGGTGGGTGCACGCTATAGTATCTCAGCAACCATCTCCAACAATCAGGAATACCTCAGTACGACCATCCTTGGTGTCTATCCTAACCATCCCAAGATCGACAAGATGGAGATGCTGGAAGGACGGTTTATCAACGACATCGACCAACAGGAGAAGCGTAAGGTGCTGGTGCTGAGTAATAAGCAGGCGAAGGAACTTGCCCCCAAAGACTACCGCTCGTTATTGGGACAGCATGTGAAGGTGAATAACTTCATGTTTCAGGTGGTAGGTATCTATAAGGATGACGAGGATGAGCAGGCGACGGCGTTCTCCGCTTATTCCGCTATCAAGAGTATCTATGGTGCTAATACGGATGACGCTGGTAATATCGAGTTCACCTTCCATGGGCTGAACACAGAGAAGGCGAATGAGGACTTTGAGGAAGGTTACCGCCGTCGTATCAATGCCAACCACCAGGCTCACCCTGAGGATGAGAGTGCTATCTGGTTGTGGAACCGTTATACGCAGAACCTCCAGATGCAGCAGGGTATCAGTATTATCCGCACGGCATTATGGATCGTGGGATTGTTTACCTTGTTGAGTGGTATCGTGGGTGTGTCGAACATCATGCTGATAACGGTCAAGGAACGTACCCATGAGTTCGGCATCCGCAAGGCGATTGGTGCCAAGCCATGGAGCATCCTCCGCTTGATCATCGTGGAGAGTGTTATCATCACCACCTTCTTCGGATATATTGGAATGGTACTGGGTGTCTGTGCCAATGAGTATATGGATGCGACAGTCGGACATGACACCATTGATACGGGACTATTTAAGGCGACGATGTTCCTGAACCCCACCGTTGGACTCGACGTTTGTTTCGAGGCAACCATGGTGATGGTCATTGCAGGAACCATCGCAGGACTGATCCCAGCCTATAAAGCATCACGAATCCGCCCCATAGAGGCATTAAGAGCAGACTGAAGATGAGAGTAGATTTAGACAGTTACAGAGAAATACTGGATACGCTGACTCGTAATAAGTCACGTTCCTTCCTCACAGGCTTCGGCGTGTTCTGGGGTGTCTTCATGCTCATTGCCTTGATAGGTGGTGGACAGGGACTGAAAGAGATGCTGCAAAGTAACTTCGAGGGTTTTGCCACGAATACCGTCATGATATGGTCGCAGCAGACGACCAAGCCCTATAAGGGTTTCCGTAAGGGACGCTGGTGGACCATGGACGAGAAAGATATCGAACGCTTGCGTCAGCGTGTGCCGGAGTTGGATGTGGTGGCTCCTATCTTGTTCTCTCCATGGGGCAAGTCTAATACTGCCTATTATGGGGAACAGAGGACGATACCTCGCATACAGGGTGTCACTCCTGAGTATGCCGATGTGGTCTCTCCTAAGATGTACTACGGGCGATTCATCAACCAGGTGGATATCTTGGAGCATCGTAAGGTGTGCGTATTGGGAAAGAAGATCTATAAGGATCTCTTTAAAGAGGGGGGGGACCCTTGTGGAAAGAGCATCCGTGTGGACTCCACCTATTATGAGGTGATTGGTGTCGACTACAACTCAGCGGGTATCAACTTCAATGGTCGTGCGGAGGAGAAGATCACATTGCCATTGACATTGGTGCAGCAGACCTATAATAGAGGTACGGAAGTGGACCTTATAGCAGCGACTGGTCGCCCTGGGGTGGTGATGAGTAAACTGTCACCCCGCATTCGTGAGACCATCGCCAGAGCCCATTATGTAGACCCCACGGACGAGCAGGGGGCGATGGTGTTCAATACGGAGGTGCTCTTCCAGATGCTTGACAATCTCTTTAAGGGTGTCAACTTCCTGATCTGGCTGGTGGGACTCGGAACACTTCTCGCAGGAGCCATCGGCGTGTCGAACATCATGATGGTGACCGTTCGTGAACGGACGACGGAGATAGGTATCCGTCGTGCTATAGGTGCCACTCCGAGGATGATATTGTCACAGATTATCTCTGAGAGTATCGTGTTGACCTTGGTGGCTGGTATGAGTGGAATCCTCTTTGCTGTCCTGATCCTGCAAATGTTGGAGTTAGGTAATACGGAGGACGGAATCCTGACGGCGCATTTCCAAGTAGGCTTCTGGACCGCCATCGTTGCAGCCCTGATGGTCAGTCTGATGGGCGTGCTGGCGGGACTTGCCCCAGCGGCACGTGCCATGAGCATCAAACCCGTCGATGCGATGCGGGATGAATAATCTAGAAAACTCTAGAAAATTCTAGAACGTTCTAGAACATTCTAGATACTCTAGAATCATTAGAAAGAAAAATTAAAAAGCGACATAATATGAAAAAGTACAGAAAACTGATTATCGCAATTATCATTGCTTTGATCTTCATTGGGACCTTCGTGTTCCTGTGGCAGAAGTCACAACCGAAAGAGATCGTGTATAACGAGTTCACCCCAGAGATGAACGAGGTTAAGAAGACGACCATCATCACGGGTAAGATAGAACCTCGTAATGAGGTGAATATCAAACCGCAGATAGGGGGTATCATCACACAGTTGATGAAAGAGCCCGGTGACTATGTGCAGGCTGGTGAGGTCATCGCCAAGGTGAAGGTGATTCCTGATATGGCACAACTGTCCTCTGCCGAGAGCCGTGTGCGTCTTGCCGACCTGAATCTCCAGCAGGCGAAGATAGACTATGAGCGTGAGAAGAACCTCTTCGACCAGAAACTGGTGTCTGCCGACGACCATGACAAGGTGGCTCAGAAGTTGAGACAGGCGAAGGAGGAGTTGCTCGCCTCTGAGGATGCGTTGCAGGTAGTTCGTGACGGTGTGTCGAAGTCGAATGCCAATGCGTCGAGTACCCTTATCCGTTCCACTATCAGTGGGGTGATCCTCGATGTCCCAGTGAAGGTGGGTAACTCCGTGATCAATACCAATACCTTTAATGAGGGTACCACTATCGCCACTGTGGCAAATATGAACGACCTTATCTTCCGTGGTAATATTGACGAGACGGAGGTGGGACAACTCTATAATGGTATCCCTATGAAGATCACCATTGGTGCCTTGCAGGA
>DEJF01000050.1:0-5071 GCA_002353225.1 Prevotella sp. UBA2755 | reverse complement strand
AACGGTGCCAACCAGTTTGAGATCAAGGCGGCTGTCAAGGTGGCGAAAGACGATAAGATCCGCTCTGGCTATTCTGCCAATGCGGAGATCGTCCTTGCTCAGGTGAAGAAAGCGCTGACGATTCCAGAGAGTGCCATCGAGTTCTCTGGTGACTCTACCTTTGTCTATCTGATTAAGGTAGAGGGAACCAAGAAGTCGTATGAGCGTCATCAGATAACTACTGGTTTGAGTGACGGCGTGAATATTGAGGTGAAGAAAGGACTGACAACCAAGGATAAGGTACGTGGTCCGCAGATTGTAGCAGAAACAAAGGAGGAGTAAGCCATGAAGAGAATACTATCAAATACTATAGTTCCTATAGTCACTATAGTTACTGTCATTTCTATATCCCAGCCTGCCTCAGCCCAGAAGCAATGGACGTTGCGCCAATGTACGGAGTATGCCATCAGTCATAACCTGACGGTCAAGCAGAAAGACAATACCCGTCGGAAACAGGAGTTACAACTCTCGACGGCAAAGAATAGCCGACTGCCAAATTTAGAGGGTAATGTTGGAGAGTCTTTTTCTTTTGGACGTGGCTTGACAATGGACAATACCTATACCAATCGCAGTACCAGTAGTACGACTTTCGGGCTGAGTACCGCTGTACCCCTCTTCACTGGTTTTGAAATTCCCAACACCATCAAACTCAATCAACTGAAGTTAGAGGCGGCAACAGAAGACTTGGAGAAGGCTAAGAACGACATCCGTATGCAGGTGGCGAAGGCATACGTGCAGATCCTCTATGACATGGAACTTGCCGATGTGGCTTGGCGACAGGTCTCTATCGACTCGATGCAGGTGGCTCGTCTGACGGCTTTCGTACAGAATGGCAAGGCGAGCGAGGCAGAGTTATCGCAGCAGAAGGCGACACAGGCACAGAGCAGGTTGACAGCGACACAGGCAGATAACAATCTCCAACTGGCATTACTGGCACTGAGCCAGTTGCTGGAGTTGTCTACTCCAGAAGGTTTCGCTGTGGTGCGTCCAGACGCTCCTTTCAATTCCCTGGTTCTGCCGAGTCCTGAGATCGTCTTTGCGGAGGCGATGGCTTTCAAGCCTGAGGTCAAGGCGGAGCAACTGAGACTGAATGCCGCGGAGAAGAATATCAAGATTGCTCAGTCAGACCGCTATCCTTATCTGTATCTGAGTGGTGGTCTGCAGACTAACTATTACAAGACGAGCGGAATAGACGCGGAGAGTTTCTCCAGCCAGTTGAAGAATAACTTCTCACAGTATATCGGACTGAACCTGAACATTCCCATCTTCAACCGTTTTGCCACTCGTAACAATATCCGTTCTGCACGGATTGACCATGAGAACCAGCAGTTGCAACTTGATAATGTGAAGAAGACACTCTATAAGGAGATCCAACAGGTCTATTACAATGCTGTTGCCGCACAGGCAAAGCATGCGAGCAGTGAGGCGGCGCGCCAGTCAAGTCAGGACGCTTTCGTGCTGGCACAGGCAAAGTATGAGAACGGCAAGGCAACGATTACGGAGTTCAACGAGGCGAAGAACCGTTACCTGAAAGCGGAGAGTGATCTCGTGCAGGCTCGTTATGAATACCTTTACCAGACGACGTTATTGGATTTCTATCGGGGAAAAGACCTTAATTTCTAATTGATATAAACACAATAATTGATTAATAAATTGGAAAGCGGGGCGCTGTGACAGCACTCCGCTTTTTCCTTGTTTATTTGATAATCACTTTCTTCTTGTTGTTGATATAGATGCCTTTCGATGTTGGCCTGTTCTTGAACTGATGTCCGTCGAGTGAGTACCAGTTGTGGTCAGTACCCTTCTCGGTTGTGACATGACTGATGCCGTCGCTGCCGGTGATGAATGACTTCAGTTCATAGAGGGCTGCATGAGCCTTGCCAGTCTTGTAATGGAACAGGGCAGCATTCCAATAGCCGGAGGTGAAGTTCTTGTTCCAGTCTTCGGAGCCATCCTTGAATACAATGTTATTGAGTGTGTATTCAGGATACCACCAATAGAGTCCGTTCACCTTGTCGTGTTTGTTTAAGAGTGTCACTAACTCCTCGGCAAACTGTCGCTGTCCTTCTTCCGACAAGGGATATTGGTCCTTATAATCATCTTTTGCGTTAGGAAGAGCCCATTCGAAACCGTAACCTGTCTCGACAATCATGATCTGCTTATCGGTATACTGGGTCTCTAACTTGTTCAGAATACTGTTCAGGTCGGTCAGTGTTCCGTGATAGTCAGGGTAATAACTCAGTCCGATGATATTATATTTCACATCAGAATACTTGTCAAGGTTCTTATAGAACGTGGGTAGGGAACTGGCTGCGTGTAACTCCGTATGGATGATGATTTTGGCATCCTTGCAAGTCTCGTTACATGCTTTGATGGCACTTGCCAGATAGGCGGCAAGGTTCTTCATAGAACCGTTCGAGGTGTCTGTACCGTTTGAGTTCACCTTTCCTGTGTTCCAGAGCATTCCCGTCGTGATCTCATTACCTGTCTGTATGAAGTCAGGCTCTGCCCCTGCTTTTTTCAATTCGGTAAGGCACTCTTTGGTGTAGTCGTAGATCTGCTTCGTTAACTGTTCCACCGTCATGCTGCTCCATGCCGAGGGGGTCTTGTGATTGCCCGGATCTGTCCATGTGTCACTGTAGTGGAAGTCGAGCATGAAACTGAAACCAGCGTCTTTGATGCTCTTACCTAAAGCCTTGACATACTCCAGATCTTGGATCACACCTTCTTTCTTCTCATCTGCTGTTGCCTTTGTCGGGTCCACGAACAGACGAACACGCAGAGAGTTCCAGCCTTGTGCCTTGAGGAAGGCAAGGGGCTCAACGGCATTGCCGTCTTTATCTTTATAGACAGCACCCTCGTCAACGAATTTCTTGAGCATGGAAATGTCACCGCCCACATACTTCTGGGCGTTAACAGTCATTGCCAGTAAGGCAAATAATGTCAGTAGTAAATGTTTTTTCATGAGTTCTTAATGATAGTAGTTTTTAGTTCATTTATGTCTGTTTCTCCGTTGCTCACGGTATTTGGCTTTCTGTCGTGCAGAGCCGCTACCGTGAGCACCAGTGATGTATTTTTTCTTTTTCGCCTTGGTCTTGACCTTGTCGTCCTCTTTGCGAGGACCACCGCCCCGACCAAACGAGATACCATTCTCCAGAATCGACTGGAAATCGTCTTCTTTACTCATAGTTTTTTGATTATAGTTCCTATAGTACCTATAGTTCCTATCGTATTAATGATGGAAAAGCCGAACCCCAGTGAATGCCATGGCGATGCCGTATTTGTCGCAGGTCATGATGACATGGTCGTCACGGACGGAGCCACCAGCCTGGGCAATGAACTCCACACCGCTCTTATGGGCACGCTCGATATTGTCGCCGAAGGGGAAGAAGGCGTCAGAGCCGAGGGCCACCTTCGTGTTCTTGGCAATCCACTCTTTCTTCTCAGCAAGGGTGAGTACCTCTGGCTGCTCAGTGAAGAACTGCTGCCAAGCACCGTCACGCAGTACGTCGTCATGCTCGTCCTCAGAGATATATACGTCGATGGTGTTGTCACGGTCAGCACGACGGATGCCCTCCTTGAAAGGCAGTGCCATCACTTTCGGATGCTGGCGGAGCCACCAGATGTCTGCTTTGTTACCGGCAAGACGGGTACAGTGGATGCGGCTCTGCTGTCCGGCACCGATACCGATAGCCTGTCCGTCCTTCACATAACATACGGAATTCGACTGTGTGTACTTCAGCGTGATTAGGGCGATGATCAGGTCGCGCTTTGCCTCAGCGGTGAATGTCTTGTTCTGGGTGGGGATATTCTCGAACAATGCGGGGTCGTCGAGTTTGATTTCGTTGCGTCCCTGTTCGAAGGTGATGCCGAATACCTGCTTACGCTCTACGGGCTCAGGCTGGTAGTTCGGGTCAATCTTGATGACATTATAGGTACCCTTACGCTTGTCTTTCAGAATCTCGATAGCCTCTGCGGTATAGTCAGGGGCAATCACACCGTCGCTCACCTCACGCTTCAGCAGCAGTGCCGTGGTGGCATCACAGGTGTCGGAGAGTGCCACGAAGTCACCATACGACGACATACGGTCGGCACCACGGGCTCTGGCATAGGCACAGGCGATGGGGGAGTCATCCAGTCCTTTCACGTCATCCACGAAATAGATGCGCTTCAGGGTGTCTGTCAAAGGCAGTCCGACGGCGGCACCGGCAGGACTGACGTGCTTGAACGAGGCAGCGGCAGGCAGACCGGTAGCCGCCTTCAGTTCCTTCACCAGTTGCCAGGCATTGAAGGCATCGAGGAAATTGATATATCCAGGACGACCGTTAATCACTTCAATAGGTAACTCTCCCTCTGTCATGAAGATGCGTGAGGGTTTTTGATTCGGATTACATCCGTACTTCAGTTGTAGTTCTTTCATTATATGATGATGTTTTGTTTCTGCCTGCGAAGGTACGAAATTAAACTGAATTATGCAAGTGTTTCCTGTTTTTATAGAAAAAAAGAGATCTTTACTTAATCTTCAATGAAGATCTTTCCTCCCTCTTCCTTCTTACCTCAGACATTGTTTATGTCAGGTACCAGTCCTTTGGTATTCTCATTTGTAGAAAGAAGAAGCCTCCAAACGATTGTTCGGAGGCTTTCTTTCGGACTGGACTTTAGACAGTTATTTCACTACCACCTTACGGCCGTTGATGATATAGACACCCTTTCGTGGGTTCTTCACCTGACGACCATTCAGGTCATAGACCTTTCCGTTTTCTGTCTCCCTACGGATAGCATCAATACCTGTTGCACCTTCTGCCTTAATCAGTAGCTCATTACTGATAGTAGCATTCTGAACACCAGTCATGAATACTGTAAACAGGTTGTCGCTGTTAGCACGGAAGGCTGCATTCGTCATTGAGTAGACAATCACACGACAGGTATTCGCATCTACCATCTTCCAAGTCATCTGGTGGTCGCTTGCGCTGTTCAGGCTGAGGTAGTTGACAGTTGAGCCATCTGTCAGATGGATGTCAAACTGGGCAGC
>DEJF01000065.1 GCA_002353225.1 Prevotella sp. UBA2755 | reverse complement strand
CATTGTGCCTATTGTGCTATTCCTATTATAACTGGAAGGCATCAGAGTCGTCCCATGGAGGAGATTCTGGAGGAAGTGCGTGGTTTGGTAGCACAAGGCGTAAAAGAATTCCAAATCATCGCTCAGGAACTGACTTACTATGGCGTGGATATTGATGGTCAACAGCATATCGCCGAACTTATCGGGAAAATGGCGGATATCAAGGGCGTGGAGTGGATTCGCCTGCATTATGCCTATCCTGCTCATTTTCCTTGGGACTTACTGAGGGTGATGAGGGAGAAAAAGAATGTCTGCAACTATCTGGATATCGCCCTACAGCATATCAGTGACCACATGCTCTGTCGTATGCAACGGCATGTGACGAAAGAGGAGACTTATGAGTTGGTGAAAAGGATGCGTGAGGAAGTACCGGGTATTCACCTTCGTACGACTTTGATGGTCGGTTTTCCCGGTGAAACCGATGAGGATTTCCAAGAGTTATTGGATTTTACCCGATGGGCACGCTTCGAGAGAATGGGTGCTTTTGCCTATTCAGAGGAAGATGGTACTTATTCGGCTAAACATTATAAGGATGATGTACCTGCTGACGTGAAACAGTCACGCCTCGACCGATTAATGCGTTTGCAGCAGCATATCAGTGCGGAGATTGAGGCAGCAAAGATGGGACAGACATTAAGAGTAATTGTCGACAGGGAGGAAGGTGACTGGTATGTGGGGCGTAGTGAGTTCTGTTCCCCGGAAGTCGATCCGGAGGTACTGATTCCTATCAGTGAGTCGTTGACCATCGGAGAGTTTTATGATGTCAAAGTGACAGACGCAGAGGAGTTTGATCTATACGCAACAACTAAAATATGAACAACAAGGAATTTATCAGCCAGTTATCGGCACGTTCCGGGTATGACCAGAAGGATACCCAGAAACTGGTGAATAATATCATCACGGCAATGAGTGATGCATTCGTGACCGACAATAGCGTCATCGTTCCAAACTTCGGTGTTTTTGAGACCAAGAAGAAGATGGAACGTGTGATTGTCAATCCGTCTACTGGGCAGCGTATGCTTGTGCCCCCCAAACTGGTACTGAACTTCAAGCCGAACCAGACATGGAAAGATAAGTTGAAAGGAGGACAGTAATCATGGGAAAACTGACGATACAAGAGATAGCGAAGATTCTCGTTGAGAAGAACAAACTGACGGCAAAGGAGGCGAATCAGTTTGCTACCATGATGTTTGAGGTCATTCAGCAATATCTCAATGAGGAAGGACAGGTGAAAATCAAAGGATTGGGCACGTTTAAGATGATTCGTGTCGAGGCTCGTGAGAGTGTCAGCGTGCGGACTGGAGAGCGTGTGATGATTGATAGTCACTCCAAAATCACATTCACGCCGGATGCCACGATGAAGGAACTGGTGAATAAACCGTTCTCTCAGTTTGATACGGTGATCTTGAATGATGGTGTGGAGTTCGCGGATATTCCAGTGGAAGACTCTGAAGAGGAACAGGTGCAGGAACAGGTGCAGGAACAGGTGCAGGAACAGGTGCAGGAACAGGAAACTCCAGTCATTAGTGGTATTATGGAGCAACAGACGGTTGATGAGCGACCTATTACGGAACAACTCGTTGAGGAACAGCCCGTTGTTGAAGAGCAACCTGTTGAGGATGAGTCTCCTGCCGTCATTGATGACGAGGAGGAGAGTGGTTCCTGGAAGAAGACGTTAGGCTATATTTTACTGACCCTTGCCCTGATGGCTGCTTCTGCCTATGCAGGTTATTGGTATGGGCAGAAAACGGTGATAGTGGAAGAGCCTGTTGTAGAGACACCTGCGGTTATCGTTTCTGATAGTGTCGAGGTAATCACTGCTGATTCTGCCGAAGTGAAAGAGGAACTTGCGGCAGAAGAACCAAAACCAGAGGTCAAGCAAGAAACCGCTCCAGAAGTGAAAAAGGAACAGAAGCCAGAGGGTGAACCGTTCTGGAAGAAATATGAGGCGATGGATGCCCGAGTGCGTACCGGTGCCTATCATATCGTTGGCACAGACCATGAGGTGACTGTCCGCAAAGGTGAGACGCTATCTAAGATTGCCCGTCGTGAGTTAGGTGAGGGCATGTCTTGCTATATTGAGGTCTATAATGGTTTGAAGGCAAACACAGAACTGAAAGAAGGACAAACGATTAAAGTCCCCAAACTGAAGTGGAAGAAGAAACGCTAAATGATGATTTCTCTTCTTATAGGTTGGATACTTGACTTACTTATAGGTGACCCGCAATGGTTGCCTCATCCTGTGGTGGGATATGGTAAATGTATAGTATTCTTTGAGAAACACCTGAATAACGGCAGTCATCGTCGTGTCAAAGGGGGCTTGGTGGCAATTTTCCTGATATGCATTGTTTTCTTTATATCCTTCTTCTTGCTAAGATGGCTGCATAGTATTTCAGAACATGCCTGTATTCTAGTAAGTGCCATATTTATATTCTATTGTCTTGCCGGCACCACACTTATTCGGGAGGTCCGTGAGGTGTTTCTCGCCCTTGACCGCTCATTAGAGGAGGGGAGACGACAGGTTAGCCGCATTGTCGGACGAGATACCTCACAACTTTCGGCACAGGAAGTAAGGACTGCCGCTTTGGAAACCCTTGCCGAGAATCTCAGTGATGGTGTGATCGCCCCATTGTTCTGGCTCGCACTCTTAGGGGTACCTGGTATGTTGACCTATAAGATGGTGAATACCCTCGACTCTATGATTGGCTATAAAACAGCCCGTTATAAGGACTTCGGTTGTTGGGCGGCGCATATTGATGATATAGCAAACTATATCCCGGCACGTCTGACCGCACTGCTGATGGTGATTGTCAATTTCCGACTATCATCATTCATTACTCAATTAAAGTTCGTTTATCAGAACGGACGAAAACATGCCAGTCCTAATAGTGGTTATCCGGAGTCTGCCCTTGCTGCTATACTCGATTGTCGCTTTGGAGGACCACATGACTATTTTGGAGAGCGATTCGATAAACCTTTTATCGGAACCAACGACCGTCTGTTGACTACTTCCGACATGCGTAAGGCTGTCCGTATCAACCGTTGTGCAGAGATAGTCATGGTCGCGCTTGTTGGTATCCTCCTTTTTTTCTTTTGAATCCTTTGCAACTTGCAAAATAATTAGTACCTTTGCAAACAAGAAAAATTAAACTGAACGAGATATGAAGAAACTTTTATTGGGAGATGAGGCGATTGCTCAGGGTGCCTTGGATGCAGGTCTGAGTGGCGTCTATGCCTATCCTGGTACTCCCTCCACAGAGATTACAGAGTATATCCAGATGTCGCCACTAGCCAAGGAACGTGGTGTTCATAGTCGCTGGTCGACCAACGAGAAGACAGCGATGGAGGCCGCATTGGGTATGTCGTACATGGGAAAACGTGCGTTGGTATGTATGAAGCACGTAGGTCTGAACGTATGTGCTGATCCGTTTGTGAATTCAGGTATGACAGGTACCAACGGAGGACTTGTCGTGTTGGTTGCCGACGATCCTTCTATGCACTCCTCACAGGACGAGCAGGACTCTCGCTTCTATGGTAAGTTTGCGATGATTCCCACATTAGAACCCAGTAGTCAACAAGAGGCTTATGACATGATACAGGAGGCTTTTGACATGTCGGAGCAGTTGCGTTTACCCATCCTGATGCGTGTCACTACCCGTATGGCACACTCCCGTGCAGTTGTTACCTGTGTTGATGAGCCTCGTCAGCAGAACGAGTTGAACTATGACGCACAGGCTTCAAGTTGGGTGTTGTTGCCGGCTTTTGCCCGCAAACGTAATGATATTGTGACGGCACAGCAACCCCTGTTGGAGCAGATGGCGGTCGACAGCAAGTATAATGCGTATATCGACGCAAAGGATCGTGAACTGGGTGTGATAGCCAGTGGTATTGCTTACAATTACCTGATGGAGTGCTTCCCTGACGGTTGTCCGTTCCCTGTGCTGAAGATTTCGCAGTATCCCATCCCCAAGAAACTGATTCGCAGGATGACAGACGATTGTGAGTTCGTACTGATAGCAGAAGAGGGACAACCTTTCATAGAGGATCAGGTGCGTGGCGTGATGCCTGGTAATGCTGTCATTAAGGGACGACTGACAGGTGAACTGCCTCGTACGGGTGAGTTGAATCCTGACTTGATTAAGAAGGCATTAGGTATGGAGATCGGGGAGAACTACGCTCCCTGTGAGGATGTGGCTCCACGTCCCCCCGCACTCTGTCAGGGATGTGGACACCGTGATGTCTATACCGCACTGAACCAAGTGCTGCTCGACTATCCCAATGCCCGTGTGTTTGGTGATATCGGTTGCTATACTTTAGGTTTCCTGCCTCCTTATAAGGCTATCCACTCCTGTGTCGACATGGGTGCCTCTATCACGATGGCAAAGGGTGCCTCTGACGCAGGACAATGGCCTGCCGTTGCTATCATCGGTGACTCTACGTTTACCCATTCTGGTATGACGGGCTTATTGGATGCTATTAACGAGAATGCAGACATTACCGTGATTATCAGTGATAACCTGACGACGGCAATGACAGGTGGACAGGACTCTGCCGGTACGAATAAGTTCGAGGCGATCTGCCGGGGACTGGGCTTGAGCGATGACCACCTGAAAGTGGTGGTGCCACTGCCTAAGAACATGGAGGAGATCACCAAGACGATCCGTGAGGAGATCAACTATCACGGTGTCAGTGTCATCATCCCGCGTCGTGAGTGTATGCAGACACTACAGCGTCATCTTAAGCAGAAGAAGGCTGCTGAGAAAAAGTAAGAATGTAAAAATGTAAAATGAAGATGAAGACAGATATTATACTTTGTGGTGTAGGAGGACAGGGTATCCTCTCTATCGCAACGATTATCGGCGAGGCAGCCATGAATGAGAACCTGTATATCAAACAGGCAGAGGTTCATGGTATGTCCCAGCGTGGTGGTGACGTACAGTCGAACCTCCGTATCTCCAGCAACCCGATTGCCAGTGACCTGATACCAAAGGGTGGGGCAGATGTGATTATCTCGATGGAGCCAATGGAGGCTTTGCGTTACCTGCCATTCCTCTCAAAAGAGGGATGGGTCATCACATCGAGTACTCCTTTCGTGAATATTCCTAATTATCCTGATATTGAGAAGATTAAGGCTGATTTAAATGGTCTTGAGAATGTCATTATGCTGGATATCGAGCAGACTGCAAAGGACAATGGTATACCTCGCTCTGCGAATGTCATCCTGCTGGGTGCCGCCCAGAAGGCATTGGGTATTGAGTATGAGAAATTAGAGGAGGCTATCCGTCGTGTGTTCGGACGTAAGGGTGAGGCTGTTGTCGAGGCGAACATCAAAGCACTTGCCATTGGTAAAAAAGCACAGAAGTAATTATTATCGAGCGTTATGAATACTCCTATAGATAAGAATATTGTCGACGGACTCATCGCGGAGTTAGGTATCAAGGATTTTTCCAAGGCTACTATCCGTGAGGTGAAACAAGTTGCCGCCAAGGCAGAGAAAGCCTCTGGCATAGAGTTTATCAAAATGGAAATGGGTATTCCAGGACTACCTGCCGCTCAGGTGGGCGTAGATGCTCAGATCAAGGCATTACAGGACGGTATTGCCCATAGTTATCCTGACATACAGGGTGCTCCAGTATTAAAACAGGAAGCATCACGTTTTGTAAAGGCTTTCATTGGTTTGGATGTCGCCCCGGAATGTTGCGTACCAGTCAGTGGCTCAATGCAAGGAACATTTGCGTCGTTCCTGACCTGCTCACAGGCTGACAAACAGAAGGATACCGTACTCTTCATCGATCCTGGATTCCCCGTACAGAAGATGCAGTTGCAGGTGCAGGGTGTGAAGTATGAGACTTTCGATGTCTATGACTATCGTGGGGAGAAATTAGGTCCGAAATTGGAGAGTTATCTGAGTAAGGGAAATATCTGTGCTTTGGTATACTCAAATCCCAACAATCCGGCTTGGATTTGTCTGAATGAGGATGAGTTGAAGACCATCGGAGCACTTGCCACGAAATACGATACCATCGTGATGGAAGACCTTGCCTATTTCGCTATGGACTTCCGCAAGGATCTGAGTGTGCCTTTCCAACCCCCTTATCAGCCTTCTGTCGGACGTTATACCGATAATTATATCTTACTGATTAGTGGTTCAAAGGCATTCAGTTATGCAGGTGAGCGTATTGGTGTTACCTGTATCTCGAATAAATTGTTCCATCGTCATTATCCCGACTTGGCGGCGCGTTATGAGGGACTTGCCTTTGGTCCTGTTTTCTCAACCCGTATGCTGTACGCCTTGTCGTCAGGAACGAGTCACTCTGCCCAGTTCGCACTGGCGGCAATGCTGAAGGCGGCAAGTGACGGCACTTATAATTTCCGTAAAGAGGTGATGGTCTATGGTGAGCGAGCCCGTAAGTTGAAGGATATCTTCTGCCGTTACGGTTTCCACATTGTTTATGACAAAGACCTTGACGAGCCTGTTGCCGACGGTTTCTATTTCACCATAGGCTACAAAGGCTTAACAAGTGGTGAACTTGCCAAAGAACTGATGTACTACGGTGTGAGTGCTATTTGTCTGATAACCACAGGCTCCCATCAAGAAGGTTTACGCGTATGTACCTCTTTTATAGAGGAACATCAGTATGCCCAATTAGAGGAGCGCATGAAGATATGGGAAGCCAATCACGAAGCATAAAAGAAAATTAGGAGTCTCAAACGAGGCTCCTAATTTTTATTGCTCACTCATGTCAACGGGTTGGAACTTAAATTCTGTCGTCGTCAGATAACGCACATCATATTTCCCTTTTGCCTTGACGGTGTATTCCTTGCGCATCTTAATGAATTTCTTCTCCGCTTCTTTACGGGTCAGTGCGAACATCACTACACAGACACGGTTGGGCTGTTGCATGTTATTAGCAAGGAAATCCTTCAATTGATAGGAATAATGATGGCGACCTAACAAGAATTTGGTCTTGGAGTCATACCAAACACCCTCTACCTCCTGTACGTCAGTCATGTAGATGATGGAATCTTGAAATGACGCAGATAAGCCGAACATATACATCTTCGGAGCCTTCATGCGTTTTGCCTGCATCTCTGTGGGCATTGCCACGGCAAGGAGCAGGGAGAAAAGAATATACTTTAAAATCTTCATTGTCCTAAATATGCTTTTAACATCTTGTTCTTAGTATTACTACGCAGACGGCGGATAGCCTTTTCCTTGATTTGACGGACACGTTCGCGGGTTAGTCCGTATTTCGTGCCAATCTCCTCCAAGGTCATCTCAGGCTGGTTGATACCAAAGAAAGCCTCAACCACCTTGCGCTCTCTGTCGTTGAGCATCAGAAGGGCATTGGATATCTCGGCTCTCAGTGACTCTAACACCAACTGTCGGTCTGCCATCGGAGCATCGTCGTTCACCAGTATGTCCAACAGACTATTGTCCTCGCCATCTACAAAAGGTGCGTCGACAGAGACATGGTGACCTCCCACATGTAAGGCATCATCAATCTTATCCTCCGGCAAGTCAATCTTCTCCGCAAGTTCCTCTGTAGACGGGCGACGCTCATGCTCTTGTTCGAAACGATTTGCCTCGCGGTTAATCTTATTCACTGCACCTACTTGGTTGAGGGGCAGGCGGACGATACGGCTTTGCTCAGCAATGGCCTGAAGAATACTTTGGCGAATCCACCATACAGCATATGAGATGAACTTAAAGCCACGTGTCTCGTCGAATTTTTCAGCAGCCTTGATGAGTCCGAGGTTACCCTCGTTGATCAGGTCGGGCAGTGAGAGCCCTTGGTTCTGATATTGCTTTGCTACAGAGACAACAAATCGGAGGTTTGCCTTCGTCAAACGTTCCAGCGCCTTGCGGTCACCTTTTCTGATTCGTTGGGCAAGTTCTACTTCCTCATCCGTGGAGAGTAGTTCCTCTTTACCTATTTCTTGTAAATACTTATCAAGAGACTCGCTCTCTCGATTCGTTATAGATTTCGTGATCTTTAGTTGTCTCATTTAGTAGTTTTTTATAAGCCAGATGCAAAAGTAAGGTATTTTTTCGGAATCACCAAAAGAATACCTTACTTTTTATCAATAGAATGTCAAATATTACTCATTCTGTAAGTAGACCACGAAACCGCCACGCTTACCAGTGGGGAAGAGTCCTTTAATGACAAGCATCTGGTCCTTGGCATCCTTGACGGCATTCTGCAAGTCATCGAAAGAGCGCATTGGCTGGTCGTTGACGATTTGGATGATGAAGCCCTTAGGAACACCGGCCTCCTTCATCTTGCCACCACTGACTTTCAGAACTTCAAGACCATAACTGATCTCAAGTTGCTTTTTCTGCGAGTCTGTAATAGGACGTACGTCGATGCCGAGGATGTCCACATCAGCATTCTTCACAACCTTTGTTGTACCTTGCTCGTTCTTCAGGGTCAGTGTAGCCGTCTTCTCTTTTTTGTTGCGCAGATAGGTTACAGTGACCTTGTCGCCTGGACGCTTCTGTGCCATGATACCCTGGAGTTCACCGAACTTCTTCACTTTTTGTCCGTCAATGGATGTGATGACATCGCCTTTCTGCAAGCCAGCAGCGGCAGCGGCACCGTCCTCAACGACCTCAGCGATATAGATACCTTCCATAGTACCGAGGTCTATCTCATTGCCTTTCTCCTTCTCTGCGTCCACATAATTGCTGACATCAGAACCCTTAATACCAATCATTGCACGCTGTACAGCACCATATTTCTTGATATCCTCAACGACCTTGTTCATAATAGCAGTAGGAATAGCGAAACCGTAACCGATATTCGAGCCTGTCTGAGAGTAGATCATGGCATTGATACCAATCAACTCACCACGGGTGTTCACCAAAGCACCACCAGAGTTACCTTGGTTGATGGCGGCGTCTGTCTGAATCATGGAGGCGACACCTTCGCCCATCTGACGAGCCTTGGCACTCACGATACCGGCAGTAACGGTATTGTTAAGACCAAGAGGATTACCTACTGCAAGAACCCATTCGCCAATCTTCACATTATCAGAGTTGGCAATCACGATAGCGGGCAGGTTTTTGGCGTCAATCTTAATCAGGGCAAGGTCAGTGGTCTTGTCTGCGCCAATGATACGTGCGGAATACTCCTTGGAATTCTCGTTCAAGGTAACCGTCAACTCATCGGCTCCATCCACCACGTGGTTGTTGGTGACGATATAGCCGTCAGCAGAGATAATCACACCACTACCTGCAGCGGCACGCTTAGGAGTCTGTACCTGACGCTTGCGAGTACCATTATTACCTTGTCCACGTCCGAAGAAACCTCCGAATGGGTCAGAGAAGAAATCCTCAAAAGGATCACTGTATTCTACAGTCTGTGTCTTGGAGTTAATGACCGACTTGATGTAAACGACTGATGGCAGTGACTTCTCTGCTGCGTAAGTCAGGTCTACGGGTTGTCCTGGAGCGGCGGCAGGAGCAGCCTGTGTCTTGTTGCATGATGCCGCGGAAAATGCGATTACTACTAAGTAAACCGCGGGAAGCAAATTTTTTACAATCTTTTTCATTTGTCTATTCAGTTAAATGTTTATACTCATTGTTTTTGAAATCGAGTGCAAATATAGACGCAAAAATTGGTAAACTGCCAAATTGTCGTATCTTTTTGTCGCAATTTAACAATTCCGTTGCCTTACTTAACGGCTATTTGAAATTAACGCTCGAAAGTTGAAATACTGATAAAATTAACGGATGACTATCGGTATGGTTCCAAATAGTTAATTATCTGTTATTTCACCTCTGATACTCTGACGCATAAGTTCCCGTACTTGCTCAGGGTCCTTATAGTGGGATTGTAAAAACATCAGTTTGGTGACAGCACTTTCTACAGTGGAGTCATAGCCACTGATGACACCAGCCTCCTTTAACTGGTAGCCTGTGTCATAGCGTCCCATCTCCACCATGCCCTGCATACACTGGCTGATGTTGATGACTACCTTTCCGTTTCTGGTGGCTTCTTTTAGTGCCTGCATGACCCAAGGACGTTGGGGGGCGTTACCGCTTCCAAAGGTACGCATGACAATACTCTTTAGATTAGGTGTGGCAATGATATGGCGCACCAAGTCTTCCCGGATACCAGGGAACAGGGAAAAGATAATCACATTGTTGTCGAGCCGGAAGTGAGGCTTCATGGGCTTGTTCCAATCAGGTTTCAGCATCCGCTCGGTATGGTAAGTGATATTCACGCCGGCATCCACTAAGTGCGGATAATTGAATGACTCAAAGGCATTGAACTCCTCGGCGCTTTGTTTCGTGGTACGATTACCACGCAACAAGTGTCCGTTGAAATAGATACCGACTTCTGGTACACGGGCATGACCAGACTCGTCTTTTGCAGCGGCAATCTCGATGGAGGTAATCAGGTTTTCCTTGCCATCAGTTCGCAACTGCCCGATTGGCAGTTGCGAACCTGTAAAGATGACAGGTTTCGTCAGGTTCTCTAACATATAGGAGAGAGCCGAGGCGGTATATGCCATCGTGTCAGTTCCATGTAGGACGACAAAGCCGTCGTAGTCTTGGTAATTGTCGGAAATGACATGGCTCAACTCTGTCCATCTTGCAGGTGTCATATCACTGGAGTCAATGGGTGGGTCAAACTGGTGTGTGTTGATTTCCAAGTCAAACGCTTTCAGTTCAGGCACGTTCACCAACAAGTGCTCGAAGTCGAAAGGCTCCAAGGCACCAGTCTTGGGGTTGCGGTTCATGCCGATGGTCCCACCCGTATAGATCAGTAATACTTTCCCCTGCATCTGACGAAAGGTTATAAAGTGATCTGTAACATCACAAAGGAGTAGGGAGCCAGTTCAACTGACATCTTACTCTTCATCTTGATAGTCTCCGTCTTTGGCGCAATAGGCTGCTTGTCGAAGTTGTTCTCATCATCAGCCTTACCAGTCAGTGTTGTCTTGACAGCGGTTTTCACCCCCTTGAAACGAGAGAGGTTGATGTCTGCTGTCTTAGTATCTGCACTGGCATTACACATCTTGACGAACAACTGGCGAGTCTTGGTGTTCAGCACAACCGACTGTTCCTGCAGATTGGTCGCATCCTGAATCTTCACACAGTCACCATAATAATAGTTTCCGCTTGACATTCCGAACATCTGCTGTACATAATAACTGCAAGTGAGGTACGGACGTTCATTGTCAAAGTAAATCATGTCGGGATTCCAGTTGGTGGCGTTCTTACGGGCGAAGAGGGGAGCGTAGGAGGTCATCACGACGACATCAGCATTACGCTCTACATGCAAAAGATAGAGTGCCTCGGCAAGGGCATCAATCAGTTTCTTGTCCTTGGAAGCATACTCGCCAAGATAAACCTTTGTCTTACGGTCACGAGGATATTTATCATACTGACGACTCTCCAAGAAATATTTGTAAGGCTCGTAATAGTGTTCGTCGATAATCGGCATCTGCAGTTCATCGGCAAGTTTCCATCCAGCCTCGTAGTCAGGATTCTCTGGATGAGAGCCAGGTCCTGCCGTGCCAACGATGATAATTTCCGGGTGTGCTTTTCTCACCTTCTCATACATATATTTAAAGCGCTCAGCGAATTCAGGTGTGATTTTCTCTTCGTTGCCTATGCCTAAATATTTCAGTCCGAAAGGTTTCGGGTGCCCTGCCTCTGCACGGACACGTCCCCATTTGGTGTTGACATCACCATTAGCCCACTCAATCAAGTCAAGGGCATCCTGTACCCACTCGTCCATCTCCGACATGGGACAAACGTCCTGCGCCTGATGAGGCCACATGTTCCAACCACCATTAGTACCCTGACAACTGACACCACAGGGCAGGATAGGCAGTGGCTCCATATTCAGATCCTCACAGAACTGGAAATACTCGAAGTATCCGAGTCCCATGGACTGATGATAGCCCCATGTGTTCTTGAGTTGACGACGTTGCTCCTTAGGACCGACAGTTGTCTTCCAACGATAGGTGTTCCAGAAACCGTCACCACCGCCATGTACGACACAACCGCCAGGGAAGCGCATGAACTTAGGATGCAGTCCTTCAAGAGCCTCGGCGAGGTCTTTACGGAGTCCGTGTCCCTTGTAAGTGTCCACAGGCATCAGTGAGATCATATCGATGTCAATGGCACCAGTCTGGAGGACAAGGATCTGCAATGCTGCATTCTTAACAGTCTCCGAGGGAGTCAGTTGTGCCTCGTATTTCTTCCAAGTATTGGCATCGGCAGTAATAGTTGCCTCAGCAAGCAGTTTAGGGTCTTTGCCCCATCCTTGTGGCTCAACCAGTGCGATGCGAATCTGTTTCGCATCTCCTTTTACGTTGCGGAGGAACACAGAGAAGTCGTATTTCGCGCCAGCCTTGACGGAGATGCCGTCAAAACCGTTGTTCTGGAGTCCGAATCCTCTCCAGCCTTTGTAGTCGTAGAATTCCCTCGCACGTTCGATGCTCAAACGCATATAGGTCGGGTTGTTAGGATGGATAGGGTTGTCCATACGAGTCTCAGTATAACCCAATGAGTGTCCCGGGCGGATCATCTGCCATGCTGTTCCAGCACCCCAACCGTCACGCTCCGTCAGGTTGAACTCGAAAGAGCCGTTCTGTACTAATTCGGCATACAAGCCACCATCAGCGGCACTACTGATGTCCTCGAAGAAAATACCAATCAGTTCATCACTAATCGCTTTACCACCAGATGGCGGTGTCATGGCTTTCTGGGCTGTGGAACCCATTACTGCAGAAAACAGAAAAGCCCCTAAAATAAGTCTTTTGTTCATATCTATATTCGTTAATTGAGTAATCGTGCCACAAAGGTAACTAATTTTTCTCTGTCTATCGTCATCGTTTACGTTAATTTTTCTTCATTTTTAGGAGTATTATGAGGTAATGCCGAAATTATTTCCTATATTTGCAAAGAATTTACGATAAAACAATTACTAAAACAATAAAGAATAACAATGAAACAATTTAATGACAAAAATTTTGTGCTCGATAATGAGGTAGCACAGGACTTGTTCCACAACCATGCGGCTAAGATGCCTATCATCGACTACCATTGTCACTTGATCCCTGAGATGGTGGCTAACGATCATCGCTTTAAGAGTATTACAGAACTCTGGCTGGGTGGTGACCACTATAAGTGGCGTGCCATGCGTACCAACGGTGTTGATGAGAAGTATTGCACTGGTAAGGACACCAGCGACTGGGAGAAATTCGAGAAGTGGGCAGAGACTGTTCCTTATACACTCCGTAACCCATTGTATCACTGGACCCATTTGGAGTTGAAGACTGCTTTCGGTATCGAGAAGTTACTCTCACCCAAGACGGCTCGCGAGATTTTCGATGAGTGTAACGAGAAGTTGAAGCAGCCTGAGTTCTCCGCCCGTGGTCTGATGAAGCATTATCATGTGGAGTGTGTCTGCACGACAGACGACCCTGTTGATGACCTCCATAACCACATCGAGTATGCCAAGCACAAGGCTGCAGACGATCCTATGATGATTCCGGCATGGCGTCCTGACAAAGCAATGAACATCGAGAAGCCTGAGTTTGGTGCATATGTTCATCAGTTGGAGCAGGTGAGTGGTGTGACTATCACCAAATTCGCTGATATGGTGGATGCTCTCAAGAAGCGTCATGACTTCTTCCAGGAGCAGGGCTGCAAACTCTCAGACCATGGTATTGAGGAGTTCTATGACGAGGAGTACACAGACTCCCAGATTGAGACGATCTTCGAGAAGGCTATGCGTGGTCAGCAACTTTCTAACATGGAGATTCGCCAGTATAAGAACTGCTTCCTGACCGTGATGGCTGAGATGGATGCTGACGCAGACTGGACACAGCAGTTCCACTATGGTGCTATCCGTGACAATAATACAAAAATGTATAACGCACTGGGTCCTGACACTGGTTTCGACTCTATCGGTGAGTTCAACACTGCGAAGGCAATGTCTAAGTTCCTGAACAAGTTGAATATGGAGGACAAACTCACGCGTACCATATTATATACGTTGAATCCTTGTGCTAACGAGGTCATCGCTACCATGCTGGGTAACTTCCAGGGTGGTGAACCTGGCAAGATTCAGTTTGGTTCCGGTTGGTGGTTCAACGACCAGAAGGATGGTATGGAGCGCCAGATGAATGCTCTTAGCGTACTTGGTTTGTTGAGCCGCTTCGTAGGTATGCTGACCGACTCCCGCTCATTCCTCAGTTATCCACGTCATGAGTA
>DEJF01000072.1:37594-55243 GCA_002353225.1 Prevotella sp. UBA2755 | reverse complement strand
GTCCCGAAATACCACAATCGTGGTATGCAGAATGCCCCATTTGTGCTATTTCGGGTATGCGGATTTCGCCGTACCTTTGCACTGTCGAAAAGACATAGTAACTGTTTAAAGACAGAGTAACATGTTTTAAAGACAGAGTAACATATTAACAATAAATAAGTAAAGACAAAATAACATATTAACATTAAAAAATAAAAGATTATGAGCAACAAGAAACTACACTTCGAGACTTTGCAACTACATGTAGGACAAGAACAGCCCGACCCCGCTACCGACGCGCGTGCCGTCCCCATCTATCAGACCACTTCCTACGTGTTCCGTAACTCACAACATGCCGCCGACCGCTTCGGACTGCGTGATGCCGGTAACATCTACGGTCGACTGACCAACTCGACACAGGGTGTCTTCGAGGATCGTGTCGCTGCCCTGGAAGGTGGTGTCGCCGGTCTTGCCGTGGCAAGTGGTGCCGCTGCGGTGACCTATGCCTTGCAGAACATCGCAGCGGCTGGTGACCATATCGTTGCCGCTGACAATCTGTATGGCGGTTCCTTCAACCTCATCACCCACACCCTATCGACACAAGGTATCTCGAACACCATCGTGAAGGTGAACGACCTCGCTGCACTGGAGTCGGCAATCCAGCCCAATACGAAGGCGGTGTATGCGGAGACTTTCGGTAATCCGAACTCTGACGTGACGAATATCGAGGCTGTCGCCGAGGTAGCCCACAAGCACCACATCCCCCTGATTATCGACAACACCTTTGGGACTCCGTTCCTGATCCGTCCTATCGAGCACGGTGCCGACATCGTGGTACACTCCGCCACCAAGTTTATCGGCGGACACGGTTCCTCATTAGGTGGTGTCATCGTAGACGGTGGTACGTTCGACTGGAAGGCTAATGCCGACAAGTTCCCCACCCTCGCCAAGCCCGACCCCTCCTATCACGGAGCCGTATTCGCTGACGTTGCCGGTGCTGCCGCCTTCGTCACCCGCATCCGTGCCGTCATCCTGCGTGACACCGGTGCCACCATCTCACCCTTCAATGCGTTTATCTTATTACAAGGTCTGGAGACACTGAGCCTGCGTGTGGAGCGTCATGTGGAGAACGCCCTGAAGGTCGTGGACTTCCTGAAGAACCACCCGAAGGTGGCTAAGGTCAACCACCCCTCACTGCCCGACCACGAGGACCACGCCCTCTATCAGAAATATTTCCCGAAAGGTGGTGGCAGCATCTTCACCTTCGAGATCAAGGGTGGCGAGAAAGAGGCTTGGAAATTTATTGACTCTTTGGAGATATTCTCCCTGCTTGCCAATGTCGCTGATGTGAAGAGTCTGGTGATACACCCCTACACCACCACCCACTCACAGATGTCCCCAGAAGAGTTGGAGCAACAGCATATCACACCGTCTACTATCCGTCTCAGCATCGGTACTGAGCACATCGACGACATCATTGATGACCTCTCACAGGCATTTGATAAGATCTAACTGTAAATCCACAAATTATAAACACGAAATATTATGACAAAGATTGCAAAGCAACTGACCGAATTAATCGGAGGTACCCCATTACTTGAACTGAGCAAGTTCTCTGCGAAGAAGGGACTGAAGACCCCTATTATCGCCAAGGTAGAGTTCTTTAACCCCGGCGGCAGTGTGAAAGACCGTATCGCCCTCGCCATGATTGAGGACGCAGAGCAGAAAGGGTTGTTGAAACCCGGTGCTACCATCATCGAGCCCACCAGTGGTAATACCGGTGTAGGACTCGCCCTGGTATCGGCTGTCAAAGGTTACAAACTCATCCTGACGATGCCCGAGACGATGAGCGTGGAGCGTCGTAACCTCGTGAAGGCATACGGTGCGGAGGTTCGCCTGACCAGTGGCAAAGACGGCATGGCTGGTGCCATCCGTGCCGCGGAGGAGTTGCGTGACAGCATCCCCGGCTCTATCATCCTGCAACAGTTTGAGAACCCTGCCAACCCTGCCAAGCACTATGCCACGACCGGTCCTGAGATCTGGAAGGACACCGACGGGAAGATCGATATCTTCGTGGCTGGTGTAGGTACGGGCGGAACGATCTCTGGTATCGGCAAATACCTGAAGGAGCAGAATCCCGATATCAAGATCATTGCCGTAGAGCCTGCTTCCTCTCCCGTACTGAACGGCGGTCAGAGCGGTCCCCATAAGATTCAAGGTATCGGAGCCGGTTTCGTCCCCAAGACCTATGATGCCAGCGTCATTGACGAGGTATTGGATATCGACAACGATGCCGCCATCCGAACAGGGCGCGAACTCGCCCAACAGGACGGTCTGCTGGTGGGTATCTCCTCTGGTGCCGCCGCCTATGGTGCCACCCTTGTCGCCCAGCGTCCTGAGAACGCAGGAAAGACAATCGTCGCCCTGCTGCCTGACACAGGTGAGCGATACCTCTCGACAGTGCTCTATGCCTTTGAGGAATACCCCCTCTAATGCACCTTTCTATCACCCAACAGCCGCGGATAAGTTTATTCGCGGCTGTTTTTTATAAAAAAACAAGCGAAAAATTTGGGAAAATGACGGAAATATCTTATCTTTGTAGGCTGATAGGACAAATCTATCACTAATAACAATGAGCCTAAAAAAACTATATAACTTCTCTTATCGTATTATAGCCTTTGTCATCCTGCTGTCATCACCAGGTATGATACAAGCGCAAGACTCACTTATCGGCAATATCTTCGACTTCGATCACGTAATTGCCTATACAGGGGCTATTATGCTCATAGCCATCTTTGTGCTATTGTTCTATAACAGACTTTACGTCTACCGCGAGCACGAGGTCATCAATCTCCATAAGAGCAGGAACGCCCGTCTTGCCCTTGTGATGCAGGCTGGAAAACTAAGTATATGGAGTTATTATCCGGAAATCCGCCACTATAAAATTCTATCAGCCTCTGGTGAGACGACAGAGGAATACAATCCTGTGGACTTTTCCCATTTTTATAACCGTGACGATTTCGAGCAGATGCGTACTTTCATTTTCGACATCAGCGAAGGAAGGCGGCTTACCTCTACCTTAAATATCCGTGGAGCCAGTGTCGACAACTGCACTCCGTATTACGAGATACACCTGTCTATTCTTGACCGTGACCATAAGGGACGTGTCAGAAGAATCTTAGGCGTTCAGCACGACATTACCGACCTGCATGAGAAGAAAGCAAGCACCAACGCGCTCTCCATGCGTTATGAGACGGTGTTCAACTCCTCACTGATCGACATGCTGTACTATGACAAGAACGGAGTTCTGACAGATATTAACGACACAGCCTGTGAGTCGTTTGGTATCAGAAACCGGGAGGAGATGCTCAAGGAGAAATTCTTGTTTAAGGAGAATCCCCTCTTTAACCATATTGACATCAACGAGTCAAGTCAGACCCATACCACGACCATCGTGGACATTTCCGACTATGAGAACTCAAGGTACCGCATCAAGAACCTGCAGAAGAAGGGCAAGATGTATTACGAGTCGACCATCAACTCCGTCATCAACCAACAAGGAGAGATGGAGGGTATCTACATCGCCGGACGTAATGTCAGCGAGATGGTGAACTCGTTCCACCAGCAGCAGGAAGGCGCTATCGCCCTCAAGGAAGCCACAGAGCAGATTCAAGAGTATGTTAACAACATCAACTATGCCCTGCGTATCAGTGACGTGCGCTTGGTGAACTACTACCCCAAGACCTATACAACAACCATTTCCAATATCATCGGCAAGTCGCAACTCCAGTTATCACAGTTGCGTTGCATCCGTCTTGCCACCCCACGTTTCCGGCGTGCCGTATCAAGCGTCCTTAACCGGATGGACCACCTGACACAGAAGGATATAGAGCAAACCATCGAGACGGAGATCAGAGACCAGCAAGGACGTCAGATATGTCTGATGTTCAACTTGGTGCCCATCTATGACGAGAACGGTAAGATAGACCACTATTTCGGTATGTGCCGTAACCAGACGGACATGGTAGAAACTGAGCGTAAACTTGCCATTGAGACCCGTAAGGCACAGGAGGCAGAATTGCTGAAGGAGTCGTTCCTCACCAATATGAGTTACGAAATCCGCACCCCACTGACCACGGTGCTGGGCTTCGCCGAGTTGTTTGAGACCGACCACGACGAGGCTGACGAGGCTGTCTTCGTCGAGGAAATCAAGAAGAACACCAGCACGCTACTGCGACTGATTAACGACATTCTCTTCCTGTCGAAACTTGATGCCGATATGGTTGAGTTCAAACATAACGACTTCGACTTTGCCGAATATTTTGACGCTTATTGCCAAATGGGATGGAGCAGTGTCAGCCCTTCCGTCAAGACCTCTATCGAGAATCCGTATGAGCATCTGGTTATCAACGGTGACATCGAGCAATTGGGCAAGGCGATTCAAATGCTTTGCGCCAACTCCGCATTCTTCACGAAAGAAGGAAACATCCGCGCCAAATACGAATACCGCCGGGGAGAACTTGCCATCAGTATTGAAGATACTGGTGGGGGTGTCGACGCAGAGACCCTGACCCATGTCTTTGATCGTTTCGTACGTGATAAGGATGAACGGCTCTGCGGAACAGGTCTGGACCTGCCAATCATCGAGTCACTTGTCAAGAAGATGGGCGGCACCATAGAGATGCAATCTGAATTAAGGAAAGGGACCACCGTATGGATATTCTTACCCTGCTACGCAAAGAAAGTCGAAAAGAAACGAACAATTATATAACCTAAGACTATCATGACTATGCTATATATCCTCCCACTGCTATTGCAAGAGCAATCGTCTGGTTTCCATTCGTTAGGGGATTTCTCCCTGATGACTGTTGCCTTAGTGGGCATCGTCTTCATCCTCGTAGCGTTTTTCAATCGCCTTATCTTACAAAGGGTACGCCATGCTTCCCAATTGTCAAGCAACACCTACTCTGTGATGCAACAGGCATTAAAAATCAGCGAAGACCATGTCGTATACTACAATATCGCCAGCAAGTATACCGATAAACTCTACGGCCACATGATTCCTGATGAAGGTATCTCCGCAGAAGACTGGAAAGCACATGTACACCCTGAGGATCTTCCCCATGCCCTTGACCAACTGCATCAGATTATAGACGGGAAACTGAAATCGGCAGAATTCAATTACCGTTGGAACTTCGATTATAGCGGAGGACGCCCTATATGGGGGTATATGCATAATGTCAGTGTGGGGGAATATCTTCCCGGTATGTCACGACCGGTGGGTATCATCAGCACCTTGGCAGACGAGACAGAACTCCTCAAACAGCAAGAGAAAGAAGACGAACTGCACCAGAGATACAAACTGATTTTCGAGGAGTCCATCATCGGCTTGTCATTCTACGACCCAGAGGGATGGTTGCTGGATGCCAACAAACAGATGCGTGATATCTGTCACTTCGACAGTGAGAATGGGGATGAGTTCTTCTCTAATGCCAATCTCTTTGAGATTGCGCCCTTCCGTGAGTTCTTAGACAAGAATCATGTCGAGGAGTATTGGATCTGCTCACGCAGTGACGTACCAGAACGAGACATGCACTTGTATCTGGAGATCCGCGTTCACCCCATCCGTGACGAGAATGGTAAACTGACTTACATCGCCCTTGCCGTACGTGATGTCTCGGAGGAGCGTGAGATGTATCTGCAGTCAAAGTTGAACGACATACAAATACAGGAAGCGAACGAAAAGATACAACGCTATGAGATGGAACTGCAGTACATGATGGAGGCTTGCGACATGAGAGCATGGCGCATCACCTACAAGAATGGCACCGTACAGTTCTTGAAAGGACTTAGCAACATTGAAAGGGAGATGACCTTTGATGAGTACATCACCTACTTCATTGACGATTATGCCGAACTCACCACGAAACTTGCTGAGCCGGAGAAATACTTCACCAAGCCATTCACGGTACTTCGTAAGATGCATCCCATCTTCCATACGAACGGAGACGTACAATGGAACCAAATCAACAGTGTTCCCATCTTTGACAACGAGGGGAAACTGGTTGGTGCTTTCGGACTAATACGAAACATGACGAAGTACATCCAGGCACAAGAGCAACTGAAGCATGAGACACAGCGCGCCAACGAGTCGGGACGACTGAAGAGTGTCTTCCTTGCCAATATGACCCATGAGATACGTACACCCCTGAACGCTATCGTGGGATTCTCCGACCTGCTTCAGATGATGACGACGACGGAGGAGAAGCGTGAGTTGATTCACGTGATCCATAACAACTGTGACATGCTGCTCCGTCTGATTAACGACATCATGGCGATCTCGGCGATGGATTCCAACGGACTGATTATGAGTCCTGTCGATATCGACTTTGCCCAAGCCTTTAACGACATCTGCCAGTCGCTGGCACAGCGCGTGGAGAACCCGAATGTGGAGTTTATCAAGGAGAATCCCTATAAGACCTTGCTTACCCATCTGGATATAGGACGTATGACACAGGTTATCACTAACTTCGTGACCAATGCCGTCAAATACACCCAAGAGGGGCATATCCGCGTGGGATACCAGATCAAGGATAATGGTATATACATGTACTGTGAGGACACTGGTACAGGTATTCCGAAGGAGCAATGCGGTAAGGTCTTCGAACGCTTTGTCAAACTCAACGACTATGTCCAAGGAACAGGACTGGGACTCTCCATCTGTAAGGCGATCGCCGACCGTTGTGACGGTAAGATCGGTGTCGACAGCGAGGTGGGACAAGGGTCGACATTCTGGATATGGGTACCCTGTGTTATTGAGAAATCTGAAATCAGTGAGTAGTCATGATAAGAAAGAATTATAAATACCTGCTGATCATCTTGTTACTATGGGGCTTCCACTTGCCCCTCCTTGCCGCATCGCAAGACGAGAATATCAGAGTGTACACAAAGGAGAATCCCTTGGTATATGAGGATGTGTTCGACTTGTGGCCCTACTCTTTCCTCAATGAGAACGGTGAGCCCGACGGCTATAATGTAGAGTTGGTCCATATGATGCTCAAGGAACTGGATATTCCCTATGTCATCAGGATGAAGCCCAAACAGGAATGTTTCCAGGACCTGAGAGACGGGAAGTCTGACTTGATGTTCGGGCTGGCGGCGGGATTCAATGACGGGTTCGGACGATACAGTAGCAATATCATCACCCTGTTCACGCAAAGTGTGGCAACACCCATCAACAAGCCCATTAAGATCAAAACTTTCCGTGACTTAGGAGAATACCAGGTCACCGTATGGGAAGGCAGTATCTGTCACCACCTGATGAAGGACTACGGATGGGAAGACAAGGCAATGCCGACGAAGTACATGAGGGACGCTATCGAGAAACTGAGTCTGACAGAAGACGGACAGATTGTGTGGAACACACTCTCACTGCAATGGCTGGTGAAGAAATACAAGATTGACAACATACAGATCACACCCGTTGACATGCCACACGGGGAATACAAGTTCATGTCGAACAACCCCCATCTGCTCACCCGTCTGGACAGTATCTATACTGTACTCAATTCTGCCAATAAGTTCACTGAGATACAGAACAAATGGTTCTACCCCGAGCGCAGCGAGAAGAAGATAGCCCCATGGGTATGGTATGTCACTTCCGTCGCCGCCATCATCATCCTGCTTTTTCTGGTATATGCCATCAATTACCGGACGAAGGAGCACCGGATCACCAAACTCAACAACAAGAACAACCAGCGTCTGGCACTCATTCTGGAAGCAAGCAATGTGCGTATGTGGACTTATGATATCAGGACAAGACTCTTTACGTGGCGTAACGAGAAAGGACAGGCGTCCTTTACCTATACGGCCGAAGAGTTTGCCCAGCGCTACCATGCCGGTGACTTCGAGCGCTTGCGCGAAGCAGTCCATAGACTGACGAACAGCAAGGGACTCACCGCAGAGGAAGAGGAAATCAATTTATACCTCAAGGCGAAAGACACAGAAGACGGTGACAAACAGGAGCATGAGTTCATGATTTCCTTGTCTGTCCTGCAACGTGATAAGGAAGGACGGCCACTCGTCATCCTCGGTACTAAGAAAGACATCACCCAAGAACAGATTCAGAAAAGACTGGATGAGGAACGCACCATGCGGTATTGGGCGATTTTCAACACCCCACTGGTTGGTATCATGTGTTTCAACAGGAAGGGAATTCTTACCAACATCAACGAGAAGGCTTGTCTGACCTATGAGTGTGACCGTCAGGAACTGATAGACGAGGGAATTTTCTATCACGACATGTTCGATATCGAGTCGCCCATGGAGGAAATAGACGGCTACTATTTCACACAGGTTATTGACATCGACAAGATAACAAAGAAGGAGAGAAAACTGAAAGCCTGTAAGCGGAAAGGAAGACTCCTGCATGAGGTACATCTGATGACTGTTCATGATGAAGACGGGCAACTGATGGGTATGTTTGCCGTCGGAAGAGACATGACAGAACGCATGAATGCCATCAACCAGCAACAAGAGCAGGCAAACCGGACCAGGGAGATTGTCAATGACCTGACGGAGCATATCAACAATATGAACTATGTTCTCCAGTCAGGTGGTGTCCACATGGTCACCTACTCGCCCAAGTCACATACCTTAATTATATACAGTGGTATCAACAAGGTACAATATGAGATTACACAGACACGCTGCATGACATTGGTGGACGACAAATACAGGAGGAAAGCGATGCATTTACTGAACAACATGGACAACCGGAAATCCAAACACATTGACACGGATTTCCTGACCAGTATACATGTCCCCGGCAAGAAACTGATGCATCTGCACTTCAATCTCGTACCGACCTTTGACACCAACGGCAAAGTGGAAGACTACTTCGGACTATGCCGAGACGTGACAGAGCAGATGTATAATGAACAGCAGTTGGAACAGAAGACCCTCAAGGCACAAGAGGTGGAGAACACAAAGAACAGTTTCCTGAAGAATATGAGCCATGAGATCCGCACGCCACTGAACACCGTCGTCGGTTTCGCAGAACTCTTTGAGACAGAGCACACCCCAGAGGATGAGGAGATTTTCGTTCAGGAGATCCTGAACAACTCAGACCATCTGCTACGACTGATTAACGACATTCTTTTCCTCTCCCGGCTTGATGCACATATGATTAAGATCCAACACCAGCCGTGCGACTTCGCCACTATCTTTGAGGGATGCTGCCAGCAAGGATGGGAGCGTTACCAGCGTGAAGGAGTAAGTTATATCGTGGACAGTCCATACCAACAACTGGTTGTAGATATTGACGCTACTAATCTCGGGCATGTCATAGAACAAGTGACCGCGAATGCGGCGCAATATACCCAAAGCGGAACAGTACGAGCCCGCTATGACTATATCGGCCGCAGACTGATGATCTCCATTGAGGATACAGGACAAGGAATCAGTGAGGACATTCAGAAACGTATCTTTGAACGGTTTGCCGCCGGTCCCAACAAGGGTAGCGGATTAGGTCTCCCGATATGCAAGGAATTGGTAGAGCAGATGGGGGGCACCCTGGAGATCAACTCCGAGGAAGGACTGGGTACCACTGTATGGATCATGATACCATGTCAGGCAACTGTCATAAAACGAAAGAAGTTCATCTAACATATGAGATACCGAATATACATATTATACATTTCACTGGTCATGACACTCTCCTGCTGTCTGCCCACACTCGCACAGAAGAGAGTTTACGACGAGAAACACCCCGTCATCATAGCCGGTGACTGGGACAAACCTCCTTACGAGTACCAGAATGACCAGGGAGAGCCTGACGGCTCGAATATCGATGTGATGCGTGCCATCATGAAACAACTGGAATACCCTTGCAAATTCATCCTAAAGGAATGGGGCAATGCCCTGAAGGCATTTGAGCGCGGAGAGGCAGACCTGATCCTTGCCAATGCCCAAAGATATCTTTCTGCCCCATACTTCCATAGTCGTAACATCATCAACTACTATCGTATGCGTGCCTTGATGCTGGGTGACACAGTTCCACCACTTTCCATCAAGCAATTAATAGAGGGAGGTGTGGTGCTCAAACCTTCCGACTATACCCTAAAATATTTCCTCTCCGTAGACTCCTCATATATCCGACGTATAGATTTCCAGTCTCCTAAGGTGGCGTTATTAGGACTTCGGGACAAAGACTATAAGTATTTTGTTTGGGGAGAGGAACCCCTGAAATGGAAACTCAAAGAGTTCAGCATGGAGAACGAGGGTCTCATTCTTAATGAAGTCTCCATCCCTGCCAGCCAGATTCATGTCATCGGACGTGATGAGAAACTTATCAATGACATCGATGATATCTACTCCCGTCTGAAACAGAGTGGCGAGATAGAAAACATCAATCACAAATGGCAGCACCATGAAGAAGATGATGGGCTGCCTAACATCTCTCTAACTGCATATATCATCTTAGGAATCATCTTACTGACCATCTTCTGTTATCTGCTGAATCGTCTTGCACAATCACATGTCAGGAAGGCTGCCCGCCATTCCACCGAACTCAACGAGATGATGCTGAAAGCACTGCACATGGGACGCTTCTATGTGATGCAGTATGACATCGCACACCAGCGTTTCACCAATCACTACGGCAGTTTCCTGCCCAAGGACGGCATGTCGCTAAAGGAGTTTGTCGACCATATCCATCCCTCCGAGCAAAAGGAGTTCATGAAGAAGATGGACATGATGATTCAGGGAAGGGAGCACAAGACCGCCATTGACAAGCGATGGAACATCGGTACTGCGGAACAACCACAATGGCTGAACTTCAGCGGCCACTCCATGGTGGAGTATGATGACTATGGACACCCTGTCTACATCATCAATACCATCAACGACATCACCAAGGACGTGAAGGGAGCAAAGAATGCCCGTGAGATGATCAGGAGGTACGAGCGGCTCACCAATATCCCGCAACTCTCCATGTCGTTCTACAACAAGAAAGGAGAACTGATTGCCGTCAATGAGGCGATGAAGGAACTCTGTGAGTTTGACCAGTCTGAGAATGAGCATTTCTTCAGACTCTCCAACATGTTCGATATACCAATCTTCCGCGATGTCTATCCCCGTGGATGCAAGGAAGAACGGTCGGCTTGTCACCGGATGGAGAAGCCCCACGGAAAGAAAGTCACCTATATTGAGTATAACATCCGACCATTGCTGAATGAGCAAGGTGAGGTGTTCAACTACATTATCTCTGCCATCGACATGACAGAGGCTCGTGACCGTGACCTGGACATGCACAAGATGAACCGTGAGATACAGGAGGCTGTCAAGCAGACCAACCAACTGGAATTACAGTTGCAGTATATCCTGGAGAATACGAATATGTATGTCTTCCAGATTGACTTCCAAAACCGTCTGATATCCTACACCCGACAGTTGAGTAGCCCTGAATATGTCAAGACTTTTGAGGAGTATTATGACTGCGTCTTCGATGCCGAGAAAGAGAGTGCCATGAAAGGACTGGAGAACAAAGAGATCTGGCGAAAGCAGATGTCCTTCGACCGTCATTTCAAGAAGCCGTTGGTAGGTGAGGGAGATACCGACCATTGGTATAACATCTCCAGCATCCCTATTCTTGACGAGCAAGGACAAATCAAGGGTGCTTTTGGTATCCTCCGTGACATCACGCAGCAACTGGAAGCCCAGCGTAAACTCAAAGAGGAGACGTTGCGCGCAGAGAGCAGCGGACAACAGAAGAGTATGTTCCTCGCCTCCATGACGCATGAGTTACGTACCCCATTGAACTCCATCGTCGGTTTCTCTGACCTGCTCCGTACCATTGACACCCCTGAGGAACGGAAGGAGTTTATCCATATCATCCGTACCCATTGTGATATCCTGCTACGACTCATCAACGACATCCTTGAGGCTTCCAATATCTCGGACACCCTGATGCAGATCGTTCCAGAGGAGGTAGACTTTGCCCAGGAGTTTGACTTGATGTGCCAAACCTTGGAGCAACGTGTGGACAATCCCAATGTGGCGTTCGTCAAGGATAATCCCTATCAAAAACTTATCACCGTTCTGGACAAAGGACGTATCCAGCAGATTATCACTAATTTCGTCACGAATGCTGTCAAATACACGACAGAGGGACATATCCGTGTCGGTTACCGGGAGGAAACAAGAGAGAAAGACGGTGAGAAGAAAACGGGACTTTACTTCTATTGCGAGGACACGGGAAGCGGTATCCCGGAGGAAAAGCAGAATGCCGTCTTCGAGCGTTTCGTCAAACTCAACGAATTCGTGCAGGGCACTGGTCTTGGTCTGTCTATCTGTAAGAATATCGTAGAGCGCTGCGAGGGACAGATCGGTGTCAGCAGTGAGGTGGGTAAAGGCTCCACTTTCTGGTTCTGGATTCCTGTTAATATCTATAATAAATAATGTATATAATGAAAAAAACAATCTTTTCTACGTTACTGCTGTGCCTGTCAGCCACGATGGCATGGGCAGAGCAAGTCGTCATTGAGACCCAGCATGTCTCAATGGTTCTTGATGTCGTCAAGGGCGCGCAGCCTCAGTATGTCTATTTCGGTGCCAGACTTAGTGCCAACGAACTGCAGCACCTGCAGAAACCTGAGATGTTCGGACGCATGGATGCCTATCCTGCCTATGGTCTGAACACCCCTGCCGAAGCGGCACTCGCCATGCGCCACTCGGACGGCAACCTCTCCACGGCATTGGTGGTGGAAGGGGTACAACGGAATGGTAACATCACGACGATACAATTGAAGGACCCTGTCTACCCTATCCTCGTCAACCTGAAATACAGAACCTATCCGAACGAGGATATGATAGAGGCATGGACGGAGATTGTCAATAACGAGAAGAATACCGTCACCCTGACGACCTTCGCCTCCGCCATGCTGCCTATCCGTCGTGGCAACGTATGGCTCAGTCATTTCTATGGCTCATGGGCTAACGAGGCACAACTGGTGGAGGAGCCACTGACTCCCGGACAGAAGGTAATCGTCAATAAAGACGGTACACGTAACTCACATACCGACCATGCTGAGGTGATGTTCTCACTCGACGGCAAGGGACAGGAGAACAGCGGACAGGTAATCGGTGCCGCCCTCTGCTATTCTGGTAACTATCGCTTGAAGGTGAATACGGATGATACGGAGTATCACTATTTCTTCGCTGGTATCAATGAGGACAACTCTGAGTATCACTTGAAGAAGGGTGAGACCTTCGTCACTCCTAAACTGGCTCTGACCTTCTCCCAGCAGGGACTCTCTGGCGCATCCCGCAACTTCCACAAGTGGGGACGTAAGTATATGCTGATGCATGGTGACAAGGAGCGTAAGATCCTGCTGAACTCATGGGAGGGTGTGTATTTCGACATCAACCAGAAGGGGATGGACCAGATGATGGCGGATATCGCCTCGATGGGTGGCGAACTCTTCGTCATGGACGACGGTTGGTTTGGTGACAAATATCCTCGTAAGACAGATAACTCCTCATTAGGTGACTGGGTCGTTGACAAGAACAAGTTGCCGGAGGGTATCGAGGGACTCCTCCGTGATGCCAAGAAACATGGTATCAAGTTCGGTATCTGGATTGAGCCAGAGATGAGCAATACCGTCAGTGAACTCTATGAGCAGCACCCTGACTGGATCGTCAAGGCACCTAAGCGTGATGCCGTACTGGGACGTGGCGGTACGCAGGTGGTGCTCGACCTTGCCAACCCGAAGGTACAGGACTTCGTCTTTGGAGTGGTTGACAACCTGATGTCGAAATATCCTGAGATCGACTATATCAAGTGGGACGCTAATATGCCGATCCTGAACCACGGCTCACAATATCTGACGATGAACGACCAGAGTCACCTGTATATTGAGTACCATCGTGGTTTCGAGAAGACTTGTCAGCGTATCCGTGCGAAATATCCTAATGTCACCATCCAGGCATGTGCCAGTGGTGGCGGTCGTGCCAACTGGGGCGTACTCCCCTACTTCGATGAGTTCTGGGTCAGCGACAACACCGATGCCCTCCAGCGTATCTATATGCAATGGGGTACCAGTTATTTCTTCCCAGCCATCGCCATGGCAAGTCATATCTCCGCCACCCCGAACCACACCGTCTTCCGCACCACGGCACTGAAATACCGTATTGACGTGGCTATGAGCGGACGACTGGGTATGGAGATCCAGCCCAAGAACATGACGGATGACGAGAAGGAACTGTGCCGCAAGGCGATTGCCGAGTACAAGCAGATCCGTCCTATCGTGCAGTTTGGTAATATCTACCGTCTGGTGTCTCCCTACGACAAGAAGGGACTCGCCTCTCTGATGTATGTCACCGACCAGCAGGACAAAGCAGTGTTCTACTGGTGGAAAACGGAGTCGTTCCAGAACGAGCACCTGCCCCGTGTGAAGATGGCAGGACTGGATGCCAACCGTATGTATAAGGTGAAGGAACTGAACCGCATCGACCTCAAGCCGATGAGTGTAGAGGGCAAGTCGTTCAGTGGTGCTTACCTGATGAACCACGGTCTGGATATGCCGTATCGCAACGAGCCTGAGTGGTCGAAGAAGAACGACTGGTCGAGCCGTGTCCTTCTGCTGGAGGCAGAATAATATCGGCATCTCGGAATATCAGAAAAGAACAATGGCAATCGGTAAAAGCGAGAGTCTGCTGGCATCTATCCGCGAAGGGCGTGAGATGACACAGGGAGAGAAACTCAGGCTGATCATCAGCCTGAGTATTCCTAGTATATTAGCCCAGATCTCCGCCACCATCATGTTCTTCATCGATGCCGCGATGGTGGGACATCTGGGTGCCAAGGCTTCCGCCGCCATCGGACTGGTGGAGACGACCGGGTGGCTGATGGGTGGACTGGGTTCTGCGGCTAACATGGGATTCTCCGTGCAGGTGGCGCATGCCATTGGTGCCAACGACTTCAAGCGGGCTCGCCGTATCTTGCGGCAGTCGTTGGTATGCTGTCTGCTGTTCAGTCTTGCCATTTCAATCACAGGTATTCTTATCAGCGGTCCCCTGCCCTACTGGTTAGGAGGCTCCGAGGAGATCGCCCATGATGCGTCCGTTTATTTTGCCATCATCGGCTTCTGTGGTATCTTCTTCCAGATGAACGGATTAGGCAGTTCGATGCTGAAATGTTCTGGTGACATGAAGATTCCTTCCGCATTGAACATCATGGCATGTGTGTTGGATGTCATCTTCAACTATTTCTTCATCTATATCGCCAACATGGGGGTGATGGGTGCCGCCATCGGAACGGGACTTGCCGAGTTGGTGACGGCTTCGCTGATGCTCTACTTCCTACTGTGCCGTTCTGAGATATTAAGACTAAAAGGTCGCCCACGCCGCTCTTTCCGTCCACAGGCTGATGTGGTCAACAATGCCATCAAGATAGGAGCGCCCATGGGACTGCAACACATGCTGATGGGTGGCGCACAGATTGTGAGTACCATCATCGTCGCTCCTCTTGGTACGGTCGCTATTGCCGCCCACTCGCTTGCCATCACCGTCGAGAGTCTTTGTTACATGCCCGGTTATGGTATTGCCGATGCTGCCACCACCCTGGTCGGTCAGAGTTTTGGTGCCGGCAAGCGGTTGCTCACCCAGTCGTTTGCCCGTATGTCGGTAGGACTGGGTATGGTGGTGATGACGTTGATGGGTGTACTGATGTGGATCTTCGCCCCGGAACTGATGTCACTGCTGACCCCTGTGGAGGAGATTATCGCCATCGGTGCCCAGTCATTGCGCATCGAGGCGTTCGCAGAACCGATGTTTGCTGCCTCTATCGTCTGCTATGGTGTCTTCGTAGGTGCTGGCGACACACTGAAACCATCTATCATGAACCTCACCAGTATGTGGGCTATCCGTCTGACCTTTGCCGCCTATCTGGCACCTATCTACGGACTGCCTGGTGTATGGACGGCAATGGCTGTGGAACTCACCTTCCGTGGCACGATCTTCCTTCTGCGCCTATTATTTGGTAATTGGGCAAAAGGAATCAAAAACGATTAAACAAGTTCCTAAAAACAAAGCAGCCGGGAGATCACTCTTCCGGCGTGCTTACTTTTCTTTTCCTATTAATAACTAAAAACTTGCTTTCTCTTTTAAAACTAATACCATACTACTAACCTAAAACTACTAACAAACCAAAACTTATGTCTTTTCGTTATCCTCAATCTTTCTTTACCTCTTCTACTACCTATTGTCTGTTATCCTCAATCTTTATTTACCTAAGTGTGTTCCTCTGAATCACGATGCAAAGGTAAGCAGATTTCATCGTCCGACAATGAAATCTGAGCGTTTTGAGCGAAAAAGGGGATTATTCTTGACCTACATCAAATGATTGTGTCCGCACACAACACATCCATCCCCACAACGTTTGTTAACTCTACGAAGTCCGCAACTGTCAGTTCCTCAGGACGTTGCGTCGCAAAACGGGAGTTAGAGACGGATGCATACTGCTTGAGGCTTACCCGCAGCATTTTACGACGCTGGTTAAATGCCATTTTCACTAACTGCTTAAACAACTGCTCGTTGCAGTCCAGATGGCTCACCTTGTTGCGGGTCATGCGGATCACAGCACTCTGTACCTTGGGGGGAGGATTGAAAACATTAGGCTCTACGGTAAAGAGGTATTCCACGTCATACCAAGCCTGAATCATCACGGACAAGATACCATAAGCCTTGTTGTGTGGCTTCGAGGCGATACGCAGTGCCACCTCACGCTGGATCATTCCCGTACAACAAGGTATCAGGTCACGATTGTCGAGCATCTTGAAGAATATCTGCGACGAGATATCGTAAGGATAATTACCAGTCAGCACGAACTGCTGACCGTCGAACACCTTCTGCAAGTCCATCCTCAGGAAGTCCTCTCCCAGGATATTCTCCCTCAACTGAGGGAAGTGCTCGTTCAAGTATGCCACACTCTCCCTGTCAATCTCCACCACCTTGAAAGGACGTTCCTTCTCCACCAGATATTGGGTCATCACCCCCATACCAGGTCCTACCTCCAATACAGGGATGTCGCTATAGGGCATGTCCACCGTATCGGCTATGCGCTTGGCTATTGACAGGTCAGTCAAGAAATGCTGACCCAGATTTTTCTTCGGTCGTACTTGCTTCATTGGTGCAAAGGTACGAAAAACGAGTGAAGAACAAAAGAAAACTTGTTTCTTTTTTCTTCCGAGTGCCAAGTACCTTCGAGACATTGTCTCAAAGGTAGTGCAAATTGAGTGAAACACCAAATTTATTTGAGTATTTCCAAAATGCCGCCTACCTTCGACCTTAGACCTTAGACCTTTGACCTTAGACCTTTGACCTTAGACCTTCCCCCCTCTCCCCTCGAAGGTGCCGGCTTCGGAACAAAACAACTTGTTTTGTTCTCAAAGGAGGCATCCCTATCATTGATTAAGATAATCCTTATCGGAACAAAACAACTTGTTTTGTTCTCAAAGGAGGCATCCCTATCATTGATTAAGATAATCCTAATCGGAACAAAACAACTTGTTTTGTTCATGAAGAAATCATGGGTGTTTTATACCGAAAGCACCTCTCCTTGTCACCCTTGTCACCTCGTTGTTACCGGCAACTGCCTGATAACCAAATAGT
>DEJF01000072.1:0-37581 GCA_002353225.1 Prevotella sp. UBA2755 | reverse complement strand
CAACGGTGACAAGGGTTTAAAAAATTATAGTGCGTGCGCGCACGCGCGAGGGAAAGGAACAGAGTTTGTCGGTTGGAAACCTTCCGTCAGTCGGTAACAAACCCACCGTTAGTCGGTAACAAACCTTCCGTCAGTCGGTAACAAACGACCAGTTTGTCGGTAGGAAACTGTCACTAACAAAACGGCTGGCAGAGTCGTTGCCCTGCCAGCCGAATGATATAACAATTCTCACACGCAAGAATACAAATAAATTTGCATTCTTTTCGCTTAACCGAAATTTTATGCTGTCTTTGCAGTATTATAACTTAAAACATATGATTACTGGTGAAATAAAGAACCGTATAGATTCAATCTAGGACACTTATTGGGTTGGTGGCATTACTAATCCGATGTCCGTACTGGAGCTATACTATGTATGCCGTTCATCGTTATATAGGCAATTTTTAACACAGATAGGAAATGGAATTGGAATAACAAACTTACGTTTTTCTGATTTGAACAATTTTTCTCTACCTTTTCCTCCTCTTTCCGAGCAGCAGCATATTGTTGAGGAATTGGACTTGCTGAGCAGTATCATTGAAAAGAAAAAGGCTCAACTTAAAGAAGTTGATCATCTTGCACAGTCCATTTTCTATGAAATGTTTGGAGACCCAATCACCAATGAACTGACAGACGTAAAAACCGCAGGATTGGTTGGTTCTATCACCAGTGTCATACTTTGTTTTACTATCTGCTTCATCGTCTATGTCTAGGAGATGCGCCGCATCAACAAGTCCATCAAGGAAATAGACGAACTCGAGCAAATGTAACGTTTTAGGGAATTGGGGGGATACCTCCCCACCTAATAGAAAGCAATGAGTCCGTAAATTATTTGCAAATTAAATTCATTTTCTTTGGTTTTTCAATAATAAATACATATATTTGCGACGGATTTACGGCAAAACTGACAAAAATCCGTAATTCGTTTTGATTTCGATTATATAGTTAAGAGAGAATATGAAGATTGAAAGACCCATCTACATGCAGCAACTTTTACTGGAGTGGGTTGATGGGCAGATAAAGGATGACAAGCAGTATTACATTATTATTGACGAAGTCCAGAAAGTAGATGAGTTTACAGATATGCTTGGATCGTTGGTTGTCAAGGAGAATGTCGATGTCTATGTCACCGGCTCCAACTCCCGTTTTCTATCTAATGACATTGCTACAGAGTTCAGAGGGCGCGGTGATGAAATTCATGTATGGCCCTTGACATTCAAGGAGTATATGACAGCATACGAAGGCGACATTATTGATGGATGGCAGGAGTACTATACCTACGGTGGACTGCCAAAGATTCTTTCTATAAAGGGTGATGACAAGAAAGCCACTTACCTAAGGAATCTCTATCGAACGGTTTATTTAAGCGACATTTATGATCGCCACAACATAGAGAATAAGGCCGAATTTGAGGAATTAGTGCGTATCTTGGCATCAAGTGTAGGCAGTTCTGTTAATCCCACCAATCTGGCGAATACATTCAAGACGGTAAAGCGTCTGAACAATATTACCGATAAAACCATAGAGGCTTATATCAGTTATCTGGAGAAGGCACTCCGATCGAGGATAGGAGGCATCGCTCTCCGCAAAAACTATTCAGGATGTCTTACGTAGAGTAACGGGGCACTTGTGAAGGTACGGGCTTCATAAATGGGCTACGGCTGATGCACCAGTACTTCCTGCAAGACGATGCCAGGGTCGAGGAAGTAGATGCGGAGCCGTTGGCTACCCTTCATCGTGGCAGGTACGGAGACGGTACGAGAGGCATAGCCACGCAATACGTTCCAACGCCACTCAGCAGTGAAGTCGTTGGCATGGATGGAGAATATCTGCGGCTCACCATCCCCAAACTGGACAGCATAACGGATGTCACGACCCTCATAGACATGTAAGGTGGGGAGGGTGCGGACCTCGATGGTGCGGTCTCCCTCCTGCAAGTCGATGGCATAATCGACATAGGGAGCATCAGCGACAGCATAGGACGGAGTGCCGAAGGGTTGTACGAGGACACCGTCCGTATATCCCAACTGTGTGATACGCATCACCTTCCCCTCACGACTGTCATGACGGTCGTCGAAGGCATAGGCAGGAATACGGACACGAGGCTCTGCTTCAAAAGGAGCCCATGTGCCAAGATAGATACGGTCGATACGGGCATCCGTCTTCAGGTCAGAGATGCGAAGCGTGTTACTACCCTTCTTGAGACGCAGCGTACCCACCTTGCTCCACATCGGTCCCACGTGTGTCGCATGCCATACATTATTAATAGGGGTGGCAGAGGCTTCAAAGGTCTGGTGTTCTGTCGTGACACGACAGAATACGTTATCCGCCGCCTCCTTGGAGAAATTACGGATGGGCGACAAAGCCTCTATCCAAAGAGGTATCTCACCATCCACCTCACTCTCTATCTGAACTCCGTCAGCCGACAATGCCTGCTCGACACCTAAGTAACGAGGACTGGGTGACGTGCTGACCTGCTGTACCAATGCTGGAGTAGCGACAGGCGGGTCAATCTTATCCGAGCGGAACCAGTGGTACGGTTGCCAGTTGAAGAACTCCGACCACTTGCCACCTTGTATCTCCTCATTATAATGACGCGTCCATGCGTTCAACGCATGAAACAACTGCTTCACCCTGTCAGCATCCGCCAGTGCCGCAGCACCGTCACCACGAGAAGCCTCCACCATACTGCGACGAGCCAGCAACTGGTATTCATTCAGCATAGCGGCACCATGCACAGGATAAGCGACCAACTCGAAATAAGCATCCTTCAGATGCTGGGGAATCCGATCGGCAAGGGCAAGAGCCTGTGCGGAGACGGTCTGCCACTCCAGAATACGACGGGCAATCTGCGGCTCTGTATAGTTGACAAACCACACATGCGCATCCTTACCACCAGCCTGCAACTGGTAATAACGAGTCTGGAAATCGGCTATCTCCTGAGCCACCTCCTCTCCGAAAGTCTTTGCCGCCCAGTAACGGATATAGTCATGTGCCTTGGTCGGTCTCCACTTGTCAAGGTTCCAGGCGAGGTCCATCACAAACGATATCTCCTTCTCGGCAGGTTTGATATCCCCCACATTAAACACCCATATCTTGCGAGCCCCATAGGTATACGCCTTCGTCAACTCCATCGAGAGGAAGGCAGGTGACAACGGACTGAGCCATATCCAACTGTCAGGATCACCATGATACGACAGATGGTAGTAGATACCTGCCCCACCCTTCCGTCTCATCTCGTCAGGGTTGCAGAGGTTGCGACAATAACCATGCTTGTCGTCCGACCAGAGGAGGGTCACGTCCTCAGGTACCTGCAGACCGTTATGGTAAGCATCCAGCACCTCCTCATAGGTACAGAGCACCTGTGGTATCTCCTCCACGGGTTTGTTGATATTCCGACGCAGCATGTCACGCTGGTCGTTGATCGCCTCTTGCATGAGGGCGACACGCTCAGCGGTACTGTTGGCACCCTCCATCGGATAGTCGTGGATGCCACGCAATCCGAGGGTATAGGTGTTCTCATACCTGCCATTCGTCTTCACACGCTCCTCCCAATAGTTCTGCATCGTCTTGCGATTGGTGATATAGTTGAAATCACCAAAGGTACCGGGATGCTTTTGCTCGATAGCTTTCCACTCCCCCTCATTATTACGCAACATCTGCTCACAATGAGAGGAGCCCATCACGATAGCGTAGTCGTCGGCAAGACGAGCATTCTCAGGGTCGGCATTAAAAGCCTGCGTACCCGGATGCATGGCGGGCCATAGGTAGTTAGCCTTCAATCGCAACAAGAGTTCAAAGACCTGTCTGTAGGTCTCTGGTCCCACCTTACCATGTCTCTTCTCAGCCCAGCGAGCCCAGCCGCCAAAACGCTCGTCATTGATGAAGATACCCCGATACTGCACCTGCGGCTCCTTCTGACAGAACATACCAGACTCTATGTATAAAGCCGTTTTCTGCTGCGGAGTGACATCAGCCCACCAGTACCATGGTGACACACCGATTGCCTCACTCAACGAGGTCAGTCCGAATGCCGTACCACGACGGTCACTGCCGATGACGAGTAATAAAGGCTGATGTGTCTTCGGATGCTCCGTCGTCACCAGCATATACGACTCCCACTTTCCTTGAATGTCCTCTACCTTTATCTTACACTGGTTCACCAACTGGTCAATCAATGCACTATGCCCCAAGGTACCAGCCACCACGGCAGGACGGGAGATCTCTTTCAGGCTCTTGGTCCTCACCACCTTCGCCGACTTACCCGTCACCCGCAGCACATCATCAGCCAGCATCCCGGCAGTGATCTCCACCACCCGATAGTCTTTGGCATCCACACAGATATCCGCGACAGTCGTTGCAGTCGCCAAAGGGAAATATCCCTGTTGTGCCGTTTCCTTGACTTGTGGTACAGCACTCACACCGTCAGCATAGATTATCATGCTGACGAAGAAACCAATCAGTAATAATGAGAGTCTTTTCATATCTTTTGTGTTCTTTATTCATTCAGTCCGTTTATTTCCACCTGTGGTTGCTGTCCACGAGCATCCTCCTGTCTCCAAGATATCTTGATGGTCTTCTGCTCTCCAGGCATCAGCGTGATGTAGTTGTCACTATACATCACTGGCAGTATCTGTTCTCCATCACTCCCCTTCAGGTTCAGGCGCAGGAAGGGGGCTGGTGTCTTTCCGTGATTAGACAAGGTAACCAGCATCTTACAAGTATCCAGCATCTTTACCTGCTGTGTTATCGCTGGCTTAGGCAGACCGAGCAACGCCTTGTAATGACCATCCTCCCGTCCCATGATATAGAGGTTCTCAGAGACAATGCCTTTCTTGTCTGAGAGTTGCAGACGCAAGAAATACACCTCGGATGGTGCCTGAGGCATGATCTTCGAGAGTTTGGTCCAAGCGACAGTAGTGTCCTCACTACTATCCCATCGGGTTCGCTCTTGGCAGACCTTCTTACCATTCAGGTTAAAGACTGTCGCTGTTGCCGTCAGTGCCGTTTGCGAGCCAGCGGAGTGATTGACGATCTCAATACTGTCCGTCAGCGCATTATACTGGATATGCAAAGGCTCACAGGCTTTCTTACATCCGAAATAGGCAGCAGTAGGCTCGAAGTAATAATCATAGGTCTGCCATACCATCGAGGGCCAACAGGGATGACTCATCCACAGCAACAATCCCGCACGGCTCCGACTGGTAGACTCGAACATCCCCCGATAGCCGTTATAGTTGATGAGTTGCGCACGACGACAGAACTCCTCGGCACTCTTCGACTCACCGAAGCCCTCGTTCATCATACGGTTGAACACAGAAGAGCGCTGGGCACCCTGTAAGGTGAAGTCATGCTGTCCCCACTGTAAGGACTGTGGCCACAGAGCCTCTGGACTGAACGTACGTCGCATGCTCTCGATATTCATCACGTTAGGCATCCCTCGCTCAGAATGAATCTTCCCCGACTGTTTCGTGAAATACTCCTTCATGGGCAAGGCACGATAGGGACCGCCACCACTGACACCCTCGGAAGAAGAGTGCGAGATGTACTCCATACCTGGTGCCAACTGATGGACGTAATGGCGTAGTTGACGGTCTATCGCCTCTGGCGGGAAGCCCTCGTTTCGTCCGCAATACAACCCGATGCTGGCATGATGGCGCATTCGACGGGTGTAATCCTCGGCATTCCGCAAGAACATCATATTATCATACGGGTCAGGACCATCGGCAGGATTGGCAAGCCAGAAGTCCTGCCATACCATGACACCATGACGGTCGCAAGCCTCATAGAAAGACTCATCGCCCACCTGTCCTACCCAGTTGCGTATCATCGTGAAGTTCATATCACGGTGATAAGCCACAGCAATATCGTACTCACGGGAGCGATACATCAGGTTATGCTCGTCAAAGCCCCAGTTACCTCCTTTCGGCACAAAGCGATGCCCATTGACATAGATACGCAAGGAGTCTTTCAGTCCCACATAACGCATCTCACGAAGACCCGTCTTGTAGGTAAGAGTGGCATCGTCGGCAAAGGAGAAACCTGCGTCATAGAGATACGGGTCGCCATAGCCATTGGGATACCATAACTTAAAGTCACGACGGGAGAGTTGGGGATAGTCTTGCGGACAGAACATGACTTCCTGCTCTGTAAGGGCAGGCAACGTGATTTCTTTCTCAAAACGCACGTCACCAATGAAGCCTTGCAGTGTGCCTTTGACAGAACGGCTGCTGTTATTACGTACGAAGACGGAAGGAGTGACCTCCACGAGTTGTCCATGCTCCTTGAGGGTCGTCCGCACATAAGGGTCGCTGACCGTAACATCCCCCGTGGCTGTCAGATAGACCTCATTCCAGATTCCTGCCTCACGACCACGTGTCGTCGTAATCCAGTCCCATCCTACTGACGCATGGAACGTAGGATTATCCGCCCCTAATAGTCCTCCATTGAACTGGGTGGTATTCTCGTCTTTCTCTTTGATGGCGGCGAAATGCTCATTGCAGATAATCTCCACGGCGAGATAGTTCTTCCCTTTCCGCAAGAGTCCTGTCACATTGAACTTACCCCGCATAAAAGCACCTTCGATCCGTCCCAGTCGCTGACCATTCAGAAACACATTCGCCTTCCAGTTGATGCCGTCGAAGTGAAGCCACTGCTGTTCTCCCTGCAACTGTCCGTCCCACTCGAACTCATCACGATACCAGAAGTTGCTGCGGAAGAACGACTCAGAAATCTGGTCGATGTCATCCGCATAGTTCGGATTCGGTACGGCACCAATATTCATATAGGAGGCAAGCACAGTTCCTGGTACGGTGGCAGGAATCCATGTATGACAGTCATAACCAGCGGTGGCAATCGTCTCCCCTGCCGCTGTCACCTCTGAGGCACGCTGCAACATCCAGTTACCACCACTAAGTTCATACTTGTCCTGATGCAATCCTGCTATCGCATGTGGGACAAACAGTTTCTGCTGGTATGCCATCACCTTCATCTCACGAAGCGCATAATAGCCAGCCTCACCAGGTTCCTGTAAATACAATCTGATATACCTTCCATTTGATTTTGCTGATATACCTTGACTGATATCTGTTACCTTTCGCCACGTCAGAGCATCGTCAGACACCTCTATACAACCTTTGCTTGGTGCCTGATACCAGTCCAAAAGCACCTGCTCAACAGGTATCTTCCTGCCAAGGTCGACATAGAGCCATTGCTCACCTCCGCCCTTACTGATCCACATACTGCAGAACTGACGGGAGGGCATCACCTCCTGTACTTCGTCATTCTCACCAAGGAACTGGAGTTCATGGATATCCCAATGAGCAGCATCATCCATGTCAAAACAGATACGGAAATGCTGGATATTGACAGGAGTAGCGAGCACGATGGTCTCATCCATCACCTGTGCTGGGAGCCATTCCTGTGCCTCCTGCTTATTGGGGTCGGAATGTAAACGGTAATGAAGAGGCGTGCCTGGAAGTTCCTCCCCCTGCTGAATACCTATCGTCTCCCATGTCTTTCCATCCGCAGATGTCTCACAGCGAATAGCATATCCTTTCGCTCCATCACGGAAAGCGACCCGCCCCTGTACGTTCACCTTACAGACTGCAGATGACAACGGATGTCCCCAATCATACTGCAACCATGTATGACTGCCCATCAGAATATTACGAGAGAACTTTCCACCGTCTATCGCCCATTCCGCTTCACGACGTGGCAGTATGCCCTCGGGAGTCGTCACCTGAAGGACGGCAGGGTTCCGCATTCCACTGATGCCATCGGTCACCAGATGAGCGGTATGATGATAGTCATAAGTGGATGAGGCGTAGGCTGCACGATGCAGTGCCACATTGTTCAACTGTCCACTTTCCGCCCAACTGACGGTAGGTGCGAAATACTCACTGGGGGCACCAGGATACTGTCCTATACCCCGTGTCTCTTCACCATTTTGTACTAATGGAACCAATAAACTGGCAAATAACAACATCTGAGTCATACCTTATTAATTATTTAGTCATTTCCTTAGGAGTCACCCCAAACTCTTCCTTGAAATACTTGGAGAAGAGTCGGGGGGAATTGAAGCCTACCTGATAGGCGACTTCAGAGACATACATACCACTCTGCTCCAGCAACTGCTTTCCTCTTTTAAGACGCAACAAGCGGACAAATAGTACAGGAGTCTTTCCTGTCAGATGGTAGAGTTTCTTATATAACTGAGAGCGATGAACACCCATCTCATTACTTAGTTCCTCCACGCCAAAGTTCGGGTCACCGATATGAGCCTCCACAATACTGATAGCCTGTGCGATGAACTGCTCATCGAGAGAGGTGACGGTAATCTCGGAAGGCTCGATATCTACCTCCTTAGCAAACCGCTCATGCTGCTTTTGATTCCTCTCTACTAATTTATGAATGCGCTGTCGGAGTATATCCATACTGAAAGGTTTCGTGATATAATCATCCGCACCAGCCTCCAGTCCTTCCAGTTCGTCACCAGCCATACTCTTAGCCGTCAGCAATATCACAGGGATATGCGAAGTGTTTATATCCGTCTTGACACGATGACAGAGTTCTAATCCGTCCATCTCTGGCATCATCACATCACTGGTAATCATATCAACATCCTTCTTACTCAACACATCAAGTGCCTCCACACCATTGACAGCAGTCAGAATATGGTAATCCCTTTCCAAACTCTGCCTCATATAAGCAAGGAAATCCTGATTGTCCTCAACAAGTAATAGGGTTGGCAAGCCTTCCTTTTCAGAAGAAAGACCACCAGCACTATCCTGCAGGCTATCTATAGAGGACACTTCTTCTACCATCTTGGGCTTACCATCATTCTTCCTCAAGGGAATGGTGAATCGGAACACAGAGCCTGTCCCTTCTGGTTGGTCAGACACTGTGATGTCTCCACCTTGAAGACGCACATATTCACGTACAACATGAAGACCGATGCCGCTTCCCATCGACATACGGTTGCCTGACTCTGACTGGAAGAAACGGTCGAAGATACGGTCTTTGTCGGCATCCGGGATACCCACACCTGTATCTGCAACAGTTACGACGACCTGACGGTCGGCAATATCCACACCTACGGTAACACTGCCTCCTGCCTCTGTAAACTTAAACGCATTCGACAAGAGATTCATCATGATCTTTGTCATCTTGTCTTTGTCGAAGAAAGTATCCACATGTTCTACGTACGACTGGAAGGAGAACTGAATATGCTCTTTGTCTGCTTTCAGTTGGAAAGCGTTACAGATATCCCTTAGCAAAGTAATGATGTCACCATAGGAAGAAACCAACTTCTCGCGCCCTGACTCCAGACGACGGAAATCAAGAATCTGGTTTACCAAAGAAAGCAGATGGTCCGCACTGCGACGAATCATTTGAAGGGTAGACAACTGCTGAGGGTCTTTTACTTGCTTAGACAGTTCCTCCACAGGACTGATAATCAAAGACAACGGTGTCCGCAGGTCATGACTGATATTGGTAAAGAAACGGAGTTTCATCTCATTCATTTGCTCTTGCTGCTCCTGTTGCAGTTGTAACTCATGGATGCGCTGTTTATAAACTCGCCGATGATGATAGTAACGGACAACACCCCATATCACCAAGGTCACAATAAGCAAATATAAAAGGAATGCCCACCAAGACAACCAAAACGGTGGAGCGATATGTATTGCCAGCAACTGACTCGGTTGTGAAAATTGGGTGCGGGTAAGTAACTGATAATCACCTGATGGCAGGTTTGACAAGACAATAGTCCGTCCCTCTATAGGATACCATGTGTCTGAGAATCCCTTCAACTGATAATAATAGGCATCTGCCGAGAAACCTTCATCATTCGGATTGGAACACTCTATCACCAGATTGTTCTCGTTGTAACTCAAAGAGAGTTCATGGATGAATACAATATCTTTTCCAAGCGTCTGAGGAGTTAACAGTTTGTCATTAACACTAACGGCACCCAGTAATAGTTGGTGCGACTCCTCCTGCTGGTTAACCTGCGACAAGAGTTTACGGGTATCCACCCGCTGGTAGCCCGTTGTCGTACCCAGCCAGAGAATACCATTGGCATCGATCTCACTGGCACGGAAATTATAATATAGTTGCTTGCCATCAGGATTGATATTGAAGGAATAACGGTCAAACTTACTCCTGTCCTCCAATTGATGACGCAGCATCAGTAATTCCGTGGGAGTGACTATCCATACATTCCCATCCTTGTCAACAGAGATATTTTTTAATGGGGCATGCTTTAAATCGGCTAACACCTTCACTTCCCTGCCGTTGTTATCCAACAAGGTCAAACCCTCACAGCCCTCATTACCAAGCATCCAAACATAATCGTCTTTATCTATACACAAGTAACGGAAACGTCCGTCACACACTTTCTCCCAGACAAGGTCTTTGCCTGACTTATAAAGTCCTTCGGTGGTTGCAGCATAGAGCTGATGTTTATGATACGCTAAATCTAATGCGTATGATGGTTTCAAATGCGTGTTCATGGTATCACCTGTTACAGGGTTAAGCCACCACACACCTTTTCCTAATAAGGCAACAAAGAATTCGCCTTTGTCATTCTCAACGACATCATAGGGTGAGCTGTCCTTGAAATAGCGAGTGGTATTTCCATTCTGTTGTCGGTGCCACAGCCCTTGATGATAGAGCCCGATCCAAAGTGAGCCGTCTTTACCAGAATGAAGAGCAGTAGCAGAACCGTTACCCATGATGTTCTTGTCAGTATCCCCATCATGAAGGTACACGCCACGATTTTCCATTCCAATCCACATGCCTCCGTTATGTGGAGCTGGTGCAAAAGTGAGAATGTCGGAAATGGACTCTTGTGTCGCCATGTCCACAATTTTGTTGAGAGAATAGTTCTCCTGATGACTGGTACAAATTGATAAACCACCTTTGGTATAGGATATCCACATCGCCTGCCGTTTCTTGTCATAATAGAGCATGTCTATTTTGTTGCTTTGAAGGCTATTGGCATCCCACGGAGAATGTAACAGATGAGCCAGAACGTGTCCGTCAACATCACAAAGGTAAATACCGTCAGAGTCCGTTGCTATCCATAGTTGCTGCTCTCCGTCCAATTGAAATCCCACAATATTAGAAGGAATCTGAACGACCAACATCCATTGATGTAGCAAATGGTCATATTTCCACACCTTATTATCAGACCATACCCAGACATTACCCGCCTCATCCATATTGACAAGTTTATGAGCATGGTACCCCTCAGGAAGTGTCACCTGACGAATGATTCGCTTTTCTTTGATTGAAAGAACATAGAGGCTCTTGTTGGAAATGAGAGCGTAACAGGTTTCATTACGGCAGACAGCAATAATATACTCTTCTGCTCCTATAGAAAGACTTGTCACTTTTCCTGTCTTCTGATCCAACCAATAGAGTTTGTTGTCTTTGGTTGCAAGCGTATGTCCTTCCTCATCGGCATTCACATCAAACTCTTTCCATACTTTGATGTTTCTTTTAGCAAACATCGCAGGGACATCTTCTACAAACTCATTGCGCTGTGGATGATAATAATAGACATCATTATCTATCGTTTTGACCCATAATCCACCTTCTGAATCACCAGTAATCTTATTGACGCTCATATTGATGTCGGAAGACAGCCGCTGGTAACTTCCGGGATTCCTGCTCTCCAACTGCGGCATACTCAGTATTCCTGAGGAAGTACCTAACCATACTATGCCATTTGTGTCACGGTAGACGGCACGTACGCTATAGCCTTTTGTGTTTATATGACGGAATTGCAGGTTCTTCTGTGCGTGGATTGACAGAATACTTACAAAAAAGAAAATAAACGCATAGTATTTCCGCATAAGTCTCAGGTTCTTATTTCTGCTGCAAAGATAGTGCTTTTTTCCGAATTACGACATCAAAACGTATAAGAGTATATGTCACAAATGTTGCAAAAATGTACCATAACAACCGGGTGCTATTGCATCTTTCAATTTTTAGAGTTATCTTTGCAGCAAAATACTATAAAATGGCTAAGAGATTACTACTGATCATTGGAAGTTACCTGCTGGCAATAAACGCATGGGCACAAGTGGTCCTGATGCCGGGAGATTATGCTGACCCGTCGGTTCTGAAAGATGGAGACGACTATTACATGACGCACTCTCCTTTCCATTACCAGCCGGGATTCCTTATCTGGCATTCCCGCGACCTGCTCCACTGGGAACCAATCTGCAGGGCGGGAGAAGACTGGAACGGTTCCGCATGGGCACCAGACTTACAAAAAGTGGATGACACCTATTATATTTACTTTCCTGCCAATGAAACAAACTGGGTCATTACCGCAAAGGACATCCGGGGACCGTGGACAAAACCCATAGACCTGAAAATAGGTGGTATAGACCCAGGACTGGTCGTAACCCCTGACGGAAAACGGTATTTGTTTACCAATGCAGGACAAGTTACTCCCTTAACGGATGACGGACTGGCAAGGGCAGGACAGACAGAGACGGTATATCATGGATGGGAATACCCTCGCGAGTGGCAGACAGAGTGCATGTGCCTGGAGTCTCCAAAACTGACCTACCATAACGGGTACTATTATATGACTTCTGCTGAAGGAGGAACAGCAGGACCTGCCACAAGTCACATGGCTGTCACTGCCCGTTCGAAGAGTATCTATGGTCCTTGGGAAAACTCCCCCTACAACCCCATTGTCCATACCTATTCCGCTGATGAGCAATGGTGGTCAAAGGGACATGGTACCATTGTAGAAGGTCCTGACGGTCAATGGTGGATGATTTATCACGCCTACAACAAATCCGCCTATTCTTTGGGACGATACACGCTGATGGAACCTATTGAATGGACACAAGGAGGATGGTACCGCCCTGTCAAGGACATGAAACTTCCAACCTCTGGCTCGCTTCCTCATCTTTCAGACGATTTCTCATCTGACATTCTTGGATGGCAATGGACAGGATGGAAAGAAAACATCTTATCGGCGGCAACTATTCAAAATGGAACACTGTCATTGCCGGGGAAAGGAACATCACCCAAAGACGGACGGCTGATGCTGACTACTGCCACAGATATTTGTTACGATGTCGAATCTGACATAACCATAGACAAGAAAGGCAATCATGCAGGCTTGCTTCTTTTCTATGACGAGAATGCTTTTGCTGGACTCACCTTTGACAATAACACGATAACAATCCACCTGAACGCCACCACGCACAAGACAATGCCCAACACTTACGGAAGGCATCTGAAAATTCGTCTTGAGAATAAAGGGGGAAGTCTTAACATCCTAATAAGCAAAGATGGAGACAAATGGGAAGTGCTAAGCCATAACATCGATATTTCCGAATTCCATCACAACAAATATGGCGGTTTTATCGCATTACGCCCTGCACTTTATTCTGGAGGAGGGGGAAAGGTCCGTTTCCAGTATTTCAATTATAATCCTCAAGTAAAATAATCAAATATGAAGAATCTAAAACAAAGACTCATGATGGGCGTTATCCTTGCCCTCATGGTCATGCCGGGAAAGGCACAGAAATGGGAACATTTAGCAGACACCCCGCAGATGGGATGGAGTACATGGAACAAATTTCAGGGAAATATCTCTGAAGACATCATTAAGGGTATAGCGGATGCCATGGTGGAAAGCGGACTGCGTGATGCTGGCTACACCTATATCAATATTGATGACTGCTGGCACGGTAAGCGTGACGCAGACGGTTTCATACAGGTGGACAGCAAGAAATTCCCTAATGGCATGAAGGCTGTTGCGGACTATGTCCACAGCAAGGGACTGAAACTGGGTATCTACAGTGATGCCGGGACAGGTACCTGTGCAGGAATGCCCGGTTCTTTAGGACATGAATACCAGGATGCCATCCAATATGCCCGTTGGGGAGTGGATTATCTGAAATACGACTGGTGCAATACGACCAATGTCAACCCACAGGGTGCCTACCAACTCATCAGTGACGCACTGCGTGCATCGGGTCGCCCGATATTCCTCAGTATGTGTGAGTGGGGAAACAGCCGCCCTTGGAAATGGGCAAAGGAGATTGGTCACTCTTGGCGTACGACCCCTGATATCTGGTGTGACTTCGACTCTCTGCGGGTCTTTGAGGCAGGGTACACGCAATTTGGTGTGATGCAGTGTATCCAGTTCAACGACTCCCTCCGTCAGTATGCCGGCAAGGGGCACTGGAACGACCCCGACATGCTGGAGGTAGGCAATGGAATGACTGAGAATGAGGACCGTGCTCATTTTACGATGTGGTGTATGATGGCGAGTCCTCTCATCCTGGGGAACGACCTTCGTTCCATGAGTGAGGCAACACGCAACATCATCATGAATAAGGAGATGATAGCTATTGACCAGGACACGTTAGGTATTCAGGGGTTACACTATTGTGACCATAATGGACTGCAATTCTGGTTCAAGCCTCTTGCGGGAGGAGACTGGGCATTTACGATCCTCAACCCGACCAAGAAAGACATCACGTATGCCCTCAACTGGCAGGACTTCAACCTCACAGACAAGGAAGTGAGTGGGTGCAGCACCTCGTTTGACACGAAGACCTACCAGGTATATAATCTATGGACACACAAGACAGAAGGTAAAACCAGTATAAAAAACAAGACGGAGCGTAAACTGACTGTGAAAGCCCGTGATGTTATCTCCTACCGTTTGAAAAAACTTCAATAACCATGCGTAAACTACTATTCCTGCTACCTGTGTTGTTGGGCTGTTTTCAAATCGCTCTCGCACAGAGCAATGCCAAACTGGAGGCTGAGAATGCCAGTTACGTCAACTGCACATTGACCCAGGACAGCAAGTACTCGGGAGGGAAGGCTCTTGAGATCACCAAGGATGATGCCCGTATCACCTTTAAATATAATAACACGGCAAAGGGGAAGTATACCGTCTATGTGGGCTATGACGGTCTGTATGGCGACAAGTCTGTGAAACTTTCCGTGAACGGCAGCAGCGGTACTTTCCTGACCAAGGGGAAGGGAGAGACGGCTGTGGGCAACTACTTCATGAATCAAGGAGAGAACGCCATCGTCATCACCCCATTCTGGACATGGTTCCGTATCGACTATATCCGCATAGAGAAGAGTACTGACGCACTGCCATTCAATATCGCATCGGCACCTGTTGACCAGAATGCCACGGAGAGTGCCAAGAAGATTTATGCCTTCCTCTATAACAATTTCGGGAAAAAGACCATTTCTGGTATCATGACTGGTGACATGTCGTCAGCAAACGGAGACGTGACCCAGCATAATGACGTGAAGGCAGTCTACCAAGCCTCAGGTAAATATCCGGCACTTATCGGTTTTGACTTTATGAACACCACAGGTGCCAATGAGGACGACTATTGGTCAATGTCATATACGAATGCGGTCATCAGACTGGTAAAAGACACCTACAAGCGTGGAGGTATTCCAGCCTTTACCTGGCACTGGCGTGACCCCAGTCGGAACACCAATGAGTTCTACACCGACAGATGTTACATGAAGATCTCCAATGCCATGAAAACCGATGGCACATGGAACACCTCCTCGTCCCTCTATCAGAATATCATCAAGGACATTGACGTTATTGCCGACTATTTCCTAGAGTTACAGGATGCGGGCATCGCCTGTATCTTCCGTCCACTCCATGAGGCAAGTGGAGGTTGGTTCTGGTGGGGACGAGAAGGAGCAGAGCCTTTCAAGAAACTCTACCGCTTAATCTTTGAAGAGATGGTGAATGTCAAAGGAGTGCATAATGTCATCTGGGTATGGAACGCAGGGGAGTACGACCAAGACTGGAATCCTGGTGAAGCCTATTATGATGTCGTCTCAGCGGATATCTATAATGCAGATTACGACTATTCCAGCAACTACATCCTGTTTGACAAACTCAAGAAACTCACAGGAGGGACGAAGATTCTCGCCTTATCAGAAAACGGTCCCATACCTGATATCGACAAGGAATTTGCCGAGGAGGCTGTCTGGTCATGGTGGATGCCGTGGTATCAGACATGGGGCGGAAATTTTGTCAATAAGACCAGTAAGGAAGAATGGAGAAAGTGTATGAACGACGACCGCATCGTCACCCTTGAGGACTTATCTGCCGGATGGGATGCATATACCACCGTAAGGAATCCTAAGGTCAGTAACAATACCTGTCAGGACATCTATGATCTCCAAGGTCGTCAACTTTCTGAGATTCCGTGCAAAGGATTGTACATCAGAGGAGGTAAAATAATGTATCATTCCTTGCAGCGTTGACGGATTTTTCCTATATTTGCAATCAGATTTTTAAACACCTAAGACATCGTAATATGATTAAATTAAAAAGAATGCTTATCGCTGCTGCCATGCTGGCGATGTCCGCAATGCCAGGAATGGCAGGGTCGGTAAAGTCACCCAACGGTAATCTGGAACTCACCTTTAATATCAATCAAGGATGTGCCATGTACTCACTAACCTATAAGGGTAAGGATGTGGTGAAGCCAAGTAGGTTGGGGTTGGAACTTGCCAAGGACAAACATGCGTCCAAAGGGATGGAGGAGACCGACCTGATGGACCACTTCACTATCAAGGACGAGAAGGTGACATCTTTCGACGAGACATGGCAGCCTGTGTGGGGCGAGACCAAGGATATCCGTAATCATTATAATGAATATACGGTTACGCTCGAACAGCAGTTAGAGAAGAAGCACTACCCTAAGGACCCCAATACCAAAGGGATGTGGGTGGAACCGCAAATCCGAGTGATCATCATCCGTTTCCGTGTATATGACGATGGTATCGGTTTCCGTTATGAGTTCCCTCAACAGCAGGAGTTGAATTATTTCCTTATCAAGGATGAGCATACGGAGTTCGCTATGGCTGGCGACCACACCGCATGGTGGTTGCCTGGCGACTACGACACACAGGAGCAAGAGACACAAGAGACGAGACTTTCTGAGATTCGTGGACGAATGAAAGAAGCAGTGAACTGGGATAACTCCTCTGTCGCTGTCTTCTCGCCAACAGGTGTACAGACCTCCTTGCAGATGAGGACCGATGACGGACTCTATATCAATATCCATGAGGCGGCTTGTCTCGACTATGCGACAATGCACCTCGAACTGGTTGACGCACAGACCAAAGCATTGTCGACAAAACTGGGAGGCGGCAGTAATGCCTGCACGCCGAATCCCAAACCATCACCTTACCCACTGCCAGCACCCCTTACTTTCATCAGTCACCTAACACCTGATGCCACAGGACTGAAGGGTGCGATGCAGACACCCTGTGAGACACCTTGGCGCACGGTAATGGTCAGCGACGATGCACGTGACATGCTTGCCTCTAACCTCATCCTCAATCTCAATGAGCCTTGTAAGATAGAAGACACCAGTTGGATTCACCCCACCAAATACTGTGGTGTATGGTGGGAGATGATTGTGGGTAAGTCGAACTGGCACTACACTGACGACTTCCCCAGCATCAGACTCGACCAGATTGACTGGAACAGCGTGAAGCCTCACGGACGACATGCCGCTAATAACGAGAAGGTGAAACGCTATATAGACTTCGCTGCTAAGAACGGACTTGATGAAGTATTGGTAGAAGGCTGGAATGTCGGTTGGGAAGACTGGGCGAACCACTGGAAACGTGACGTGTTCGACTTCGTGACACCCTACCCCGACTTCGACATTAAGATGCTGAACGACTATGCGCACTCCAAGGGTGTAAAGATTCTGATGCACCATGAGACCAGTAGTTCTACACAGAACTATGAGCGACATATCAAAGAGGCGTATGAACTGATGAACAAATACGGCTACGATGCTGTGAAGACGGGCTATGTGGGTGACATTATCCCTCGCGGCGACCATCACTACTCCCAATCGATGAACAACCACTACCTGTATGTCATCAGAGAGGCTGCAAAGCACCATATCATGGTGAACTCGCATGAGGCGACACGTCCCACAGGACTCTGCCGTACCTATCCTAATCTGGTTGGTGGAGAGAGCGCGCGTGGCACAGAATACGAGGCTTTTGGCGGCAACCGTCCTGACCATACCTGTATCCTGCCGTTCACCCGTCTGCAAGGTGGTCCGATGGACTATACCCCTGGTATCTTCGAGACACAACTCTCTACATGGAGCAAAAACACCTCATGGGTTCGCACGACCCTTGCCGGACAACTCGCCCTCTATGTCACAATGTACTCACCGCTGCAGATGGCTGCCGACCTTCCCGAGAACTACGAGCGCTTCGATGACGCCTTCCAGTTTATCCGTGATGTCGCCTGCGACTGGGATGACTCCAAATACTTAGAGGCAGAGCCTGCTGACTATATCACCGTGGCTCGTAAGGCTAAAGGGACGGATAACTGGTTTATCGGTGGCAAGTGTGACGAGAACGGTCACCAGAGTGTCATCAAACTCGACTTCCTCGATAAGGGCAAGAAGTACGATTGTACCATCTATGCCGATGCCAAGGATGCCCATTATGAGAAGAACCCGAAGGCTTACGTTATCACCAAGAAAGTGGTAAAGGCTGGTGATACGCTAAAACTGACCGAGGCTGCAGGCGGTGGCTTTGCGATATCACTTCTCGCTAAATAACTAAAACCAATTATATGAACCTAAGAAGACTGATGACGGTGGCTTTTGTCTGGATAGGCATTGCTACCTTGAACGCACAAAACGTAAGAGAGATGATCCGACTGGACGAGGGCTGGAAGTTCGCCTTTGGTAACGCGTCTGACCCAGCCAAGGACTTCGGGTGCGGTACAGAGTATTTTAACTACCTGACGAAAGCGAACTCAATCCACAATGAGGGTCCTTATTCCTCCAAGTTTGACGACTCGAAATGGGAGGAGGTACGAGTGCCTCACGACTGGGTAACCACCTTACCCTATGCCCAGAAGGCAAGTCATTCCCACGGCTATAAGACGGTGGGCTACAAATATCCTGAGACCAGTGTGGGATGGTATCGGAAGACGATTAGAATTGAAGAATTGAAGGATGGAAAAATTGAAGAATTGCCCTACAGGTATTATTTGCAGTTCGATGGCATCTTCCGCAATGCCCGTGTGTGGTTCAATGGTTTTTATATGGGTACAGAACCCAGCGGTTATGCTACTCAGGTATATGACGTGACAGAATATGTGAACTACGGTGGTGACAACCTCATCTGTGTCCGTGCCGATGCAACCTTGGAGGAAGGCTGGTTCTATGAGGGTGCCGGCATCTATCGCGATGCCTGGCTGGTAAAGACGGGAAAGGTCAGCGTGGCTCCCTTCGGTACTTTCGTATATGCCGACCTGAAGGCACCGTACGACAAAGCCGTCGTCCATATCGACACGGAGATTCACAACAACACCTTGGAAGGTCAATCTTGCCAGGTAGAACAACGTTTGTTGGACGCTGACGGCAAAGAGGTGGGAAAAGCCACCGCTGCCACCCTTGACTTGCAAGGTAAGCAGACAAGTGGTTGCAAGCAGCAACTGACATTCAATAATCCTCATCTGTGGAGCACGACGGATCCATACCTCTATCAGGTAGAGACGACCATTAAGGTGAATGGACAGGTGACCGATGTCTATACTACGACGACTGGTTTCCGTGAGGTCTCCTTCGATGCCGAGAAGGGTTTCCTGCTGAATGGCAAACCTATGGAACTGAAGGGTGTCAATATGCACCAAGACCATGCTGGTGTGGGTGCTGCCATCCCTGATGCGTTACAGGCATGGCGCATCCAGCAACTGAAGAAGTTCGGTTGTAACGCCTATCGTGCCTCTCATAACCCTATGACACCAGCACTCCTTGACATCTGCGACCGTGAGGGTATCCTCGTCATTGACGAGAACCGCCTGACGGGTATCAATACAGAGCACCTGCGCCTGTTGGAGAATATGATCAAGCGTGACCGCAACCATCCTTCCATTATCCTCTGGAGTGATGGCAACGAGGAATGGGGTATGGAGAACACCATCCAAGGTACTCGTATCGCTGCCGCAATGAGGGAATATACGAAACTGCTCGACCCCACCCGCCATTCTACTATCGCCAATGCAGGAGGTTCCGAAATGATCAAAGGACTCGATGTGGTGGGCTTTAATTATATCCTCCAGAATGATGTCGACAATCGCAAGAAGAATAATCTCACTTGGAAGATCGTAGGTACGGAGGAGACGACAGGTTGTGGTACACGTGGTGTTTACTTCGACGATCCAAAGGTACCAGGACACATGCGCTCCATGAACCTCAGTGCCGACAAGGACGGAACGGTAAACCGTATCGAGCGTGGCTGGCGGTTCTATGCTGACCGTCCATGGGCTGCAGGACTCTTCTACTGGACTGGTTTCGACTACCGTGGTGAACCTAACCCGCTGGAATATCCAGCCCACGACTCCGAGTTCGGTATCCTCGACTACTGCGGATTCTGGAAAGACGAGGCATGGTACCTGAAGTCATGGTGGACCGATGAGCCCACCCTGCATATCTTCCCCCACTGGAACCTGCAAGGTCATGAGGGTGAGGAGATAGACCTGTGGGCATACAGCAACTGCGATGAGGTAGAACTGACTGTCAACGGCAAGAAACTGGGACGTCAGAAGATGCCCAAGAACGGACACCTGACATGGAAGGCTGTCTACCAACCCGGTAAGGTAGTTGCCACGGGCTATAAGAACGGGAAGCGTATCCTCACCGAGACGTTAGAGACCACCAAACCAGCCGACAAGATTATCGCAACGAGCAATCGCTCAACCATCTCTGCCGACGGACGGGATGTCGCTGTGGTGACGATAGAACTAAGAGATGCCAAGAACCGCTTCGTGCCAGATGCTTGTCCGATGCTCAAATTCCGTTTAGAAGGTAATGGACGTATCATCGGTGCAGGGAATGGTGACCCCTCCTATCTGGGTGCCGACCATCCTAAGAACAAAGACTGCAAGGAGTTCAGTATTCCTGCTTTCAACGGGTATGCGCAGATACTGATTCAAAGTGAGCGTCAAGCAGGTAATATCCAGTTGCAGTGTACTGCTGACGGGCTCAAGAGTGGCAGTATTAATATCCAGTCAGTGCAATAAGGATATACCAAATAGATAAAAGTCGGGCAAATACTTTGCGATTTGCCCGATTTTTTTTAATTTTGCAGCGTTTAAAGAAAAATAAGTAATAAGAAATATGATGACAGCCAACGAGATTCGTGAATCGTTTAAGAAGTTTTTCGAGCAGAAACAGCATGCTATCGTGCCTTCTGCCCCGATGGTAATTAAGGATGACCCCACACTGATGTTCACCAATGCGGGAATGAACCAGTGGAAGGATATTATATTGGGAACCCGTGACCCGGAGCCACGCCGCCGTGCCGATACCCAGAAGTGTCTGCGTGTCAGTGGTAAGCATAACGACTTGGAGGAGGTAGGTCATGACACCTATCACCACACCATGTTCGAGATGCTCGGCAACTGGTCGTTCGGTGACTACTTCAAAGAGGGTGCCATCGATATGGCTTGGGAGTATCTGGTGGATGTACTGAAACTGAACCCTGAGGATTTGTATGTCACTGTCTTCGAGGGCTCTCCTGAGGAGAACATCCCTCGTGATGACGAGGCTGCGAAATACTGGGCAAAGCATGTTCCTGAGGATCATATCATCAATGGCAATAAGCACGATAACTTCTGGGAGATGGGTGACACAGGTCCCTGTGGTCCCTGCTCCGAGATTCATGTGGACTCCCGTACACCTGAGCAGAAGGCTGCCTCTGGCAAGACCGGTCGTGAACTCGTCAACCAGGACGACCCACAGGTCATCGAGATCTGGAACCTCGTATTCATGCAGTTCAACCGCAAGGCTGACGGCTCGTTGGAGAAACTCTCCATGAACGTCATCGACACAGGTATGGGCTTCGAGCGTCTCGTCCGTATGATGCAGGGTAAGCACTCCAACTACGATACCGATGTGTTCCAGCCCATCATCAAGACCGAGCAGGACATCACAGGACTGAAATACATGACGTTTGAGGAATCGGAACACTCTGAGAACTCCGAAGACTCCGAGCAAGAGAAAATCAATGTCGCCATGCGTGTCTGTGCCGACCACTTGCGTGCTGTCGCTTTCTCGATTGCCGACGGACAGTTGCCCAGCAATGCCAAGGCTGGTTATGTCATCCGTCGCATCCTGCGCCGTGCCGTTCGTTATGCTTACACGTTCCTCGGACAGAAGGACGGTTTCCTCTACAAACTCATCCCAACCCTTGTTCATGAGATGGGTGATGCCTTCCCCGAGTTGAAGGCACAGCAGACCCTGATCACCAAGGTCATCAAGGAAGAGGAGGATTCTTTCCTGCGTACCCTCGACAAGGGTATCAACATGTTGAACGAGGCAATGGATCAGTTGAAGGCAGAGGGTAAGAGACAGTTGGATGGTGTTCAGGCTTTCCGTCTGTTCGACACATATGGATTCCCCCTCGACCTGACAGAACTGATTTGTCGTGAGAACGGCTTTACCGTTGACGAGGAGCAGTTTAATGTGGAGATGCAGAAACAGAAGGAGCGTGCCCGTAATGCCGCTGCCGTCGAGAATAGCGACTGGGTGAATGTATGTGGCGATGACATCGCCACCACAGAACAGCAGTTCGTAGGCTACGACTATACAGAATATAACTGTCATATCCTGCGCTACCGTAAGGTGACCCAGAAGAAGAACGAGTTCTATGAGTTGGTGCTCGATGCCACACCATTCTATGGTGAGATGGGTGGACAGGTTGGTGACTGCGGTGTGCTCGTCAACGAGAATGAGACGGTGGAGATCATTGATACCAAACGTGAGAATAACCAGAGCGTACACATCGTGAAGCAGTTGCCGAAAGACCCCTCTGCGGAGTTCATGGCATGTGTGGATACGGACAAGCGTAACGCCTCTGCTGCCAACCATACCGCTACCCACCTGCTCGACTATGCGTTGAAGCAGATCTTAGGTGACCACGTAGAACAGAAGGGTTCGTTCGTCAGTCCTGACACCCTGCGCTTCGACTTCTCCCACTTCGAGAAAGTCTCTGATGATCAACTTCGTCAGGTAGAGCGTATGGTCAACGACATGATTCGTCAGGACATCCATATCGACGAGCATCGTGACGTACCATTCGACGAGGCAAAGAAACTCGGTGCCATCGCCCTCTTCGGAGAGAAATATGGTGATAAGGTACGTGTGGTACGCTTCGGACCGTCCTGTGAGTTCTGCGGTGGTATTCATGCCACTTCCACTGGTCGTATCGGATTCTTCAAGATTATCGCCGAGAGCAGTGTTGCCGCCGGAATCCGCCGTATAGAGGCTACTACTGGTCAGGACTGCGAGGAGCGTCTCTACCAGATGGAAGACATCCTGAAGAATATCAAGTCGTTCTTCAACAATGCTAAGGACTTGCAGGGTGTTATCCAGAGATACATCGAGGAGCACGACCACATGAAGAAGGAGATTGAAGGTTTCCAGGCTCAGGCTGTGGAGCGTGCCGCCCAGAGAATGGTGGAGAAAGCACGGATGGTCAATGGTGTGACGGTCATCACTACCGTACTGCCTATGGCACCTGCCGCTGCCAAGGACCTTGCCTTTAAAGTACGCGCTGCCGTCGAAGGTTCCCTCCTCTGTGTCATTGGCTCTCACGACAACAACAAGCCCCAACTCTCCATCATGATGAGCGACGACATGGTGAGCGACCACGGTCTGAATGCCGGACAGATGGTTCGTGAGGCTGCCAAACTCATTCAGGGAGGTGGTGGCGGCCAACCCCACTTCGCTCAGGCTGGCGGTAAGAATGTCGATGGTCTCAGTGCTGCCGTTGATAAAGTCATTGAGTTAGCGAACCTATAGAAACTATAGTTCCTATAGTCCCTATAGTTACTATAAATAATAAAAAACAATAACTATGTACGACAAAGAACGCGGGCTGTATATCGCCCACTGCTCCAACGGAGCACTCAGTATTACTGGTAAGATGGCTAACCGCCATGGACTCATTGCCGGTGCCACAGGTACAGGTAAGACGGTCACCCTGCAAGTGATGGCAGAAACCTTCTGTCAGGCAGGCGTACCCTGCTTTATGGCTGATATGAAAGGGGACCTCAGTGGTATCTCCCAGGTGGGTAAGATGAGTGGCTTCATCGAGAAGCGACTCCCGGAGTTCGGTATTGAGAACCCAGAGTTCCAGGCATGCCCCGTTCGTTTCTATGATGTCTATGGAGAGCAGGGTCATCCCATGCGTGCTACTGTCTCACAGATGGGACCATTGTTGCTCTCCCGTATTTTGCAGTTAAATGAGACCCAATCTGGTATTCTCAATATCCTGTTCCGTTTAGCCGACGAGCAGGGATTACTGCTCGACGATTTGAAAGACCTGCGTTCTATGCTCAACTGGATGGGAGACCATGCCAAGGAGATCACCCTGAAATACGGTACGGTGACAAGTATGAGTATCGGTGCTATTCAACGTGCAATATTACAGTTGGAGAATCAAGGAGCAGACAAGTTCTTTGGTCTTCCTTCCTTTGATATCCAAGACCTTCTTGCGGTGGAGGGAGGCAAGGGTGTGATGAGTGTGCTTGCCGCTGACAAACTGATGATGCAGCCGAAACTCTACTCTACCTTCCTGTTATGGTTGCTCTCAGAACTCTACACCACCCTGCCGGAGGTCGGTGACCTGCCGTTACCGAAACTCGTATTCTTCTTTGACGAGGCGCACATGCTGTTTACAGATACCTCAAAGGCTTTGCTTGACAAGATTGAACAGGTCATCCGTTTGGTACGATCCAAAGGTGTGGGTATCTATTTCATCACCCAGAGTCCTACCGATATTCCTGAGAATATCCTCGGACAGTTGGGTAACCGTGTGCAGCATGCCCTCCGTGCCTATACACCGAAAGACCAGAAGGCTGTGAAGACTGCTGCCGACACGTTCCGTGCCAACCCTGCCTTCAAGACCGACGAGGCGATTATGAACCTTGAGACCGGTGAGGCACTCGTCAGTTTCCTCGACGAGAAGGGTGCACCTAACATCGTGGAGCGTGCCAAGGTATTGTTCCCCCTCTCCCAGATAGGAGCCGTCACAGAAGGACAGCGTCTGGATATCATCAAACAGAGCCGCATCTATGGGAAGTATGATAACCCTGTTGACCGTGAGAGTGCCTTTGAGGTATTGCTTGCTGAAGCAGAGCAGTCTGCTCTTGCCGAGGCAGAGGCTAACGTACCTACCGAACCTACCACACCTGCCAAGGAAGAGAAGAAAAAGCCCGGTATCATGAGTAAGGTTTTCAAGGCTATCATTACAGCAATCACCTCTACCGTTGCCACCATCCTCGGCACCTACGTCAGTGATAAGGTGACGGGTAAGAAGACCAAGTCCAGAACGTCTGCTACTGGCAGGGTGGTGAAGAACGCCACCAGTGCGGCAACCCGTTCTGTCACGAAGGAACTCACCCGTGATATCCTCGGTAACTTAATCAAATAAAAAAGAAAAGCGGTTGAGATCTCAACCGCTTTCTTATTATCTCAGTGTCCGCATCAGGAACGCACTGACCGTGTCTGTCGTACGATAGATATTCTGCGAGAAGCCATGGTCGAAATACTCCTGCATCACATACTCACTGCCCTTCCACTGCTGGTGGAAACGCTCACCGTAGGTATATGGCACTATGCGGTCGCCATTGCCATGGATAATCAGTGCCGGACCATGATACTTTGCCGCTGTCTCATAGATAGGCAGTGAGAAGGCGGTCTTGATATAGTTTCGTCCTAACCGTTGCGGACCCCATAGTTCCACATACTCTGGCGGATCCAACGGGTTATACATCTTACCGAACGTAGAGCCACGGATGGCATCGTCACGCAGTACGGCGGCAGGAGCCATCAGTGCCACTGCAGCGATGTCGTCACCCAACTCACCAGCCGTCATGGAGGCTACCACCCCACCCTGGGAGTGTCCTACCAGAGCGATCTTCGAGACATAACGTAAGTCACGGACATACTCGATAACCTTCTTGGCATCATTGATCTCGTTGGGAACGGTCATATCCTGAAAACGCCCCTCGCTCTCCCCATGACCGTTGAAGTCGAAACGGATGGAGGCGATACCGTGTTTCTGCAATGAGTCAGTGATCAACTCAAACAACGGTCCGTCCTTGGAACCGCCAAAGCCATGACAGAACACCACCATCGGACACTGCTCTCCTTGTTTCAGGACAGGTTTCTGGATGACCGCCTGTAACTTACCATGGTCACCGTCTATCGTCACACGCTCTCTCGTCGGCAGGAAACCAGTGGGACGCAGTTCCTTCAGGTATTTGTCCACCTTATAGGTCAGTACTGTAGAGAGGGCAACCTTGCCGTCCTTGTCGATGACGACCATCGAGGGAATCCATTTCACCCCATACGCCTTGGCGATGTCCGTCTCCTTGAACTTCTTCAACTCGCTGACCTGCGTATAAGTGATACCGAACTGCTCACAAGCCTTACGCCATGCCGCTACATCGGTATCCATCGAGACACCCACGAACTCCACACCCTGTGGGGCATACTCCTTGTACATCTTCACCACCTCAGGGGCATCCTTGCGACAGTCGGGACACCATGATGCCCAGAAGTCGAGTACCACGGTTTTACCCTTCAACTGGGAGAGTTTAAAGGTCTTCCCATCCATGGTTTTCATCTTGAAGTCGGGAGCCACCGTCCCTGCCTTCACCAGTTCCGTCGCATACTTAGCGTCAAAGTCGGGCTCTGGTCCGAACTGCGCCTTTGCTGTTGTGGCTGTCATCAACAGCACCATAAACATTAGTTTCTTCATCATTACTTATTATTAATATTAGTCTGTAAACTCTAAGAAGCCCTCGACCCACTCGGCACGGTGTGCCTCTGCCTCCATCGACGGATTACTGACGGAGAGTCCTAAGAGGCGGATGGGATGTTCAGGGCCATAGTTCACCTCTTGCAGCAACCGTTTTGCCACTGGCAGGATATCGTCCTTGTCGATGAGGGAGTGCTGGACAGTGAGGGAGCGTGTTATCTGGGTGAAGTCGGCAAATTTCACTTTCAACGTCAGGGTATGTCCCACGAAGTCACTCTTGGCAATACGTCGCTCCAGTTCCTCGGTAGTGTGATAGAGTTCGACGATGACTGCCGATGTCTTGTAGATATCCTCCAGGAAGGTACGCTCACAGCCCACCGACTTACGGATCCACTCCGTCTCAACTGGTCGTTCGTCGATACCCCTGGCGAAATCGTAATAAACACGTCCCATCTTGCCGAACGTCTCCTGCAAGTGTTTCAAAGACACCGCTCGCAGGTCAGCACCCGTAAAAATACCCATATAGTGCATCTTCTCCGCCGTACGGGGTCCCACGCCCCACAGATTCTCGATGCGCAACTGAGCGATGAAGTCAAGGGCACGGTCAGGATGGATGGTCGTCATCCCGTCAGGCTTACGCCAGTCAGAGGCGATCTTCGCCAATAACTTATTATAAGAGATTCCTGCCGATGCTGTCAGGTGTAACTCCTCACGGATACGCTGTCGTATCTCACGGGCGATATCCACGGCAAGAGGGATATCCTTCTTATTCTCCGTCACGTCGAGGAAAGCCTCATCGAGGGAGATAGGTTCGATGATGTCGGTATAGTCGTGAAAGATGGCATGCACCTGACTGGACACCTCTTTATAACGGGCATGACTGCCTGCCACGACGGTCAGGTGTGGACAGAGCCGCTTTGCCCGCATCATCGGCATGGCGGAATGGATGCCATAGCGACGTGCCTCATAAGAGGCGGTGGCAACAACCCCACGGGGACCGTCATAGCCCACGGCAAGAGGGATGCCCCGCAGTTCCGGATGGTCGCGCTGCTCCACCGAGGCGAAGAAGGCGTCCATATCGACATGGATGATTTTCCGCATAAGTCTTTAGTTGCAGTTGCAAAAATACAAAGAATTAAGGAAAATACAAAAATGTATGCACATCAATTATTAAAAATAATGACAACCTTCCTTATTCTAAGAAAAAAATGTGTACCTTTGCAGCCACAAACAACAGAAAGTTAAAAAAATATCACTTTTCAAAGCAGAACTAAGACCATCTTTTTGACTTATCCATACAATAAGCCCCGCCGAACCGGCAGGGCTTATTGTTACATACAGGACGTTACTCCCAAGGTTGTCGCAATGGCGGTGAGGGATGAAAATCTCAAATCTCAAATCTCAGTTTCCGAAAATGCAATTTCACCCATTGTTTATGAAAAGATTGTGTATATTTATTTATTATATATATATTATATATAATATATATATAATAATATATTGATACTCCTTCTTTGATTATTTCGATTTTTAGAAACTGAGATTTGAGATTTGAGATTTTGAGATTGTCAGAATCACGTCACCAGTAACATGGCTGTCCCGTTTTTGAAAAGGATAAAGGTTTACACCGCTTCCGATAAAGTTTTCGAAAGTAAACCTTGGTCTTTTATAGGGGATTACCTTTATTGAAAGCATCGTAAAGTATTATCCGGATGAGGGTAAAAGATAAGGGTTCCCTCAATTCATGGTACACGCTCAATGGTTGTGCCTGCAAGGACAGCCCATCCAAAAGGGAATCTATATCCACCAAGGGAAGAAGATTGTAAAGTAACCATTAACTGGATAAGAGAAGACGCTGGCAGCGTAACGATACTGCCAGCGTCTTCTCGTTTGTGAAGTCAGTTATTTCCCTGTACGTATATATTCCAGATATATTGTTTTTCAGGTTTCAAAGTTAAGCCCCACCAATGGAGGCAGGGCTTTCTCTATTTCAGACTTCTCTTAATTAGAGTTCTGCGTCAGAGCACTGGAAGGTATTGCCTTTGGAGATATCACCTGTCTCCAGTCCGAGTTTGAACCACTTCATACGCTGCTTGCTGGTACCGTGGTTGAATGACTCAGGAACAGCATAGCCACGTGCTTTCGTCTGTAAATAGTCGTCACCGATGACCTGTGCACAACGGATAGCCTCCTCGATGTCGCCATCCTCCAACGATCCGAAACGTTTGTTGTCATGATGTGCCCACACACCAGCGTAGAAATCGGCAAGCAACTCCAGACGCACACTGAGTTTGTTAGCCTCTGCCTCCGGGAGTTTTGCCATCTGCTCATGTACCTTGGCAAGGGTACCCGTGAGATACTCCACATGGTGACCTACCTCATGGGCGATCACGTATGCATAGGCGAAGTCACCGTCAGCACCCAGTTGTTTCTTCATGGTCGTGAAGAACGACAGGTCGATATACAGTTTCTGGTCACCCGAGCAGTAGAACGGACCCATAGCGGCAGAACCCTGTCCGCAAGCCGTCTGGACACCACCCGTATACAGCACCATCTTAGGTACCTGATACTGGGCACCATTCTTCTGGAATATCTCCGTCCATACATCCTCCGTACCACCCAGGATCTGTGTGGAGAACTTGGCAAGCGCCTGCTCCTCCTCTGTAAACTCACGCTGTCCTTCGGTAACCTCACTATTGCCACCGAAGTTATTCTGCTGCACCTGCTGCATCACAGCACTCAGCGGGTCACCGCCCGTAAGCCAAGCCATCAACGCAACAATGATAATACCACCGATACCCATACCGGCCTTTGCTCCACCACTCATTCCACGGCGGTCCTCTACGTTCGAACTTTCTCGTCTTCCGTCTAATCTCATAATTTCAATTCGTTATACTATTTAACTGATTTGTTAATATAATCGAGGATAAGATTTGCACTTTGGCTGCAAAGTTACGAAAAGTCGAGAGCAAAACAAAAGAATTTATTCTTTTTTTTGCCGAGACGGAGTAAGTTCGCCACCTTTGATGGCAAAGTTACGAAAACCTTGGCAAACTACCAAATAGTTTTAATGTTTTTAAAATTGTTAGTGCAAAAGTTCGCAGAATTGTGCAAAAATAATTACTTTTGCACCAGTATTTAATAAATTATGGACGATGTATAGCTTAAAATATAAAGTAACGACAAGTACCTGTGACAGTACAGGACGACTGAAACTTTATTCTGCCCTTCAGATGATGCAGGACTGTTCGGAGATGTGGATTGACAGTGAGCCTGGAGTGAAACAGTATTTCACAGAGCAGAATATGGCGCAGCTATTGGCGACACGACAGGTGGAGATTATCAGAGTACCTGAGTATAAAGAGGAACTGACAGTGACCAGCACCGTCTATGGCATGAAGCCCATGTTCGGTTTCCGTAACACATTCATCTATGACGCAGAGGGAAAACCGTGTTATAAGACCTGGAGCATGGGGGCTTTCGTGGACAAGTCCACTGGCAAACTGAAACGGGTGGACGACGCTACGATTGCCTCGATGACACTGGAGCCTCAGTTGGAAATGAACTACAAAGACCGTCGCATCATACTTCCGAAGGTCAATGAGGATGGTAAGACGCTTGATCCCATCAAGGTCCTTCGTGCAGACATCGACTATAACAAGCACATGAACAATGCCAACTATGTCCGTGTGGCTATGGAGTTGTTGCCTGAGGATTTCATCGTGAAGGGACTGAGGGTAGAATATCGTGTGGCTGCAAAGCTCGGCGACATGCTGACTCCGACGATCTACCAGATAGAGGGCGGGATCATCGTCTCACTTTCCATGGGCAATGATGTCTGCGCCATCATTGAGTTCACAACTAATTAACGGAAAATTGCTGGAGCAGAATATGCAACTGATCATCTTTGACTTTGACGGCACATTAGGTGACACCCGGCGGAATATCGTTACCACCATGCAGATGACCATTGCCGAGTTAGGGTTGGCAGGTCGTACCGATGACGAGTGTGCTTCCAAGATAGGACTGCCCCTTGACGGCTGCTTCAAGTCATTATACCCTGATGAAGACAAAGAGACCATCCGCCTTTGCGCCGACACCTACAGGAGGATTTTCCAAGAAAACCTGCTGACGATGAAGCCCCAGTTATTCCCCAAGGTCAAAGAGACGCTGTCAGCACTGAAGGCTAAAGGATACACCCTCACCATCGCCTCCTCACGCTGGCACAAGTCCCTTTCTGGGCTGACACATGATTTAGGGATAGCAGAATACATATCATACCTCGTTGGAGCAGACGACGTGGAAAAGGCAAAGCCTCATCCCGAGCCTGTCCTTAAAACCCTTTCCGCAACAGGTTTCGATGCAAGTCAGACCCTTGTTGTCGGAGACATGAACGTAGACATTCTGATGGGGTTAAACGCTGGAGCAAAAACCTGCGGAGTGACTTACGGAAACGGTACGAGAAAGGAACTGGAAGAGGCTGGAGCAGACTATATCATCGACACTATAGACAAACTTATTGACATTGTTAGGTAAGTTCTGGCGTTGGCACATCAACTTCTGCCCGGGCTGGAAAGGCTACTTCACCTCTCAGAGCGACGAGAAAAAGGCGGAGCTTAGAGAAAGATGTATAATGGTATAATTTCATTATTCTTCAAACGGATAAGTTTCGTCGTAAATATCGCTAAGAAGTTTCTCTTTGTAGAGCCAGTGAGCACCAGGGGCAATGTGCTTGACCTTGTAGCCTTTCAACTTGGCAGAGAGTGAACTGATAGAAGTTTCCTCACCCTCGTAGCTAATTCTCCGATCCGATACAATTGTAACGGTTATTGTTGGGTCTTCTTTCCATTGCAGGACATCACCCTTTTGCATTCCCATTTCGTAAAAGTTGAGCGGTGGACGGTGAATCTGTGCCTTTGCCGATGCAGCCTTGTCGTCATCAGTCAGGTCACTTTCTATCTCGTCGCTCACCTCTTCCGTTACGTCGGTATGGTGGAATAGTTCAAGAATTGCCTTTGCTTGTTCCACCTGTATGCGAAAGAACTCTCGATTGGCATTGATGCGTTGCGGAGCAAAAGCCGTGTGTAGCGCTTTCTCAATTCTGGCGCAGTCGCCTTTCTTTACCTTGCAAGCAAACTGACACTCAAAGGGAACAGGAACGCCCGTTGTATAGAGTTCCTTCATCCTTTTGTCTATATCTTCCTGTGTCGTCATGCCAATCTTTACAAGACCTGGCATTACAGGATTAGTTAAAAGATAAACTATTCCGTATTCCATTGTTTCTATATCTTTATTATACTATCGTTCAATACTAAATCTTTGTAAGCAAATGTCATTAAAACATCCTCTGAAGAAATTTTCTCTGTTGATGACATATCGTTATAGACATCTAAATACCCAAAACCTTCTAAATCATGATGAGAAGGAATATAGTGCATTGTTATAGTCCCTTTCAAATTTATATCTTCGTCGCATAATGGAATATAAGTTTGAATGAACAAGTTATTATATGAAAGTCCAAACAAATAGCATGGCACATTATTGATACTATTTAATTTACGCTTGTATAAAACACACAATCCATTGAAATCACTTAAACTTTCATAAATACGGATAGACAAATTGAGGTTTGATAACATTTTCTTTTCTCCTCTAAGCCATTTAAGAGTTTCCTGAAAATGGAACATTTCCTCTTTTGGCATAATTGCCAATGCCATCTTAATTACTATTTTATATACATTCAATGGAACATATGTTCTTTTACCTGTTATAGTTAATGTTTTGTTATTTTTGTTTATAGAAAAATCTAAACCTTCATCATTATAATAATGGATATCTGTCCATTCTGATCCTACTTCAATTCTAGATTTGTTCTCTTTCTGTATTTTGTATATAGGTACCTTTCCCCCCTTACTTACATGAGAAAACACATGAAATAATTTCATGAAATGAGCAAAATTGTTTTCTAAAGGACCAAATATTATCTCATTACATATATCACATTCATATTGAGATTTAAGAGTCCTATTCCCGATAAAATGAGGTATTACATGCGCCTTCTTATTAAAAGTAACTTCATTTTCATCCTTACCACAAAACCTGCATCTCTTCATGTTAGGGTCATCAATTAGCATAATTTCTTTTTCTCCACCTAAATCATAATTAATTAGGCAGTCATAATCTTTATGGATTATTGATAATTGTCTATGGTAATCTATTTTAGGCATTTGTTAAGTCTATCCTTATATTTAATATGCTGTCAATCTCCTGCATTAGGTGTCCTGTCTGTTGAAGGACGTAGATGATATGCTGATAATGCTTTACATCCTCAAAGCTAAGTGTCATACCCTTACGGTCTTTGAGCCATTTCTGAGCAGGTTGGTAGCCACCTATATAGAAACCCCACGCTGATTCTGGCACACCTTCGAAGTACTGCTCACTATTGATATAGACACGATTCTGTTCCCAGCGGAAACAGTCCACTTGCAGGGTGCCACTTACAGGGAATGTTACGCCTGTACTATTTGGCAAACCTTCCATCAAGTGAAGTTGTCGTAGTTCTTCACCTTTTTCCGCCAGATCACGGAACTTCTCCCAATCCGTCGGATAAGGTATGCGTGGAAAATCAATCTTCAAGAATTCCTTGTAGCGTTCTCGATAAGATGGGCTATGAAGTACGGCATAGATATAGTCAAAGAGGTCTTGGGGATAAAGCACACCATTATATTCACTTGTTGGATCTATAAGTATATTATCATCATAGCTTGGAAGATAGTTCAATCCCTTGGCAATCTTTTCGTACTCGTCTTTATTAAAGTTTACAATACGTTCTTCTTCGCCCATGTTTTCTTTGTAAATGTAAAGAGGAAAGACCGTAACGTTATCTTTTGGAGAAAGCAATGTTTTATCCACTATTCTATTCACAACAAAAATTGGAAACAAATAGTCTCTACTTGCTTTTATAGTACATAAGGCTATATTATCTTTCTCTTTGAGATTGTTTAATATAGAACTTTGCGGACTCGCATATAAACCTCTTGAATTTCCTGTATAACAGGTATACCTTTCATCAAAGGGTCTATAGGCCATTCTGTAAATTTCATTACAATGCTGTTCTGCATCTGCTTTGGCTGTTTTATATGTCCAATCTCTTGAATCACTTTTCCTTCCATTTCTCATCCTCCATGCTTGCTCTGATAGAGTTATTAAATCTGCTATCTTTTTGACTTGCTCTTCCTTACTAAAAGATATATTAAGAGTATCATTTGCACTTGCAGATCCTGACGATTTACTAACAAATAACTCACTAAATGAGAAGCCTTTTACATATTCTTCTATTCCATCAACATTTTTGGGCACGAAGAAATAATAAGGTTTATTAGGAAGCAGTTCGGAAAAATTTTCTATGAGTAAACTATGTTCTGATAATATCTGATATTTTTGTTCTCGTGAACCAACAATCTCAGTATGATATACTTTTCCTAAAGCATTCTTTTCTTTTGCTCCTGTTTTGACAAAGAGAGTAATACAGACTCCTTGCTGAATGTCAAAAACGTTTTCATCATTAGTAATTTCTTCTTTTGTATCGCCATGTAAGTCCATCACATATATTGAATCAAAAGTTTTCAACAAATGCCATCTCATACCCCTAAATGTGCGATTCTCTATATAACTTCTATTAGTTATAAAGCCAACTATCCCATTCTCATTTTTTTCAATATAACTTTCTGCCAATCTGATAAACTTGACATAATCATCATTAAGCCAAGTTTTTTTCTCCTGAAGCTTAACAATTCCACCTGGCTCTTTTTTATAGTCTGCGATTAACCTCATAATCCATTCTCCATTATTTTGAGACACCCCACTATAAGGAGGATTGCCAATCATTACCATAACAGGGCAATCTCGCTTGATGACATTTGCCTCAGTAGCCTCACGGCTGAGCCATTGTGCAAAGAGAGTGCGAGGCTCGTTGTTACTCTCTTCGAGCGAATTGGTCAGATAGACGTGTAGTCGCTTGTCTGTTTGGTGATGATACCCTGTATCGCCCAACAGCATATCAAGTTTTAAGTGGGCTACGGCATACGAAGCCATCAATATTTCAAAACCATTCAGACGTGGCAATAGATGCTGTTCAACGTACTGTTGCCAAATTCCCTGCTGGTCTCTATAACGGTCATATATCTGGTTGACCACTTCAGCCAAGAAAGTACCTGTACCAGTGGCAGGGTCAAGTATCTGAACACGATGGAACTTACGCTTCTCATGCTTCATTCCATCTGCTGTACGCTTGTCACGACTCTGTTCAACTGCCACTTCACGCTCTATCATAGAATAGTCGGCAAGTCCTTCAGGCAGATTGAACTCCTTTTGCAATATCTCATCAACAGCTCTCACAATAAAGCCTACTACGGGCTGCGGCGTATACCATACACCTTTCGATTTGCGTAACTTGGGGTTATATTCTGCAAGGAAGTCTTCGTAAAAGTGAATCATGGGGTCGTGATGAAGTTTGCCTTGCCCGTAAGTCTTCATTATCTTCTCAATATTGGTGGCTTGAAATACTGTCACCAAATCATCCACTACCCATGCAATACGTTCATCAAGGTCATTACCAGCCAAATTATTGAATATCTGACGCAGGAAAGGATTGGTCTTGGGAATCAGACGTGCAGCCTCCTCACGACTAAAGTTCTCTGGCGTGTCATCGTGCAAACGAGCTGCAAACATACCGTAGGCGATGGTCTGTGCGTAAATGTCTGCAAAATCCGCAGGCTTCAGTTCTTGAATAAGTACATCTTTGAAAGCTTGGTACTGTCCATGTAGGTTTTCATTGGCATAACTATCAGTATCATCATTCATAGCCTGTTCTATGATATTCTCCAACAATCTAGCCTTACCAGCCATCAGCTTCGCCAAACGTGATGCGGAAATGACTCTTTGGATAGCATTATTGCCAACATGATCAATGAGATTAAGGAATTTCTCTTCATTCTCTGGGATGGCTACAATCTTATCACCTTTCACCTCTGCGACACGAACACTATCAACAAACTCACCATGCTCGTACAAATGGAAGTCTAGATAGTCTGTAAAAAAGATATGGTCAAGAGCTTGTTTATATCGAGTGAACTGCTCTTTATGAGCATGCGGATTACGTCCATCAAGGTCATTATCGCCAATATCCTTTGCTTCAATATAGAACACTGGCATACCATCCTTGCGGCTAGCAATATAGTCAGGTGCCCCGCATTTCTCCCTTTTGGGCTCATTCACAATGCGAAGATTCGGCAGAAGGCTTTGTATAAGTTGCTCTAACACACCTCTATAGGTATGTTCTGTAGCATTACCTGCACGATATTTCTGATTGACAATGTTGACATATTCTTTCAGGTCCATATTGAGTTATTTGGTCATTTGGGATTATAACATCTACGCCATGGAACTGGCACCTGCCATCAATCCATTGACGCAATTGCAAAAGTACGAAAAAAGATTGAAGAATGAAAGAAAATAATGGGATTATTTGAAATTATCAAGAATAATGCGTATCTGTACAACGTCAAGTTGATATCTGACAAATCTGCTCCAATTTTTCAGATGTCTGAAAAATTAACATGGTCGCACATCTGTGAATTGGTAACGATTGACGACCAGTTGGAACGCGAGTTTTACGAAAGGGAATGTATCTCTGAAGGATGGACGGTGAATGTTCATGTCACAGGGACAGAGGTGAGTGACATACTGATGATTGGAGTTGCAAGGTGGCAAAAGTCTATAATATTACTGACTCTACGGCTCTCGTTGATCTTGTCATCCATAACTTCAGTGATAATGAAACAACTATCGCCCTCCGCTTTGAACGTGGTGACTGGTATGTCGATGATTTCAATCCCACAGATGATGGTGAGGATGACAAGGCTTATTTCCGCCGTATCATATCGGAATATGACACCAAAAACCGTGGACATTAAAAAGAACAGGAACTACTGATGAAGTTTGAGGGCTGAAGTCTGAGGGAACTTTTGATTCAGGGTTAAGGGCGAAAGATGTAAGATGTCTGATGTAAGAAAGTGCACTTTTTTGATGAAATGATTGGAGGTTTCAAAAAAAGTTAGTATTTTTGCGAAAGAATGTTTAACCTTTACAATTATGAAGCCCTATGAAGAAAATCTTTTTTAGTTTTTTGGTGTGTGTGTTAGCCGTAAGCGTACAGGCACAGAGCAAGATATATACGTATGATGATGCTAAGAAGGATGCCAGCATTACACTTCCGAAATTTGACTTATTTAATGGGGCAGAATTGCGGGCTGTTGAGTATTATGAATACCTAAGGAACCTGAATGATGAAGAACGGTGGCTGTTGCATAATTATCGCAAACCTGCCGATGCTCAGAATTATGAAAATGTGTTCATTTCTTTCGTGGTTGAGCCCAATGGCACACTCTCTAATATCCAGGTGCAGGGATGGGATGAACAAACAAAGACGAAGACCACCAAGCTGCTTCCATCCGTGAAAAGAGAAGTGATTCGTGTGATAAGAGCTATGCATAAATGGACACCCGCCATGAAAAACGGCAAAGCCATCCGCTATAGGTGTGAATTTAATTTCAAAATACATGAATTTGAATTGGATCCTAACGAGGATGCAGAACAAGCAGAAGAATTAGACTCCAACCATGTATACGA
>DEJF01000004.1:6745-9282 GCA_002353225.1 Prevotella sp. UBA2755 | reverse complement strand
GCAAAACTATTTAGTTATCAGGCTGTTGCAGGTGACAACGAGGTGACAACGGTGACAAGGAAACACGTTTTTGCCATCAATAGGGATATTATTGCCGCTATAATGACGTAAGAACGAGTTTCGCTCTAATATCTCCTGCGAAAGTAAATTCAGTGTGTTTACTAAGTAAATTCAGTGTATTTACTGAGATAAGTGCCATCAGAATAACTTCGAAGATACAGGAATGAGTGATGTCACACTAACGTGTGGGCATCGAGGTATTCCTGTACTTCCTCCTTGTAGGAGTCGGAGACAGGGATGAACTGGTCGCCGAAGACGATGCGGAGACGGTCGATCTGCTCAGCGAGTGGCATGTGGACGATGAAACTCCGGTGGGTGCGCAGGAACTCGGGGTGGGGCAGATAGTCCTCTATCTTCTTCATGTTCATCAGGCTCATGATGCGGGTGCCGTCAGTGAGATAGAAACGGACATAGTCTTTCAGTCCCTCGACATACAGGATGTCGTCCAGGCTGACGCGTACCAGTTTATAGTCGCTCTTGATAAACATGAAGCGGTCACGGGCATAGATGTCCTGTTTCTGGGCGATGGTAAACCAGTCGAGAGCCTTGTTGGCGGCAGTGAGGAAGTCATCATACGAGATAGGTTTCATCAGATAGTCGAGGGCGTTCACCTTATAACCCTCAATGGCATATTGCTGAAAGGCGGTGGTGAATATAACCTTGGTATTGTTAGGCAGTATCTTGGCAAACTCAATACCTGAGAGTTCCGGCATCTGAATGTCGAGGAAGAGCAGTTGGACAGGATTCGATCTGAGTTCTTTCATAGCCTCGATGGCACTGCCGTAGGTTCCGATATTCTGTAAGAAGGGAGTCTTCTCCACGTAACTTTTCAATAGTCCGGCGGCGAGGGGCTCGTCGTCGATGATAGCACAAGTGATAGTCATAGTCTTTTTCTTTTTTTGTTGTTTTATTTGTTGTTTACGAAAATCCGTTATGTCGTGATGACGATTCTGGAATGATAGGTCTTGCTGTCGCTGCTGACACCCTTCTCCCAGACATATTGTTCTGGATAGGTGAGGTCAAGACGACGTTGTACCTGAGAGAGTCCGACACCATGTCCACTGCGGTCCTGCTGGTCCTTCGGATAATTAGAATTGGTGATGTCGAAGACAATCTGGTCGTCATCCGCAGTCATCTGCAAATGGATGAAACTGGGTTGGGTGGGACTGACCCCATGCTTAAAGGCATTCTCGACGAGCGAGATGAAGAGCATGGGTGCCACTTGCTGTTGAGGGTTCTGGAAAGAGAACTGGGCATCAATCTCCACAGCCTTGGGGAGTCGGATGCGCATCAGTCGGATATAGTTCTCCATAAACTCCACCTCGTCGTAAATAGGAACGGTGGGCTGCTGGTTGTCATAGAGGATATGGCGCAGCATCTTAGACAGTTCCTGGATCGACTCCTGCGCCTTGGGGGTGTCAAAGGCGGTCAGGGCATAAATATTGTTGAGAGTGTTCAGCAGGAAATGCGGACTGATCTGCCAGCGCAGTGTGTTCAGTTCCGCCTCTACGCGTGCCGCCTCCTCATCACGTCGGATACGGTCGGCACGATACCACTTGAAAGAAAGTTTAATGAGGGTGGCTATCGTGGCGGAAATCATCAAGTTGAAGATGTCACGCAGGATGAAGCCGAGGGTGTTCAACGAGGTGGTGTAATGCTGTTCTGGATGGAAGAGTTGACGGGAATAATCCATCCAGAAATGCAGTCCGATACCTAACGAGATAATCACCACGAAGTTGATGATGAAATAGTAACGGTGACGACCTGGCACAAAATAATGAGGTGTCAGCCACAGATAGTTCATGTAGAACACAAACATAAAAGCGATGGGCACCGTACACATAGTCAGGAACTGCATAGGAGTAACCCCATGCCCCTGATTCATGAAAATCATGGGCGACAGGAACATCACCAGCCATGCGGCGATATGCAATACAATCTCAATTTTCTTATTCATGACGGATGGCTTCTATAGGATCCATATTGGCAGCCTTCTGGGCAGGGATATAACCGAAGAGTACGCCAATGAAGACACAGACAAGGAAAGACACATAGATAGACCATGCCGGTACACTGCTGGGCATGCCAAAGGTGCTCAGTCCCGCACTTGCCGAACAGCCTACAAAGATACCTAATAGTCCACCAGTGACACTGATAAGCACGGACTCTATCAGGAACTGCAGGGAGATGACCGGTCCTGTGGCACCTACTGCCATGCGCAGTCCGATCTCCTTGGTACGCTCTGTCACGGACACCAGCATGATATTCATAATACCGATACCGGCAACGAGCAGTGAGAAGGCGGCGGCGACTACCAGAATCAGTGTCACCGTATCCATCGTCGATGACATCGTCTCCATCATCTCCGCCTGTGAGCGGATGGTGAAGTCATCGTCAGCGTCCCCTTTTATCTTATGGTTGTCACGCAGTATCTGGGTCAACTCCTCGATGGCGGCATCGGACAACTCTTCGGTGAC
>DEJF01000004.1:0-6695 GCA_002353225.1 Prevotella sp. UBA2755 | reverse complement strand
TAGGGGGCTATCATCACATTGTCCTGATCCATGCCCCATGAGTTATACCCTTTCGACTTCAACACGCCGACGATACGCATGGGGATAGACTTGAAGCGGATGGTCTTGCCGATGGGGTCTACATTCTCCCCAAACAACTCAGTGACGATGGTCTTACCCACCACGACCACCTTGGCGGCTTTCTTGATGTCCTCGTCAGTAAAGCACTCACCATCCTCGATCTCCCATTGCTTGATCTCCAGGTACTCCGTGGACTCACCATACATCGACGTGTTGGTATTGTTATTACCATAGATGACCTGTCCGCTTGCCGTCACCTCAGGCGATACCTTTGTGACAAACTTCTTCTCACGCATAATACGCTCGTAATCCGCTTGTTTCAGTGTCTGCATACTGGACGGGTCCTGACGGACACCCCCACGCATATCGGCCCCGGGGCGGATGGTCAGCAGGTTGGTACCCATCGTCGACAGTTCCTGGCGGATACTCTCCTTCGAGCCTTGTCCTATCGCCATCATGATGATGACGGCAGCCACACCGATAATGATACCGAGCATGGAGAGGAAGGAGCGCATCTTGTTATTGGCTACTGCCTTGAAACTGACTTTGAAAAGATTTAGTATGTTCATTGTTAATCGTCTTGCGGTTTAGGCAGGGCGGCAAGAGCCTCGGCTGCCGACTTGATATTCTTATTGATGGTGTCCTCGCGGATCTTACCGTCACGCAGGTTGATGTTACGACTGCTGTATTCGGCAATCTCCGGGTTATGGGTCACGAAGATGATGGTGTGCCCCTGACGGTATAACTCCTGAAAGAGCACCAGCATCTCAAAGGAGGTACGGGTGTCGAGGTTACCAGTAGCCTCGTCGGCAAGAAGCACGGCAGGGTCGTTGACCAACGCACGGGCAATAGCGACACGCTGCATCTGTCCTCCCGACATCTGGTTGGACTTATGCTCCAAGCGGTCACCCAGTCCTACCGCCTCCAAAGCCTTGATGGCGGCGGCACGACGCTGTTTGGCATCATACTTATTATTATACATCAGCGGCAACTCCACATTCTCCACGGCAGTGGTCTTCGCCAGCAGGTTGTAGTTCTGGAACACAAAACCGATCTTCTGATTACGCAGATGGGCACGCTGGGTCTTCGACATCGTACGGACAGGGACCCCATCGAGATAGTATTCCCCACTGGTAGGGGTGTCCAGACAACCGAGTTGGTTCAGCAAGGTCGACTTACCAGAGCCGGAGGTGCCTTGGATGGTGACAAACTCGCCCTCGTAGATCTTGAACGAGACGCCCCGCAACGCCTTCACCGTCTCACTGCCCACCTGGAAGTAACGCTTCACGTCCTGCAGTTCGATGACGACTTTGCGGCTGTCCGTAGTCTGTTTGCCATTAGCAGTTTCCATATCCTACTTCTTTTGGTTATTACCGTTCTTGTTGTTATTGTTTCGTGGACGTGGCATGAATGGATTGGTTGCCTGCTGTTCACCACCTGTGGCTTCACCGCCGGAGATGTTGAAGTCGACAAGCACCTCCGTACCTTCCTTGATGCCACTCTTGATCTCTGTCAGTATACCATTACTGGTGCCAGTCTCCACCTTATAAGCCTTAAAGGTATTTCCTTCCTTCGTCCATAACTTATGGTCACCCTGACAGTCTGCGATCTGCTCTCCCTTGCCGAGGATAGCCTCATTGGGAGTGAAGCGTAATGCCTTGGAGGGAACGGCAAGGGCATTGTTCAACTCTAAGGTGAAGATGGTGACATTAGCCGTCAGTCCGGGCATGAGTTTCAGGTCTTTATTAGGAGCGGAGATCACCACCTCATAAGTCACCACATTACTCTCTGTGGTAGCCTGCTGGCGTACCTGTGTCACTTGTCCCTCGAAGGAGTCGTCTGGGAAGGCGTCAACCGTGAAGGTCACACGCTGTCCTTCCTTCACCCCGCCGATATCCGCCTCATCGATATCAGCAATCACACGCATATCCGTCAGGTCCTGGGCAATCTTGAAGAGTTCAGGGGTGTTGAAGGAGGCGGCAACGGTCTGTCCTTCCTCTACCGATTTCGACAATACCACTCCGTCGATAGGGGAGGTGATGGTGGCATAGCCGAGGTTGGTCTGTGCCTTATGCACACTCTCACGGGAGGAGTTCACCGTCTGACGTGCCTTCTCATAAGAGAGACGAGCGTTCTCATAATCGTTGGCACTCACCAGTCCCTTGTCATAAAGAGTCTGGTACCTGTTGAAGTTCGCCTGCTCGTAATTCAGGGTACTTTGGGCTGACGCAAGGTTCGCCTTTGCCGTGTTCAACTCACTGGTCAGGTTGGTCTTGTCGAGTTCGGCGATGACCTGTCCTTTCTTCACCACACTGTTGTAGTCGACATAGAGTTTCGACACGATACCGCTGACCTGTGTACCAACCGTCACGGAGGTGACAGGCTCGATAGTACCTGTCGCCGTGATACTGGTGTGGATATTCAGTTTCTCTACTTTCGCTGTCTCAAACGAGACTTTCTCTTCTTTCTTTCCTCCTGACAGCAGGAAGAAAACGAGGATGATGAGGGCGACAACACCCACGCCGATCCATACTTTCTTGTTCTTCATATATCTTCTTTTTTATATATTCAATGTTTCCCCTTCGTAGAAGTGCAGCAGTTGCTGATTCAAGATGGTCATGTACTTGCTCTGCAACCTGTTCTGTTGTGCTTTGAGCAGTTTATCCTTACCCGTCATCAGTTCGATGATGTTCTTCAATCCTAAATGGAACTGTTCCGACAACAGGTCGTAACTTGCCTGCTCACTGGCGACAGAACTCTGGGCTGCCTTGAACTTCTGCTGGTTGGTATTGGCATCCAGCCAATACCCTTCAATGGTAGAGTAAAGTTGCTTTTGCTCGTTCTGGATATCCAGCAAAGCCTGCTCCCGTTGTATCTGTGCCTTATTGATGGCAGTCTTTGTCCTGCGGTTGTCAAAGATGGGTATACTGAGGGAGGCACCGATGGAGGCGTCGAAATTGGTCTTCATCTGGTTGCCCCATTCATTAGAACTCATCGATGAGGTACTTGTCCCCACACCTCCTGACAGACTGACAGTAGGGAGATGTCCAGCCTTGGCAATCTTCATCTGCAGGTCGCTCGACTGTAAATCGAGTTTGGCATTCTGGATCTCTGGACGTAACGTCAGTGCCTTCTCATAGACACTGCCTAATGACGGGATGTCTGTGAGTGCCTGTTCGTCGGAGGCTTCAGGAGTCATAATGTCGAAATCTTGTCCGCCAGTGATTTCCAGCAGTTGCTTGAGTTCTAACTTATAATCGGCAAGGTTGCTCTTTGCCTCCACAAGGTTATACTCGTCTGTAGCGCGTTGGGCTGTTAACTGGGCAAGGTCAGCCTTCGACATCTTGCCGACTTCCACCATCTCCTTACCCCGTTCCTCGTTCTTCTTACTGGTCTCCAAAGTTTCCTCGTTGACATGGATAGCCTCGTTGAGGTAGAGAATCTGGATGTAGAGTTGGGCGATACGCTCTTGGATGGAGTTGGCGGTCTCTGCGATATCCAGATCGGCTTGCTCCTCAGCAACCTTGTCGAGTTTCAACTGGTTACGGTTCTGGTTACCATTCCATACGGTCCATGAGGCATTGATGCCATACGTGCCATTATAATAGGTCTTATTGACTTTAGTATTCACAGTACCGTTCGAGACAGTGGTCGTACCAGTCTCCAACCACGGGCGGTAACCCACAGTCTGGTTGGTAGAGGCATTGAGTGAAGGCAAGAGTGCCGCTTGTGACTGCTTCCTCGTCTCAGTAGCCGTCTTTTTCATCAGTCTTGCCTGTTGAAGGGTGATGTTGTTCTGCATCGCATAATCGATGCATTCTTGTAATGTCCATTTCTTCTGTCCGAACAGTGCGATAGTCAGAAGGAAAAGGGACATTGTTAGAAAGAATCTTTTCATCTTAATACCTTATTTTATTCTAGTTTATTGTTCATTTGGACGGTGCAAAAGTAGGAAGAATCCCAGAAACAAAGAAAAGAAATAGATAATTATTTCGAGTTAGTAGAAATAATTCTTCAAAACTTCGATAAAGATGAAGATTGTTAACAGATTTTTAGGTTTTAGGCGTTTTGGTTGAAAATACGACAAAAATTTCCTTGTGTCAATAAAAAGCAGTATATTTGCATCGCCAATTATATCATGGCACAGACAATGAAGAAAGGAATAGTATATGTTTTGTGGGCTCTTCTGGGGGCTACGGTGCTGACTGCGGCTTTCTCCTTTTGGGCTATTAATAATGGTTGGATAGGGTATATGCCACCTGTTGAGGAGTTGCAGAACCCTATCAACAGATATGCGACCCAGGTTTATAGTTCAGATGGTAAGATTATGGGTACTTGGAACTATAACCGTGAGAATCGTGTATTGGTAGACTACTCACAATTATCGCCAGCATTAGTACAGGCATTGGTGGCAACAGAGGATGTCCGTTTCTATGACCATTCAGGCATAGACTTCATCGCTTTGGGACGTGCTATTGTCAAGCGTGGTCTTCTTCGACAGAAGAGTGCAGGTGGCGGTTCTACCATTACTCAACAACTGGCAAAACAACTATACTCTGGTACGGCACATAGCGTGATGGAGCGACTACTCCAGAAACCGATCGAGTGGGTGATTGCAGTGCAGTTGGAGCGCAACTATACGAAGGACGAGATTATCGCGATGTACCTCAACTATTTCGATTTCCTTCATAATGCGGTAGGTATCAAAACGGCTTCCAATACGTATTTCGGTAAAGAACCGAAGGACTTGACCGTCAATGAGGCGGCAACACTTATCGGCTTGTGTAAAAACCCGTCATACTTCAATCCAGTACGTTATCGGGAGAGAAGCCAGGAGCGCCGTAATGTTGTGTTAGGACAGATGGTGAAGGCAGGTTATCTCTCTGAGGCCGATTTCCAGAAATATTCCGCTGAGCCCTTGAAACTGAATTTCCATGTCTCTGACCATAAGGACGGTGTTGCTGTCTATTTCCGTGATTTCCTGCGCCGTTACATGATGGCGAAAAAACCGGAACGCAAGGACTATCCCTCATGGAATATGGTGAAATATCATCAAGACTCTATCAACTGGGAGACGGATCCGCTCTATGGATGGTGTAACAAAAACCGTAAGCGAAATGGTGATTACTATAATGTGTATACTGATGGTCTGAAGGTGTACACTACGATTGACTCACGTATGCAGGAATATGCTGAGCAGGCAGCCCGTGAGCATATCGTGAAATACTTGCAGCCTGCCTTCGACAAGGAGAACCGTGGCCGTAAGAGCGCTCCCTATTCTGGTAACTTGTCAGCCGAACAGGTGAATAAGATCCTGATGCGCTCTGTCCGTCAGTGTGAGCGTTACAGAGTACTGAAGGAGTCTGGAGCTTCAGAGGAGGAGATCAAACGCTCGTTTAATACCAAAACCGAAATGTCGGTATTCACCTATCGTGGTGAGAAGGATACTATTATGACTCCGCTTGACTCTATCAGGTATTATAAGTCATTCTTACGTTGTGGATTCATGAGCATGTGTCCGCAAAACGGTCATGTGAAGGCGTATGTGGGAGGACTCGACTTTATGCATTTTGCCTACGACATGTGTATGGAAGGACGCCGTCAGGTGGGTTCTACTATTAAACCGTTCCTCTATTCTCTTGCCATGGAGAATGGCTTTTCGCCTTGTGATGTCGCTCCTAATGTACAGGAAACATATATCGTCGGTGGTCGTGCATGGACTCCTCGTAATGGTAGTCGTGCCCACTATGGAGAGATGGTGACGTTGAAGTGGGGACTCCAACAGTCTAACAACTGGATATCTGCATATTTGATGAGCAAACTCAATCCATCGGCTTTTGTAACCTTGCTGCGTGAGTATGGTATTAACAACCCGGAGATTCATCCTTCTATGGCACTTTGTCTAGGACCTTGTGACATCACGGTAGGGGAGATGGTTAGTGCATATACGGCTTTCGTTAATCATGGCATACGTACGTCTCCTATGTTTGTAACGAGAATTACGGATAACGAAGGAAATACTATTGCTGACTTCCAACCTCGTATGAATGAGGTTATCAGTGAGGAGAGCGCACATAAAATGCTGTATATGTTGAAAGCGGTAGTGGATGGCGGTACGGCTGGACGTCTGCGATATAAATATAATATCCCTGGGGCTATTGCTGGTAAAACGGGTACGACTAATAATAATAGTGACGCTTGGTTTATGGGCATCACGCCAACTTTAGTAAGTGGTTGCTGGGTTGGTGGTGAGGATCGTGACATTCACTTTACGATGACTAGTATGGGACAAGGTGCCGCAGGTGCGCTTCCTGTTTGGGCTTATTATATGAAGCGTGTCTATGCTGACAAGCGTTTGGGCTATAATAGTGAGGCTGTCTTCGATCTGCCGACAGGCTATAACCCTTGTCAATATGATGAGTCTGGTTTAGAGGATGTTCCTGATGAAAGCGTAGAGGAAATCTTTGAGTAATTTGAATCTACTTATATATATAAATAAGGTATAAGGTTTTCGCTTTTTGTCATGGAAAGCGAAAACTTTTATCTTTTTATCAAAAAAGTTTGTGAAAAGTTTTGGAGGTTCGGAAAAATGTCGTACCTTTGCATCAGCTTTCGGGGAGACCCGTCAGCGCAGA
>DEJF01000070.1:31570-54521 GCA_002353225.1 Prevotella sp. UBA2755 | reverse complement strand
AAACTATAGATGATGACATCACGCTGACTACCCTGGTAACGCTCAACGGTATCGATGGAGACATCCAACAACGCCGGGATGTCCAACTGTTCTATCTCCCGGCGGATCATCGCTATCTGGTTGCGATAGGGTACGATGACACCCACCGTCCGTGCTGTGTCGAAGCGGTCGGCGCCATACTGCCGATAGATGCGGCGCAGGAGGTCGGCGACGATATGCGCCTCAGAGGGATTGACCTTGTCGGAGGGGGAGATGGGACTAGGGGAACTAGTATTCCTAGGAGAACTAGATATACTAGAATCACTAGGGAAAAAGATCACACGATGCTGTTTCAGCAGATCGTCTACTTGGTCCTGGGAGGGCTGGGGGTAGTCCAGTTGTCCTTCCTCTTGGTGGGGTAAGGGTACTGGTTGCAGTTGCTCCTCAGCATAGAACATCTCGTTGGGAAAGGCAGCGATGTCGGGGTGCATGCGCCCTTGTCGCCGAAGAATCGCCGTGAAGGCGGTACGCCCTGCTTTCTGCTCGACACGCAGCAGACGCTCGAAGAGTGACAAGCGACAGGGCGAGAGGTCTGGGATATCATCAGGCTGTTGCACCACTGCAGGCAGTTGCTTATGGTCGCCAATAAGGATAAACTTATCGACCTGTGGGGAGGCAAGCAGTCCTATCACGTTCGGCTCTAAGATCTGCGAAGCCTCATCGACAATACAAAGGGAGAAATGTTTCAGTTGGAAGAGATAGGGTCGTGACTGCATGGTGGATGTCGTGCTGACGATGACCTTGGTATCGATGATATGTTGGCGAATAGCGTCCATACGGGAATGCTCCCCTACGACACTATCCAGCAGATGCTTGGCAAAACGAGGGTCACAGGAGGTGTCACTCCCCAACCGCAGATAGTCAATACCTGCCTCCTCCAACATTCCGCAGATCTCGTCCACAGCACGATTGGTGTAGGAGAGGAGTAGAGCCTCACCCCCCGCCCTCTCCTTCAGAGAGGGAGTTGCTGAGAGGATTGTTCTGAGGACATTGGGTGTATTATTTATCACCTCTTCGTTCGTAAACCGAAGGATCTTATATCCCTTATTTTGTAATAATTCTGAGCGTATCCTGTCTTTCTCCTGCTGCTTCTCATCTTCATGGTACTTACCATCAATTTCAATAATCAACAGATGTTCAATACTTATAAAATCAACTATATAGTCACCTATTGCATGTTGTCTGCGGAATTTGAAACCAATACCATTGTTACGCAGAATCTGCCACAAAAGATTCTCCGCATCCGTTGGCTCTTTTCTGTTTTTTCTCGCATTCTCTTTTAATATAGAATATATATCTGGATTTGCATACTGAAACCTCTCTGTTTCTCCCCTCTCTGAAGGAGAGGGGATGGGGGTGAGGCACTCCTCCTCTACCAAGAATCTCAGTGCCATAGATGTCTTGCCCGTACCTGGAGGACCCTGCAGGAGGAAATAGTCACGAGCCTGTTTTGCCTTGAGCAGGATATCATCATAGTGAGGATGATAGGAGCGGGACAGTTGGAGTGTCTCGTCACGTCGCGGTTCTCTTTCTCCCAACAGCAGGTCTCGACGCTCTGGCTCGGCAGTACAGAGTGCATGGAGCGAACGGATAGCGGATGTCGTCCCCATATCCGTAAAGGTCGGCTCGATAGCGTATGTGGCGTCCTCGAAGACCTCCGGGTTCTGTTGTCCGTCATTCAGACGCACCACCACCTCATGGTCTGTCAGTCGCTCTATCACACCTTTATATAATATAGCATGACAGATGGAAGGCTCGTCATCATAGGCATAGAGACACACCATATCATTGCGACGGAAATTAGGAAGGAAGTCATCCCCCATGTCTGGTATCGAGAGCGTCAGACGGTCATAGCCGCTATAATCGGACGACTGTTCTTTGTGCAACATACGAAGCCCATAGAAGATGCAACCTGAGTCACGCTTTTCTGTTAACGGCATGTTCCATAGGTTAGCCACAGCCCTACCCTGTCCTTCCTGTGTTCCCACCTTCTGGGCAAGTTGCTCACGGTAGACGAAGGTCATCATGCGCTCTATGTAGTTCTGGGCTGTCTCAGAGAGACCTTTCAGCGAGTCAATATTCAACTGGGGCAGTATCTGGTTGAATCCCTTCTTTGCCACCTGTATCTCCTGTGCCACGATCTGGTTGCGCAGACGGATAGCCTCATGGAACAGTTGTTGGTAGTAGTTGACTACTAATAATCCCTGTTTTGCCGGATAACGGGAATAGAGCAGTCGGATGTCCACCTTATCGGCAGACAGGTGGAAGTTATAGCGCAGGATGCCATAGTACAGCAACAACTGCACATAATGGGATTCCGCATAGAGATGCGATGCCTGGGTAGAGAGTCCTGCCGAATGCTCCAAGTTCCAGTTCTTCCCCGACTTCTGCTCCACCAGCAAGTGCTTGTCACTCGTCATCAGGTCGACACGTCCCTGTAGTCCTAAGTGCTCACAGACAAAGGACGGTTCAAGCAACTCCAGAACTCCCCTCTCAGAAGGAGAGGGGTTGGGGGTGAGGCTCTTCACCGCCTCCTTGATATTCTCCACTTGCCGGAGGGCATCCTCCTTGAATTGCTGGGGATTGAACTCCGTACAGGTACAGAACTGGAGTGCCTGCTCACGGAAGGAGTTACGGATGGTGTCATACGGATGATAATTCGTCTGGTTGATGATATCATCCAAGGCAGCCCCTGCGAAGTTACCCAAGAGGATGGGCTGTGTGTTTGCCGAAGGGATCAGTCGACGCAGTGTATAAGATAGAGGCGAATGTCCGTTATTCATAAAACAAGCCGCCAACGAGGAGATATCCATCAGGAAGTCAGGCTCCACCACGATGAGTTTAGGCAGGACGGTCTGTCCCTCCCGATGACAGTCAAGCAGATTGAGTTGCATCCCCTCTGTCAATAGTGGGCGTAGTGTCTCATCGTCTGTCTGGATACACACACTGCCATCGTCTGTCGTCGCATAGATATATTTCTCGTCCCAGTACGACACCACACAACGGATATACCGTTGGTTGATATGCAAAGCGAGATTGGTGGGACGTCCGTTGGTGGGAATACGAGTCACCAGTTCATGGGGAATATCCTCGTTGAAGACGGCGGAGATAAAGAGGGCAAGGGCACGAACATCGTAACGGAGGTCCTGACGGGTCAGCACCCCGTCTTTCCTGTTGGAGTGTCGGCGCATCGTCTGGATGGCGATACGGTCGGCAACCCCGATACCTGCCTGTTTGCACAGATAATCCGTCTGTGCCATCAAGTTACCGAACCCCTGACCGCTGCCCCTCAGAGCCTCCGCGCAAGCCAGCACCAGCGTCTCATGCATATAGCGCAGCACAGCCACAGACGGCTCAGCCTGTACGATCTCCACACAACGCTCAAAGAGTTCCGACACTTTCATGACGACAAAGATACGAATAAATTAGGAATTAGAAATTAGAAATTAGGAATTATTTTCGTATCTATGACTCATGTCGTACTCACGTTCGAAAATGCTCAAATAAATTTGGCATTTTGCTCACTTAATCGTTCTTTGACCTTCGGTCGAAGGTACTCACGTTCGAAAATGCTCAAATAAATTTGGCATTTTGCTCACTTAATCGTACCTTTGTACCCAGGAACCAAAAACTATAAGAAGATGGAGAAATATTTAGCCGACGCAAGTCGTTATGAGAACGGGATGCAGTATGAGCGTTGCGGACGCTCGGGTGTGTTATTACCTAAGGTGTCATTAGGTATGTGGCATAACTTCGGGAGTGTGGATCCCTATGAGCGCAGTCGTGCCATCCTTCGCTATGCCTTCGACCATGGTGTGACCCATATCGACCTCGCTAATAACTACGGACCTGCTCCAGGCTCGGCAGAGGAAACGTTCGGACATGTGATGGACGACGATTTCCGACCCTATCGTGACGAACTCTTTATCTCCACCAAGGCAGGCTATGGGATGTGGGACGGTCCTTATGGAGACTGGGGCTCCCGTAAATACCTGATATCGTCGTTAGACCAGAGTCTGAAGCGCATGCACTTAGATTATGTCGACCTGTTCTATAGTCATCGCTACGACCCCCATACGCCTTTGGAGGAGACCCTGCAGGCACTGGTGGATGTCGTACGGGCGGGCAAGGCACTCTATGTGGGTATCTCCAACTGGCCTTTGGAGCCCCTTCGCTTCGGTATCGAGTATCTGAAGCAGCATGACACGCCCCTGCTGATCTACCAAGGCAAACTGAACATGCTGCACCAGGCACCTATCGACGAGGGTATCCTGCAACTATGTCATGAGTCAGGAGTCGGTTTCATCGCTTTCTCACCCCTTGCGCAAGGTATGCTGACAGACCGTTACCTGAACGGTATCCCACAAGACTCCCGTATGGCGAAGGGCACGTTCCTCAAAGAGGAGATGCTGACCCCGGAACTGTTACAGCAACTACGCCAATGGAACGAGGAGGCACAAAAGAAAGGCGAGAGCCTCGCAGAGATGGCACTCGCCTGGATCTTAAAACAGAAAGGGGTGACTTCCGTCCTTGTGGGAGCCAGTTCTACGGAGCAGTTGGCACGTAACCTGCAATGTGTCAACGCACAGGCTCCCGATTAGTCTATTGCACCTTTGATGTCATTTCATTACGCAAGCCCTTAAAGCCTGTGAGATAACATTTTGCCGATCCGAAAGAGAGGAAGAGGTCAAGACGTACAGGCAGGTGGTTCGCATCATCTGTGACGAAGAAACGGATCAACTCATGGTTCTTACCATCCTCACGCTCGATAAAGGAGAAGGTGAGACAACGATATTTGGTAGAACTGTTCTTCATCTTCAAGGTTGTCTTACCCGTGTATTTCAACCAGGAATTTGACAGGTTGCGGGCATCACTGATAGGCATGGGGATATTCTCGCCCACCTTTAACTTAGAGGCATCGAAATTACGGGCACGCAGGAAGATGCTCATCATATCATAGATGCAGTCCTTGTACTCCGCATCCTTCCAATGCACCTCCCCGTCATGGTCGATACGATGCATACGGAGGTGGCAGTTATTATTCGGATAAGTGTACCATAACTCATCCACATAATAGCGCTTTCCCTCACGGGCACCCTTGCGGAAATAGAGAGGCGACAAATCCATGTTCGTGTAGCACAACAGGGTGTCACGCATCACGAAATAGTTGTCGAGTTTGCTATTACCACGGGTTATCAGACTACTGCGGTATGCAGGTTTGCCGTTGCGTGTCGACTGGACAGTAGACATAGAGGCAGTACCCACCTTCATCCATACGAACTTCCAATTGAAATAGAGGTCATAAGACAGGAACTCTCCTGACTTAAATGCTGTGTTCTCGATGCCACACTGTGCATGAGCAGCCATCATACCACATGATGCGATGATTATCAATAACAGTCGTTTCATCATTCTTTTCTATTTAACGGTTTCTTTCTTAACATATTCTATACCCAACTGACGGGCACGCTCCGCATTACGGTTACGGAGTTTCTGCTGTTCCTTGTCAGGTTTCTGTTTCGTGATGACTCCCGGCTTCTGACGGGGGAGCGGCGTACCTTTCAGGTTCCAAGGAAGGGTGACATCAAACTTCGCCTTACACTCTATTGCCTGAGGATAGTAATATACCTCCTCTGCCTGCAAGTCGTCATCGTAACAACCTGTGTCCCACTTCCCGTTCCCGTTCCTGTCAACGAAAGCACGGAGGTAATAGGAACCTGGAGTCAGATAGAAGAACTCGGCATTGCCACCCTGCACACGTACTTGTTTGATAGCCTTGTCGCCCTTATCTAACAACTCTACGATAACTGTCGTGTCATTAATACCATTCAGTTGCATCAACAGGGTAGCATAGTCATCCATCGAGCGCACCTTGATACCTTGTTTATAAGCCACAGAGGCAAAACCATAGATATCCACGAAAGCGGCAGAGTCGATTTCCAGACTATATTCCGTATCTGGTTGCCACTCGGCGATAAACTCATAGGTTCGTAAGGTGGAATCTTTCCGTCGGAACTCATAAGGGGTGTTATACCATAGTGTGTCTATCTTCGTATAGAGATGGATTGCCGAGGTGTCACACCTTGCCAAAGGAGTAGGCATCTCAAAAGTAGCGAGATAGTCGGGATCCATCTGTTGCTTCACGTTGTACTTTACTTTCAGAGGCTCCGGTGGCATGATACTATCATAATCCTCCCCACGTTTCTTTAACTTCTCTTGTTTCTTCTCCCACTCTTCAATGGTCTTCTTGCGCTCCTTCATGCGTTTCTCATAACTCGTCTTGGCGAGTACGTCAACGGTGTCCACCTGAGTATAGAGCAGTCCTGCGGAGTCTGTCATCAGATAACTTAACTCCATCTGCAACGTGTCCTGATTGACGAGCATCGTGTCACGCAACCAATAAGTCAGTGTGTCCTTCTTCGCACTTGCCTCTAATAGAAAGGCATCCTGCTCGTCAAAATTCAGACCTCTGATAACAGGGAGTTCAGGATTACCATAACTGAAGTAGAGGGTGAAGCGGTTCGGCTCGGTACGCTCTGGCTGTTTCAATAAGTAACGGTCCGTCTGTACCTCCTGAAAGGCAAGCAATACGATATCGTCTGGGTAATAATGAATATAGGGTACCTGGATGATATTGTCAATATGCAGGGTGTCCTTCCAGATGGTGTCCTGTCGGATATCAGGCTTTGACGAGGGCCGATAGGTCTGGTGGGAAAAAGCAATCATCTCACTCTTCTGGTTGAACACATAGTTACCATCAGCATCCTGTAAGGCATAAACACGATACTCGCCAGGGGCTACGCCCTTAATAACAAAACGTCCTCGTCCGTCAGTACGTGACACACGCAACAGCGGCTTGGTCTTGAAAGCACTATCACTCAGGTCGTCATACAGTCCTACCTGTATTCCCTTCACTGGCTCTAAGTTAGAGGCATCCAACACATTACCAGCGACTTCAAAAGTGTCTATCTGCTCTCCTGTGGAGAACGTGAAGGTATAGTTACCCAAAGGATTACCCTCGTTATTATCAGTAATGGCATCACTGAAGTCTATCGTATAGGTCGTATTCGGCTTCAGCGAGTCCTTCAACTCCACCACAATTTTCTTTCCTGCCTCCTTGATCTCTGGCATCTCCAACTGAGGAGGTGACACGATGACCTTCTCCGTGGCATTGGTCATTTTGATATACTCATCAAACTGGATGGTGATTTTCTTCGTGGTCACTCCTGTCGCTCCATCTGCCGGCGTAGAACCTATGATGCGTGGCGGGTCATCATCATACCATCCGCCGTCAGGCTGTCCCATACGGGCACAACTGACGATGGCGCATACCAAGCATACTATGTAGAGGAGTTTCTTCATGTGTTCAGTTTCAGTAATTGGTCTATATGCTCACGTGAGTTACTGAGTCGGGGTACCTTATGCTGTCCTCCCAACTTGCCCCGTAACTTCAACCAGTCGTTAAACAGTCCTGTCCGTGCCTCTATCAACTCCAAAGGCTGTAGCGTGATATTCTTATAACGCTTAGCCTCATAGTCACTGTTCACCTCCTGTAACCTCTGGTCGAGCAGATGAGCGAACTGCTGTAGGTCCTGTGGTGGTTTTGAGAACTCAATAAGCCATTGGTGACGGCATTTCGCATTGGCATCCATGAAAACTGGTGCCGCCGTATATTCCAACACCTCTGCCCCTGTCTGCTGACACGCGAAGGCAAGTCCCTGCTCCGCATTATCCACGATCAGTTCTTCGCCAAAGGCATTGATGAAACTCTTCGTACGTCCCGTGATGACAAACTTATAAGGATTGGTGGATGTGAAGCGGATAGTATCACCTATCTTGTAACGCCAAAGTCCACAGGAGGTGGATATCAGCATGGCATAGTTCTTGTCTTTCTCCACTCCCCAAAGGGGGACAATCCTAGAATTACTAGTGTTACTAGACTCACTAGAACTACTAAAATTACTAGAAATCTCCTCAAACTCATAGAATACTCCATAGTCGAGCATCAACAGCATTGACTTGTCGGCAGGGTCGTCCTGCAACCCGAAGAAACCCTCCGAGGCATTATACGTCTCCATATAATGCATATTGGGAGAGGTAATCAGTTGCTCATATTGTTTGCGATAGGGAGTAAAAGCGACACCACCATGAAAGAACACCTCCAGATGAGGCCATACCTCCTCCAGGTGGGTCTTTCCTGTCATCTCCATCATACAGTTCAGTACTGACAGCATCCATGAGGGAACACCAGAGATATTCGTCACGTTCTTGTTCATCGCCTCACGGGCAATACGCTCACGCTTAATCTCAAAGTCCTGTAACAAAGCCGTCTCTTTCTTGGGTACTCGTACAAGATTGGCAAGCGGATTGATATTCTCTATCAGAATAGCACTAAGGTCGCCCACCAGTGAACCTGGCAGGTTATAGTTAGGAGCATGACTCCCACCGAGTATCAGGGCACGACCATCAAACAGGCGTGACTTGGGGTTATTCCTCAGATAGAGTGCTACCGAGTCGAATCCTCCTGCATAATGGATTTTCTGCAAGCCCTCAGGACTGACAGGGATAAACTTCGACTTATCATTGGTCGTACCAGACGATTTGGCATACCATTGCACACGCCCTTTCCAGAGCACATTCTGCTCTCCATGACGCATACGGTCAATCTGCTCTTTCAGTTCCTCATAAGTATTCACAGGACAATGATTGATAAAGTCATCATACCCTTTCATAGCAGAGAACGCGAACTTACGTCCGTATTCCGTGTCCTTTGCCGATTGCAAGAGATGGCTCAATACCCTGCGCTGCAACAACTCGCCTTGGGTCTGATGTTTCTCCAATGCCCTCATACGAGGCTCGAAAATATATCTAACTAAACTTGTTATACTCATCTTAGAACCTTTCCTTTATTATGCCTTGGCAAAAGCGGCTGCCTCTGCCTCTGCAATAATCTCCTCACGGGTCTTCTCCCGTGGATTCGCAGTGATGTCGTCAAGGGAGAACTCATCTGCCAATAACGCTGCAGGTGCAGGGACATCTGCTACTGGCTGCTCCTCTATCGGCTTTGACTCAAAATCCTCTGGAACACTGACTGGCTCCTCCTCCATCTTGGTACGGTTAGTCTTTGCCGAGAAAATAGCATCAATGAACTGGGGCTCACGACGAAGACGCTGGAGTGTCTCCTTACAGGCATGCTGCTGACTCTCTTTCTTCGAATATCCCTTGCCAGAACAGCCTTCCACACCTTCCAAGAATATCTGGTAGACGAAGACGGGACTGTTATGCTCGTCCACAGACTGCTCTAACTGCCGGAACTCAAGGTTGACACGGTTTTTCTGGCTCCACTCCAAGAGTTTTGACTTGAAGTTGACTTCCTTATAAGCAACCTTGTCAATATTGATCAACTGTTTAAGGATGCGCTTCTCCATGAACTTCATACAGGCACAATATCCGCGGTCAAGATAGATCGCACCGACTAATGCCTCGAAGGCATTGCCACCCAGATAACTGTTGTGCGATGTAGCCTGACTGTTGCGGACAATCATGTCAGTAATACCCATCTCCTTGGCGAGTTTTCCCAATGTCTCACGCTGTACGAGTTTAGAACGGGCATTCGTCAGGAAGCCCTCACGCTTACCCTCAAAATGGCGGAATACGATATCACCCACTACGGCATCCAGGATAGCATCCCCCAGGAACTCCAGTCGCTCGTTGTTCAAAGGACGACCCTTTTCGTTACGTTTCTTGACACTTTTATGCATCAGCGCCTGCTTGTAGAGGTCGATGTTACGGGGATAGAATCCAAGAACCTGATATAAAGAAGAATAAAGCTCCTTCTCCTTGCGGAAAGGGAGCCTTATTTTATCTAAGAAATTAGAGTTATTCAGCATACTTCTTGAATACTACACAGGCATTGTGACCACCAAAACCGAAGGTGTTGGAGAGTCCTGCGCGAACCTCGCGCTTCTGTGCCTTATTAAAGGTGAAATTCAAGTTATAGTCGATCTCCTCGTCTTTGTCATCCTCCTCATGGTTTATCGTTGGAGGAACGATGTCGTTCTTAACGGCAAGCAGTGTTGCCATCGCCTCTACCGCACCAGCGGCACCCAGTAGGTGACCGGTCATGGACTTGGTAGAAGAGATGTTCAACTGATAGGCTGCGTCACCAAAGACCTCCTTGATGGCCTTCGCCTCAGAGATATCACCTACGTGGGTAGAAGTACCGTGAACATTGATATAGTCAATATCCTCTGGTTTCATACCAGCATCCTCCAAAGCGTTCTGCATCACAAGTTTAGCACCCAGTCCCTCTGGATGGGAAGCGGTGATGTGATGGGCATCAGCACTCATACCTGCACCTACCATCTCACCATAAATCTTCGCACCACGAGCCTTGGCATGCTCCAGTTCCTCAAGAATCAAGCAACCGGCACCCTCACCCATGATGAAACCGTCACGGCTGGCACTGAATGGACGGCTTGCCTTCTCTGGCTCGTCATTACGGGTTGACAGGGCATGCATTGCATTGAAACCACCTACACCCGTCTCGCAGATAGCAGCCTCAGCACCACCAGCGACAATGACGTTAGCCTTACCCAGACGAATCAGGTTGAAAGCGTCTGCCAATGCGTTGGATGAAGAAGCACAAGCGGAAGCGGTAATGTAGTTAGGACCATGGAAGCCATACATAATAGAGATCTGACCTGCTGCGATGTCAGCGATCATCTTAGGAATGAAGAAGGGGTTGAACTTTGGTCCATCCTCACGATGAGAACCATAGTAAGTCACTTCTTCCTCAAAAGTCTTAATACCGCCAATACCGACACCAAAGACAACACCAATACGGTCTTTGTTCTCTGACTCCAGGTCCATGGCACTATCCTCTACTGCCTGCTTGGCGGCAATGATAGCAAGTTGGGTATAACGGTCCATCTTGCGGGCTTCCTTGCGGTCGATATAATCGTTCACATTCAAGTTCTTGACCTCACAGGCAAACTGCGTCTTGAACTTAGAAGCATCGAAAAGGGTAATGGGGGCTGCGCCACTCTTACCAGCCAGCATATTCTCCCAAGTCTCCTCAGGATTGTTGCCAAGTGGTGTAACGGCACCCAGTCCGGTTACTACTACTCTTTTTAATTCCATGTTCTAATAAATAAAAAATGAAGGATTGAAGAATTGAAGAAAAATAGCATGAAGCCAGAACTTCAATTTTTCAAACCTTCAATTCTTCAATTCTTACAAATATTATTTTGCGTTCTCCTCAATGTATGCGATAGCATCACCAACGGTACCGATTTTCTCAGCCTTGTCGTCGGGAATAGAAATTCCGAACTCCTTCTCGAACTCCATGATGAGTTCAACGGTGTCCAGTGAATCTGCACCAAGGTCGTTAGTGAAACTTGCCTCTGGCTTTACTTCTGCTTCGTCAACACCAAGTTTGTCTACGATAATAGCCTTTACTTTGCTTTCAATTTCTGACATAATCTTTTACTTTAAAATGTTAATAAAATGATTCCTATTTAGATGTGTGCGACCACAAAATGTGGCTTAGCGGGTGCAAAGTAACGAATTTTTATTGAGTTACGCAAATAAATTTAGTAAAAAAGCATTTATTTTTGCACAAACCACCCCATGTTGTGCAAGAATTGGTACCTTTATTGGTCTTATTTGACAACTCTACACATCAAAATACTCTCTTCTGAGAGGATAATGATTGCGTAAATCCTCAAATCTCTTCGGGTTTGTTTTCAATGCGTCACTATCCCTCATAGGATTATACAGTTCAAGGGGACTACCTGTATAATGGAAGGACGCTGGCAACTTAGGGGGTAGTACCTTGTCAGGGTGCGGTAAACCAAAATGACGACATAGGGCGTCTATCACCATATTGTCCGCATTCGTTTTACCATCCGCGGAATAGCCGGCAATATGAGGGGTCCCGATAAATACACGACGAAGCAACTCCACATTGAGGTGAGGTTCTCCTTCCCATACGTCAATAATGGCATCACGTACCCTGCCTTGCTGGATGGCAGTGAGCAGGGCTGTATTGTCGACGACTCCCCCCCTGCTCGTATTTATAATATAGGGAGTCTTCCGTAATCGCTGGAAGAATGCCTCATCCGCCATGTGCCATGTGGCATGAGTCCCCTCACGGGTCAATGGTACATGGAAGGTGATGATATCAGCATCATGTTCTATCACGGATAAAGGGACGAAATCAGGATCCCCTAAAAGAGGATCGCATATCAGGACACGCATCCCTAACCGCTCAGCGACATCCCTGACTTTGGAGCCGACATGTCCGCATCCTACAATACCAATGGTGGTGTCATGGAAGGAGAGTTCTTTTTCCTGTTGCAGAAGTAATAGTGATGACTCCACATACTGTGCCACAGATGCGGCATTACACCCAGGGCAACTCGTCCACGCAATACCTGCACGTTCCAGATAGTCTGTGTCAATATGGTCGAAACCGATGGTGGCGGTGGCGATAAATTGTACTTTACTGCCTTTTAACAAAGCCTCATCACAACGGGTACGTGTACGGACTATCAGGGCATCAGCGTCTCTGACATCAGCAGCACCGATAGAGGCACCATTCAGCGCTACCACCTCATCGGCAAGAAGGCGCAAATGCTCTTGGATGAAAGGTATCTTATCGTCTACTATTATCTTCATATCGACTGCAAAGTTACGAAAAACGAGAGAAATGCAAAAGGAAACTTGTTTTTCTTTTCATTTCCAAGTGCTAGTAACTTCGCCATCCTTTGATGGCAAAGTTATAAAATTATTTTAAATTATGGACTATAGACTATGAACTATAAACTATTTTTCGTATCTTTGCACCCATTACATATTAATATTACAAATGTCATTTACAGAAAACGCGAATAAAATCTTCTTTCAGGCGATACGAGACTATCACCTGAAAGACCATGTGGACACTCCCATCTCTAATCCCTATGAACGGGAAAGTATTGAGTATGACCTCTATCTGAAGTGCTGGATAGACACCGTACAGTGGCACCTGGAGGACATCATCCGTGATCCCCACATCAATCCTGAGGATGCGTTGTCCCTGAAACGACGTATCGACCATAGTAACCAAGACCGTACTGACTTAGTGGAAGAGATAGATACCTATTTCCGCAAATTATACCAAGACGTGAAGCCCCTGCCAGACGCAAAATTGAATACCGAGAGTCCGGCATGGGCTGTGGACCGTCTGTCAATTCTCGCTTTGAAGATATGGCACATGCAAGAGCAGGTGGACCGTCAGGACACCACCCTTGAGCATATCCAGAAATGTCAGGCGAAACTTGCCGTGCTGAAAGAGCAACAGGTGGATCTGAGTACTTCTATCGATCAATTATTGGAGGACATAGAGGCAGGACGTAAATATATGAAAGTATACCGTCAGATGAAGATGTATAACGACCCTGCCACGAATCCTGTATTATACAATAATAAATAGTGAAGAAAGAGCACATACTGATTATCCGCTTCTCTGCTTTAGGTGATGTCGCCATGGCAGTACCGGTAGTCTATTCTCTTGCTCATCAGTATCCTGACGTGAGGATTACGGTATTGAGCCGGGGTTTCGCACGTCCTTTCTTCGAGAACCTGGCACCGAACGTGGGATTCATGGAGGCAGACCTAAAGCGGGAGTATCGGGGTGTCAAGGGACTGAATGCCCTTTATCGCCGACTTACGGCAAAGCAGTTTACGGCTGTCGCCGACCTGCATAACGTATTGCGATCTGACTTCTTGCGTATGCGTTTTAATCTTGGACGCTATAAGGTGGCTCATATTGACAAGCACCGCAAAGGACGTCGCCGCCTGACATCTGCTAATAACAAGCAATTGATTCAGCAACCTACCTCCTTCCAGAACTATGCCGACGTACTGGCTCGGCTGGGTTACCCCATAGAACTCGACTTCCACTCTATCTTCCCAGAGGGAGGTGGTGACCTGAGTCTGCTTCCTGGTAACTCTCCACTCTCCACTCTCCACTCTCCACTCAATATAGGCATTGCCCCCTTTGCTGCACATCAGGGAAAGGTCTATCCTCCACAACAGATGGAGAAAGTGATTGAGCAGTTGACAGAGAAGCACCCAGGGGCAAAGATCTTCCTCTTTGGCAGAGGAGAACAGGAAGATGAGTTCTTCCCTCAATGGTGTGCGAAATATCCGCAGTGTATCCATGTGTCAGACTTTCTGGAGTCTATCAAGCAGGAACTCATCCTAATGAGTCATCTTAACGTCATGCTCTCCATGGACTCTGCCAATATGCACCTCGCCTCGCTCGTTGCCACTCCTGTCATAAGTGTGTGGGGTGCCACCCATCCCTATGCCGGTTTCATGGGTTGGAACCAAGGCTCTGAGAATGCCATTCAGATACCCCTTGACTGTCGCCCCTGCAGCATCTTCGGACAGAAGGCGTGCCGGCGTGGTGACTATGCTTGTATGACTCGTATCGCTCCCGAGACGATTGTGGAGCGTATCGAACAGATATTATCTCAAAAACCTCATGTATAACTTTTAAATGAAAACATTATGAAAAAGTACGTTTGTGATGTATGTGGTTACGTGTATGACCCAGAGGTAGGCGATCCCGATAGCGGTATCGAGCCAGGAACAGCCTTCGAGGATATCCCCGAGGATTGGGTATGCCCCGTTTGCGGTGTCGGCAAAGACGAGTTCTCCGCAGAGTAACGTAATCAAGAGACGAACAAAAGCCCCAGCCCCACAAGGTTGGGGCTTTTGCTTTGCAGTCTCAATACAGCGGGGTTTGTCAAGAAAAGTTGCCGAAAAACGTGTATGGGTTTTTGTGCATTCTAGGATTGCAGGCGGCACCTCCGAAGGGTAAAACGGGGTATTTCGGAGTTAGGACGTACCTTCGGGGGCGGAAGGCGGCACCTTTCACCCCCGAAGGTGCCGCCTTCCTGCCTCGAAGGTGCCGCCTAATTCAGTGGAAAAAAGCACTAAAAATGGCGTTTTCCAGTCGTTTTTCGGGACTTTTCAAGGGGTAATTCATGCCCCGACAAGGTTAATCGGCTGACGTACAGCGCATTACGATAACCGCCGTATTTTCGCGTATTTGAGACCAACTTAAGACTTGGTGGATTCTATGCGAAAATACAGCGATGTTTTGTTAAGAAGTTTCATATCAGAATCCCCTTAGACGGCATTGACCGTCAAACGGAGGGTATTGCCATCGATGACGAGATCACTGCTGAAGTTGCGCAGGATGGTTGCGGCAATCGAGTTCTCGCCAGCATCAAGGACATCAGGACGGATGGCTTGCGGACACTTGACGGAGAACTGCAAACTGTTGTCCTGCTCCGTATAGGCAAGTGCGACACGCATAGGAGGTGTCGTGCCAAGGATAGCCATCGACTCGTCGACGACATGCAGCACAGCGTCTATCTGCTGTCGGGACAGGTTATAGTGCTGACAGAACTGCTCCATCTGTGCCGTCATGGCATACCAGTCGAAATGCTCGTTCTCGATATCGAATACCGTCTCGTGAATCTGCTGGATGAACTGACGGGTACGCTCCCGCTGCGGATGGTCGAAGAGTTGCTCGGGGGTGCCGTCCTCATAGACGATGCCGTCGGCGAAGAACAGCACACGGCTGCTCACCTGACGGGCAAAGCGCATCTCGTGAGTGACGACAATCATCGTCATTCCCTCACGTGCCAGTTTGGTCATCACACCCAGCACCTCGCTTACCATCGTCGGGTCGAGGGCAGAGGTCGGCTCGTCGAAGAGCAGAATCTCCGGTTCCATCGCCAGTGCACGGGCTATCGCCACACGCTGTTTCTGTCCGCCAGACAGTTGGTCGGGCATGGCATCAGCACGCTCAGCCAGTCCTACCATCTGTAACAACTCCTGGGCTTTCTGCTCAGCCTCCGCACGCCCCTTGCCAAGCAACTGCATGGGTGCGAGACAGATATTGTCGAGTACCGACATGCCGTTGAACAGGTTGAACGACTGGAACACCATCCCCATCCTGCGGCGCAGCATGGGCACATCGGCATCAGGAGCCAGGATGTCCTGTCCGTTGATGAGTATTCTGCCGCTGGAGGGATGCTCCAGCAGGTTCAGACACCGCAGGAACGTGCTCTTTCCCGTACCAGAAGGTCCGATGACGGAGATGACCTCGCCACGATGGATGTCGAGGTTGATGTCACGCAGCACGTCGAGAGTTCCGAAACTCTTCTTCATGTGTTCGACACGGATGACGGGACCGTCATCCTGCAGTACGGCAGTTGCGGCATCAGCCTTGGCAGGAAGTTTCTGCCGGACGGTATACCAGACACAACCGCCGATGACAATCAGGGCAGCCAGTGCCCACAGCCACTCGTATCCCTCGTCCTCCGGGGCAGCCGTCTGTGACGGTGCCGTGAGGATACCCATCTCTCCCTTTCTGGTGAGGAGCAGGATGTGTGACGCAAGATAGCCGTCAGAGAAGAGCACCTGCTTCTGGCGTTCCTCCGTGATACTGATAGATCCCATCGCCATGTCCACCTTATCCGTCTGTACGGCAGGTATCTGCGAAGCGAAGTCCATCGACAGGAACTCCAGTCGCCAGTTGCGGCGATTAGCCCATTCCGTCAGGAAATCCACCTCCAGGCCCGAAGGCTTTCCTGAACTGATAAAGCAGAACGGAGGCATGGCAGGATAGATGGCGACACGCAGGGTACGCCCGGTGCCCCGCTGCTCGGGTAATGCCATTTCCGTAGGCTTGTCGGCGTCTCTCCAACGGCCGTAGATCTTCTGGTACGTACCGTCCTTGCGGATTTCCGCCAGGAAACTGTTGAAGTCCTGCTGCAACTGCGTGTTACCCTGTTTGAAGCAAGCCCCGATTGGTTGGTCCGGCAGTCCTGCACTCACCGTGTCCACCTTGGCAGCCAACACCTTATTGAAAGATACTGACAGGTTCTCGTCACCTACCACATCCACTTTGCCTGACTCCAGGGCAGCCAGCAGATCGGTCATATTGGCAAGACGCACGATGTCGGCATTGGGAGCCAATTTAGTAACGGCAATATCCTGAATACTGCCTATCACCACACCGACCTTCTTACCTGCCATTGCCTTGAAAACGGCAGGAGCCGATGCGTTGCCGGCATCCTTATACGCTTGGGCATCCTCACCCATCACTGCCGATGTCAGATAACCGGCACCTCCTATCAGTGCCAGCAGCGCAGCCATCACAGCCGCCTTGACCCGCTGTCGTCTGACAAGTGCCGTCAGCAGCAGACCGATGAGCCAAGCCATCAGGAAATAGATAAGGGCTGTCACGATGAGGGGGAAGAAAGCGTCGAAGGTACGTGAGCGTATCAGGTCGGAGGCTCGTGTGATATCAGCGACGGCGATATAACCCACGACACTCGTACCCTTCAGCAGGCTGACAATCTCGCCCTGATAGACAGGCTTCACGGCTCTGATGACCTGTGGCATCACGATGCGGAAGAAGGTCTGCCGCTGTGTATATCCCAAGGCGAGACCTGCCTCGGTCTGTCCTTTGTCAATACCCTGTATGGTGGTGCGGAGCATCTCACTGATATACGCTGCCGTGTTCATGGCGAACGTGACGATAGCCACCATGAGACCCGTGGCATCCACCGGTGCCATCACCACATAATACATCAGCATGAGCAATACCAGCACTGGGGTGCCGCGCATCAGGTCGATATATACCTTAGCGAATTCACACAACCACTTCCGGCGGTTCATGCGCATCCAGCAGACCACCCCGCCGAGCGCTGTTCCGAGCAGTGCGGCAAAGAAGGTGATGAGGAGTGTCACCTGCAGACCGTCCAATATCATCTGGTAGCGTTTCTCGGCTATCAGGTTGTTATTGAAACTCTCCACGATGCTGTTCGTCATGTTTGTACAACCGGTCAATACCATACAGCAACCCAGCAGCAATAGCATGGCTGGTATTCCTGATTTAGTCTGTCTCATCATTTCGTTTTGTTTTAATATGGCTGCAAAGATACGATTTATCGAATGAAATCCCAAATAAAATTTGGTTTTTCGTTCGATTTGCACTACCTTTGACTTAGCGGTCGAAGGTACTCACGTTCGAGAAAACTCGAATAAAATTTGGTTTTCTTCTCACTTAATCGTACCTTTGCACACGAAAAATAAACGTTTATTGAAAGATGTCATTAAAATGTGGTATTGTAGGACTGCCCAATGTAGGCAAGTCCACACTGTTTAACTGTCTGTCGAGTGCCAAGGCACAGGCAGCCAACTTTCCTTTCTGTACGATAGAGCCTAACGTGGGAGTAATCACCGTTCCTGACGAGCGACTCACCAAACTGGCGGAGATCGTACACCCGGGACGTATCGTCCCTGCGACCTGTGAGATTGTAGATATTGCCGGACTCGTAAAGGGTGCCTCAAAGGGTGAGGGCTTGGGTAACAAGTTCCTGGGGAATATCCGCGAGACGGATGCCATCATCCATGTGCTGCGCTGTTTCGAGGATGATAACATCACCCATGTGGACGGTACCATCGACCCTATCCGCGACAAGGAGATCATTGATACGGAGTTGCAGTTGAAAGACCTGGAGACCATCGAGTCACGTCTTGCCAAGACCGAGAAGGCAGCTGCCGCCGGCAATAAGGAGGCAAAGGTGGAGGTGACGGTGCTGAAAGCCTATAAGGAGGTGCTCGACCAAGGTAAGAATGCCCGCATCGTCGAGTTCGACTCGAAAGAGGAGCAGGACTGTGCCCGCAACCTCTTCCTGCTGACCGCCAAGCCGGTGCTGTATGTCTGCAATGTCAGCGAGGCTGATGCCAAGGACGGTAATGACTTCACCAAACGTGTGGAGGCATTGGCGAAGGAGGAGGGTGCCGAGGCAATGATCATCGCCGCCAAGACAGAGGAGGACATTGCCGAACTGGAGTCTTACGAGGACAAGCAGATGTTCCTGGAAGAGTTAGGCTTGGAGGAGAGTGGTGTCAACCGCCTCATCAAGAAGGCTTACTCGCTGTTGAACTTGGAGACATTCATCACCGCCGGTGAGATGGAGGTGAAGGCATGGACCTACCACAAGGGATGGAAGGCTCCGCAGTGTGCCGGTGTCATCCACACTGACTTCGAGAAGGGCTTCATCCGTGCCGAGGTCATCAAGTACGACGACTATATCCAATATGGTTCTGAGGCTGCTGTCCGTGAGGCAGGTAAGATGGGCATCGAGGGTAAGGAGTATGTGGTGCAGGACGGTGACATCATGCACTTCAGGTTTAATGTCTAGAAAATCTAGAACTTTCTAGAATCATCTAGAACATTCTAGAAAATTGAGGGAAAAATGAAAACATTGCTATATATTCTCTGGAATCCAGACTTGGAGTTCTTCCACCTCGGACCTTTCTCTGTCCGCTGGTACGGATTATGCTGGCTCCTTGGCTTTACGGCAGCATACCTGCTGGTCCGCAGGCTCTATCGAGAGCAGAAAATCAAGGACGAACTCTTTGAACCCCTCTTCCTCTATTGCTTCCTCGGCATCCTGATAGGAGCACGCTTAGGACACTGTATCTTCTATGAGCCCGACTATTTCCTGACCTCTGGGAAAGGATTTGTGGAGATGCTGCTGCCCATCCGTTTCCTTGCTGACGGCGGTTTTAAGTTCATTGGCTATGAGGGACTGGCAAGTCATGGAGGTACCTTGGGCTTGATGATTGCCCTGTGGCTCTATGTCAGGAAGACGAAACTCAGCCTGTGGCGGGTGTTGGACAATATCGCCATTGCCACTGGCTCGATGGCATGTCTTATCCGCGTGGGCAACCTCATGAACTCCGAGATTATCGGTAAGGTGACTGATGTGCCCTGGGCATTTATCTTCGAGCGTGTCGACAGTTATCCCCGGCATCCCGGACAACTCTACGAGGCGATTGCCTATGCCGTACTGTTCTTCCTCCTGTGGTGGCTCCATAAGAAGATGCCGGAGAAGATCGGCACAGGCTGGTATTTCGGTTTCTGCCTCACCTATATCTTCACCTTCCGCTTCTTCATCGAATACACGAAGGAGGTGCAAGAGGCGTTCGAGGCATCACTGCCTATTGATATGGGACAGATCCTCTCGATTCCTTTTATCATTCTCGGACTGATTTGTATGTTCCGTAAACAAAAAGTATGATACGCAGAGTCCTCATATCGCTCCTACTATTCTGCTCCTGTTCCCTGATGGCACAAGAGCAGTCTGACACTGCTTTCAAACGTCTCTATCAACATTACTTCGAACTTTTCAGCACTAATAAGAGAGACGAGTTCTATAAGACATCCGTGAAAGTCCAGCAATATTTCATTGCTAAGAAAGACATTATTAATTATTATAAGATACGACAGAACGAGATTCTCTTTGACACACAGCATGGAGAGATATATAAGGCTATCAAGAAAGCGAATGTCATGCTGGAAGATATGAAGAACGACAATGTCAACCGCTACGATTTGGTTTACGCCTCACTGGGTGCCATCTTCGAGTCTCGCGGCAACTACAGGATGGCAGAGCATTACTATATGGATGCCATTCATAATATAGCACCTGAAGACACCTTAGACTATATACATGCTGTTGCGCAGATAGTCTCTCTGAAAGTGTCACGAGAACCCGATAAGGCATGGGAATGGAATGAGCGAATGGGGGCGATGACAACCTATGGCACTCCTTTTTATAAAGTCTATCTTGCCCTGAAAGGACAGATCTATTTCTTCAAAGGCGACAAAACCAACTTCCTGAAAACCAGGAAAGAGTATGATGAATGCGCTAAGCAGACGAATGACTCTAATCCTTATGGTTGGCAGATCATGGATCTCATACAGAAAACTTTTGAGGGAAATTACCAAGAAGCCCTGCAACTCTTAGAACAAGATATTGCCGACCTTACGGAAATAGGACGTTGTGATTATCGCATCCGTATCTATGAGATAATAGGAGAGGGGGAACTTGCCTTAAGAGAGGTGAACAAACGAAGGGACCTCCGTGACTCCCTCAACAGCGACATGCTTTTCAATAACATCAATGAGATTAATGCCGAGGTGGGTATCGCCAAGATCCATGAACAGGCAACAAAAGAACGGGAGTTCTGGTTTTTTGCCGTTATCCTACTACTCATCATAGCCCTTGCACTGACCATCTCACGCTATTTGGTTAGAAGACGTTATCAGAAGAAAATCCTCAGACAAAATGAGCAACTGGAGATCGCCTTGAGCGAGGCTAAAGAGTCCGACCGCATGAAGTCCTCTTTTATCGAGCATGTCAGCCATGAGATACGTACTCCGCTGAATGTCATCACAGGCTATGCACAGATTATCACCAATCCTGACTATGAACTCGATACAGAGGAGCGCAACAATATGCTGCAGAGTATTGCCCAGAACACCACGGCAATTACCAATATCGTCAACGACCTGCTGGAGATAGCACAAGACGAGAGTAAAGAACGCTATCGCCGTGAGGACACCATTAATGTCAATGCGCTATGCCATAACATCATGGCAGAGATGGAACAGCGCAACAATGGACGGTTGAAACTAACTTTCTTCTCCAAACTACCTGATGAGTTTACCATCCGCAGCAACCAAAGTGGTATCGAGAAAATACTGCGCCACCTGTTAAGTAACGCCTTGAAATTCACAGAGCAAGGACAGGTAGAACTCTTCGTTCATGAGAGTCCTGACCATGGCTGTATGCGCTTCATCGTCACTGATACGGGTATCGGCATTGACAAAGAGCATCAGGAGAAAGTATTTGAACGATTCTACAAAGTAGACTCCTTCAAACAAGGCTTTGGTCTCGGACTTACCATGAGCCGTAAAATCGCCCAACAATTAGGAGGTGCCCTCGCCATTGACAAAGGCTATGAGAACGGTACCCGCCTCGTCCTCACCGTTCCAGTAAGGTAAACTTCACCTGTCACCGTTGCCACCTTGCAAAACTATTTAGTTATCAGGCAGTTGTCGGTAACAACGAAGCGGCAACGGTGACAAGGAAAGGTGCTTTCGGTGTAAAATGCCCATGATTCCTCCAATAACAAAACAAGTTGTTTTGTTCCGATTAGGATGATCTTAATCGATGATAGGGATGCTTTCTTTGGGAACAAAACAACTTGTTTTGTTCCTAAGCCCATACCTCCTGCCTGTGAAAATGCCGCTTCCTCGGTGCGAAGACGGTACCTTCAAGGGTCGAAGGCGGTACCTTCGAGGGGAGGATGTGCCGCCTTCATCAGTCATGAGGACTTACTTCCCACTGACTATCTTCTTGATGTCATTGAGTTTGTTAAGTGCCTCCAAGGGAGTGAGGTTGTTGACATCCAAGCCAAGGATCTCATCACGGACCTGACAGAGCACAGGGTCTTCCAACTGGAAGAAAGAGAGTTGCATGCCCTCACGGCTCTGGGCTATCTCCGCTGTCGGCTTACCAGCCTTACCCACTTGGGCGTTCTCCGCCTCTAACTGTTGGAGGATGACATTGGCTCGCTTGACGATGGACTTAGGCATACCTGCGATCTCTGCGACATGGATACCGAAGGAGTGCTCAGATCCACCCTTCTCTAATTTACGCAGGAAGATAACCTTCCCGTCGACCTCCTTCACACTCACGTTATAGTTGCGGATACGACTGAAATTCTTCTCCATCTCGTTCAACTCATGATAGTGGGTGGCGAAGAGGGTACGAGCCTGTGCCTTGGGATGCTCATGGAGATACTCCACAATAGCCCAGGCGATAGAGATACCATCATAGGTACTGGTGCCACGTCCTAACTCGTCGAAGAGTACTAATGAGCGTGGCGTGACATTATTCAGGATATTCGAAGCCTCTGTCATCTCCACCATGAACGTAGACTCTCCCAAGGAGATATTATCTGAAGCCCCCACACGGGTGAA
>DEJF01000070.1:0-31524 GCA_002353225.1 Prevotella sp. UBA2755 | reverse complement strand
CAGGGTGATAAGTGCCGTCTGACGCAACAATGCCGACTTACCAGCCATGTTCGGACCCGTGATAATGATTATCTGCTGATGGTCACCATCCAGCAACACATCATTGGGCACATAACGCTCGTCAAGAGGCAGTTGTGTCTCAATGACAGGATGGCGTCCTTGTTTGATATCTATGATATTGCTATCGTCTATCTGTGGACGGATATAGTGGTTCTCCTCTGCCGTCTTCGCAGCAGACAAGAGACAGTCGAGACGTGCGATGATATTGGCATTGGTCTGCACCTGTGGGATAAACGCCTGCAAGGCGATGACCAGGTCGGTAAAGAGTTGTTGCTCCAACGAGAGGATTTTCTCCTCAGCACCCAAGATCTTCTCCTCATATTCCTTCAGTTCCTGGGTGATATAACGCTCTGCCTGCGCCAATGTCTGCTTACGCACCCACTCTGCAGGAACCTTGTCCTTATAGGTATTGCGCACCTCCAGATAATAGCCGAACACGTTGTTATAACCAATCTTCAGCGAGGCGATACCCGTTGCCGCTGTCTCACGCTCTTGGATCTGCAACAGGTAGTCCTTACCAGAATAAGCGATATGACGCAGGTCGTCCAGTTCGGCATTCACCCCGTCACGGATTACTCCACCCTTCGCCACTAACTGGGGTGGGTCGTTGGTAATCTCACGCTCTATACGGTCACGGATCTCCTCACAAAGACTCAGCCGCTCCCCTACCCTCCGCAACGACTCATTGGTGGCATGGAGACAGGCGGTCTTGATGGGTTGGATAGCCTGCAGGGCGACTTTCAGTTGTACTACCTCACGAGGGGTCACACGTCCTACAGCGACCTTGGAGATGATACGCTCCAAATCACCGATGCGCTGCAACTGGTCGTCAATGCACTGGCGGAACTCGGGCTCACGGAAGAAATAGTCGACGATATCCAGACGGTCGTTGATGGGTTTGGCATCCTTCAAAGGGAATACCAGCCAACGACGCAACAGACGTCCTCCCATGGGCGATACGGTACGGTCGATGACATCGAGCAGTGACTTACCACCCTCCTGCATCGTACTGACTAACTCCAAGGAGCGGACGGTAAACTTATCCAGACGGACATAACGCTCCTCCTCGATACGAGCCAAGGAGGTGATATGGGCTATCTGGGTATGTAATGTCTGGTCAAGATATTGCAAGATAGCACCAGACGCGATGACACCGCTTTTCAGATGGTCGACTCCAAAACCCTTCAGCGACTTCACATGGAAATGCTTCAATAGTTTCTGGTTAGCAGTCTGCTCCGTAAACACCCAGTCGTCTAACTCAAAAGTGCAATAACGGGTACCGAAGTATTTCTCAAAGTCATGTCTGCGCTCACGATCGTAGAGTACTTCCTTAGGTTGGAAATTACCCATCAGTTTCTCCACATAGTCATAGGTACCCTCCCCTGTCAGGAACTCACCCGTAGAGATATCGAGGAACGACACCCCACAGGAACTCTTTCCGAAATGGACTGCGGCAAGGAAGTTATTCTCCTTGTAGTTAAGCACATTATCCTGCATGGCGACACCAGGGGTCACCAGTTCAGTAATGCCACGCTTGACGAGTTTCTTGGTGAGTTTCGGATCCTCCAACTGGTCGCAGATAGCAACACGCTTACCGGCACGGATCAGTTTGGGCAGATAAGTGTCGAGGGCATGATGGGGAAATCCAGCCATCTCGTCGCCCCTCACCCCTGCCCCGTTATTACGACGTGTCAGGGTGATACCTAATATCTGTGCTGCCGTCACGGCATCCTCACAATAGGTCTCATAGAAATCACCACAACGAAACAGCAATATGGCCTCAGGATGTTTCGCCTTGAGGTCGAAGAATTGCTTCATCATTGGGGTCAGTTCCTTCTTTGCCATCTTTGTCTCTCTTTATATTTCCGAGTTGCAAAGATACGAATAAGTGAGTAAAAATGCAAATTAATTTGCAATTTTCCGAACGTGAGTACCTCCAATCGCAGTTAGAAGTTCCTTGCGTAGGGGTAGCCAATTACCGTTGTTGGGGTATCAGTGCCGTCCTTCGAGGGAGTTAGAAGCATCCTTTCAACCGTTCGCCTATAGCCAAACAACTGAACGGCTCCAGCCAATCAACTGAACGGCTATAGCCGAAAGCAAACCAATCAAAAAACAGTCGCTGTCTGGGTAGGGAGATGGTAGTGCGATAGAGGGATTGCTTTATTTTGTATTACGTGAAAAACGACAGAAAGGCGACTTTTAATCTTTTTCAGGAGGGAGTAAAGGTTCTGAAGCAAGCACAGAACTTGACTCATAACTATGAGCCAATTCATTCTGCACAGCACGGTTAATAAAATCGTTAATGGTCGTTCCTGTGGATGCTGCAAAAGCAGCAATGCGAGAATGCAACTCTGAAGTCATACGAAGATTAAGTCTGCCACTATATGGCTTGCATGGCTCTACACCGTCAGCCTTACAACCTTCAAGGTAGTCGTCAATACCGTCCTCGAAATCTTTGCGAAGTTCATCAAGCGTTTGCCCTTCATACAGTATGAGGGCTTTGCTCAATCCCTGAACCTTACCAAACAGACAATTGTCTTCCTTACTATATTCTACGGATCCCTTGTATCCCTTATACTCTAAATAATCCATAACGCTCCTCCTTATATAAATTGATATGAATTTGCTGCAAAGGTACTAAATTTGGTACTAACTTCCAAATAATTTACAGATTAATCAGTGAACACTATTTAATTTGGAGAAATTAAAAATAAACTCTTATCTTTGAAATTAACATCGAAGATACTTTCGTTCGAAACTAAAAATAAATTAGTTTTTATTTTGTAGTTTGCTCACTTATTTGTATCTTTGCAATGTCAAAACTATGTTTTGGCTATCCGGTAAGTTCCGAGGGGAGTAAGCCATCACTGACCCTGCTCCATTTAAAAGTCACCCAAGGGTGACTTTTACTTTTCATAGAGTCGCTTGAATATGGAATAAAAAGACGGATTTATTGTATATCTTTTAACTATAGAAATTTTCTTCTTGCCTTTAAAGATCAATACCTCTAAAGCCTGTTCATTAACTTCAAAATACCTTTTTATATCCGAGGTCAATAAACGTGTATTGTAATCTACTGTCATGTTAAGTATTATCCGATTACACTGCCCTATGGATTCAAGAAGCCTTGTACCTACAGAAGATTTACCTTGAACTGTTTTGAGGTCATAGAGTTTATATACATTCCTATATCTAAGGATGAAATCTGCAGAACGCACTCCTTGGGGATTTGGGAGAATGAATACTTGATATCCAAAGTCTACTGCTTTACGAGCCGCATTAAGGAGATTCTCAAAATCATTTTGTTGCTCTCCTCCAGTAATATAGATATTTTTCTCGTCTGCGAGAGGATAGAATATATTCATCTTGGCAATACGCTCAACTTGCCGAGAGAAATCAGCTCCCGTCAACACATGCAGTTTTGCTAGTTCTTTGGCTATATCGTCCATCTTCTTGTTAGTTTGAATAGTTGGTAACTATTACTTTTGCAAAGATACGAAGAATATTTCTAACTTCAAAGGATTCAGAAGGAAAAAGAAGGAAGCCCCTCTCCCATCCTCTCCCAGTTGAGGGGTAGGAAAATGGGCAAAAATTGCAAATAAATTTGCATTTTCGCTCACTTAATCGTATCTTTAAAACAAGTTTTTAAGATACTCACGTTCGAAAATGTTCAAATATATTTTGGCATTTTGCTCACTTAATCGTATCTTTGCAGAAAATTAAAACGCATATCGATATGGAATACAATTTTAGAGACATTGAACAGAAATGGCAGAAGCGATGGGTGGAGATGAAAACCTATCGTGTGACAGAAGACCCGACGAAGAAAAAATTCTACGTGCTGAATATGTTCCCCTACCCCAGCGGTGCTGGTCTGCATGTAGGTCATCCCCTTGGCTATATCGCCTCGGATATCTATGCCCGCTATAAGCGTCAGCAGGGATATAACGTACTGAACCCTATGGGTTATGATGCTTATGGACTCCCTGCTGAGCAGTATGCTATCCAGACTGGTCAGCATCCAGAGAAGACTACCTTTGAGAATATAGACCGCTATCGCAGTCAGTTGGATAAGATCGGTTTCTCATTTGACTGGGACCGTGAGGTACGTACCTGTGATCCTATTTATTATAAATGGACACAGTGGGCTTTCCAGCGTATGTTCAAGAGTTATTACAGTTTGTCATCCCAGAAGGCACAGCCTACCATCAAACTGATAGAGCACTTTGAGTTGATGGGTACGGAGAACTGTAATGCCCTTGGTACAGAGGAGTTGCATTTTACGGCTTCTGACTGGGCTGGTTTCTCAGAGAAGAAAAAGCAGGAAGTACTAATGAACTACCGTATCGCTTACCTTGCCGACACCATGGTGAACTGGTGTCCGAAACTGGGTACCGTACTTGCCAACGACGAGGTGGTAGATGGTGTCAGTGTACGTGGTGGCTATCCTGTTGTCCAGAAGAAGATGCGTCAGTGGTGTCTTCGTGTATCAGCCTATGCCCAGCGCCTGTTGGACGGACTGGAGGAAATCGACTGGACAGACTCATTGAAGGAGACCCAGCGCAACTGGATTGGTCGCTCAGAGGGTACTGAGGTAGAGTTTAAGGTTGCTGACAGTGACAAGCACTTCACCATCTTCACAACCCGTGCCGATACGATGTTTGGTGTGACCTTCATGGTACTGGCACCAGAGAGTGACCTCGTTGCTAAACTGACTACAGACGCACAGAAGGCAGAGGTGGAGAAATACCTCGACTATGTGAAGAAACGTACGGAGCGTGACCGTCAGATGGATCATAAGGTGACGGGTGTTTTCTCTGGAAGTTATGCCATCAACCCATTCACAGACGAGAAAATACCTATCTGGATTGCAGAATATGTTTTGGCTGGCTATGGTACAGGTGCTATCATGGCTGTACCTGCCCATGACTCTCGTGACTATGCCTTTGCCAAGCACTTTAATTTGCCTATTATCCCACTGATAGAAGGTGCTGATGTATCAGAGGAGAGTTACGATGCCAAGGAAGGTATCGTCTGCAATTCTGCCAGCAGTAAGTTCAGCCTCAACGGACTGACTGTCAAGGAGGCGATAGCAGCAACCAAGAAATATGTGACAGAGCAGGGTATCGGACGTGTGAAAGTCAACTACCGTCTGCGTGATGCCATCTTCTCTCGTCAGCGTTACTGGGGTGAGCCATTCCCTGTTTACTACAAGGATGACATGCCCTATATGATACCAAAGGAGTGCCTGCCTCTGGAATTGCCAGAGATTGACGAGTACAAGCCGACGGAGACCGGTGAGCCCCCATTGGGACGTGCTAAGATGTGGGCATGGGACACCAAGTTCGACAAGGTAGTATCAAAAGACGAGATAGACAATAAGACTGTTTTCCCCCTGGAGCTGAATACCATGCCAGGCTTCGCAGGTTCCAGCGCTTATTATCTGCGTTATATGGATCCCAAGAACGAAAAGGCACTCGTTAGTCGCGATGCGGATGAGTACTGGCGTAACGTCGACCTCTATGTCGGTGGTACAGAGCATGCCACTGGTCACTTGATTTACTCTCGTTTCTGGAATAAGTTCTTGTATGACTCCGGCTATAGTTGTGAGGACGAGCCTTTTAAGAAACTGGTCAACCAGGGTATGATTCAGGGTCGCTCTAACTTCGTCTATCGAGTAGAGGAGGGGGCAGACAAGGGTAAGTTCGTCAGTTGTGGTCTGAAAGATAAATACCAAGTGACTCCTATTCATGTGGATGTCAATATCGTTTCCAACGATATCCTCGACATAGAGGCATTCAAAGCTTGGCGTCCTGAATACAATAACGCAGAATTCATCCTGGAGGATGGCAAATATATCTGTGGATGGGCTATTGAGAAGATGTCTAAGTCGATGTTTAATGTCGTCAACCCGGACATGATCGTCGAGAAATATGGTGCCGACACACTGCGTCTTTATGAGATGTTCCTGGGTCCTGTGGAGCAGTCAAAGCCATGGGATACGAATGGTATTGACGGTTGTCATCGCTTCCTGAAGAAATTCTGGGCATTGTTCTATGGTAATGCCCGTGACAATGCGGAAGGTAAACTCTTGGTAGACGACAGTGAGCCTACAAAGGAGCAGTTGAAGAGCGTTCACAAATTGATTAAGAAGGTTAGTCAGGATATCGAGGTGTTCTCCTATAACACCAGTATCTCCGCCTTCATGATCTGTGTGAATGAACTCGCCCAGATGAAGTGTCACAACCGAGAGATGCTGAAGACCCTCGTCATCCTTATCGCTCCCTTTGCTCCTCATATCGCAGAAGAGTTGTGGGAGGCTTTGGGAGAGCAGGGTAGTGTCTGCGACTCTAAATGGCCTACATGGAATGAGGAGTATCTGGTGGAGAATAGTGTGAAACTGGGTGTCGCTTTCAATGGTAAGACCCGTTTCGATATGGAGTTCCCTGCTGATGCCGACAATGCGACGATAGAGCAGACCGTTCTTGCCGACGACCGTTCCAAGAAATACATTGAGGGAGACATTGTAAAGGTTATCATCGTCCCGAAGCGTATGGTGAACATCGTGTTTAAGAAATGACAGAACAACATAAAATGATATGGAACGAGACGAAGGACTATCTTTTCATAGCCCTTGGTCTCGCCATTTATACTGTTGCGTTCACAGTATTCCTGATGCCTTATCAGATAGTAGCAGGAGGTGTGACTGGTCTTTCCGCTATCATCTATTATGCTACTGGATTCCATTTGGAAAACACCTATATTATCATCAATGGTATTCTGCTTGTCGTAGCACTGAAAATATTAGGTGTGAAGTTCTTGATGAAGACTATCTTCGCCATCTTCGCACTCTATTTCATGCTGATGTTTGCACAGGAGATTATACCCAAGCAGGAAAATGGACTGCCTTTCAAACTGATGGGAGAAGGACAGGACTTCATGTCAATGATTATAGGTTGTGTAATGACAGGTATTGCCTTGGCAACTGTCTTCCTGCATAATGGTTCCACGGGTGGTACAGACATCATCGCCGCCTCTGTCAATAAATACCATAATGTATCGTTAGGCTCTGTACTGATTGCCGCAGACTTCTGTATCATCGGCTCTTGTATGTTCTTCCCACAATTTGGAACCTACTTAGAGCGAGCCCATAAGGTGATGTTCGGTTTCTGTGTGATGGCAATGGAGAACTATGTTCTTGACTATGTCATGAATGCCAGAAGACAGTCGGTACAGTTCTTTATCTTCTCCAGCAAATGGCAGGAGATAGCCAATGCCATTGGTACGGAAATGAACCATGGTGTGACTATTCTTGACGGACATGGTTGGTATACTGGTAAGAAGAGTAAGGTACTCTGTATTCTTGCTAAAAAGAACGAGAGTGTCAATATGTTCCGTCTGATTAAGATGATTGATCCTAATGCCTTTGTCAGCCAGTCGAGTGTCATTGGTGTCTATGGTGAGGGATTTGAAGAGATGAAAGTGAAGATTAAGCAAGAAAAGAATGAAAATAGTATTCGCGACGAACAACCAGCACAAACTTGAGGAGATCAGAAGTATCTTAGGAGATAAATTTGAGGTAGTCTCTTTAAGTGATATTGGTTGCCATGAGGATATCCCTGAGACTGGTAAGACACTGGAGGAGAATGCCCTTCAAAAAGCACAATATGTCTATGACCATTACCATGTGAGTTGCTTCGCAGATGACACAGGGTTAGAGGTAGATGCCCTGGATGGAGCCCCTGGAGTATATTCTGCAAGGTATGCTAGTCTAGAACATCCAGATTCTCTAGAACACGATTCAGAAGCCAATATGGCTCGCTTACTGCGGGAATTAGGAAATAATAACAACCGCAAGGCACGATTCCGCACGGTCATTGCGTTAATAGAAAAGAAGGACGTATGTCCCTGTGGCTGTACCAGCATCAAGAAAGTCAGTCAGTTTGAAGGTATTGTCGAGGGTGAGATTATCCGAGAGAAAAGGGGAGGGGAGGGTTTCGGCTACGATCCTATCTTCCAACCAGATGGCTACGACAAGACATTTGCTGAGTTAGGTGTTGATATCAAGAACAAAATCAGTCATCGGGCACGCGCCACACAGAAACTTGCCGAATATTTGAAAACCTTGTAGATTATGAAAAAGTTCATCATTCTCTTTGTATTGACCATTCTTAATTGTCCATTCTCCATTGGACAGATTGGTAAATGGAAAACCTATATGGCTTATCATGACGTACAAGAGATAGAGAAGGCTGGTGATGAACTTTTCGTCATGGCAAGCAATGATCTTTATCAGTATAACCTGAACGATGAGAGTATCTACACCTATGATAAAACGAATGGACTGAGTGATACCTTTATCAGACATATTAAATGGTGTCCTGATGCAAAGCGCCTGATAGTAGTCTACCAAAACTCGAATATCGACTTGGTAGAGACAAATGGTAACGTCATCAATATCAGTGACCTCTACACGAAAATTATTACAGGTGACAAGACTGTCAAAAGCATCCGTATTGATGGTGTATATGCCTATCTTATCTGTGAATTTGGCATTGTCAAAGTCAATATGGAACGTGCTGAGATCAGTGACAGTTATACCCCTAATCATCCTGAATACCCTACTAACTTACCAGAAGAAGACAATAGTGCCTATGACCAATATATTGAAGTGGTAAAGAAACTGAATCCTGGTGGACCGAAGTATAATTACTTTTTTAATATGCTGATGCATAAAGGAAAACTTTATACTGTAGGAGGAGGTATTTACCAGTTTAACACCTATAATAGACCTGGATGCATTCAAATTTTAGAAAATAACCAGTGGACTATCTATCAAGACGATATAAAACCAGCCTTTGCTAATAGTTACAAAGATGTCACGTCAATAACTATTGATCCACTTCATGAAGATCATGTTGTCGTTACTTCTTGTTCAGGACTTTATGAATTCATGAATGGTACATTCAAATATAACTATACTGATGGTAATAATGAATATATAAAATCTGCCACTACAGATAATAATCCCAATTATGTATTTACAAACGGTGCTATTTATGATCAAGAAGGTAATCTGTTTTTTCTGAATAGTGAGGCTCCCAAAGCTGCTATTATCAAATGGAGTAAAGATGGTAAATGGAGTGGCATTATTAATCCAGAAATAATTGATATTAATAACCGTTCTTTGCGTATGATGAAAGGTTCTATGATAGATAGTCGCGGATTATTATGGTTTGCCAATGCGCATAGTGATAACCCTGCTCTTTTATGTTATGATGACGATAATAACTCTATCACTAAATTCAACAACTTCAAAAACCAAGATGGTATCAGTTTATCCGTCGTTTGGGTTGAATGCGTCTGTGAAGATAAAGAGGGTAATATATGGGTTGGAACAGACAAAGGTCCATTCTATTTGACTGTCAATGAAATGACTGACCCATCACTTGGTATCATACAGTATAAAGTGCCAAGGAAAGACGATAGCGGATATGCTGATTATCTACTGGATGGAATAGAAATCACAAATATTGCTATTGACGGTGGTGGTAGAAAATGGTTTGGTACAAGTTCAAATGGTGTCTATCTCATAAGTGCTGATAATAATGACCAGTTACAGCATTTCACGATGGAGAATAGTCCACTATTAAGTAATAATATTGAGTCAATAGCCATCAATCAGCAGACTGGTGAGGTATTCTTTGGAACTGATAAGGGACTCTGCTCCTATATCAGTGATGCCACAGAACCTGCTGAGAGTATGGATAATGATAATGTATATGCTTATCCTAATCCTGTAGACTTCAATAATTATTCTGGTCTGATCACTATCACTGGTCTTACTCTGAATGCGGATGTGAAGATTACTAATGCTGCTGGTTTTCTGATTGCTGAGGGACGTAGTAATGGTGGTCTATTCACATGGGATGGTAAAGACAAAAAAGGTAATCGTGTAGCAAGTGGTGTCTACAATGTCATTACTGCCACACAAGACGGAAAGAAAGGAACGGTATGCAAAATTGCTATTATCAGATAAATGAATATGAATAAAAATAAGATAGCCGTCCTTATTCCCTGTTACAATGAAGGTAAAACCATAGAGAAAGTTATTCGAGATTTTCAACGTGCCTTACCTGAAGCAGAGATATATGTCTATGACAATAACTCAACTGACAATACTGTCCTAATGGCTAAAAAGACTGGTGTAACAGTACGCCATGAATATAGACAAGGTAAGGGTAATGTAGTGCGAAGTATGTTCAGAGATATCAATGCAGACTGTTATCTGATGTTGGATGGCGATGATACTTACCCAGCAGAAAATGCGAGGGAAATGTGTGAATTAGTTCTCAATGAACATTATGATATGGTTATTGGTGATCGACTGTCTACTACTTATTTTCAAGAAAACAAGCGTCCACTGCACAACATGGGAAATCGATTGATAAAATATCTTATTAATCATTTCTTCAATAACAATATCAAAGATATTATGACTGGTTACAGAGCCTTTAGTTTCCTTTTTGTGAAGAACATTCCAATACTGTCAAAAGGTTTCGAAATAGAAACAGAAATGACACTTCATGCCTTAGACAAAAACTTCAAAATTAAAGAAGTACCTATCGCTTATCGAAATCGTCCTGAAGGAAGCGTCTCAAAATTGAATACTTTTCAAGATGGCTTTAAGATATTAAATACCCTTTTTAAATTGTTGAGAAATTATAAGCCCTATTTATATTTTTCTACGATATCAGTCATCTTGATTATTATCTCTGTGGTTATGTTCATTCCTGTATTCATCGATTATCTACATACAGGATTAGTTGAACGCTTTCCGACTCTTATAGTCTCTGGATTTATCATGTTATTGGCTATGTTATTTTATCTTGGTGGACTTATTTTAGAAATCATGACTAAAAAACATCGTCAACTCTATGAACTTTTACTGAATAAATGAGTATTTCTCTTGAATAAACCAAAATATCTGAAGATAAACAATGTATACGCCACTACTGAGATTGTAAATATTCTCCACACGAACCATGCATGAATGACGGAATGGTTTCTCATGACAAGACACCAAATGACAGGCATCAATGCAATAACTAATAAATAACTTTCAGATTGATAAATTTTCTTATTACGAATACAGAGAAAGATATTCAATATCATAAATAATAACAGTACGACTATCCCTATCATAAATAAAGAAGGATAATTCATCAGATAGTCGATAATCCCTTTAATAGACATATCAAAACCATCGTATTCTGTAGAAACTCGCAAAACTGCTTGTTGAATGGCATCTTGTATTGGATAGCCTACAATAAAGTGAGCAATCACCCATTTACTTATCCATACAAAACTATACGAAAAGAACCAACATAGAGAATAATAAATCATATACTTATATTTATCATTATTATTATCTGATGACAGATATAAGCAAACTATCAGTGGTAAACATAAAGTTAATAAAGGAACTGAAAGCAAATCAAAATAACTGGTTAATCCTCCTACTATTGTAAAAAAAACTATCAGATGATTAAAGTGAATTATCCTTTTATACAGTAAAAAGACTATCCCTAATAAAGCAATATAAAATGAGATTGAAAATTGAATGGATAAAGGTACTATCCATATATTCATCAATAAGAAAGATATAATTAAAGTTACTAACAGTTGCCATTCTCTTCTCTTTATTAAAAAAGCGAATATAATACATAGGAGACTAACAAAGCAACAACCATTAATCATCCTAATACCCTTGTAATTTGTTACATACAGTAAGGGTCTTAATATGACTTGATACCCATGCCAATAACGTGGATAAGGTACAGCATATACCCCTTGATAATTTTCATCAGCAATATCACGGGTGGCTTTAATAATAGACGAATTCTCATTCTGTAAATAATAAGTATTCTGTATGACAGATTTCACAGGTTGGCTATCATTTACTCCCATCGCTATATTAATCATTAATGCATCTGTGAAATTGTCAAGGCGGAAGAAAAAGATATCACCTATCCTATATTTTAATCCTTCCTTTTCTATGATATCCATTGACTCTTGAACATGTATTTTTATAGTCTCCTTTGGTATCATTACTGTTAGTATTGATAAAAAGAAAAAGGAAACTACCATTAGAACAGTAATCGAGAATATTTTTATCACATGATTCATAATAGTTGCAAATATAGCAAATATCTATTATATTTCAGCGAAAAATATAAAAAAGTTTCTCCAGATTTTATAACTTTGCAGGCATAATAAAAATGACCTTGACATGTAAAATATGAATAGATCTTATAAAATGTTGAGAATCCAATGGATAGACTTGCTTAGGGGCTTCTGTATGATTGCCATACTATGGTTTCATACTGAAATGTATTATGTAGGATATGATATTACTCCCTATGCAATGTATGTAGGAAATGTCCTCGCTGTATTTTTTTTTCTATCAGGATATTTATTATATCACAAAGACTTAATCATTAAGAAAAGAATTTATTCTATTTTTCGTAAGTTAATTATTCCATATTTTTTCTTTACCTCTATTATGGCTTTTCCTAAAGCTCTAGTATATCATAATACAGACTTATTCGCTATTATTACAGATATCATATATGGATATGCTTCCTGGTTTATTGCAGCATTAATTGTATCAGAATTAATGTTTATCATAATACTTCACTATTTTAAAAAACATATAATAGAAATCATAAGTATAACATCGATTATTATGCTGATATTGTCATATCTTATAGGTAATAACTACAATCCATCCTGCATTCATTATGAAGATAATTTTTGGCACATAAATGAATCCTTATTAGGTTTCTTTTTCTTGTCTTTTGGATATATTTTCAGACATTTTGAGAATCAGTTCAGTCACTTCCAGTTAAAACTACTTCCTATATTAACTATATTGTTTATTATCAGCAAATTAATAATATATAAAACTGAGGGACAATTTATTTTTGGACCTATCGTAGTATCTAACTATCCTCTTTTCGTTATAGATCTAATAATAGGTATTTTATTGTTAGTAATAATATTCAAACTGCTTCCTCCAAACTACCTTATACAATGGACAGGTAGTCATAGTATAGTATATTATTTTATATGTGGAGGAGTTCCGCTTATCACCAGTAAACTATTTAATATGTTTAGTTTTACTTTTAAAGGCTATTTTTCAATAGTAATAGTATTCCTTGTAATTTATTTTATCAGCACAATAATTACCTGGATCATATATAAATATCTTCCAGTTATTATTTATTCTCACTCTAAACAGTAAACTAACCTTCAATTTGGAGATAAAAGGATAAGAGGTTATTTACTCATTATAAATCATATATAAATATATATTTTAACTCAACTCCAGCATTCTTTCTATAGGTTTCACAGCCTCTTGGGCTATTTCCTTATCTACCTCCACTGTCGGCCATTCATACTTTAGAGCATTATAAATCTTCAGAAGAGAGTTCATCTTCATATAGTCACACTCGTTACAATGACAACCTATAGAACCCTCTGATATCTCTGGCGGTACTGGATAGAACTTGGTATCAGGACATTGACGCTGCATCTCATGCAAAATTCCAGCCTCTGTAGCCACGATATACTCTTCGGTAGGGTGTTCTACCGCATATTTCAAAAGAACGGCTGTAGAGCCCACAATATCAGCCGTAGCGAGCACAGGACCCTTACATTCTGGATGTGCAAGAACCAATGCCTTTGGATATTGCTCTTTCAGTTTGATAATCTCAGGTACAGAGAAACGCTCATGAACATGACATCCACCATTCCATAAAAGCATCTTCCTGCCAGTAATCTCATTGATATAAGATCCTAAATTATAATCTGGACCAAAAATAATCTTAGCATCCTTTGGAAAAGTATCTACTATTTTCTTAGCATTACCACTGGTAACTACTACATCTGTCAATGCCTTGACAGCAGCCGTGGTATTAACATAACTGACTACCTGATAACCTGGATGCTCTTCCTTGTATTTCTTTAAATCCTCTGCCTTACAACTATCAGCAAGAGAGCATCCGGCATTCAGATCTGGACATAATACGAGTTTATCAGGTGAGAGTATCTTACAAGTCTCAGCCATAAAGTGAACACCACACATCACAATGATTTTCGCCTCAGTCTCTGCAGCCTTACGGGCAAGTGCCAGAGAATCACCGATAAAGTCAGCAATCTCTTGTATCTCACCTTTCGTATAATAATGTGCTAAGATAACAGCATTTTTTTCATCAGCAAGACGACGAATCTCTGCTTTTAAGTCTATACCATCAGCCACTGGCTCATCGATAAATCCCTGTTTGATCCACTCAGTTTTCAACATCATATTATATTTATTTTCTTTTTATTTTTTCTTTTAAAAATGAAATGAATAGGATGATATGCCGTTGATAAGTGCAAAACTTTCTTGGCTTTTTCTTGCCAGATTATTTATTCACTTATTATCTTCAGTTTTCCTCATCCCTTGTGAATACTTTCTTGCTGATTATGAGTTCACTAAGTAGTTTATCCACAATTCTCAATTCTGGTGCAAATATAATAAGTTTATATCTTTTTTCAGCGAAAAAGAGTGGAAAAGTTACTCAGAAAGTTGTGATTTATTCTTTTTATCCATAGACAGAAGAGTGGATAAGTGTGTTAAGTGAATTACTTCACAAGTTATAAACACACTTATCCACTAGTTTATCCACACTGTTATTTATCGCTTTAGCATCAAAGTCTCAGCAAATTTATAAATAATAATTCCTGCTGTGACACTGACATTCATAGAGTGTTTGGTACCTAATTGTGGAATCTCCAAACAACCGTCAGAGGCATCCACAACTTCCTGATGTACACCTTTTACCTCATTTCCTAAGATAACAGCATATCGTTGTCCTTCTTGTGGTGTAAAGGTTTGTAGTTTTGTAGAGTGCTCCACTTGTTCTACAGACAGCACTTGATAGCCTTTCTCTTGTAATTCTTTGACTGCATCCAAGGCAGAAGGAAAATATTTCCAACTGACAGAATCCTCTGCTCCTAATGCTGTCTTGTGAATCTCCGTGGCTGGGGGAGTGCAACTGATACCACAGAGATAGACTGCCTCTACACGGAAAGCGTCACAAGTACGGAAAACACTTCCTACATTATACATAGAGCGTACATCATCCAGTACGACGATAAGGGGCATCTTTTCTGACTCACGAAACTCATCTACTGTGAGCCGTTGCATTTCAATAGTACGTATTTTTCTCATTAATGTGCCTCCAACCAATTATTACCAAAACCACTGTCTGCCACCAAGGGTACTTTCATATCAAAGGCTCCTTGCATCTCTTCCAATACGATGCGTTCTACCTGCTCTTTCTCTTCTGGGTAGACAGAGAAGTTCAATTCGTCATGTACTTGCAGGATCATCTTACTCTTGATACCTTCTTTCTTAAAGCGTTGGAAGATACGTATCATCGCTACTTTGATGATATCGGCTGCTGTACCTTGTATAGGTGCATTGATGGCGTTTCGCTCTGCAAATCCTCGCACGACACTATTAGCACTGTTGATATCCGGCAGATAGCGACGACGACCGAATAGGGTAGTGACGTACCCTTGTTGACGAGCTATCTCCTTGGATTTCTCCATGTAGTCATGTACCTGTGGGAAGGTGTCGAAGTAACCGTCTATCAGTTGTTTTGCCTCTGCCCGGTCGATATCCAGACGCTCGGCAAGACCAAAGACGGTGATGCCATAGATAATACCGAAGTTAGCACGCTTTGACTTCGTACGCTCGTCACGTGTCACTTCCTCGATGGGTTTCTTATAGATATTGGCAGCTGTTGCCGCATGGAGGTCCTTACCCTCTCGGAACACCTCTATCATATTGTCATCATTACTCAGATGTGCCATCACACGAAGTTCTATCTGACTATAGTCTGCAGAGAAGAACAAACAACCGGGTTCTGGGATAAACGCCTTACGGATTTCCTTACCATCCTCCCCGCGGATAGGGATGTTCTGCAGGTTAGGGTCTGAGGAAGACAGTCGTCCTGTAGCGGTAATCGTCTGGTTAAACGAAGTATGGATATGTCCTGTATGTGGGTTAATCAGTTTGGGTAGCGCATCGATATAAGTACCGATAAGTTTCTTTAACCCTCTGTGTTCCAAAATGTCAGCTACAATCTCGTGTTTGTTCTTGAGTTGTTGCAGTACCTCTTCTGAGGTCACATACTGACCGGTCTTAGTCTTCTTCGCTTTCTCTACGATTTTAAGTTTGTCAAAGAGAATCTCACCTACTTGTTTTGGTGATGCGATATTGAACGGTTGACCGGCGAGTTCATAAATACGTTGCTCAATCTCGTTCATGCGAGAGGTCAGTTGCTTGGAGGTCTCTGCTAACGAGTCAGTATCCAGGCAGACCCCGTTCATCTCCATTTCGGCAAGGACAGGCATCAAAGGCATCTCTATCTCATAAAACAACTTCTCGGCACCATATTTCTTCAGTTCCGGTTCGAGTTTGTTTTTGAGTTGCAGTGTGATATCGGCATCCTCCGCAGCATACTCATAGACATCCTTAGGATCGAGTTCCCGCATCGAACGTTGGTTCTTACCCTTGGGTCCTATCAGTTCATCAATATGGATGGTCTGGTAGTGCAGATAGATCTCTGCCATGTAGTCCATATTATGACGCAACTCGGGTTGGATGAGATAATGGGCTATCATGGTGTCCCACATTTTTCCTTTTAGCTCAATGCCATAGTTGCGTAATACCTCCAAGTCGTATTTCAGATTCTGACCCACCTTGAGAATTTCCTCACTTTCATAGACGGGCCGGAAGATATCGACTCGCTTCTGGGCTTCTTCCCGATTCTCTGGGATAGGGACATAAAATGCCTCATGTTCCTTCACCGCAAAGCTCAATCCTACCAGTTCTGCGTCAATTGCATTGGTCGAAGTGGTCTCTGTGTCTAGACTGAGAATTTTATTTGTAAGAAAAAAGTCACATAATTTCTTCAAATCTTCTTCATTATCAATGAGTTGATAGTTGTGAGAGGTTGTTTTTAACGTCTCTAGATTTGAAAATTCTGGCTCGTTCGACCCCACGGGTGCAAATTCGGCAAACAAATCGAGTTGTCCGTTAACAGGTTTGGACGTTTTTTTAGACTTTTTAAGAATCTTACCAGCAAGGGTCTTAAACTCTAATTCGTCTAAAAGTTTTCCGAGTTCCTCCTCATTCGGCTCTGAGATTTTCAGTTCGTCGAGATTCAGTTCGATGGGAACATCCGTTTTGATGGTTGCCAAGAATTTCGACATCTTGATGTCGTCCACATGTTCTTCTACTTTTGTCTTGAGGGCACCTTTGATTTCCTCCGTATGTTCCAACATATTCTCGATGGTACCAAACTGGTCGATGAGTTTGACGGCAGTCTTCTCTCCCACACCTGGACAACCAGGGAAGTTATCTGCTGAGTCACCCATCAACGCAAGGAGGTCGATGACGGCATGTGTCGATGGAATGCCATATTTTGCTTTCACCTCTTCTATACCCATGGTCTCATAGCCACCTCCATGCCGGGGACGGAAGATAAAGACATGCTCGTTGACCAACTGTCCGTAGTCCTTATCTGGTGTCAGCATATAAGTGGTCACACCTTGAGCCCCTGCTTTCGTGGCAAGGGTACCGATAACATCGTCTGCTTCATATCCGTCAACCTGCAGGATGGGAATATTCCATGCTTTCAACAAGTCTTTGATGATAGGTACTGCCTTACGGATATCCTCTGGGGTAGCCTCCCGTTGTGCTTTATATGCTGGGAAAGCCTCACTGCGGAATGTAGGACCATGAGGGTCAAAGGCGACCCCAAGGTGAGTAGGTTGCTCCTTGGTGAGTACTTCTTGCAACGTATTCACGAAACCAACGATCGCTGAAGTATTCAGACCTTTCGAGTTGATACGCGGATTCTTGATGAAAGCGTAATAAGAGCGGTAAATAAGCGCATAAGCGTCTAAAAGGAAGAGTTTATCCATAACATTATTTATTTTCTGCGTAAAATTACTAAAATATTTTCCAATATCCCGATATTTTCACTATTTTTGTAACAAATTTCAATGAAAATGGATTATTTGTCACTTATCAAGCAGCCTATAGAGAAGGATCTCGACGATTTCATCGAATTGTTCAACAAGAGTTTGTCACATGAGGATGGATTACTTTCACAAGTGTTGACGCATATCCGTCAGCGTGGTGGAAAGCGTATGCGTCCTATGTTGATATTACTCACTGCCAAGAACTACGGAGGAGTCTCCGACGTGACTCAGTATGCTGCTGTAGGCTTGGAAATGCTACATACAGCCTCGTTGGTTCATGATGATGTGGTAGACGAGAGTGGGGAGCGTAGGGGTCAGGCTTCTGTCAATGCTACCTATAATAATAAGGTGGCTGTGTTGGTGGGTGACTATATCCTCTCTACTGCTTTGTTGAGTGTGGCTAAGACGGGTAACAAGCGTATTGTGGAGTATCTTGCTGAGTTAGGTCGTACGTTGGCTGCTGGTGAGATCCTTCAGTTGTCTAATATCCAGAATCAGGAGTTGAGCGAGGAGGTTTATTATCAGGTCATCAATCAAAAGACAGCCGCTTTGTTTGAGGCTTGTGCCGCTATCGGTGCTATCTCCTCAGGAACCTCTGACGAAGAGGTAAAGAAAGCGGCTAAGTTTGGACAGACCTTGGGTATCATGTTCCAGATTCGTGATGATATCTTTGATTATTATGACTCGAAGGAGATAGGCAAACCTACTGGTAATGATATGACTGAGGGTAAGTTGACCCTTCCTGTTCTCTATGCTTTGAATAAGGCTAATTACGAGTCGATGCATACCCTTGCGAAGAAAGTCAAGGCGGGTACGATAAATCCTGATGAGATAGCCGTATTAGTAGAGTTCACCAAGCAACAAGGGGGCATCGAGTATGCAGAACAGCGTATGCAGGAGTTCAGTAAGGTCTGCATGGATTATATCAATACTTGTGTAAAAGAAAAGGCAATCAAGGATGCCCTGACTGCCTATGTCGATTACGTGATAGAGCGTAATTACTAAAAGAATTTCGTCTCTTGTCCTAAGATCTCACTGAGCAAAAGATTGGCAAGTCTGGATGTTCCCATGCGGAACCACTGGTTGGTGAGCCATTCCTTGCCCAATACCTCTTTGACAATGGTGTAATAGATCAATGCGTCCATCACACTGTTCAGTCCGCCGGCTGGTTTGAAACCAATCTGTATACCAGTCTTCTCATAGTATTCCTTGATGGCTTGGCACATCACATAGGCTGCCTCTGGGGTTGCCGCAGGTTCTAACTTACCTGTGGAGGTCTTGATATAGTCGGCACCTGCATACATAGCAAGTATGGCTGCCTTCTTGATATTACTTGCTGTCTTCAAACAACCAGTCTCCAAGATGACCTTCATCTTATGTTCTCCGCATACTGCCTTCAGTTCTGCAATCTCATCCGCTACATCCTCGTAATTACCATTCAGGAACTTACCTACTGGCAGTACGATGTCTATCTCTGTGGCACCATCCTTGATGGCAAGGGCGGTCTCTGCAACCTTCACTTCGATGACTGCCTGTGAGGATGGGAAACTGCCTGACACACAGGCGATTTCTACTCCGTCTATCTCCAAGGTCTCTGCCACTGTCTTGGCAAAACAGGGATAGACACAGATGGTCGCTACATGGGGTAGGTCAGGATAGGTCTCGTCAAACTGGTTGACTTTCTCTGTGAAGGCAAGGACGCTCTCCTCTGAGTCTGTGGTTTTGAGGGTCGTTAACTCCACACTGCCCAGCAGGAATTTCTTCACTTCTGGGGTATCATTCTCATGTACTTTCTCTGCGATGATCTTGCGGACGGCAGTGCGTACCTCCTCGTCATTGATGTCTGTATTGTAAAGACTTAGTGCCTTCTCATACTTATTCTCTTGTTGTTCCATCATAATTTGTCATTATTAATATGTCGTGTCTTATCTCGCTGTGTCTTCTTCTCGATATTCTTCTTGAACTCCGCTGTCAGGTCGACCCCTGTCTGGTTGGCAAGACAGAGCAATACCCATAGCACATCAGCCATCTCGTCACCTAAGTTGTCTTTCTCACCTGGTTTGAAACTCTGGTCACCATATTTACGGGCGATGACACGTGCCAGTTCGCCCACTTCCTCTGTCAGTACTGCCATATTTGTCAGTTCTGAGAAATACCTTACTCCGTAGGTCTTAATCCACTGGTCAACAGTCTCTTGTGCTTCCTTGATGGTCATCTTCTTGTTAGCATATTAAAAATCAGTAAAGCAATGGCTAACAGGACAATAATGATTCCCTGTTTGTTCTCTCGCTCATATTCTTTCCAATGAAAGGCTCTGTATAGAAATACAATTACCCACAGGAAGATACCAAATATACAGGGCCACACGCCAAAGTTGGATCCTGAGACCATACTGATGATAAAGCCGACAAACATCAGGATGACTCCCGATACTTCTATTTCTCTTAGGTATTTTTTCATATTATTCTATGTTGTCTTTATTGATATTAATAGTTTCTGTATTTGGTTTTGAACAACCAATTAATTTTAGTTCACCTGTATAGAGAATATATCCCCAAAAAGCAAGCCCTAAGGCAATGAATATTTTGAGCGTTGTATCTTTTTTGATACTTATGGTAAAATGAGTTAATATTAGTATTAATCCCATCCAATACAACAATTCATATTCTCCAATTCCGAAGATAACTTTATTAGTAAATCCTTCACCAACTTCTAAGAATCCTCCAAAGAGTAAAATCTTTGTAAGAGGGTGTAATAAGATGCCAGCACACATCATGACTACACCTATATAGAATAGTATTTTTGTTATTTTCATATTATTCTTTATTTTTAGTATCCATACAAATGGTGACGGGACCATCGTTCAGTAGTTCAACCTTCATATCTGCACCAAACTCGCCAGTACCTACGGGCTTGCCTATCGCAGCACTTAGTTTCGTGCAGAATTCCTCATAGAGGGGGATGGAGTGCTCATGACTGCCAGCCTTGAACCAACTGGGTCGATTACCCTTTTTATAACTGGCAAAAAGGGTAAACTGGCTGACCACTAAAGCCTCTCCCTGAATGTCTAATATAGAGCGGTTCATGACGTGGTTCTCGTCATCGAAAACACGCAGTCCTGACACCTTCTTCACCAACCAGTCGACATCCTCGCTGGTGTCCTCATCACACACTCCAAGTAGGATCAGAAAACCCTGCTGGATAGCGGAATGCACCTTGCCGTCTATCGTCACACTGGCATGCTGTACACGTTGTATCACTATTCTCATGCGGACAAAGGTACGAATAAGTGAGTAAAGAACAAAATAAATTCCTTTATTTTTTCTTTTGAAAGGCTATGGGTAGGCGAAGGTAGTTCGGTCATGCATTAGTACTTCGACTCAGTCAAAGGTGCAACAAACCATCTTATTTATTGTCATTTGCTATTCCCATCATTGCAATTTAACTTAGATTGCACAGCAATTTAATCTAAATTGCAATGATGATGGTGTCTCTTTACTCTTGTAAAGCGGTTGAATAGCACTTATTCAGCAGGGTGGAAATGTTCATAGACAATCTTTGCTTTCGCAGCCCCAAGCACTTCCGTGAGGTCTTGCAGTTCTGTATCCTTGATGCGTTTGACGCTTTTGAAGGCTTTTAAGAGGGTTTCCTTGGCTTTTGGACCTATGCCCTTGATATCATCCAACTCGGAGTGTAAAGCGTGCTTAGAACGCTTGTCTCGATGGAATGTGATGGCGAAACGATGGACTTCATCTTGCAGATGGGTCAGTACCCTGAACAGTTCTGAGGTGTCCTTGATACCAACAACGCGTGGTGGAAAACCATACAGCAGTTCGTTGGTCCTGTGTCTGTCGTCTTTTGCCAGTCCGGCAATGGGAATATCGAGTCCGAGTTCGTCCTGTACTGCCTGTCGGATGACTTCCATCTGTCCCTTACCGCCATCGGCAACAATGAGGTCGGGTAGGGGTTGCTCCTCTTCTATCAGTCGATGGTAGCGTCTCCATACCACTTCTTTCATGGAGGCATAGTCGTCAGGACCTACTACCGTCTTGATATTATACTTGCGATAGTCTTGTTTAGAGGGCTTCATTTTCTTGAAGACGACACAGGCGGCAACGGCATCTGAACCTGAGATATTGGAGTTGTCGAAACACTCGATCTGATAGGGCATCTTGGGGAGGTGCAACAGGTCTTGCAGTTCCTTCATCAGACGCACGGATTTCTGCTCTGGGTTGAGTTTCTCGGCTTGTTTTAGGCGGTCGAACTTATATTGTTTTCCATTCATCAGCGAAAGGTCCAAGAGGGTCTTTTTATCTCCTCTCTGGGGGACGGTAATCGTTACTCCCTCCATGTCTAGATCGATCTCTTGGGGCACGATAATCTCCTTGGCATTGCTATGGAATCGCTCTCGCATCTCTACGATACCTAACTGCAGCAGTTCCTCGTCTGTCTCGTCGAGTTTCTTCTTATACTCAAAGGTGAAACTCTGGTTGATGGAACCGTTGGAGACGTGGATATAGTTGATGAAAGCGACTTTCTCGTCATTGGTGATCGTGAGCACGTCGACATTGTTGATGGTGTGACTGACCACCTCACTTTTCGACACAAACTGGTCGATGAGCAGGTAGCGACGCTTCACCTCTTCTGCTTCCTCAAAACGGAGTTGCTCGGAGAGTTGTAGCATCTCGTCTTTGAGTGCCTTCAGCACCTCTCGTGTATTGCCTTTTAAGATCTCCCGGCACTGGTCTATATTCTTCTGATAGTCGTCCCACGACTGCTTCCCTATGCAGGGTGCTGCACAGTTCTTGATATGGTATTCAAGACAGACTTGGTATTTCTTTTGTTCAACACCCTCCTTGGTAATGGGGAATTTGCAGGTCCTTGGATGGTATAGTTTCTTGATGAGGTCGAGAACGGCATGCATGCTTCCCACATGTGAGTAGGGACCATAGTAGGTTCCCCATTTCTTGTTGATGGTACGGGTGGGGAAGATGCGTGGCAGATATTCCTTCGTGACACAGATACTGGGGTAGGTCTTTCCGTCCTTCAAAAGCACGTTATATCGTGGGTTGTATTTCTTGATGAGGGAATTCTCCAATAGTAACGCATCTTCCTCCGTATTCACCACTGTGTAACTGATATCATGTATCTTCGATACCAGTACCTTGGTCTTGAAACGATCCACTTCCGTATGGAAGTAGGAAGAGACACGAGCCTTCAGGTTCTTTGCCTTTCCTACATAGATAATGGTACCCTCAGCATCGTAGTACTGGTAACTACCAGGCTTCTCGGGTAGGGCACTCACAATGTTCTTGAGTCTCGCTAACCTTACTTCGTTCTCTTCCTTCGTCATACGAAATGTTTCACGTGGAACGTTAGACGACCATCAAGGTAGTAACATCTACTAAGCCTTTGAATTTGTCTCTGCCGTGCAATCCCTCGTCTGTAATCTCTATAATGAAATTCATATAGATGTTTTTGGGGTGAAAGTGTTTCACGAGTTTATAGGTAGCAAGTGCGGTACCACCAGTCGCAAGCAAGTCATCGTGGATCAAAACGACATCATTCTCATCGATAGAGTCGATGTGCATCTCTACGATGTCCACTCCATACTCCTTGGTGAATGACTCTTTAATGACTGTAGCGGGCAGTTTTCCAGGTTTTCTTGCCAGTACTACACCTGCTCCCATCTTTGCAGCTAATGCGGCAGCCATGACGAAACCTCGTGATTCCACCCCGACAATCTTGGTGATTCCTTTGTCTTTGTATAATTCATACATCTCGTCAAGCATGATCTTCATGCACTCTGCATTTTTGTAGAGGGTGGTAACATCTCTGAAATTGATTCCTTTCTTCGGGAAATCTGGAATGCAACGCAGATTCTCCATCAATGTCTTGTTGTTCATAATTCCTTGGTTTATACGTTATTGTATTCTTGTTTCATGATTAAATGTTTCACGTGAAACGTTATCTGCCCATCAATACCAACATCACGTTAATATCACTGGGTGATACGCCAGGGATTCGACTTGCCTGTGCTAATGTTTCGGGGTCGATTGCCGTTAGTTTCTGTCGTGCCTCCGTACTGAGTTGTTGCATCTCATTGTAGTTGAAGTGTCCTTTTATCTTGATGTTCTCCAGTCGATGCATCTTGTCGGCAACGATACGTTCACGTTCTATATATCCTTTATATTTGATATGTACCTCCGCAGCCTCTGCGATTTCTTCTTTTCGCTGAGTAGGACGATTCAGTATTTCCTTCAATTCTGGAATCACCTCCTGTAGTTTCTCGAAGTTTAGTTCTGGACGGGCAATCAGGTCTTCCAGTTTACAGCCATAGACGAGTGGGGTACTCCCAAGGGCTTCCAGAGCACCATTGATGATTTTCGGTTTAATCGGGAATGTCTTGCAAAAGTTTTCGATTTCTTCGATAAGTTCTTTCTTCTGCATCCACCAGTCATAACGGTCTTTCTTCGCAATACCTAACTGATAGGCTTTCTCTGTCAGTCGAGCGTCCGCATCATCCTGTCGTAACAGAATACGGTATTCGGCACGAGAGGTAAACATACGGTAGGGCTCATCGACTCCCTTCGTCACCAAGTCATCAATCAGCACTCCTATATATGCCTCGTCCCTATGCAGCACAAACGTCTGGTCTGTTGTTGTGTCACTACAACCAGCACCACCAGCCTTCAATGCTGCATTGATACCAGCCACCGTTCCCTGTCCGCCAGCCTCCTCATAACCTGTCGTACCATTCACCTGTCCTGCCATGAATAATCCTGCAATGATTTTCGATTCCAACGAGTGCTTGAGTTGGGTGGGATCAAAGAAATCGTATTCGATGGCATAACCAGGACGGTACACCTTCAGGTCTCTGAAAGCAGGGATATGTTTCAGGGCTGCTATCTGTACGTCCATAGGTAATGACGACGAGAAACCGTTCAGGTATAGTTCATTGGTATCTGTCCCTTCTGGTTCAAGGAACAACGGGTGTTGCTCTCTGTCTGGGAAGGTGACTAGTTTGGTCTCTATCGAGGGACAGTAACGGGGTCCTATCGACTGTATCTGTCCATTATAGAGTGGGGAGTCTTTCAGTCCTGAGCGTAATGTCTCATGGACGGCAGGATTGGTGTTACAGGTCCAACAGGTCAGTTGGGGAAGGGGACGTGGCTCACTCATATAGGAGAACTGGTGGAAGTCGTGTTCACCCTCCTGTATCTCTAAATCCTCGAAATGAACGGAACGCTTGTCGATGCGGACGGGTGTACCCGTCTTCATTCTTTCTGAGCGGACACCATGCCGGGTGATACTCTCTGTAAAATGAGGAACGGCAGGTTCTGCGATACGTCCTCCTGGTACCATCTTACGTCCAATGTGCATCAGTCCGTTGAGGAAAGTACCAGCCGTCACAATGACGGCTTTGGCTCGCAGTTCCACGCCCCAGATAGTCTTCACTCCCACCACCTGCATCGTTTGTTGCTTTGCCACAGCAACAGACTCTACCAGTAGTTCGTCGGCTTGGTCTTGCCAGACATCGAGGTTATCCGTATGGTCGAGGACACTGCGCCATTGCCAGATGAACTTACCACGGTCACACTGGGCACGAGGGCTCCACATGGCAGGACCCTTACTACGGTTAAGCATACGGAACTGGATCGCCGTGGCATCTGTCACGAGTCCCATCTGTCCACCTAATGCGTCAATCTCTCGCACGATCTGTCCCTTGGCAATACCGCCTACGGCAGGATTGCACGACATCTGCGCGATCTTGTTCATATCCATCGTTACCAGACAGGTCTTTGCTCCCATGTTTGCAGAGGCACAAGCAGCCTCACAACCAGCATGACCTCCTCCGATAACCAGTACGTCATATTTTAGTATCATGCTGACAAAGGTAGTGCAAATCGAACGAAAATGCAAATAAAATGGAGGATTTTTAATGATCAACCAAGAAAGAAGAGGCTGACACCTATGACAGAGATCACAGCACCAACGACAGTGCGCCAAGTGATAGGCTGATGGAACAACCAACGAGAGGGTAGGATGATGATAATAGGGGTTAGTGCCATCAGGGTAGAGGCGATGCCGGCACTGGTATATTGTACTGCCATCAGTGAGAACCCTACACCTACGAAAGGACCAAAGATGGTGGTTGCTGTGGCGACAGTCATTCCCTTTCTGTCATGTATGGCTTCCCGAAGCGGGGCGAAGCCCTCCCTGACATATAGTAATAAGGTAAAGCCGATGATACCTGCTATACAACGGAAGAAATTAGCACTGAACGGGACGAGCCATGCTGGTATCTGTGTGGTGTCGTAATGGTCCATACCTATTTTGCTTAATACGAGTCCGATGCCTTGACAGAGTGCCGCACCAATAGCAAACAAGACTCCGCTCAAGGGTAGTTTCAAAGCCACCTTATGATGCTCCCCACGTCCTAACACGGAGATACTGATGCCTGCCAGTGTGACGAGCATGGCAAGAATACTCATCCCTTTCATCTCCTGTCCCAGTGTTATCCATGCCATCAAGGCGGCAGCAAGAGGAGCCAGCGTCATAAACAATTGTCCGTATCGTGAGCCGATGATGATATAGCATTGGAACAGACAGAAGTCGCCAATGACATAGCCTACCAGACCAGATAGTAGCATCCAGCCGTATGCCTCCATCGTCCCTCCTGCTGGCAAAGGTGAGCCTACCACCATCATAAAAAGCATCACAGAGAACAGTAATGCTAAAGCCATTCGTAGCACGTTGAGGGTCAGGTTGCCCAACCGCTTGCTGCCAAACTCACTGAGTAGTGCCGTTGCCGTCCATGAGAACGCCACGCCGATAGAGATTAATTCACCAAGGTATACCATCATATTACGTGCAAAGGTAATAAATATTTAATGAAGGTGTAAATAATCTTGTTTTTATTTTTTACTTTCAGATATTCTTCTTATATTTGCAATCTATACAATTACCGAATTACCAATTAACAGCCTAAAATAATAAGTATGAAAAGACTAAAAGTATTAATCGTATGCTTGTTGTCGTTATGTACACTACAGGCGCAAAGCATTTTGAAGATTAATGGAGAGCAAGTAAAGAAAGACTTCTCTTACATTACTCTTGATCCAACTATTCCAGGAAATATCTTGGTTTATTTCACTGACAACTCTTTTGAGAGTTACAATATGAACTTAGTGGAAGTATACCCCAATGGAGTAAATGAGGTCATTCCTGGTGATGCGAATGGTGACAAAAAAGTCAATGTCACAGATATTGTTGCCACAGTGAACTATATCCTGGGTAAGGACGATCCTACTTTCATTTTTGAGGCTGCTGACGTGAATCATGATAAAGCGGTTAACGTCACGGATATCGTGATGATGGTTAATATTATCTTAACCAGTGGTTCACGGATTAATCAGCAAGAGTTATATGCCGTTATGAAAAAGTATGGCTACACAGTTATAAGCGGTAATTAAAAGTACTAATCTTCTTAAATGAATAGCAAAATGAAAAAGATACTCACTGCCATATTGTTGTTATTTGCCATTAACATGAGTGCGCAGATACAGCAACAGCAAGATACGTTACGTATCACGATGATTGACGGATCCGTCAAGGATTTTATTTCCGGTGACATTACGAAGTTGGATTATTCCGATCCGTCTGTTGTTAATGTCAATCTTTGGGATGGCACTAATGCGAAGATTGAACGTAAGAGCATCAAGTCTATCCGCTTCTACAATCGATATAGTAATCCCAAGGTGTTGCTGCAGGTACAGACTACAGGAGCGTACGAAGGTTTATACTATTCTACAGCAAATCCTACTGGTGACTTTTTCTTTATTTCCTCTCTTGCCAGTGACGAGATGTTAGGTGGCGGCGGAGAATATGATAATTTCATGGCAATAGATCTTTTGACAGTTAACGAAAGTTTGAATAACTCCCTTTCATCAGGTTGGGATACCTACTATCAGTCGATTTACAATATCAATACGATGATTAACTTGCTGAACTTCCTGCCCAGGGATGTCAAAAAGGAAGAGGCAGACCATGCCCATGGTGAGGCGCTTTTCCTTCGTGCGTATTACTACTATCAGTTGGCTTCTCTCTTTGGTAATATACCTATTATTACTAATAATGAGTCATGGAAGGAGAAAATCTCAACCACAACACCACTTGAAGTTTGGGGCAGAATATTGCAGGACTTGAAGGATGCTATCAAATTACTGGATGGCTATTCTCCTACGTTGACAATTGACGATAGCCGTGTGGGTAAATATGCCGCAGAGGCATTATTGGCACGTGCCTACCTGTTCTATACAGGATTCTATATGGGTGTTCATGACATTGCCAATGGAACTGCCGATGTCACTTTGCCAGACGGAAGCAGTCTGACGAAAGCAGATGTAGTTAGTTATCTTAATGACTGTATCACTAATTCTGGTTTCTCCTTGGTACCCGATTACCGTAATCTCTGGTCCTATACCAACCGTTATACGGTGGATGATTACGACTATACAAAAGACAAGAGCCTTCGTTGGGTAGAGAACGACGGGGCAATTAATCCAGAGGTGCTTTTCAAGATTAAGTATAATACGTATGCGTCTTGGGGCACTACCGCTGGATATAGTAACCAGTTTGCACTCTTTTTCGGGATGAGATTCAAAGATAATAGTGGTGTCTTCCCCTTTGGACGAGGATGGGGTGCTGGTACAGTTGCTCCTAATCTCTATCAGGACTGGAGTGAGGCTGAGCCTCAGGACATTCGTCGTGACGCGTCTATACAGGATGTCAACCAACTTCCTCATTATCTTTATGGTGGATCCTATAATGATTATGTGCAGGAAACACAATATCATGAGAAAAAGAACTCACCCATTTCTGCTCGTGATGAGAATGGATATGCAGAGACCTTCGAGAAACTGATGTACGGTCAGGATGGCTGGGTGGATTATAATTTCCAATTAGGCAATACTCACCCGCTGAACATCATCCGTTATGCTGATGTCCTGCTGATGCACAGTGAACTGACAGGAACAACAGATGGTATGAATCAGGTTCGTCGTCGTGCAGAACTGTCACCGATATCTACCTATTCACTCTCTGCTCTTCAACAGGAACGTCGTTGGGAGTTAGCCTTTGAGGGAGTCCGCTGGAATGACATGCGCCGTTGGGGTGATGACTACTGTATGGCTGCGCTCGACAAGCAGATGGACCAGCCTATTTACAATGGAGGAATACAAACGACAAACCCATTGGGTGTTCCTACCTATGAGGCTGATGCTCGTCCCTATAGTGCTCACTATGCAGAGAGTCGCGGATTCTTCGCTAAGCCCGAAGCCTATCAAAAGGAAGGCGCAATGGTTACTCAAAAACTGTTGGGTTTCTGGACTTACGATGATGGCGACAGAATCCTTCTTGACTATATCAACATCATTGATGGAGGAGTATTGCGTTATGACCCAGCAGGAAATGAGGTTGCTAATGGAACCATCACCTTCACACCTACAGAGAATTACGACCAGCGTATCTGCCAGATCACATTCTCTGATGGTTGTATGTTGCCTATGAGTAAAAAGTATTCAGAAGCGGAAGGCACAATGACCTATGACCTTATCTCTCTCTCAGACGATGCGATGGTGCTCAAGGTTGATGGTAAGGAGTTGAAACTACGTCGTATTGATAGTAATACAACGTTGATTAATCAGATTCATGGTATCAAGTGGTCGTATGGTACCTATACAGGAAAAAACTGGAATACTGGAGATGAGGTGACCTTCGGTACCTATGGACTCTCTTCTTGGGAAGAGCCTTACCGAAGCCAGAATCTACCCAGTATTGGAGGAATTTATGATCCATATATCAAAGGAACTGCAGCCTCAGATCTGACATCATTTGTGAAAGCAAACAATATGTCTGTGGGTGAGGGAGAGACAGACCCGTTTGCCTATATGGTATTTGACCTTTATAATAACACGATCAAGAAATATACGGCTGACGGCAAACTCATCAATACAGGTACCTTCATCTTGAATAAAGAGGGCTCATTGATGATATTGAAGACCTCTGAGAACGCGACATTAGTACCATATATGTATAATGGTAAGAATGAAATCACTAAAGAATTCCTTTTAAGATATAATCCCTATCAATCTGAATTGGCTGAGCGTACAAGTCCTATTCTCTCATTGAGAAGTATGTCGTTGATAGATGACATGAATACCTTCTGGATGTTTGGGCAACGCGGTCTTACTTCAGATGAGTTCGAAAAGACACTTATCGTCCAGCGACAGGAAAAAGACGGCACACCGTCAGAGACAGGCAGATTCTTGAGTCTGAATATGGACAGAGAGCGTTTCATCATCTATGTGGAAGATGCCGAGACTGGTATGCAGATGGGCAAAGTGCAAGATAATTCTCCCTTTGAGTATTATGTTCCTTCTGGTCAAACTGTCACCAAGCAATTGCGCTTCCGTCTGAAGAACTGTAACAATATTGATGCCGTTACTGAGCGCACCTTCACCTTTACAAATGCTGATCCTCTACCAGAAGAGATGGTCATATTGGCTGGAGAAGCCTCAAAGAGTTGGACTTGGGATACCTCTATCACTGGTGCTGTCTGGGGTGACATGGGTTACTGTGGTGGCGCTGGTTCTGTTGTAGGAACCCAATTTAATAGTCAGTGGTGGGGTGTTACCAGTACTGACGAGTTTAATGGTCAGTTGCAGCAAACTGAGGATGGTATCAACCATGGTGATGGTGACCTCAATGCCTACATGACGTTTGGTACTGACGGCATCTTGAACAGTTACGATAAGGATGGTAACCTTATCCGTACAGGCTCTTTCAGAGTAAACGACTATGATAATAGTGATCCTTCAGCATGGCGTGTAGGTATGTTGAATACAAATGCTATCCTCTGGCCATACGAATTTAAATCAGGCGGTAACATTCCAGGTAATTACGAGATAGTTTACCTCACTAATGACAAGATGACATTGGTTTATCCTGAAAATGGTAACTTTGGTAGTCTCGGTAGTTGGGGACAGGCCACCTTCTGGCATTTCAAGGCAAAAGAGTAGTCTAAAATATTCGCCCTGCATCACAACTTGATGCAGGGCGAATGTCTCCGATGCCTCCGATCACAGTGAGGGATGCCTTCGCTTAAAGATGGGAAATTTTCCCCTCTCAGAGGGGAGTCGCTCCTCTCTGTGAGTGAAGGCATCCGCCACAGTGATCGGAGGCATTTCTATCAGCAAAATCGCCTTTCCTTGTCACCGTTGTCACCTCGTTGTTACCGACAATCCCCTGATTATCAAATAGTTTTGCAAGGTGTCAACGGTGACAAGGTTTTAAAAA
>DEJF01000008.1:6212-6482 GCA_002353225.1 Prevotella sp. UBA2755 | reverse complement strand
GGCGCTTGTTTCGTGATGGATGCCTTTCTTCGGAACAAAACAAGTTGTTTTGTTCTCATAGGAGGCATCCTTATCATCGATTAAGATAATCCTTATCGGAACAAACACACTGAATTTACTCAGTAAACACACTGAATTTACTCAGTAAACACACTGAATTTACTCAGTAAATATACTGAATTTACTCAGTAAAACAACTTGTTTTGTTCATGGAGAAATCAGGAGTGTTTTATATCGAAAGCACCTCTCCTTGTCACCGTTGCCACCTCG
>DEJF01000008.1:0-6051 GCA_002353225.1 Prevotella sp. UBA2755 | reverse complement strand
AAACCCACCGTCAGTCGGTAACAAACCACCAGTTTGTCGGTAGGAAACTGCCACAAACAAAACGACTGGCAAAGTCATTGCCCTGCCAGTCGTTTCATAAATCATATTTTATACAAAGTGGATCGCTAGAAGCGTTATCATTTCCCTATAAGGGAACGCAAATGATTTAAATAACTTCCATTATACTCATTTAGCCAATATTTTGTTTACAAATGTTTTGTCATTTTCAAATTGAAGACTCACAATATAGATGTTGGTTTTGGAGACATTTAATTTTGCTGTCTTACCCAAATTATTGCGGACAGCCAATTCATGACCTTGTAAATCGTAAATATGACAACTTGCTCCTTTCGCATCTGATATGGTGATAACACCTTCTTGATAACTAATTTTGTAATCTGGAACATTCTCTATCACTTTTATGCCTGTAGCATCCTTTTGTACAGTATACTCATAGGTTACAATCTCACTGTCATCCATACCATCACGGGTGGCTATTGCCTGAAGAGTAATCTGACCAATAGGCAAAGTAATTGGTCCCGTGTATTTAATGCGTTTCTGTTCGTCACAAGGGCAAGAACCGTCAAGTGTGTAATAGATAATTGCTCCTTTAGTTGCACTGGTCAATGTCAATAAATAACTATCTTCGAAAGTACTGCCACTAAGTTTTGAGGCTTTTGGTACTTTGACTTCCGTTTCTTTCATTACTACATTTACAGCAACATATTTTTCTTTTCCAGACTCTGGCATTGATAGATGGAGCGAAGCATTACCTGGCAGTCCTCCTGAAACAGTGATACGGGCTTTTCCTTCACTATCCAGTGTTACGTTTTGTACATCTGTAGTGGCAATCATGGAAGAGGTGTTTGCTCAACACCTCCTCCCACTCAATCCCTTTTCACATCGGCTTTCAGCACCTATTGACGGAGGTGAAGAGGTGTTTTTGCGAAATTTCTATTAAAAAACTTGCAACTTTCGGAAATAATCCTTATCTTTGCCGTTGATGTGGGAGATTATCCCAACCTAAAACGAGAATTATAATAACTAAAAATATACTAGCTTATGAAAAGGAGATTATTTTTATTCAGTCTATTGTCGCTACTAATGGGTGGGGCAACTTTGCAAGTGACAGCCCAGACGACACGACGTGTTGCTGATAATATGGCTGATTATAGCAAGCTCTATGCCGATGTGAACGGCGACAAGCAAATGGAGACGTTAATAGTGGCTGATAGAGATGATCATGATAAAAGATGTTGGTATTGGCAGGACTTGGACGGCAATAATGTGATGACGGTGGCCGAAGGTAGAGGTGCTAATGGCTTAGGCTATATTCTTTTCGGTTCCCAAGGACAACTGATTGCAGACTATAACAACGATGGAATTCCCGATGTATTCTTTTTTGAAGGATATTACGATGATAGTTCTCCTGTTTATGTTTATATCGCACTGAGTAATGGTAATGGCGATGGCTATACCATGAAACAAATTGATTTTAAATTGGGAGAAGATTGGGACAAGACTGTTAAATTGATGGTCGAATATGCCATTACGGTAGACTTGAATCGTGATGGAAGGTTGGATATCTTCGGGATGGAAAAGAACGGTTCCACTTATACCCCTGTTACCTATATCCAGACTGCCGATCATAATTTCCAGCGACAAGAATTAAATGTAGTTACTGATCCAGAAGAGATTGCCAAGGCGCAGTTCTCTACAGGTGGTTCTGGTAGTTATACGACGAGTGGACGGTTCATCTCCTCTGCTGTTAGCAACAATGGCAGGACGTATGCTGCAAAAGAGGTTGTCTCGTGGCAGGCCATCGACCTCAATATGGACGGCTATCCTGACTTGATTGATCCGTCTGGTCATTCTTTCCTCTCACTGCCTGACGGACGTTACTATGCCGCAGATCTATCGGGATCGGCAACAGTGGCAGACCTGAATGGTGATGGCGTGCACGATTTGGTACTATTTGGTAATGATAAGGCCATCGTACTGATGAGTCAGAAGAATGGTACTTATAAGACGGTTGAACTGTTGGAGAACTCTAACATTACAGCAGTTCACTGTCACGACCTTGACGGAGATGGAATTTCTGACGTGCTGGTATGTATTGATACTCCTAGAAACGGAAATAAAGCTTATTTGGCTTTCTTCCGTAATCAGGGTGATGGCACCTTTAAACGAACTGTCCAGACTTTCGATGGCTATTATTATTTCTCAAAACTATATCATTTGAAGAAAGACAATTGTCCTACGCTGATTGCTATGCATGCTGAGAGTGGTAATGGTTACGGAAAGAAATCTAGGCGCTTTGACTGGGATAAATCATTTGCTGTTTCTGAAAGTGATTTGTTGCCAGATGATTTTTCTATCGAGAGCGACAATCCCCAAACAACTTATTGGGTACGTGAGATTAACGGGTTACCTCTTATTCTTAATTATCTTGGTGATGGAAGTATGGGAGTGCTTTGCAGAAATTCAGATAGCCATAACTTTATTTATCAGTATGATATTGACAATACTGCTCCACAATTGATGGCAGTTCCTACAGTAATTCCTGACAAGCAGACGGCTACGGTGAAGTTGGAATGGAAGACAGGTAAGGATGACTTGACGGCTAAAAGTGATTTGACCTATGACGTGGAGATTTCCAATGCTGACGGAAAACTGCTTCATTCCAATACACAGCATACTTATCTGATAGCCGATGCAGGTTCATGGCCGTTGGGCAACTTGTCTGCCCGTGTCCGTGCTGTTGATGCCAATGGTTGTCAAGGTGCATGGAGTGCAGCCACCTCATGGCAGAACACCATACAGAACGGACTCTTCACCATGAACTATAATGAGATGTCGACAGCCGATACGCTGGTCGTAAAATCGCTTTCTGGTGCAGACATTACCTTTAACCTTTCTCCTGATGGCACCATTATCAAAAAGGAAGGTACAACGACATACATCATCTTTTATACTCCAGGACAGAAGACCATTGAGGCATCTGTGGCCGGTGGTGTCAGTGTCAGCAAGAAAGTGATGGTTAATCCATTGAAGCCTTTCAATCCAGATATGTCAGGTGCATATATGTTTGACCTGAATCAGAATGGGCAGGCAGAGGGATTGGGAAATCCTTTCTATGGAGATGGTAAACTTCATACGATGGAGAATGGGCAGTGGAAAGAATATGTCAGTATTGATCTTTCTGATATAGAATTAGGTTGGCTGAAGATGATTACTGACTTCAATATGGATGGTCTTCCTGATATTTGTTCTTATATTACCAAAGGTAATAAATCTTATCCTTGGCTCATCAATAAGGGAGATATGGAGTTTAAGACAGGGTCAGATTTTAAGGACACCAATGGCAATAGTCTGATAGGTGCTCCGACAAGGTCTTGGGGTGAAATATGTGGAGATTTCGATAATGACGGTCTGACAGATGTTGTAACATATGATGCTATCTACTGCAATTTGGGTAATGGAACGTATCAGAAGAAGAGTATATCTTTTACTGATGGTACACGTCTTATTCCTGCTAGTAACGATATTCAGGCTATTGCAGACTTCGATCGCGACGGATTGCTCGATATCTTATATGCAGAAACATGGCGAAATAATGGTCAATTGTTCCATAATAAAGGTAACTGGCTGTTTGAGAGGATACAACTTCCTAGTAATGTTTGGGGGAAGGTCAGTACGGTAGACATCAATGGTGACGGCTATCTTGATATCACGTGCTATTCTGAAGACAGAGGAAGTATCTATGCGGCTTCTTCCATGCTTGGCAGCAAGGACTTGCAGTTTAAGGAAATTGATTATCAAGGAGTTGCTAATCCCATTGACTGGGATAATGATGGTAAGCCCGAATTTGTAAATCAAATATGGGGAACTTGTGATACTTTATTGATAAGTAATCATGGTCAAGTGTGCAAGCAGGTACTTTATACTAATGGTGATGGTATTGAATTATCTTTAAACTGGCTATGTGACCGTACTGGCGACGGAAGACCAGATAATTTTGGTGGATCTTATTCAGGATCTTCATTTACCAGTCGCTATTGCAATACAGCCCCGACCGCTCCAACTAAGATTTATGCGACACAGCAGGGTGACCAGGTGATTCTCAACTGGAGCGGTGCTTCTGATAAGGAGACTCCGTTGACGGGTCTGCGTTATAATATCAGTATCAAGGAGAAAGGAGCCACAGGCGAAGGCAGTTATATATGGTCGCCATTAAACATGACAAGCGATGTGGCTGCAACTTGTCCGACAGGTGCCCACCACTATCGTCTCGCAACGACACTGCCGATGCCGTTGAGTCGCTTTACGGCAGGAAAGACATATGAGATTCGCATTCAGACCATTGATAACTGGTATGCACACTCTGCCTTCTCACAAGTCTATGAGTTTACGCCTTCGTCAACAGCATTGATTAACCTTCCTGCGAAGGGTGGTGTAGATACGCCAATTGCCTATACGCTGGCCAACAACAGTGGTACGACACCTACCATCGATGCTGATGGCGGTGTAGTAAGCGACGGTACGATAACATGGAGTACGGCAGGAGTGAAGACAGTGACAGTGACTGCAGGTTCTGTTACCAGTAAGACACAGATAGAGATCATAGAGAAGCCCGTTCTCACACTCGCAGTGCCTGCAAAGGTGCTGGCTGGTCAGCAGTTGAAGGTGGCACCTTCAGAGACGTTGGTGAGAGAAAATGCTATGGTAAGTATTACAGGTGCCGAAGGCGGTGTTGTTGTCGATTACGATATGGCAGAGAATACCCTTCTGCTGACGATGCCTGAGAAGAACGGCGTACAGGAAATAACGGTTACTTACGAGGACGACATCTTTGGTAAACTGACAGAGACTTCGCAAGTGACTATAGTAGGCGTTGACTGGAAACCGACGATGAAGATGGTTGGTGTCAGCAACGGCAAGAATAAGTTGACTTGGTTTGCTGATCAGCAATTGCCAGATGCCACTATATTTAATAATAAGGTGAACATCTATCGTGAGACTTCTGTCAGCGATGAGTTCAAACTGATAGGTGAGGCGAATATTAGTGATGGCCAGTTTGTGGATGCTACCAGCAATCCTGATATTAAGGTGTCTCGCTATTATATTACTTTGCAGACTATTTACGATGTGGAGAGTCTGCCAAGTGTAATTCATGGCAATATCCATCTGATGGTAAACCGTGGACAAGGTAATGACATCAACCTGCACTGGACACCATACGAGGGTGCTAAGATTGCTCAATATACCATTCTTGCAGGTACTTCGATTGAGAACCTTCAGGAGATTGATCAGTTGTCGGGCTATGCACAGAGTTTTACCCATAAGCGCAGCAGTGATGCTACTACCTACTATGCTTTGGCTTATACGATGCAGAACACTGCAAGTAGTCGTCGTGCTTCGGCGTCAGAAACGGGTGAGTCGAACATCATCAGCAGTGACGAGGCCTATAACATAACACCAGTAGAGAGTATTCAGATATCTGCTAAGGAGGAAACCCTTGTGCTGAATGAAACTCAGGAGCAGTTGCATCTGCAGGCTGTTGTAACACCAGCGTTGGCAACACTGACGAATGTAGAATGGAGTATTAAGTCTGGCGAGGAGTTCGCAGAGATATCCAGCGACGGAGTAATGACGGCAACGAAGAATGAGAAAACTGGCAAGGTCACTGTACAGGCTCGTGCAGTTGATGGATCGGATGTGACGGCAGAAATTGTCATCGATGTTGAGGCATTCACGGCAGCCTTTATCCCTGGCGACGCTAATGGTGATGGTCTTGTAAATGTGACGGACATCGTGGAGATAGTAAACTACATTTTAGGTCATCCCTCCGCTAAGTTCAACAAGGTTGCAGCGGATGTGAATGGCGACGGGGTGGTGAACGTGACGGACATTGTCAGTGTGGTGAACATCATTCTTTCTTCTAATGCTCGTGAGTTGACGAATCGTGCGGCTGCCACAAACAACTTGAAGTTGAGTGGTGGAAGCATTAAGTTGAGGAATGCGGAGAACTATACCGCTGCCCAGTTTGAC
>DEJF01000006.1:68984-82225 GCA_002353225.1 Prevotella sp. UBA2755 | reverse complement strand
CTTGCAAAACTATTTGATTATCATCGGATTGTGGGTAACAACGAGGTGGCAACGGTGACAAGGATGTGATGTACCTGTTAAAAGTAAATTCACTGTATTTACTGAGTAAATTCAGTGTGTTTACTGAGTAAATTCAGTGTATTTACTGAGATAAGTACCATCGGAATACCTTCGAAGGTACGGGGTTCTGTCGGTAACTGAAAGTATTGCTGTTATTTTTTGGCAAACTGTCCGAAATAGTTGAGACAGACATCGCGCCATTCCCTGGCATTCTCTACCTGTATCTTCAGTCGCTCGTCCACCTCACGCCAACGCTGCTCATCCACATACGCCCGCATCTTGTTATGCCATAGGTTATGGTAGGTCTCCGTAGCGATGACACCTTGGTTGTAATGATACTGCAACGACTCCCAGAGTGTTGAGCCGTCTTTCATCTTGTAGTCCCATGGAACGTGATGGAACCACAACAGCAGGTTCTCAGGACATGTCTCCACCTTGTTATACATAGAGGCATAAGGCTCCCGATACTGGCTCACGGCATCCGTTCCTGTTGTGGAGCGGTCGAAGCCGATACCGTCTTTGTCAGCCTTGTGGTAGTAGACAGGGCACCACTCCAAGGGATACTCTGCCTTGAAACCGTCAGGCTCGGGACCGTAATGATGGTCGAACTTGAAGATATGGTGTAAGCCGAGTGGCATCATATAGTTGACACAGGTCTCACGACTATCCTCCATGACGGAAGACATGAGGAACACGAAGTTCTCGTCGAGGGAGAAGGTCTGCTCCAGCCACTCCTTGGCAATCTGCTCTGATGACAGAGAGGGATTCCATGCAAGGCGTCCGAAGGCATACCAGTTAGCCTGTGAGAAATGGTGTCCGCACCAGTTGGCATCCTTACCGATATTCGCCACGCCAGCGATACCTGCCAGCCAGTCAGGCTCCACAAACTGGAAGAACTCCTTCCACATAGGTGCGAGATAGACCAGGTGTTGCGACTGTCCCAGATACTCCTGTGTGATCTGTAACTCCACCATGTTAGGGGTCTTGCTGACCTGGTCGAAGACAGGACTGTACGGCTCGCGAGGCTGGAAGTCAAGAGGACCGTTCTTTGTCTGTAGGATGACGTTCTTATGAAACTTGCCGTCAAGGGGCTTGAACTCCGAGACAGCCTGTTTCACACGGTCCTCCCCCTTATGGTTGGCACCATAGACGAAGCAACGCCACATGACAATACCAGACCCCTCCGTTCTCCCCTGTTTAGGGGCGGCTTGTTCCAAAGCCTCCGCCAGCATATTGGCACCATCGGCATGAGAGCGGTGATAGTCACCGGGACCAGGCTGTCCCTCACTATTCGCCTTCACGAGGAAACCGCCGAAGTCAGGAATCAACTTATAGATCTCACGAGCCTTGTTCTTCCACCACCTGCTCACTTTGGCATCCTTCGGGTCTGCTGTCACGGTATGTCCAAGAGCCATTGGTGTGGCGAAATTGATGGAGAGGAAGACACGGATGCCGTAAGGACGGAGGATATCGGCAATTTTCTTCACCTCTTTCAGGTACGGCTTGGTCAGCATCTTCGGTGATGCATTGACATTATTCAGCACAGTGCCGTTGATACCGATGGACGCATTGGCACGGGCATACTCACGGATGAGTTGCTCATCCAGTTTAAACCACTCGAAGATGCTCTCTCCGGCATAGCCCCTCTCAATGGAGCCGTCGAGGTTATCCCAGTGGTTGAGGAGTCGTAACTTGAACTTAGGCTCCTGTCGCTCGTCCTTGATGGGCATATCCGTGGCTTGCAGTCGCAGTACCTCATAGGCACCGTAGAGCAGTCCGATGTCATGACGGGCGGTGATGACCAGTTGGTCGTCATTGCCATTGATGACAAAGCCCTCATTGTCGGGCAGGGTGGGGTCAAGTCGCAACATGACATGCGAGCCCTGATAATAGTTTTGCAGTTCGCCCTTGGCGATACTGATGGTTGGTGAACCGGCAGGTGCCTCTACCTGTGCGGTGTTGACAAGGTTGTGTCTCAGCCACAAGCGATGCCCGTCTTCTGCCTTGGCGAAAGCCACGGTGACAAGCATCGTCATAGTCAATAATACTTTTCTCATACGTTATCTGTTTTTTTGCTGTTTTTTTTCTTTTTATGATTCTTCTCCTCTTCCTTCTTCATCAGTTCCACATAGGCTTTTGGCACCATACCGAAATACTTCTTGAACGCCGTGGAGAAATGAGTTTGGTTATTGAATCCTACGGCATAGGCGACTTGCGACACATTGACTTTCTGCTCTACGATCAGGCGTGCCGCCTGTTCCATTCTAAGGCTCCTGATGAACTCACCTGCCGTGTAGCCAGTGGCCTGCTTCATCTTACGATGTAATTGTGTCCTGCTGATGCCAATTTCCTGACTAAGTTTCTCTAAGTTCAAATCGGGATTTGTCAGGTTCTCATTAATGGTGCGCATCACCTTTTCCATCAGGGCGTCGTCATTACCTTTTATCTGAATGTTCTCACGCGGTTCCTCTACGGTCTGCCCGACATACTTTCCCTTCAGTCGTCGGACGTTATTGATCAGATTCTCTATCAGGATATGCAACTCCTCCATGGCGAACGGCTTGGAGAGGAAGGCGTCAGCGCCCTTCTTCAATCCTTCCAGACGGAACGACACCTCTGCCTTGGAAGTTAACAAGATGACAGGGATGTCTGTCAGTTGGGGGTTGGACTTAATCATCTTCAATAAGGTGATGCCATCCATTTCTGGCATCATCACGTCAGTCACTACCAGGTCGTAGGTCTTGGTGAGTATCAGTTTCAGTGCCTGTCGCCCGTCTGGCGCATATTCGATCTTATAGTATTCTCCCAGTTCATGTTTGATATAGGTTCCTATCTCATGGTCATCATCCACGATGAGGATTCTGTAATCCGATGAACTCTGTTTCTGGGGCTTATTGGGAGTCTCCTCTGTCTTTTTATCCTCTATCTCCTCAGGTTTCAGGTGTTTCTTTCCTAATGGCATCTCTATGGTCAGGATAGCACCTGTCTTCCCGTCTTTGCGGTTGGCGGCACTGATCTTGCCCCCGTGCATCTCCGTCAGGGCACGGCACAGGTTCAGTCCGATACCTGTTCCGTTAATATGTAAGTCATTGGATTTCTTCCCTTGATAGAACCGCTCGAAGAAACGCTCCGTCTTGTCGTCCTCAAATCCGATACCGTCATCGATGACCTCAATGACAACGGACTTCTCCAGTTGGGTAAGGCGGATAACGATCTCTCCGTTATCGTAGGTGTACTTAAACGCGTTTGACAGCAGGTTAGAGATGACCTTGTCAAACTGTATCTTGTCAATCCAAACCCTGACAGGTGACTCAGGATGCTCAAAGCGATAGGTGATATGACGCTGTTTGGCATTGTATTCATAGAGTTTATAGATACCTTGGATGAACTCTGTCAGGTTCGTATAGGTGCATGACAGTTTCATCTGGTGCTTGTCAATCTTACGCTCATCAAGAATCTGGTTGACAAGCAGCATGAGTCTCTGGGCATTCTTGTCAATCGTCTCCAAGTCAGCCTTGTCCTCCGAGGATGTCAGTCGTTTCTTTAATTTCTCCAGCGGTCCCATAATCAGTGTAAGCGGAGAGCGGATGTCATGAGTGGCGTTGATGAGGAAGCGCATCTTAGACTCTTCCAAGTCACGTCGTCTTTGTCGCTCCACATTGAATACGATGAGCGAGAGGAAACCGATAAGCACACTGACATAGATAAGGTATGCCCACCATGACTTATACCATGGCTTTAATACTACGATATGCAGTGTGCGTGTCCCCTTGCTAAGCAGTCCGTTACTGGTCGCCCTGACCTCTATCGTGTATTGTCCGGGGGGCAGTTGGGTAAACGTCAGCAGGTTGGCACCCTCATTGGTTTGCATCCATGTCTCACTACCGTTTATCCTGTATTGGAAGGAGATATTGTCAGCATTCAGAAAGTCGAGGGTAGAGAACTCTAAGGTAAACGTATTGTCGGCATAGCGCAACTGGAAATAGTCCTCCAGGGGGTTCAGCGTATGTCCGTTACTCATGAATCGTGTGAGGTAGACCTCTCCCAGTTGGTAGATACGGTTGTTGATGTCCTGTGGACGGAACGTGGTAATACCGTCAGCAGTGCCGAAGTAGATATGGTCGTCGTAGCGATGCAGTGCCGCTCCGAGGATATACTCTTTTGACATCAGACCGTTGCCGCCGATATGTCCGAGAATCTGCTGGCGCTTGTCGGAATACTGCCAGATACCGTTAGTGGTGGATATCCAGACCTCCCCCTGGTTATCCCTGACCATTGAGCATATCATCTTGTCATTGAGGATTTTAGCCTTAGGGTCCTCTTTGACCTTATTATCTTTCCAGTAGTAGCGATAGAGTCCTGCTTCTGTTCCAATCAGCATGTCACCGCTCTGCGTCTCGCAGATGGTGTAGCATTGCAGTCCCTCAAGAATAGCATTCCATCCACGGCTGTTGAAAATCAGACCGTTGGGATTCATCATTGATGTTCCGTTGGTTGTCGTGATCCATAGCATGCCTCGTGAGTCGAAGGTCATCGCCTTGATCCAGTCGTTACAGAGGTAGCCTTCGCTGCGGTGTGTCTGTTGCATGCTGATCATTTGTGTCTCATGGGTATTAGTGTCGTAAATACATAGTCCCATGCCAAATACACCGATATACAGTCTGCCTTGTCCGTCATCCACCATGCAGTTAAGTCCACGTCCCTCAAAGGATTTCTCCATGATGGTGTGTCCTGTCGCCGGATTGAAGCGGTACAGTGTGTTCTCTGTCGTCAGCCAGTATTGTCCGGAATGGTCTCGGTACATGATACGGGTTCCTCCAGGGGATGCCGGGTGCTCCATAATATGTCCTGTCTCGTCCAGTCGGTAAATGCCGTTGTTCTGAACGGTACACCAGATATCGTTACCTTCCCCTTGTACGATGGAGGCGACATTACCTCCTGTCACGTAATGCTGATTGGAGAAACTCCATGAGTTGAAAGAGGCACTTTGCTTGGAGATGAGGATCAGTCCTTTGTTATAGCATGCAGCCCATAGGTTGTGGTCCTTGTCCTCCATGACATCCACGACATTGGCAGAGGACAGGTCGATTCTGGCACTGACGTTCTCTATGCGTTGCAGACTCCGTTCACCCTTAGGGATTACCATCAGACCACAGCCAGCCGTGGCGATGTAGATATTCCCTTGACTATCTATATTAGCCTCCTCGATACTGACGTTACGGTCGAGCAGGGAGAGGTCGAAGTCTGCCTGTCTCATCTCCCCCGTCAGGTAGTTGTAACTCATGATGCCATACATACACACAATCAGCATCTCTTCTTTGGAGTATTCGATATAACTCATGGGTTGTCCGCATTCTGACTGGTAGTCGCGCAGAGACGATGCCTTCTTGTTTTTGACGAGATACCGTGTGATGGTTGGAAGGTGGCTGCTACGCCACAGGTTACCCTCCTTGTCAATATGAATACGACTGCAGAAATCATCTATATGCCGCTGGCAGAACGATTCCTCATAATGGATTGACTCACTGCCTTTCCGTAAAGAGAAAAGCCCATAGCCTGCTGTTCCTATCAGGAGGTCTCCCTCGGGTGTCTCTAAAAGGAAGTTGACGCGGGGCAGCCTGTTGTCGGGGAATTTGTAGCGTTTGAAGGTGTCGTGTTCATAGTCATAACGAGCCAGACCTTTCGAGCCACCGACCCAGAGGTTGCCACCCTTGTCTACATACAAGGCGGCAATCTCGTTGTCGGATATGGATGTGGAGTCCTGTCTGTTATAATGGTAAGCCGAATACCGGTAACCATCAAACTTATTCAGTCCAAATTCGGTACCTATCCAGATATAACCGTATAGGTCTTGGCATATACAGGTAATCAAACCACTCGACAACTTGTCGGGTGTGTAAAGGCGACCTGTGTCTGCCCTGCATCCTATGCTGAAGAGGATGCAGGCAACCAGCAATAGTTGATGACATAAGTATTTCATAGTAGTTATGCTAGTATGGTATATTAGTCTTTCTTCAATAAGTTCAGTTTCTGTTTCGGAGCCAGTACATTGCTGACCTGTTCGGTATATTCTGTCAGGTTAGCGCTGACATTTCCTCTGATATCACGGCTGGACGCGCCAATCTCGAAGGAGTACTGTCCTGCCTCCACGATCCAGCGGCTGTTAGCCTCGTCGAAAGAGGCGAGGTCACGTTTTGCCATCTGGATGGTCAGTGTCTGACTCTCTCCTGGTTTCAACTCACGGGTCTTGGCGAATCCCTTCAACTCATGCTGGGGTTTCTCGATAGTACCCTTGGGTGCTGCGACATAAACCTGTGCGATTTCCTTACCAGCCACTTTGCCATTATTCTTAACGGTCACAGTCACGGTGATATGGTCACCATTCACCTTCACGGCAGGCTTGCTATACTCAAAGGTTGTGTAACTAAGACCATAACCGAAAGGATAAGCCACGTTCTTGTCGAAGGAGTCGAAGTAACGATAGCCTACATAAATATCCTCCTCGTGGTTGGTATAGTCGTGACCAGGTACTGGCGTGCCGTTCGCTTTCATCAACTCAAAACTATAAGCGTCCACATTACCGGGGAAGTTCTTGGTAGAAGGATGGTCTGTGGCGGCGATAGGCCATGTCATGGTCAGTTTTCCAGAAGGATTGACCTTACCCGTCAGGAGGTCGGCGATGGAGTTACCACCCTCCATACCTGGTTGCCAAGCACAGAAGATAGCATCAGGATAGCCGCTCCAAGAAGCAGTCTCGATGACAGAACCGGAGTTGATGATGACGATGACTGGTTTACCAGCGGCATGGAAGGCATTGCATACGTCCGTAATCAGTGCCCGCTCCTCTGGAATCAGGTTGAACTCCGTGTCGATATCACGGTCGATACCCTCACCAGCCTGACGACCGATGGTGATGATAGCAGCATCGGCAGCCTCCACCTCCTTATTAACAGCAATCGGAGAGAGTCCGATCTCAGGATATTTCTGCTGTCCCATCTGCTCGGTCTGGAACCACTTGGCAGGATGGCGCTCTGCTTGGAATTTCACACGTGCATAGGCAATGTATTTACGATAGATATCCGTCAAGGTCTCCGACGAGTTGATGCCTGCGTTCTTCAGACCTTCGAGCATATCCACTACGTATGGTGGATGAACGCAACCGGAGCCTGTTCCACCAGACAGGAAGTCGTAGGAGTTCTCACCAAAGAGTGCTACAGTCTTTACAGTACCTGTCTTCCAAGGCAGAGCCCCGTTGTTCTTCAGCATGACGATACCCTCGGCAGCACTCTGACGCGTGATAGCGGCATGTGCCTTGAAGTCGGGATTGTTCGAGGCGGGATATTGGTGGAAACTTGGTGTCTTCACGATATATTCCAGCATGCGACGCACGTTACGGTCGACATCGGCGATATCGAGTTTTCCTTCCTTCACCCCCTTGATAATCTCTTCCACCTGAGCAGGCTGTCCGGGTTCCATCAGGTCATTACCAGCATGTACCTCAGAGATGGTCGTCAGTCCCTTACGGATACCAATCCAGTCAGTCATCACGATGCCCTTATAGCCCCAGTCATCACGCAGGATACTCGTCAGCAGGTCGTGGTTACCCATGGAGTAAGTGCCGTTCACCTGGTTATAGGATGCCATGATGGTCCAAGGATTACTCTCACGGACGGCAATCTCAAAACCACGCAGGTAGAGTTCACGTGCCGCACGCTGACTGACACGTTCGTCAACACTGGTGCGGTCTGTCTCCTGTGAGTTGACGGCAAAGTGCTTGGCACTCACGCCAGCCCCCTGACTCTGTACGCCATTGATATAAGCGGCGGCAATCTTACCCGTCAGCAGCGGATCCTCACTATAATACTCAAAGTTACGACCGCATAGCGGGTTACGGTGCAGGTTCATGCCAGGACCTAAGATGACGTCACAGCGATATTCCTTGGTCTCGTTACCAATCGCCTCGCCGACTTTCGCCACCAGTTCCGTATTCCATGTGGAGGCAAGACAACTGCCGATAGGGAAAGCGGTAGCATAATAGGTCTTGGAAGTTCCCTTACGGGTAGGGTCGATACGTACTCCTGCAGGACCGTCAGTGAGGACGGTGGCAGGAATACCCAAACGGGGGATTGCCGGTGATGTTCCAGCGGCACCCGCCACCAGATCAGCCTCACCGCCCACGACGGCTCCTGTACCGAAGAAGTTATTGGCTCCGCCAACTAATAATTTTGCTTTCTCTTCCAGTGTCATTGCCTTCAACACCTCGTCAATGTTGTCGGCTCTCAATTTGGGTTGTGCTGTCATTGTTGTCGTTGTTAGACTGGCTATCATACCAAGTAATAGTAATTTTCTTGTTCTCATGATGATGGATGCTTAGTTATTTCTTAAATAATTTGGGTAGGAACTGGTTCAGGTAGATACGCCAGTTGCGCCAGATATGTCCGCCGTCGGTCTCTAAATACTCGTATTTGTATCCTTTCTGGTCCAGACGATGACGATAGTCTACATTATCCTTATAAAGGAAATCAGTTTTACCAATAGCGATATAATAGAGGGACGGGGCAGGGTTGAACTGCTTCGCCAGTTTCTCGTCAAGGTTCTGATAGATGAAATCATTCTCACCCTTTCCCATACGGTTGACGGCAGCAGAGAACAGACCTACATACCCGAAAGTCTGTGGGTTATTAGCGGAGATATACAGGGAGTGGAAGCCACCCATTGACAGACCGGCGATGGCGCGATGCTGCTTGTCGGCGATGGTGCGGTAATGTGCGTCTACCCATTTCACCAAGTCGGGGAACGCCACCTCGATAGTACCTTCCATCGTCTTCGCATTCATGAAGGAGGGCTTGTACATGGCGTTCTCATAGTCACCAGGGGCAGCCTTCTGGGCACCATTACCGTTGGGCATCACCACAATCATGGGCTCAGCCTTACCCTGTGCGATCAGGTTGTCCAGGATCTGTGCGGCACGCCCTAATTCCGTCCAGGCGTTCTCATCGCCACCAGCACCATGCAGCAGGTAAAGTACGGGGTATTTCTTCTGGGCATTATCCTGATAGCCAGCAGGGGTATAGATGGTGGCGCGACGCTCTTCCATTCCTAACTTAGGAGCAGGGTACCATACCTTGCTGACGGTTCCATGTTTCACGTTCCTCACGAAATAGTTTGCGGAGAGGTCACCGTCAATGAGAAAATAACTCTGATAGGAGGCGATGTCACGCAGCATATACACATTGTTGGGGTCGTTCATCCTCACACCGTCCACATAGAATGAATAGGTGTGCAATTCTGGGGATAGTTTCTCTGAGGTCCACGACCAGATACCCTTCGCGTCTTTCGTCAGTGCGGCACGTCCTGGCTGTTCCATCTCACCGAAAGGTGTCTGGATCTTCTGGACGGGTGTGAAGTCACCCTCAATTTCTACCTTCTGTGCCTCAGGGGCAAGGATAGTGAAGGTTGCCGTACCGTCTGCATTCAACTGGGGTGATGTGATGTCACCCGTGTTCAAGGCAATTGTTTCCTGTGCCATTCCAAACATGGAGGAAATGACAAATTGGAAAAGTAATGGTAATTTTTTAGTCATAATAAAGCAATGTTTATAGTTTCCTTGCAAAGGTACGGCTTTTTAATTGAGTAGCCAAATTTCATGTTATATTTTTGGTTCTTTACTCACTTATTCGTACCTTTGCACCCAATATTATAAATAATAAGGTATTAAAAAGATAAAATTATGGCAAAGAAAGCATTACTCATGATTCTCGATGGATGGGGAATCGGTAAGCATGGTAAGGGTGACGTGATCTATAACACGCCGACTCCGTATTTGGACTATCTGACAGCCGTCTCGGCTCACTCTCAGTTGCAGGCTTCTGGTGAGGATGTGGGTCTGCCCGACGGACAGATGGGTAACTCTGAGGTTGGTCACTTGAATATCGGTGCAGGACGTATCGTCTATCAGGACTTGGTGAAAATCAACCGTGCCTGCAAGGACAACTCTATCGTAGAGAACGCACAGGTGAAGGCTGCCTATACATACGCCAAGGAGCATAACAAGAAACTGCACCTGATGGGTCTGACCTCTGACGGTGGTGTGCACTCTTCTTTGGATCATCTCTTCAAACTCATTGAGGTAGGTAAGCACTATGGTCTGAAGAATCAGACTTTCGTACACTGTTTCATGGACGGTCGTGATACGGACCCGAAGAGTGGTAAGGGCTTCATCGAGCAGGTCAGCAAGGTATGTGCCGAGAATGATGCCGCTATCGCCTCTATCGTCGGTCGTTTCTATGCGATGGACCGTGACAAGCGCTGGGAGCGTGTCAAGGAGGCTTACGACTTGCTCGTCAAGGGTGAGGGTAAGCAGAGTGCCGACATGGTGGCTGCCATGCAGGAGAGTTATGACGAGGGTGTGACCGATGAGTTCATCAAGCCAATCCATAACACGGCTGTGAACGGTCTGATCGAGGAGGGTGACGTGATTATCTTCATCAACTTCCGTAACGACCGTGCCAAGGAACTGACCATCGTACTGACCCAGCAGGATATGCCTGAGCAGGGGATGAAGACGATTCCCGGACTGCAGTATTATTGCATGACTCCATACGACGCTTCGTTCACTGGCGTACATATCCTCTTCCCGAAAGAGAATGTGGAGGACACCTTAGGAGAGTATCTCTCTCGTCAGGGTAAGAAACAGTTGCATACTGCCGAGACAGAGAAATACGCACACGTCACCTTCTTCTTCAATGGTGGTCGTGAGCAACCTTACGAGGGTGAGGACCGTATCCTGGTGCCTTCTCCAAAAGTGGCTACTTACGACCTGAAGCCGGAGATGTCTGCTTACGAGGTGAAGGATAAGTTGGTGGCTGCCATCAACGAGAACAAATACGACTTCATCGTGGTGAACTTCGCCAATGGTGACATGGTGGGTCATACGGGTGTCTATAACGCCATCGCCAAGGCTGTGTGGGCTGTCGACCACTGTGTAAAGGATGTCATTGAGGCTGCTAAGGCTAACGACTATGAGGCGATCATCATTGCCGACCATGGTAATGCTGATAATGCCATCAACCCTGACGGTACCCCGAATACCGCCCACTCCCTGAACCCCGTTCCTTTCATCTATGTCACCAACAACAACTCGGCGACGGTGAAGGACGGTCGTCTTGCCGACGTGGCTCCCTCTATCCTCCATATCATGGGCTTGGAGCAGCCTGCCGACATGACGGGTGAGTGCCTGATACAGGACTAATCCCTGTCACTGACAATAATCTTTCGGGTATCATTTTGCTGACTCTCTGGCAGAATGATACCCGCTTGTTTTAATCCATTCCTTCACCGCCTATTCGGAATTTATTGCAATTTTGTAGAAAATTCCGAACAGAATACAAGTACTATATCCAGTCGGCATTCGCCATAGATAGTGAGGAGAAGCGCCAACAAGACCGATCATCGACTAAGACTATCGGAATCGGAACAAAACAACTTGTTTTGTCAATGGGGTAATCATGGGTGTTTTATACCGAAAGCACCTTTCCTTGTCACCGTTGTCACCTCGTTGTTACCTATAACTGCCTGATAACTAAATAGTTTTGCAAGGTGGCAACGGTGACAAGGATTTAAAAAATTAGTGTGCGTGCGCGCACGCACGCGAGAGGAACAGAGTTTCTCGGTAACAAACCCACCGTCAGTCGGTAACAAACGACCAGTTTGTCGGTAGGAAACTATCCGGGAATTGCCGGAGGGAATCACCGTGACAGGACTTTCTTATTCCGAACTGGCGCCAGTGGTTCAATATCCGTCAGCATGGCAGAGATGACGGCGCTGGGTGCCAAGCAACTGGACAATGCCCGTGTGATCGGAAAGCGTACGTGGGGCGGTGTGTGCGGACCCGACGGAGACGGTGGGCTTGCCACTGCGACGGTGACCGTCGACAAGGAACCTCATTTCTATGACCTCCAACTTTGACCTTTGACCTCCGACCTTTGACCTTACTGCCACTCGGAAATGAGAAGAAAAGAAAGTTTTTCTTTTGCATTTCTCTCGTTTATTCGTAACTTTGCGTTTACGACGCGAAGTTACTGGCACTCGGAAGAAAAAACAAACGAGTTTGTTTTGTTCTTCCCTCGTTTTTCCGTAACTTTGCCATCAAAGATGGCGAACTTACTCCGTCTCGGCAAAAAAATGAATTAATTCTTTTGTTTTGCTCTCGACTTTCCGTAACTTTGCAAGCAAAATAAGAGAAGAAATGCCACAGGTACAGATAGAAGATAGTTGGAAGGGTTTTCTCCAAGAGGAGTTTGAGAAACCTTATTTCAGTCAACTGACACAAGCGGTGAGACAGGAGTATAGCAGCATGACTTGCTATCCTCCAGGTAAGTTGATCTTCAACGCCTTTAACCTGTGTCCGTTCGACAAGGTGAAGGTGGTGATTATCGGACAAGACCCGTACCACGAGCCGGGACAGGCACATGGACTGAGTTTCTCCGTGCAGGACGGGATACCGTTTCCACCCTCGTTGCAGAATATCTTCAAGGAGATACAGAACGACCTCGGTACGCCGATGCCTACATCGGGTAACCTGACACGCTGGGCAGAACAGGGGGTGCTGTTGCTGAACGCTACCCTGACCGTCCGCGCCCATCAGGCAAACAGTCATTCCATGTTAGGTTGGCAGAAATTCACCGATGCCGCCATCCATGCCCTTGCCACCCATCGGGAACACTTAGTGTATATGCTATGGGGAGGTTATGCCCGTGGCAAGGCGTATATGATTGACAAAGAGAAGAACCTCGTCTTGGAGTCTGTACACCCCTCTCCGCTGAGTGCCAATCGTGGAGGCTGGTTCGGACAGCACCAGTTCTCCCGTTGTAATACCTATTTAACGCAAAACGGACTAACACCCATCCAATGGTAGATCATATTCCCCCCATTCTGGAGGTTGGCGGCATCTTGGTATCCTCCGACCTTTTCACCGAGTACTTCTGTTGTGACTATGAGAAGTGCAAAGGCATCTGTTGCGTCGAGGGTGATGCCGGTGCTCCTGTCACGATGGAGGAGATCGCTGGTATTGAAGAAGTGCTGGATACGGTATGGAGTGACCTCTCCGCATCGGCGCAGAGCGTGATAGACAAGCAGGGGGTAGCCTATACCGATAAAGACGGTGACTTGGTGACGAGTAT
>DEJF01000006.1:11278-68817 GCA_002353225.1 Prevotella sp. UBA2755 | reverse complement strand
GATGCCGTCGAAAAAGGGAAGGCATTACACCTTCCCGTCTATCAGTTTCTGAAAGAGCCCCTGATCCGCCGTTTCGGTCAGGCGTGGTATGACGAGTTATGTGAGGTGGCTACCCTTTTCGATACTGCGAAGGACTGACACCAATATGCTCTTTGAAGTATTTCCCTAAGAACGACTGGTTAGGGAATTGTAATTCATCCGATATCTCCTTGATGCTCTTCGTGGAGTTCTTGAGCAACACACGGATCTCAAGGACGACATAATTGTCAATCCATTCATTAGGGGTGCGCTTGCTCACTTGTTTGACGATCTCCGCAAGGTATTTGGGGGTGATGCAGAGTTGCTCGGCATACCAACTGACACGCCGCTCTTTGCGGAAATGTTGTTCCAGCAGGCGGATGAATTGGGCGAAAATCACATCGGCACGGGTCTGCGACTTGGCTCCTTGTTGCTCCACACGCCAGATGACATTACTCATGTCGTAGAACATGGCAAGCAGCAATGCCTTTACCAAGTCTGTACGGTAGTGATGCTCATGGTCGCTCATCTTCTCACGGATGGTCTGGTAGTAGTTGCTATACACCTGCATCTCTCTCGGGGTCAGCGACACTACAGGGTTGTTCATGGAGAACAGGAGTAATGACGATACATTTTTCACATTCTGGATAAATCCGTGATAGAACTCCGTTGACACCATGATACATAGGCACTCGAAGTCGGGTGATGACATATAGTTGTCGATAATATGTCGTTCAGAGATAAACAGCAAGTCACCAGGTTTGACGGTCTGCTCACGGGTGTCGATAGCATACTGTGCCCTTCCATGCTTACATAATGCCATCAGGATGAAGTTCATACGAGTCGGCTCGTTCGGAATTGGAGCGTCAGCAATGCGGTCAGACAATATCAGACCTTCGTCCAGATATTTGGCATTGCCCCAGTTCTTAGCCTCTTCGAGGGTAGTGTCTTTGATATTATTCTTTTTCTTTACCATGTCTTCACGGGCAGGGTCTGTCCTGCATTTAGTTTGAATGTCTTGCTTTGGTTATTATATAATAAGGTGACGGTACCTGCCTTCTTCGCTTTAAGCCGGGCATCGCGCACCTTACCGTCTTTCCATTCGAAACTAACCTCATAGCCACCCCGGGCGCAGAGTCCGCTGACCTTACCGTCGCTCCACTCCTTGGGGAGAGCGGGCAATAATTCGATAGTCGTAGTGGTTGGTGTTGGGCATTGACTCTGCATCAGCATCTCACAGACACCTGCCGTACCTCCGAAGTTACCGTCAATCTGGAAGGGTGGGTGAGCGTCCATCAGGTTAGCGTAGGTGCCACCGGCATGACGGGTACCCGGGCGTTGGTCGTCTTGTGCATCAGTAAAGGTAAGCAGTTTGCGGTAAATCTGATAGGCTTTCTCTCCGTGATGGAGTCGTGCCCAGAGGTTGATACGCCAGCCCGTAGACCAGCCCGTTGTCTCGTCGCCTTTCTGGATCAGTGTCTGACGTGCCGCCTCCCTTAGTCTGGCATCCTTCAGATGACTACCTGGGTAGAGCCCGATGAGATGGCTCTGGTGGCGGTGCTTCGGGTCTTTGTCCTGCCAGTCGTAATACCATTCGTTCAGGTCACCCTCCTTGCCGATGGTGTAGGGATGGAGTTTCCGCAGGGCAGTCTGATAGGCAGTGACAGGCTTTCCACACAGGGGACCTGCAGTGATGACGGCTTCTAATAGTTCACGGATGATGGCAAGGTCGGCAGTACCCCCATAGCAGGTCATACCGTGATAACCCTTGTCTGTGATATACTCGTTTTCTGGGGAGGTTGAGGGTGCCGTAATCAGTTCCTTCGGATTCTTGGGGTTCTTGACTAACCAGTCCAGGCAGAAGTCTGCGGCACCTTTCATCAGCGGATAGGCTGTCGTGCGAAGGTATTCCTTGTCTTTTGTAAACAGGTAACGCTCCCATAGTGCCTCTACCAACCATGCACCGCCTAAGTTGAAGTTAGCCCATTCGGGCCATTCCCGTTTCTCTCCTGTAGGGTTCGTCATCGCCCAGAGGTCGGAGTTATGACTGGAGCACCACCCCTTATGGATACCGTAGTAGTTCTTTGCCGTGTATTTGCCATTCTCAGCAAGAGCCTTGATAAAGTCGTCCAAAGGAATTGCCATCTCTGCGAGGTTGGCGACAAAGGCAGGCCAGTAGTTCTCTTCCAAATTGATATTCACGGTATAGTTGCCACGCCACGGTGACCACAGGTAAGGAGTCCATAGTCCCTGCAGGTTAGCAGGAACACCAGGAGTACGTGAACAGGAGATCAGCAGGTAGCGTCCGTACTGGAAATAGAGTGTTTCCAGATAACGGTCATCTTTTCGTTGCTTCAGTAACTGGTCGGTAGGTGCGGACGGTGTCTGTCCTCCCAGATCCAGTTTCACCCTGTCATAGTATTGCTGATAGTCCTTGACATGGCGGTCACGGAACTCCTCATAACTCAGGTTTCTCGTATGCCATAACTCATCCGTCACCTTCTCTATATAAGGTGCTCCGTCCTTGACAGGATGCTTATCGAAGCCATTGAAACTCGTCTCGTTGACCAGATAGATGACAGCCTCCTTCGCATGACTGATGGTCAGGGTGGAGTCTGCGGCGCTCACAGTCCCGTCAGTTTTCACTTGCAGCATCGTACAGAAATGGATGCTCTCCATCGGGTCACCAGTGGCATGCCCCGTCATTGTGAGTTGGGCGTTGCTTGTCGACTTTACCTGATGGGGTACCTGTGCTGTCATCACCAGTTTGCAGTTGATATCCCCTTTCAGTCGGATGGCGATGAGTTTGTCGGGATACGAGGCGAAGTATTCCCTTGTGAAGGACTTGCCGTTACGCAGGAACTGGTCGTTCACCAAGGCACTGTCGAGATTCAGTTCCCTGCGGTACTGGCTCACCGTCCCTTCGCGCTCGTCGATGAGATAGAGTGTTCCCAAGGGTTGGTAGAACTGTGAGTTGGGACCTTGCACATGCAGTTGTAAGGAGTCGGCGAGTTGATAGTCCTCGTTGAAGAGAGCCTCCCTGATTCTGGGAATCCACTGGTGTGCCTCCGCGTCAAGATTACGGTCCACAGGTTTACCCGTCCAGAACGTGATATCGTTCAGATGGATAAGACAGGTGTCTGTCCCACCATATACCAAGGCACCCAACTTACCGTTACCGATAGGTAGCGACTCCTCGAAATACCGTGCAGGCTTGTCGTACCAAAGGTGCATTGGTAATTGTTGCGCAAACAGGGGCAACATCGCTGCCGCCATCAGCCATGTAGTTATACTTTTCTTCATCATGTTGGCAAAGTTACGAAAAAACGAGAGAAGAACAAAACAAACTCGTTTGTTTTTTCTTCCGAGACGAAGTAACTTCGATGTCGTTGACATCAAAGTTACGAAAAAACTTGCTGATATGCAAGTAATAAAGTATTTTTCACTACGTTATTAAAAGTAAATAAAAGTAACGACAATGAAAAAGATCATCATGATGGCAGCCTTCTTAGGACTCTCAATGGGTATGAAGGCACAGCAGGAGACAGGTACGTGGACACTTACCCCACGCGCAGGTATCAACTCATCCAACGTGTCCGTGGAAGACTTATGGGTGTTAGGAGACAGCGGCGACAAGTCATATAGTGCGAAGCGTAAGTGGGGCTTTGTCGCTGGTGTGGATGCCGAGTATCAGGCTGGTCAGCAGATCGGTGTCTCCGTGGGTGCTTTCTATTCCAACGAGGGCTATACTTATGGAAACGTAGAGAGTTTGGGCAAAGTAACCCAAACTCTCCATTATTTGAATATCCCTGTATTGGCAAACTTCTATATCGAGCCGAGGATCCTGCCGGGCTTGGCCCTGAAGGCAGGTGTGCAGTTCGGTTATCTCCTGAAGGCAAAGATGCAGGACGGCTTAGGTGAATATAGTCAAGGTGACAACACCAGCAGTTTCAAACGTCTCAACATCTCTATCCCCGCAGGTATCTCCTACACTTATAAGAACTTCGTTGCCGACCTCCGTTATAATATAGGACTGATGAATCTCTGCAACGTCGACCTTGAGGTAGAGGACTCATGGAAAACCAACTCCCTCTGGATTACCCTCGGTTACCAGTTCCGCCTGTAAGGATTTTCACGATTACATCTTCACCGCATCGGCGATGGTGTACAGAATACCATCTGCCGCATCGTAGTATTTCAGTGTCACCGACTCTCCTGCTTTACGACCATAGATGACGAGTGATGTGTTGCCACCAGCGGAGAGTGTCGCAATACCACGGCACTCATCGCCCACGAAGGCACTCACCATGTTGTCCTGAGTGGGGGTGATGCCCACCTTTGTCAGGAGACTCTCCACACTCACCGTCTTCACTTCAGGATACTTGGGGGAACCATAGGTAAACTGAGGGATATAGACCTCGTCAATACCAGTCGTCTGGTCCGAGTCCAGTGTGATATTGTCAGACAGCGTGAAGAGGTGTTTTAACTTCTTGTTGTAGTATTGCAGCGAGATATTCACCGTTTCCGTTTCTGTCTCGTTGCCCCATACCTTGATGATGAACTTTTCCTTGCCCGTCTGCTCACCGCTCAGGCTGGTGGCAGGACTTGCCAGTCCGCGCAGTTCACCATTCACGAAGACCGCCATTAGGTCATCAGCGGAAACGTATGGCTGCAGTTCATCCTCTATCTGTACCCTCAGGATCGTCCAGTTCTCGTAGAAGGTTCCGTCAGGCTCCGTCCAGTTCGGGCTCTCCTGGTCGTTGTTCCAGTCGATCTGCCACACTGGCGCTTCACTTAGCGCGGTCTGTGTGTAGGCAGTCGGGGTGTCATTGCCACCGTTGCCATTGTCACCGTTGTCGCCACCGTTGTTGTTGCCGCCGCCATTGGTGTTCTCACTGTTGTTCCCGTTATTACCGTTATTGGTATTGTTGTCGTCATCGCTGTCGCAAGCCCCGATAGCGAGGCTTACGAACAGGATAAACATGAATTTCATTATTTTCATCATTTCTTTATTTCGATTACTTGATAACTACCTTCTTACCATTGTGTATATACACACCCTTTGCCGTTGGACGGTTAGGCAGCAGGATACCACCGATGGTGTACCACTTGCCCTCGTCGTTACCGCGCGGCTCGAAACTGATCTTCGCGGGATCGTCGGGACTACCTACTACGGCATCGGCACGGAAGTCCATGATACCAGTGGTAGCGGCAACGACCTCACCGTCACGCTCGATGGTGAACCAGAGACCAGCCTGCGCCTCACCGCCGATACTCATGTAGAGCACCTCGTCGGTCGCACTGACCATTCCGCACTTCTCACCACCTGCGGCGTATGCCACCAGACTGTCGCCCTCCTCAGGATAGAAGCCCTCAATGACGGCAGAGACAGACATGGTGCGACGGGCAGAGGAAGCGGCGCGGTTGGTATCCGACCAATCCTCTCGGAAGTTGCTGTTCGGCTCGTAGAACGGATAGGTGAACGAGGCATTTGTGATACCCTTGCGGAGCAGCATGTAACCCTCGCCGGGCTTCATGTACTTCAGACTGCCGCGCCAGTGTCCTGTGCTGCCCGACTTCGAGAAGTAGGCGAACTCAGTGTGGCTCTTGATGACGTCACCCTCCTCAGCATAATCGTAGTAGTCGCTCAGGGCGGTCTCCACGGTCAGGTTCGTCGTCGGTGTGTAGCCGATGCCGTTCCATCCCGGCTCCAGTTGAATGGTACGCTCCTCCTTCTCTGTGATGACAGTACCGTCGATGGGGAAGTCACAAGCCTTCTGAACCTTGATGGCGTATGAACTCTTCGGCGAGATGGTCAACGTCTTCGGCGTGCCGTCTTCGTTCTTCGGTGTGCCGGATACCTGCCATTCTCCGTTCTCATAGACCAGTGTCAGGTTGCTGTTCATGTCGGTCAGGATGTCGCCATTCGTCCAAGTCATGTTCTTCAGCAGGGTGTTCACATCCTCCAACTGCTTGCTGCTGATGTTGAACGATACCCAGTTCCATCCAGCATTCAGACTGAAGTTCTGTACGAAACTATTGCCGCCGTCTAAGCGAACCGGCTTATCCGTACCCAGCACATCCTGGCTCTTGAAGGTGATGTTCTTCTCTGGTGTCAGTACGATCTCACGTCCGGTGCTATACTGCCACAGGCGGAACTTCAACTCCCTGCCTTCAGCCTCCTTGTCGTAGACGGTCAGGTAGAGCGCCGTCTCACCAGTCTGTACGTCATGGGTGATGTTGGCAAAGCCGTGACATACATTCTCCTTGTCGAAGGCTCCCACGATGTCGCGAGAGTCTGTGTCGAGTTCATTGTACAGATAGACCTGACCGGAGATACTCATAGAGTGCTGCAAGAGGTCGCCATTGATACTCTGCGCCCATGCTGGCTGCTCGCCCTCCACCGTCAGGTTGAGGTAGAGCGGTTCTGTGATACCATCCTCGTCGGTCAGATAGATAATCTCATTATACGTACCAATGTTGAGGTCCTTGCTGACGGTCGCCGTAACACCATCCAATGTCTGTGGTGCCAGCACGTCTTTGTATTTACTGAGCGTGATCCACTTGGGACAGTTGTCGATGGTGTAGTTGTGTGCAGTAGCACCGTTGTTGTAGAACGGCAAGTCAACCGTCTCGCTGGCACCATATTTAATAGTGGCATCCACTCGGTTCACCATCCACTGCAGGCTGCTGTTGGCAACATAGTAGCAGGCGGTCTGTGGCGAAGCCATCGAGTTACCGTTCCTGTCCTCGACATCACGCAACGTCACATAGATATTGCGGTGGTTCAGCCTTGCGGCAGGCTCGTCGATATCTACCAGCACTTGGTTATCCTTGCCGATGAACGAGAACTTCAGGTTCTTCACTTCCTCGTAAGGTACCACAGGTGCCGCATCACCGTCTGCGAGATGCTTCTTAACGGCATCGACATCATCAACGAATACGTAGTCGCGTACCAGTGTGTCGGTAGGCTCCTTCGTCTCCGGGTTAAGCTGATAGCGCGGCTCACCCTTGTCGTCCAGATAGAGTCTCTTGCTATAGACATAGGGCACCACTTCGAGGTCGTTGTCCTTCTGCCGCTCTATACGGTCGAAGCCCAGGTAGGTCAGCAGACCAGCCTCGTCACCTCTGGGGCTCTTCGAGCTGTAGGTGCTGATGAGTTGCTGCGGCAGTGCCTGAGCAAAGAACATCAACTCGTCCACGTTACCCTTCATGGCATCAGTACCGTCGACAACCTCTACATCGCCTTTCTCCTTCACCACGTCGTAGCGGGTTGCACCGATGAGCGGATAACCACCGCTGATGCCACCTAAGCTGTCGAGTTCGAATGTCGTGCGCAGTTCCATATCCATATAGATGTTTGCCACGTTGCGTCCGCGGTTCACCGTCATGGCGAAGTTGTGCCAGTTGTTATCGCTCCAGTTGCCAGGAACCTCGATGCCAAAGCCATTAGAGCGATACATCAGTTTATCGCCTTCGAATCCGATATGGAACTGGTTCTCAGCACCGTTGTCCTCCTTCAAGCCACGACCATTAGAGAGCAGTGCACCACGACCGTCAGCGTCGGTCTTGAACCAGAACATCAGCGTGTAGTCTTGCTCGCCTGTGCGGTTCAGGGCATCCTTCGTCAATAGCATGCCCTTATCAGCCTTCTCCAAGTGCAGTGAGATACCGCGTGGGATAGCCCAACTGGTTCCTATCATCTGGGCATTGGCTCCCTGCGTGTAGTCTTTGACATATTTACCGGAACCCTCGTTCATCGGGTAGTAGTCAACAAGATCTTTCTCGTAGCCTGTCAACCGCTGGTTACCGTAGGTCGTACCGATGAGTCCACCGTCCATGGCACTATACCACAGGCGAGCCTCCATCATACGTCCCTCGTAGTACTGACTTGCCTTTCGGTCTAGTTCGTTGGTGCGTCCGAAGATGAGCGGACCCGTTCCGGTATACAGCGATGTCAGTTTATGCTGTTTACCAGCCTGCACACCGCCGTTGAAGAAGGTCACGAGACTGTCCGTCTGGTTGACGGTCATTGCCACCTGTGTGAAGCCTTTCTTCACGATGGTTGAGTCAGACGTGAATACCTGTTCGTTCACCACGCCTTTCAGTTTGTAGTCCTTCGTCAGCCACAGTTGCAGTTTCTGACCATTGGTGCCGTGTGAGAACAGCGGCATGTCGCGTCCTGTCTCATTAGGTCTCACCATCAGGTCGATGGTCAAGTTCTTACCGTTGAAGTTGCGCTTGGCCTCGCTCTCCAAACTGCCCTTGCCGTCAAACTGCACGCTCACCATCTCAGAGAGGTTATCGTTGTTCACCTCACCCTTCACCTCGAAGTTGGTGATGGCACTCAGATAGTTGTGCTCTATGTCTTCCGAGAAGTTGAAGATGATATTCTCACCAGAGGTCAGCAGTCCGCTCTTCGGTTCGGGAGTGCCGAACAGTTGCGGACGGCGTGTGTCCTTGATACCGCTGATAACCTTCGACGGCGTAGTGAGGAAGTCACTGCCGTTGCGGCAGAAGAGCACCGCACGCAGGTCGTAGGTACGTTCGGTCACCCAGCCTTCGCCATAGAACTCAGTCACAATGTTGCCGTTCTCAGGTATCAGTTTTCTGACGCCGTTGGCATTTGCCATCAGTGAGTCGCTGGCATAGAACGAGCAGAGGTTCGTCCATGCGTCATCGCCGCGCTGCGACTCCTTATACTGGAACTCGATGTGGTCGAAATTATGCTGGTGACGGTCGAAACCGTTGATGGTGACAGGTATGTACCAGCCACGCTTCGAATCTAACTGGGAGTTGGTGTTCAGCACCCACTTATCGCCAGGCACAGCAATGTTCACGCCTCCCGCCTCACGCAGGAAGTGTACGTCGAACGAGGTCATAACAGTAGTGTGATCAGGGTCGGTGGGTGACATCACGCCGAGAACCAGTTTCTCGAAGTCGAAGCCCTGACCTGCACGAACCTCCATCTGCAGTGCCGTCTCCTGACCTGGTACTACCGTGACGGGGATACCTGCAGTAGTCAGCGTCTGACCGTTCACGCTTATCTTGGCACCTAACGGATTCATGTGGTCGGCAGCGAACAACTGCAAGACGGTCAGATTATCGGTCGCCTCAGGCTTCTCGCTCTCGTTGGACAGAAATACCGTGAAGTGGGCTGCGTCATTGACAGAGACACCGCTTACGCTCTGCTTGTCGAGACGGATCTTCGGGTTGCAGATTTTCAGCGTACGTGCGTCAAGCACGGTGCCCGGGTCATAGATATTCGTCACACGCTGGTCCTCCCACGGATTCTGGGTAGAACCGCCACGGGTGCGGAAGACAAAGCTGCGCGGACCCACAATCTTCTCGTTCTTGAGTGTTTTAACCATCTGATCCTTCACCATGCCATAGTACTTGTTGAAGTTATCGTTCGTAAAGATATTATAGACATCCACATTTTTTGAATCGGTGGAAATCCGCGAGCGATAGACATCCACGTTCAGATGACTCGACGGATCAGTGGCAATGGTGAAGCTTTCCGTACGGTTGTATGACTTCGTCTCCGAGTCAGTACCAATCGTTGTGTAAGAGACCACAGGGACGAGCGTCCACTGAACCATTTTACCCGAGAAGTAAACGGTTGATTTCTCTCCATGGTCAGGGTGATTCCACACACCGTCCACATTCGGCACTTGCCAGGTCTTCATTTCTGCAAGAGAGGCTGCGATGCCAGCAACTATCGTACTTGCAATTCCTGCTGCCGAAATGGCATTGCTGGCACCCTTGCCGAGACCGAAGTAGTCCACTTCCGTAGCAACGGGGAAGTGTTGTGTCATCGAGTTCGAGAAGCTGGCATCGAAGGTCTCGCTATAGTTCACACCCGCAGCGCCAGCCACATCGTAGTTAGTCACCAGGTCATTCGCCTGCAGTTTCTCCATCTCGTTTTTGGCTATCATGTCTACCCATGCCTTGATGATCTGATATTTCTCTGACACCTCGTCGCTGAAGTCTGAATGCTTCTTATTGCTGGGTATCACCACTAAGTAGTTGATGCCCTTCTCTGCCTTGTCGATGCTGTCGTTGTACGTACGGTCATCCAGTTGTCTGTTCACCACGGCGAACATGGTGTCTGTTGGCTGGCGCAACGACAAGTAAACAGGTTTCTGCGTCTTGTTGGCTATCTTCTGTGCCTCCGCCTTGGTGCCAAGGTACATCATGTCGACAATCTCCTTCGCCTTGGCAGGGATGATCTGCGTCAGCAACTGCTTCTGCGAGTAGACAAACTGTGACTGCAACTTCGGACCGTAGCCTAATGCCACGTCGCGTATCAGGTAGAGCGTGTCGCCCTTGGCATTCTTACCCTCAGCAATCTTCACCATCGTGCCGTAGTTGACATTCTTTGCCACCTCGGACACCTTGTTGACCCCACCTTGTCGACCAGCTATCTCATCGAACATTTTCTTGTTCACGGCGCGGATGGTTGACATCGGTGTTACCACAACATTCTGCACGGTACCGATGTAGAGGTCGGCGTCAGCACCCACCATAGACGGGTCACCGCTGGTGCTGATATTATTGCCTACGACCATCGAGTGCGAGAATGCCTTGCTGCCTTGCGCATTGTACATCAGGAAGTCAACCTCGGCATCCCATGAGTCAGAGCCGTTGATGGGTCCCACGGCACTACCACTGGATGTTGCCGGCGTATTTACCGTTGCCACGGAGGCAGTTATGGTCTCCAGTTTTGTTCCGCCCTTATAGCTGAAATACAGACCTGCCGACAGTGAGAGATTCATCATATATGTATTGTTGAGGGTAGCGCCCTTGGCAAGCGTATTAGAACTATAGCCTCCTGGCGGGTCACGCAGGATGTCGTACAGGATGGGCGCACCTTCGGCCATGACATCCTGAGCCTCACCGATGGGGAACATATTGAGCACGTAGCCATGCAGCGGCTCTGCCTCAATGAAGGTACCGTCACGCTCCACGGTGAAGGTCACCGTCTTCAAGGCGTTCTCGCCCGACAACAGCGTGGCAGTCTGGTTTGCCTGCAAGGTGAACATTGCCTGTCCAAGGCTGTCGATGTCCACAGGAGGCTCCATGAGTGATTCCAAAGCAAAGCCCTTCATACCGTTCTGCATACGTGCCTTACCACCGCCAAGGCGTACCAGGTCGGGGGCACCGCTTGACGGGTCATTATTATACTGATAACGCTCTGCCACCTGCAACTGGATGCGGTACTTGCGCTCCACGCTGAACACGGGGTGTCCGAAGGTGTAGACAGCCTTCAGGGAGTCGCTCCTGGTGACAGGCCAGTTCTCTTTCTTCACAGGATAGACCAGTGGTACCTGAACCGACTCACCCGTCAGTTCGCTGGCGGTGTACGTCCTGTCACCGAAGTAGTCGAACGTGTCATAGCCTATCTGTCGGTAGGTCACCTCCACCGGACTGTGGTAGATGCGGTTGTAAATAGCGTTGTAACTGAGCGCGGGGTCTACCATCCTGACGGAGTCAACACTATAATAGGTACCCACGTAGGTGGTGTCCTTTGCCGTGAGACAGTCGGTCAGGTCGACGACCTCATTTACCTGTCCCTCCTGGAACAAGGTAGGATAGCCCTTACAGTATATCTGCTGTACCTTCCAGCGTACTGGCGGTAGCAACAGCTCGTACTCGCCGGTCTTCTCGTCAGGCAAGACGGTCATACGCTTACGCTCAGTCCTTACCGTAGTGAAGTGCTTGTTGCCGTTGCGCTGATGACGTACCACCTCCTCACGTGTGGTGCGGTTGGGGTTCTGGTTGTCGAATACCAGCCACGACGTGTTGTCGCCCTCTAAGGCAAGCACAATGGTGAGAGAGTCACCCAGGTTATTCTTCGAGAGATTATTGCCTAAAGGCATCTTGCCCTGGTTGTCACCACCCACGACACGACCAGTCAGTTTCACTTTCGTAGCGTCGTAGAAATAGGTGTTAGATACGTTGTCGTTGAAGTAGTGACCTGCCGGACTCTTATAGTAGCCGTTATTAGTGAACGTGTGACCGTCCATGACCACCTGGATGGTATCGTTTCCTGGGAGCACGTAGAACGAGAAACTGCCATCATACTCCGTTTCCACGAAGTCGCCCTTGGCATTGTGAATTTTCTTGCTGTTCACCATGAAGTTGGCACCCTTCACGGGGATACTCGTGCCGTCGTACATCACATAGCCCGAGAAACGTTTACCGTTTTGGATGACAATCTCGCGCAGCGACTCGTCGTTGCTATGGGCATCGAACGTCACACCGGTACGCTCTGGTAAGAATTTCGCACCACTGTCATGCACTGCGCTTACTTCGTAATCAACTGTTGTTCCACCGTAATATGACAGTTCGTCGGCAACATAGTGTCCACTCTCATCGGTGAAGACGGTCGCCACCTTATTATTTTTATAGAAAACGTTCACCTCAATACCGGCAGCACTCGTACCGTCGTTGAAGCGCACGTAGCCGTCCAAGCGTCCCGTATGCTTGCTCTCTCCTACTTTCGTCTGTGTCTCGGTAGTGCTGATGCCCTCGCAGTCGTTCACACCGATCACCTTATATTCATAGGTGACAAGCGGTGACACACTGGTATCCTCGTAACTTAACTGGTCGATGTTAGTGGCTATTTCCTTCCAAGCGTCATCACCCTCGCCTTGTACACGGCGCATCACCTTGAAGTAATCGATGGGGCTGCCGTCGGTGTTCCAAGACAGCAGTACACTGCTTTGGCGGGTCTGCGTCATCAGAACCTTGTCTATCGTACCCGTGTTCTTGTGGTAGAAGTCGGGAACGTTACATTTGGTCACGGAGGAAGCGATTGCCTTGGGAACCACCTTGTCACCGACTACCTGCCAAGCGTTGATGCCTAACTGAACTGCCAAATCGGCTGTCGTCATTGAGCCAACTTGGTTTGCCTCACTCCATTCGTGGTAAGTCCAGTTGTTGGTATTCTTCGCACTATTTCCGTAAACACCGCCGACATAGGAGTTATTCAGTCCAACGGTGGTAACGGTGTAACTGCCGTTCTCTAAGTTGTTACTGATAATGCTGCCTTCATGACCGTCGTCCCAGCCGACGATGGCACCAGCCTTGGTACCACTTCCACTACACTTGATGGAGCCGTCGAACAGACAGTTCGTGATGGTGTGGGCTGCCTTTTGTCCATGTCCGATGAAACCGCCGGCATGGGTCGAGGAGCAGTCTACAGCTACCGACACATGACAGTTCGTGATGGTGTTGTGCTTGCCGCTGCTGGCATCGCTGACACCCACGAGACCTGCTGAGTGAATGGCACCCCTGACACTACCCTTCAGGGTCAGGTTCCTGATAGTGTAGTCCTTGGCAAAGCGGAAGAGTGCGATGTTATTGTCACTTTCGCTGATATTGAAGGTTATCGTGTGACCGTTGCCGTCGAATGTTCCTCGATAGGCAATTTCTCTGCCCCAGCCAATGCTCAGGTTAGTACTGATGTCGGCAAGAAGCACGGCATTCACGTCCTTCTGCCCCTTGGCAGCCTCCACGAGGTCACGGAACTGTCTCCAATCGTCGGCAGTACTGATGCCAAAGACATTAGATGTCGGCTCGGGGAGCGTCGTAGTGGCGGGCACGAGAACACCGTTTTCCATCGTCCAGCCATTGCCGAGATCGCTCAGAAAACTTTCCTCGTTGGTTACTGTTGCTATCGTGCTTGTAGGCATGATGGGAACCACCTTGCCGCCAGATACCGTCCAGTTGTCCTTGCCTAAGCTCTCTACCTGCTGGGTCGTGCTTAGGGCTAACCAGGGATTATCAGGAATAGCGGTCTTAAACATCTTGGGAACGACCATCTCAAGCCCTACGGCTTCCCAGTTGCTGCTGCCCAATTTTTCAACCAAAGCGTCTTCTGACAATTTCATCACACGGACACCGTAGGCTCCCCACAGATTGTTATAACTCCAGTTGTTGTAGCTCCATTGGTTGATGCCATTACCCCATGAGGTTGGTGTTCCATCAATATTTAATCCACTATGGTTAATATAGGTGTACTTCGCATTTTCCAGGCAACTTTGTACTGCGCCGTTTAAGTACCCGTCCACAAAGCCGTAGAACGCACCTGCCCATGGGTCATTTGCGTTACACCATAATTCTCCGTCGAACAGACAGTTCACGATGTCAGCACCGTTTCCTCGTCCGACAAAACCACCTAACATGTATCCATTAGTCCAATTAACCTGTATGGAGACTGATGAACGGCAGTTAGATATCTTACACGCTGTACCACCAGTTCTAAAACTAACACCCACGAAGGTCGCAGAATGCATGCCAGCCCATATTTTACCAGTGACGCGCAAGTTCTTGATAGTATAGTCTGTGGCATTCTTAAAAATGGCGACAGCTTGGGTTGAACCACCATCGATATTAATATCCAGTGTATGACCGTTACCATCAAAAATACCGTTGAAGTTGTCCGCAGAGGTGACAATTCCGAAATCAGCATCCATGATTGCGTTGGTGGCGGGATTCGTTTTTAATGCTTCCACGAAATATCCCCAGTCTGTGGTGCTCTTCAGCACCATAAAGCTCTTGCCGCCGATTTCCCTGATTTCACATGGCAGATACTGGGTGGCATGGCTGTTCATTACCGTCACCGTGCCTTTGGCATCCTTGCGTGCCCATGTTTCGCAACCATCGAGTTTGATGTTGACACGGTCAGGGGCGAAGAGACAGTTCTCGATGGTAACAGAACTGTTAGTCCAGCCCACAAAACCGCCGTTGTGGCTGCTGTTGCTTCCCTCTAAGCTGCCGTCAAACTTACTGTTGCGGATGGTGACATTGGAATTGACATGTGCGAGCCCCACGAAACCACCGATACAAGCATCACCGTTCACACTGCTCCTGAGCGTGACAGAAGAGTGGCAGTTCTCTATCGTGACCGTGTAACCATCGTCAACACAACCAATCAAACTGCCCAGGCGTTGCGCCGATGAGGAAACTGTACCCGTCAGGTGCAGATTCTTGAAGGTGGCATCAGCAACGTGAGAGAAGAGAGCCGTGTTACTGGCATCATCCGAAATGTTGACGTTTATCGTGTGGCCGTTACCGTTGAAGGTGCCACGATAGGCATAATTGCCTGAGTAGCCTATAATATCACTCTTACTGTTCACACTGATGTCGGCATCGAGGACAGCATCCACCCAGTACTGGTTCTTGGCATCTTCCACCATAGTTCGGAACTTTTTCCAGTCGTCAGCGTTGCGGATGACGATATATGCTGAATACTCACGGGTGGCATAACTGTTGACGTTCGAATATTTAACATCCTGAGTGTCCAAGCCAACCCACGTCTGACAACCGTCGAGTTTGGTGGCAATATGGTCGGGGGAAAAAACGCTGTTGTTGATAATCAGGTTGCTGCCACGGGCAACCCATGCTACAAAGCCGCGGTTGTTGGTGGCATTGTTGCCTTCGAAACTGCCGTCGAACTTACAGTTGCGGATGACGACATCGGAACCGCTCTGGCGTGCAATGAAGCCAGCAAGAAGTCCTTCGCCATTGACAGAACTTTTGAGCGTGACCGACGAGCGGCAACTCTCAATGTTGACCGTGGCACCTTCCATGGTCCAGCCGATGAGACCTGCCGCATATCTTGCACTGGTATTGACAGTGCCTGCCGTACGCAGGTTGCGGATAGTGGCATTGCCAACATAGCGGAAAGGTGCCATAAATTCCTGACCTGTGTCCGCTAAGTTGAAGGTAATGGTGTGACCGTTACCGTCGAAAACGCCACGATAAGCATAACGTGACTCCCAACTGATGAGTTGGTCGGTGGTAATGTCAGCATAGAGACGGGCATTCACGTCGTACTTGCCTTCAGCCACCTGAACCTTGTTTCTGAACTCCTTCCAGTCATCGGCATTGCGGATGGGGAAGTAGTAGGATGTCACCTGCTCTGCAAAGTTGATAGGTGACTCGCCCTTCTCCACATACATATCTATATCATAATATACGCACGACCGAGTGAGGTTCACTATCTTATAACGCTGTACGCGCTCGTTCTGGTCGAGCGTATACGTCATACTGTCGACCACTTCGCCAGCCTTGTTTCTTGACATGACACGCAACACCATCTGGGCACGGTCGTCCCATACGGCACCTAACTCGTCGGCATAGTTCCACGACACACGTACGGTATAGGCACGCTCGTCCTCCCACTTTGCCGTGTAGTCAGAAACACGCTGCAGGTGCAGGTTGTCCACCACGCACCGGGTGCTGGTAGCGCAGTTGTTGTCCGCACCCCATCCCCAGTCTTGGCTGATGGCACGGCGTACACGGTATGTCAGGTTGTCTAAGGTACCGCCGTTCTTCAGCATGTCCGCTTGGATGGCTTCCACCAAGGTACTGTCGATAAAGGTATAGGTGGTCTTCTTGGTAGTCTTGGAGTAGAACTCCTGCGCGATGGTATGGAAGTCCTCCTCCTTGCCAGTCAGCGAGCGCTGAATCACGAAGAAGTCGGTGGGCATCAGATCCTCGTCGTCCGGATAGGGAACGCTCCACGTCAGTTCCACCTTCGCCTTCGTGTCACCCAAAGGACGGGCTATCATTCCGATGGGCGCATGAATCAGTGGAACGTTCTGTGTCGACGATGACACACCTTCGATTTCATAGACTCCCTTGTCACCCGTCACCTTATAATTACAGACGACACGGAGGTCTTTGTGAGGCACGTTGGCATCGAGCACGATGGTGCCGCTGTTCATATTGTTGATATCCTCCTTATGGTGCGTACCAAAGACATCGTCGTACTCGTAGTATGCCTTGGTAATACTGTCGGAAGCTAAGAACCAAGGCAACTCCAACACGCCAGGATTCTTGGGGTTCAGCATGGGAGTAGAGAGGAAGGGTGTCAGTTTCGCAGCAGCCTCCGGCATGGTGATGGTCACTTCCTTAAGACCTGGCACCTCTCTGTTTCTGACAGTGGCGGAGTTACCATTACGCTTGACATACCAGGAAAATTTCAGTTTCTTGCCCAACAGATTGTAGGGCACCACCCACTCGGCACTGAACTCGAAGGTCCTGCCATCACTGTTGCGTGTCAGGGCAAGTGTCCGTCCTTTACTTTTGGTCAGTCGCTCAATGGTTCTCGAATTACCTAACGTGATGTCAAAGAAACCGTCGGCAGTGGTACTGAAAGAACAGTTCACCCACGTACGATCGTCGGGAATGTCCTCTTCCGTCGACCAGTGTAAGATGTCCGTAGTCGCACCACCCTCCACCGACACCTTCAGGTTACCATCGTAAACCCACGTGTCGGCACCGTTCTGGTCATAGACCGGTGCCTGGATATACACGATGTTCGAGCCGCCCAACGACACGGAATAGTTCGCTGGTTCATCCTCATACGAGGCTGCTGCCTGCAGTGGCAGCAGCCATGCGAAGAGCGTCAGCAGCAGGAGCCACGGGCGTCCTCGCAGAATGTTTTTTGTTTGTTTCATGATTAATATTATTTAATGTTTTATGTTTTTAGTGATTGAAAAGAGTCTAATTTTCCTCATTTGGTTATTATTCATTAATAATGAAGTAGATTTAAATGCAAAAATAAAGATTTCTTTTTAAAAAGCATCATCAAAAAGAGCCAATCCATCACTTTTTGCATATTTTGCAACGATTTTTGCATATTTTGAAAGTCGGGTGGTCGTAAAATACCCATGAGGTGTTCTACTTTTATCAATCTAATATACTTTCAGAAGTAGTTAAGGAGTTGGGAGTTAAAGAAGGTAAGACAAATGTATCAACCGAGGATAATCGCCTTCGAGGGTAACAAATAGCCCTCAACTCTTTTCAGAGCCAAGGGCAGAATACAAAATGTTTCCCCATTGTCAGTTTCATTTTAGCATGACATCCTGATGGTGAAAGTAGATGATGGTTCCAATAAATGCCACGAGACCAATAAGGCCTACAACCATAAAGAATGTTGTTAATGTCATCTTGTTATCTCCTATTTTTAGATTTCTTAATCAAGTAAAAACCAAAGACTACGAACAATAGCACAACCCCCAGCCCTGTAATGAAGAGCGAATTGAACTCAATGCCTTGCTGCATAATACCGGCCAAAATGACACCTCCGAATACCAGTTTGGCAATATCCAGACAGAACTTGCCTGCCTCCAAGGCGATACTCTGGTCTTCTTTGGGCTTCTGTTGCTCTGCCATAGGTTCCAATTGCTTGTTTAACTGGGGCTTCTGTGGCTTGGACTTCTCTCGTCTTGTTGTCATAAACTTCAAATGTTTTGAATTGACGTTACAAAGATAGTGATTTTGAGCGAAGAACCAAACAATTTTGGTATATTTTGCAACGAATTTTGTATATTTTGAAAGTCGTCTTTATCAAATGTATCATTTATTGGCGTTTGTCACTATGACACCACTGAAGTAGAAAGATATTCTTTATAACCTAAGCATTCTGATGTGGTAAAGGTCTTTTATCCTGACGATGTTCTTTCGGCTTAATTCTCAGGATCTTGTTCCTGCCAAAGTAAAATATCAGGCATGGGGTTACAAACCCAATGATACTACCCATGCAGACATCTGACAAGAAGTGCTGCGAGAGGTAGACACGCGAGTAGGCACCCAGTGCGGCAAGTGACAAGAGCAGCAGCAACGAGACATCAAACAGGATACAGGTCTTATGGGTGTTTTTCCCACCGTTGAGTTCATGGCGGTATGCCAGATAAATAGCAAGACAAGTGCAGAAGACAAAGAAAGTGGAGGCATGCCCTGACGGGAATGAATTACTGCTATGCAGGTTGACACCCTCCACCACAGGCAAAACCATATCAGGGCAGTTCTCGAACGCACTTTGAGGGCGCGGCATGCTGATCAGGTGTTTCAGTATCTGTAGTACCCCACCTCCCGACAGTTCACATAGCGCATAGAAAAGCGTTAACTTAACTTGCTTCCAGAAGATAGGGAGTAGCGCCAGGACGTATAACGGCCCTTCTGCCAGCATAGAGTAATAGGTGAAAAAGGTGTCTTGAAGCCTTGTATGATATGAGTTCAGCAACAGGTGAAGTTCCAGTTTCGGATATACATACTGCAATCCCAACACCAACATAAGCAAAACAGAATATGCTATAACATATACCAACAAGTTTTTCTTCATTACCAATGCATTAGATTAAACTCATAAAAGATTTAAGGTTGCAAAGGTAAACAAAAACCTGCTAATAACCAAACCTTAACAGCGAACTTCCTCAGATTTTGCATATTTTGAAACGATTTTTGCATATTTTGAAAGAAAAAGGGCAGTCCGTCATGGTTCGGACTGCCCCAAGAACTATATCAGTTCATTTTCTTTCCGCAGAAATACACATCACGCGGCTTGTTGTGGCTGAAGCCTGTGTGCTCTGCCGTCAGCAGGTCGTTGTCGAATACCAGGAAGTCCGCGTCCTTACCGACAGAGATGGAGCCCTTGGATGCCTCGATGCCAAGTTGTTTGGCACCGTTGATGGTATATCCTAAGATCATCTCCTCGATGCTCATTTTCTCACAGGGAGAAGGGTACTCCGCAGCAACTCTGGTCATCTCGGGGGCTTTGGTCTTTTCATTGATGAATCGCGTCATGCCAATCTCCATGCCGAGGAATGGGTTCCAGGTAATGAAATCACCATAGACGATATTATCGCTTGACCAAGTCACGTTAGCACCAGTCTTCCACATCGTCTTGCTGCGGTACATCTTGTTCGCACGCTCCTCACCCAGCAGGCTGCGCCATATCTCGTACGGATTACCACCCGTGCATCCAGAGTGCCACCATGGTGAATAGTCGGCAGTGACGCCCAACTTGGCGAAGCGGTCCATATCCGCGTCATCCTGAATCTCCAGATGCGCACAGGTCACTCTTACATGGAAGTTATTGCCAAGTTCCTTTCTTGCCAGTTCCACACCGTCGAGTACGGTACGGGATGCTTTTTCGCCAACGGTATGGGCATGGAAGTCGAGTCCTGCCTCGTTGAGCAGTCTCATCACCTCTGCGACCTCTTCCTTACTGAAGGTAGTAGCACCTGTCTTGTGGGTATCTACGTATGGTGTCACCTGCGCTGCCGTCTCGATCCTCAGGGTTCCATCCATGAATACCTTAAAGGTATGGACATTCAGGTGAGCGGTGTTGAACTTATGGTTGAAGCGCTTCACCTCCTCCACCACATCTTTCATCTTCCTGGGGTTGGTGAGTGCAATGCTTCCGTCGATATAAACAGGCAGTTTTCCTTGTTTGTCCAACTCATATAAGCGCTCATAGATGCGCTCGTGAAGGGCGTCGCCCTCAGGGAAACCTGCGTCGAAGACAGCGGCCACACCGGTTGTTACAGAAAAGTCTATCCAACGCTGTAGTTCCGCATCAATCTGCTCGTCAGTTACCTCTAAGTCATCGAAGAGCATGTGCCATGCTGAGGATTCAAAGGCATTACCTGTCACATGTCCGTCTTTACGCACATAATAACTGAGTTCTGGCACGCGATCGGGTGTCTCGTCGGTAATATTATGTCTGTCAAGTATTCTGGAGTTCACCCAGACACTATGTCCCTCACCTTCCAGTATCAAGAGTTCGGCATCCGGGCAGATGGCATCGAGGTCTTCCTTGACGATGTCTTCTCCTTTCAGGTATTTACGCTCCAGAATAAATCGGTAGCGTTTCAGACCTGGATTGCTCTTGATTTGTGCCGCCATAAAGTCTAAGGCTTCCTGTTTGCTGGAGCATACGATGTACTCACCCGGATCCATATATGCGAATCCGATACTTGTCGTCACATGCACATGGCTGTCGATAATACCTGGCATGACAAACTTACCGCCGAGGTCAGTGACTTCTCCCTCATACGCTGAGAGACCAGCCTCGTCACCTACATAGATAAACTTACCGTCCTTCACAGCAAGGGCTGTCGCCAGTGGATGGTCCTTGTCAGATGTGAAGATTTTCGCATTTTTGATAATCTTGTCTACTTTCATATTCTTCTTTTAGTGATTGATTCATACTATGACTATCGGTTTGCCTTATAGGCAGCAACGCGTTTCGCTACATTGTCTTTGATATTGTTATAGAAGAAAGTATAGTCTTCACCGTGACGGCCGTCGGGTCCGAAGAATTCGGCAGCGACCTTGGTGGCATCCTCTGGCATCGGGGCTGCTGGAGCGTGGGTCACCACCGTGCCACGGGCAAGACACACCTGTGCGTCAGCACCGATATTCTCTATCTCAGGCTCGCCAGTCTTCTCGTTTACCACGAGTGAACCGAGGTTCTCACTGGCTGAGGCGTATGTCTCGTCGCGCTTCCAGTTCAACGGGTTGATGCTGATAGCATTTGGCAGCAGCACCACGGTCGAGGCATTCACTTCAACATTCTTGGGACCCTCGGTGTTCCAACTGACAATAACGCCTGTGTCACTCTCGCCAGTGGCGAACTTCAGATACGGACAGGTCTCAAGGTCTTCCTTCGTTACAGAGTAGCCTATGATATAGGCAGCCACCATGCGTTTTAGGTACTCAGGATGCTCCTTGAAATATGTCATCAATAGTACCTTGACCAATGAGGAGCCCTGGCTGTGCCCCGCGATGATGAACGGACGCCCCTCGTTGTAGTGCTCGAAGTAGTAGTCGAGGGCTGCGGTGATGTCATCAATAGGCGTGCCGATAAGCGCAGCCTCGAAGTTGCCGTCCCTCTTATAGATGTTTCCCGCAAACTTTAAGCCTGACTGGCGGTAGTATGGTGCGAACACATTGGTGGATTCTGCGTATGTGGTGGCATGTCCTAAATACTCAACTTCCATACCTTGAATCATCTCTTGGTTGTCGAGTGTACCGTAGTCGGGGGCACCCTCTTCAAAACTTCCCATAATATACTCAGTAGCAAAGATGTAGAATGTGTCTACGTCTTTGGTGATTTCGGGGAATTTACACCAGTTAGTCTTCTGGGAATAATCGATCATCGTATTCTTCATTTCTGTTGTTTTTAAAGTTAAACATGTTTTTATAGTTTTGTTCAGAATATAAAATACTTTGTCAGCGGATAAGTTTTTTCCCAATCAACGATTCCATAATCTCCTTCAACACTCTGATGGATATTGAATTCATCGAATACCATGACAGGCTTCGTGTCGGCATTATACAGATCCCATTGTATTGCCTTCCCAGTGGGAGACTCTTCCGCAGTCAATGAAGGATCACCTTTTTTGGCGAAATTCACCCACATGCGCTGTACTGTGTGATTGAAAGTGTCATTATAAGGTCTTCCGGAGAAGAAAGTGTCCTGAGGATTATTGAATACTGCAGGGAGTTCTGCGGCATGTCCCGAAAGGAAATACGGAATAGAGGTCTCAACCCTGAAAAAGTAATGGTAAGTCCTGCCGCCTGCAGCAGTATGGTTTTCTGACATACGGAATACAGGAGCGATGAAAAACACTTGGTCTCCGAACTTGAAAATCTTATGGAACCGATTTCCTAATGTGTTGCCCATGAATACTTTCGCCATCTCCACATCTTCAGGCGGCATCGTCGAGAAACGATAGTTGTAACGCGCGGTGAAGTATTCGGTGAATCCTTCGGGTGTCATAAAATAGGCAAACTGTCCCATTTCGTCCTTGTTGCAGCCCTCAAGGATGTCGATCTCTTTGGCTTCTCCTTTGAGATAGGCATCGTATGGGTCCAGCGGAAGGATATGTCCATCCCGTTCAGGCCAGTCTCGGAGTGCCAGGATCGTCCCTGCTGTAGTGGCGATTTTATCTGCCGGGCAGGCACAGAGTTCAGCGACCGTTTTGCAGTTAAGTGTTTCCAACAGTTCATTGGCGGCTGCGATAGCCTCTTCAGTAGAACTTGTAAAAACAGGTGTTCCGCTCTGTGCGATGACACGTCGGATATAACCCCTTGTCTCTGGTATGAGCGGAAGTAGCGAGACACTGGCTCCTCCTGCGGATTCTCCGAAGATGGTTACATTTTCTGGATCTCCACCAAAAGCGGCAATATTCTCATGTACCCACCTCAGTGCCATTAACTGATCAAGGATTCCGAGATTCTGGGCATCCGGGTAATCCTTGCCGTCAGGCAGATGTGACAGGTGGAGAAATCCCAATCCTCCCAGACGGTAAGCAATGGTTACAAGAATGACATCTCCATTATCTCTCACGAAATTGAAGCCATCATATAAGGGATTGACCGTACTCCCCTGTGTGAACCCTCCTCCGTGGATCCATACCATCACAGGTTTCTTCTCAGTGGTGTCTGACGTATTCTTCCAAATATTCAGATACAGGCAGTCTTCTCCGAGTACGGCAAGCGCCCCCCTGTCATCAGGAGTCTCCGGCTGTAGGGCTCCCTTGCCAAAATGATATGCCTCGTAGATACCCTCATCCTTTCCGAAGGGAACAGGCTTTTTGAATCTGTTCTTGCCGACGGGTTGTTCTCCGACAAAGGGGATACCCTTGAAGGCGATGATGCCATCAGTCTTCTTGCCGACGAAGGTACCGTTGACGCACTTGACCGCCAGTGACTGGTCGTAATGACTGTCGGTAATCCGCTTGTTCTCGCCGTACCGCGCCTGCATCATCTTTTTATAGTCATCTATCTCACTCATAGTCTTATGGTCTCTTAGTTATTAATCGACTCTATGGCTATCGGTTTGCCTTATAGGCTGCGATACGCTTCGCCACGTTATTCTTGACGTTGTTGAAATAGATAGAGTAGTCGTCCTGGTGGTAATTCTGCGGTCCTGCGTAATCCTCCATCTCATTGGGTATGGCATCGGCGTTCGTCACGACGGTGCCACGGGCAAGATTCACCTGCGCGTCAGCACCGATATCGCGAATCTCGGTCGCTCCAGTCTGCAAGTCCATCACAAGCGAGCCGAGGTTCTCGCTGGCTGGCGCGTATGTCTCGTCGAGTTTCCAGTTCAACGGGTTGATGCTGATGGCACCCGGCATCATCACAAGGGTCTGGGCATTCACCTCCACGTTCTTGGGACCCTCGGTGTTCCAACTGATGATGACACCCGTGTCAGTCTCGCCAGTCGCGAACTTCATGTGCGGGTTAGCCTCAAGGTCCTCCTTTGTGATGCAGAAGCCTATGGCGTATGCTGCCACCATGCGCTCGTAGTATTCGGGATGTTTCTTGAAGTATTCTATCAGTACGAGACGGAGGATGGCAGAGCCTTGACTGTGTCCTGCGATGATGAACGGACGTCCCTCGTTGTAATGCTCGAAATAGTAGTCAAGGGCGGCGGTGATGTCCTCGTAGGGCATACCGCAAAACACCGTGCGTACATCTCCCGTCTTCATCCAGGTTTCACCAGCGTACTTCATGCCGACCTGACGGTAATAGGGGACAAACACGTTCGTGGAATCCTCGAATGCCTTTGTCTTAATAGCATACTCGACCTCTATGCCAGCCAGCATCTCGGCATTGTCGAGTGTCGCATAGTTGGGGTCACCTTCGCCAATCCCAAAGTACACTGTCGAGTAGATGTAGAACGTGTCAATGTCCTTCGTGATTTCTGGAACTTTGTACCAGTTCGCCTTCTGGGAATAATCGATCATCGTATTCTTCATTTCTGTTGTTTTTAAAGTTAAACATGTAGCATGATGATTCCATTATGCCTTGAACACCTCTTCACCGTCAATGATGGTGGCAACGATGTTAGCCTTGCCTACCTTCTCGATGTCGTCGTGCAGGAAGTCGCAGTCGAAGACGGTCATATTGGCAATCTTACCGTACTCGATAGAGCCCATGCGGTGCTCCTGATGGAACAGACGAGCCACGTTGATGGTCATGGCGCGCAGTGACTGCTCGCGGGTAATAGCCTCCTTCGTATTGCGTGGGGAGGTGATACCGCCGAACGTCTCCTCTGGATAGTTACGCTTTTCTGCCGTATAGAAACTGAGTTTGATATCCATCATCGGGGAAACGGGATAGTCCGAATGGAACACTACGTTGGCACCGGCATCATAGAACGACTTGATGGGGTAAGCCTGATCAGCCAACTCCTTACCCATATAAGCGATTTCCTGCTCGTACACGCCTGGAGCCGCAACCGTCCATAGTGGTGGAACAGCAGGGATGGACCTCGTTGCTCCCATGCGCTTTACATCCTCATCGGTCACGAAGTGCAGATGGGCAAGTACATTGCGCTGATCCATGTTGCCGGTAATCTTCTCAGCATCCTCGATACACCCTAACATATAGTGCGTAGCACCGCCACCCTCGGAATGAACGTGAACGGACATGCCTTCCTTGTCGGCCTCTACTATCAACTGCACCATCTTGTCGTGGTCGTTGAAACGCTCTGAACCGTGATAGCCCGGCGAGTCAAGGTAATCCTGGTTCTGCCAAGCCGTATGTGCCTCGGTCACACCATCCAGGAATGCCTTGGCACCGATAATCTGGAAATACTCACCGCTCAACTCGGCTCGCTGGGCTGCTATGCGGGCTATCTCAGCCTTGGGGTCGGCTATATTATCGGTCACATACATCCATGCATAGGTGCGCAACTTCAACTTACCTTCCTCCTGTAGTTCACGGTATGCCTGGGGAGCATCGCGATGGATTACCTCGGCACCTGCATCACCAACAGCAGTAAAACCACCCTTGATGGCAAAGTCCTGCCAGGCAAGCAGATATTCCTTGACATCTTTCACTGTAGTAGGCAGACTGGGTATGATCTCGAACACAGGACCTTCACAGACATAGCCGTCAGGTTCACCGTTCTTGTCCACATGAACTAAGTCATAGCCCCATTTCTTGGCATACTCCGCGTCAACGCCAGCCCATTCCATCGCCTTGGTGTTGAGCAGCAGGGAGTGTCCGCCACCGGTTTGCATGATGAGTGGCTTGTCAGCGCAAATCTCGTCCAGATAGTCCTTCGTGACGTATTCGTCATTCTCCACCCATCCTGCGGCTACGTAGAAGTCACGTTGCGGGTTCTTCGCAATGAACTCCTTGATGGCCTCACGGTATTTTGGGTAGTTGGTTGTTACACTTGCCTGTGCCAGATTTGCCTGTCCGACAGCACGTTCTCCGGCAAAACTACCATGACAGTGTGACTCGATGAAACCGGGATAAATGTAGTTGTCACCGTAGTCCAGTACCTGTGCGTTAGCGTCAGCGAGTTTCCTCGCTTCTTCAGCACTACCTATATAGGCGAATACACCGTTCTTTACTAATGCTGCCTTGGCAAAGGGCTTCTTTTCATCAACCGTGATGATGTTGCCGAGAATAATTGTCTGTTTCATAAATGTATTTGTTTTAGATTTTTAGTTATTCTTTTGTTCTTCTTTCTCCGATACGAAGCAGGCTACCAGCCCGTAGGTAATGGTGGGACGTATCCAGATTTCTATCAGCAGATAGTCTGTGTATTCGTCCTGAGGCTCAAGATAGATGTCGTAGTTGTAGAGTGCGGCAATGACCATATCAACGATGCAGATCATCCACAGGTTGCCCTTGGTGTAACTCTGCCAATCCTTACGTGCATAAAAAAATGTTAGCATGAGAACTAAAAGCACTGAAAGGGTGATGCAAATCAAATGTAAGGAGTAGAATGCCAATGGTGGTGGGAAAAGGATGTCGCGAAGCAACACGGTGATGCCCACACAGACGGAGCACCAGTAGTTGAACCGATGTGGGTCGAGCCGGTTGAAGAAGTACAAACCGATCATGGTCAGACAGGCTACATAGAACACGTTGAGCACTAACTCAGGCCAGGACTCTTTCAGTCCGAAATGTCCAATGGCGTAAAGCATGACACCCACCGAGACGATTCCTGCCACGGCGGTAATGCCAACGTCGAAGATTTTGGCTTTCTCTGTGAATCTAAGCATAAATGTATTGTTTTAGTTATTATTAGGTTTCTTACAGAGGTAACAGACTACTCTAAGGGTATCTCGGGGTGCTGCACGGCAAGGGGCAGGTCCTTCTGTGAGAGGTAGAACATATAGAGGATGACGGGTTTCGTGCCTCTGTTCTCACCGTGGTGGATGGTATTTACCATCTCGACGACAACCTCGCCCTCATGCACCACTTTCTCCTTGCCGTCCTGCCCGATGATGGTCAGTTCGCCCTGCACCAGTATGCCGTAGTTCATCACGGGGTGGTGGTGCCAGCCCAATTTCTGACCTGCCGGGAACACGTATTTCACGGCAACCAGTTCGGGGCGTCCTTGGAGATAGTTGGGCAACTCCACACCGTCCCAACTCTGGCTGGTGCGAATGAGTTCGGTGGACTGCACCGATGTAGCAGGATTCTCGTTCTGTGCGTTGGCATCATTACATGCCATCATGATTGTCATCGTGCCGCAGATGACCGTGATGGTGGTGGCAAGCACCCATAGTTTCATTTTTCTCATTGTTTTGTTTTTTTAATAGTTTTTGTTCGAATACCTTTTTAAATAAGCCGCGTCTCAAGGTTCTGAAGGTGAGCCAGTCGCATATAGTCTTAATCTTGTTTTCATAGTTTCGTCACAGTTATTTGGTATAGATTACAAAAATAGGAAAATTTATTCATATAACATCATCCTGAGTGCCAAAAACATCAGGTTTTGTAAATTTTGAAACAAATTTTGCAAATCTTGAAACGATTTTGACGATTTTGGGAGTCGTCCCCACACTGGCATGAGATTTATCGTCCCCAGTTGCTGTTCGGGTCTTCGCTGATGCCAATCACGTCCTCAGTACCGAGACCAGTGCTATTTACTTCAGTGATACTGCCAGCGAGCAACTTTTTACCGTTGTTGATGTAAACACCACGCTGAACGGGCTTTCCTTGCAGTCGGAGTCCACGAGCATCCACTTGCCTGTAACCTTTTCTGCCAGACCATTGCCGGTGGCTGATTTGTCATCGTTGTTGGAACACGACGTAAACATTGTTGTCATGCCGCAGATTATAAGGGCGGCGGCAAGCATCCATAGGTGAAACCCGAGGCGGAAAGAACTCATCAGCCAGTACTGCTTGTGTTATTTGGAAAGATGCTGTTCTCTCGTCCATTCTGTCACATTCTGCCCCATCCGCCGCTTGAAAGCGAGACTGAAGGTACTGTAACTGCGGTAGCCACTGTCGTGGGCAAGTTGCTGGACGGAGGATGATTGTTGTTTGGCGATGGCCTTGCGATAAAGGCTGATGAAATGATTGATGCGAAGATTGTTGATATAGGCATTGTAACTGATGCCCTGACTGGAGAAATACTGGCTGAGATAGAAACGGTTGGTTCCAATCGTCTTGGCAAGTTGGGAAAGGGTCAGGTCGTGCTGTAAGTAGAGTTGTGCGTCAATGCAATACTGCTGTAGTAATAGTTCTATCTTCCTGGTAGTGTTTAGTGAAAGACCATCGTTTTCCATATTCACTTTCTCAGTGGTCTCTTCTATAGAAAGGCTTTGTAGTTGGGGGGTGCTTAGATCGCTTAAGGTTTCTACTCGCCATAGGAGATAGCCTATAAGTATTATATTGAGTATTTGTGTGGTGTATTGGAAAACAGGACCGTCGCTGCTAGACATATAGATTGCGAATATCAGCAGGATAATGGCAAGTACCACAAAACTCTGTCCCACCTCTTTGTGCTCCAGGTCGGCAAAGTTGTCACATAGCCAGTTTCCGTATTGTCTTACCGCGCGTACCATATATATAATCAAACCAATGAGCATGATAGGCAAATAGACATACAATACTGGTAAGAAGTCTTCGTTACGGTTGGCAACACACATAGCCATGACGAAAACAAGTGGTGTCACTATCACGACCGCTGGCCAAAGCGGTCGTCTGCGGTCTTGCAACATAACGAGCAAAACTATTATCGCTAAGGGGAAAACCGTTATACTGTCGAGTAATCCGCCTATGAAATAACTTAGTATGATATCCTCCCTTGAGGAGAGGAAGAGGATTGGCATATACCATATATGGCTCAAAGCAAGGACTGCCAAAAAGGCTGCAGTCCAACGGCGCAACCTTACCGGGGGTATAATGTCAGGGGCAAAGGCATTGCCCCGACGGAATAGCAGATAGCAACTTATTACGATGTTTAAGGTCGTCACTCCTGCGTATAGCATGATATAGATAATATCTCCCCGAATCTGATCGTACATGGTAAAAGGTTTTTATATCTCCTATTCGCCATCGTAGACTGCCCTCTCTCTTGCTCAGATGTCGCTCACTGGTGGTGGAGGCTTTCTACTATTTGATGGCAGGCACACCATCGATGAATGAGCGTGTTAGGCATCAATATTGGCATAGGTGGCGTTCTGCTCAATGAACTCACGACGGGGCTCTACGTCGTCTCCCATCAGCATCGAGAAGATCTCGTCCGCCTGTGCGGCGTTCTCTATCGTTACCTGCTTCAACAGTCGGTTCTCGGGGTTCATAGTGGTCTCCCACAACTGCTCGGGGTTCATCTCACCAAGACCTTTGTAACGCTGGGTGTGCAGTGCCTTGTCGTCGTCACGACCATCTACATAGCGATCAATGAAGTTCTGACGCTGCTGCTCGGTATAGCAATACTCAGAGTATTTCTTGTAAGTACACTTATAGAGGGGTGGGGTGGCGATGTACAGGTGACCACCTTGGATGACCTGTGGCATGAAACGGTAGAAGAGGGTCATGATCAGGGTGTCGATGTGGGAACCATCGACGTCGGCATCGGTCATGATGATGATCTTGTCGTAACGTAGTTTGTCGATGTTCGCCTCACGGTCGCCCTCGCCGTCAACACCGAAGCGGACACCAATAGACTGGATGATGTTCATGACGGACTCAGCCTCGAAGACACGGTGCCACTGTACTTTCTCCACATTCAGGATCTTACCACGCAAGGGGAGGATTGCCTGGAAATGACGGTCACGACCCTGCTTGGCGGAACCACCGGCGGAGTCTCCCTCGACGAGGAAGATCTCACAATCTTTCGGGTCTTTGTTGGAGCAGTCGGCTAATTTGCCGGGAAGTCCGCCACCAGTCATGGGGTTCTTGCGCTGCACACTCTCACGTGCCTTACGTGCTGCGATACGGGCGGTTGCGGCAAGCACGACTTTGTCGCAGATGAGTTTTGCCTCCTTTGGGTGCTCCTCCAGATAGTTGCTCAAAGCCTCACCGACAGCCTGTTGGACGGCACCGGCGACCTCGGAGTTGCCGAGTTTCGTCTTGGTCTGCCCCTCGAACTGTGGCTCTGCGACCTTGATGGAGATGACAGCGGAGAGTCCCTCACGGAAGTCCTCACCGGCAATCTCTATCTTCGCCTTCTCGATCTGCTTGGAGATCTGTGGGTCAGCATCGGCATACGCCTTGAGGGTACGGGTGAGTGCCATGCGGAAACCCGTGAGGTGGGTTCCTCCCTCGATGGTGTTGATATTGTTGACGTAGGAGTGGATATTCTCGGTATAGTCAGTGTTATACATCACAGCGACTTCGATGGGCACTCCTTGTTTCTCGGTCTTCAGATAGATGACATCGTCGAAGAGGTGGGTACGGTGACGGTCGACGTAGCGCACGAACTCCTTCAGTCCCTCTTTGGCATGGAAGACCTCAGGCTGGCGCAGGTTACCCTCCTCGTCAGGGCGCAGGTCGGTGAGCGTGATGGTGATGCCCGCGTTCAGGTAGGCAAGTTCACGCATGCGGCGGGCGATGATGTCGTATTTATATTCCGTGGTGGTGAAGATGGTACCGTCGGGCCAGAACTGCTGGCGTGTACCTGTCTGGTCGGTGTCACCTACGATCTTCACGTCATAGAGGGGCTTTCCCTTCTCGTATTCCTGCTGGTAGATATGTCCGTTGCGGAATACCTGGGAGAGCATGTGGGTGGAGAGGGCGTTGACACAACTGACACCGACACCATGCAGACCACCGCTGACCTTATAAGAACCCTTGTCGAACTTACCACCGGCATGAAGGACAGTCATGACGACCTCAAGCGCCGACTTGTGCATCTTCTCATGCTCGTCTACAGGGATACCACGTCCATTGTCCTGTACGGTGATGGAGTTGTCCTCGTTGATGGTGACTTCGATATGGGTGCAATAACCTGCCATCGCCTCGTCAATAGAGTTATCGACGGTCTCGTTCACCAAATGGTGTAAACCCTTCTCACTGATGTCGCCAATATACATGGCGGGGCGTTTACGTACTGCCTCTAAACCTTCGAGCACTTGGATGTTACTCGCGGAATAATTGTTTTCTTTGTTCAGTTCTTCTGCCATTGTTTCCAAATCGTACTTTATGGATGCAAAAGTACAAAAAAAAAGCCAGATAAACAAAGTTTATCTGACCTTTTTATTCTTTTTTGCTATTTTATAGTTTATTGATGTGTGCAGCGAGGCTTGACTTGATATTTGCAGCCTTATTTTTGTGGATGATATTGGTCTTTGCCAATTTGTCCAGCATCTTCTGCACGCTTGGATAGAGTTTCTCTGCCTCTTCCTTGTTTGTCATGGCACGCAGTTTACGAACAGCGTTACGCATGGTTTTGGCATAATAGTGATTATGCTCCTGCTTTACTTTGTCCTGACGAATTCTCTTCAGGGATGACTTGTGATTTGCCATTGTTTTCTTTTAATTTTATTGTTAATATAAAGCTTATGGGTCTTGCGTCTCTTGTGGACTGCCCTGGGCGGGTTTTACAACCCTCCGCCACCGTTTCCTTGTGGGTAGCACTTGGCTGTGCAGATGACGGATTTAATGTAGTCCCTAGGAGAGTCGAACTCCTCTTTAGAGAATGAAAATCTCTCGTCCTAGCCGATAGACGAAGGGACCATCGTCCTTTTTTTGCGGTGCATTCACGAAATGCGCCGCAAAGGTACTGCAATTTTTCCGTCTGGCAAAATTTTCTTGCGGAAAAATGTTGTTTTTCCCAGTTTTTTATGTAATTTCGCCCTCATGTTAGTAAAAACAGCAGCCATTGTACTGCATACTCTGAAGTATGGGGAGTCCAAGATGATTGTGGATATGTTCACGAGAAGTCTTGGCAGGCTCTCCTTTGTCGTACCTATTCCCAAGACGGCTAAGTCACGCATGAAAAAGCAGTATTTCCAACCGATGACGCTATTGGTGATAGAGAGTGATATCAGACAAAGGGTACAACTGCAGAAACTCGCTGACGTGCGTCTGATGACACCTTATGTATCTATTCCCTTATCACCAGAAAAACTTGCCATCACCTTGTTTGTCGCTGAGTTCCTCTATTATGCCTTACGCTCAGAGCAGCATAACGAGCCGTTATATGATTATGTTTCTGACTCTCTGCAGTGGTTGGATGCGGCGGAAGAGGGTTATGCGAATTTCCATCTGACATTCCTTATGCGCCTCTCAAGGTTTTTGGGATTCTATCCAAATATGGAGAACCCTCCTGACCTCCCCTGTTCAAGGGAGGGACTTGATACTCCTCCTAAACAGGGGGAGACAGAGAGGGTCCCAAAGTTGTTTTTCGATCTGCGCGAAGCCCGTTTCTCTTCCTTCGTACCGTTGCATCCCGATTTCCTGCACCCTGAGGAGGCACAGTTGATTCACCTGTTGATGCGCATGGATTTCCCCACGATGCATTTGTTCCGATTGTCACGCATGGATCGTCAGCGTATCATGGAGGTGCTTATGAGGTATTATAAACTACATCTGCCAGACTTTCCTGAGTTGAAAAGTCTGGCAGTGCTCCACCAACTGTGGAATTGAGTATCTTATGATGGAGTTAGTTCCTCCTTATGAGAATACGATGGTGCCCTGAATGGGTTCTTGGGGCATTTCGTTGGTCTGCTGCGGGTCCTCTCCACTTGCTTGACTGTAGATACTGTCGAGAATCTCACGAGTACGCTTGTAGGTAGGTGTCTGTTCTACTGCGGAGATGACATCGTCATTGTCGAGGTCATCGGGACGGAACAGATAGACATGCGGACGGCGCTTATAGCGTTTAGTACTGCCCTCTGTGCCATAATAGCGGTTACGACGATCCTGACGCTCCGCCTCACGCTCCTGTTGTTCCGCAAGGCGTGTAGCCTCCTCCTGGGTGTGACGTTTCAGATGTCCGTTCATGCCGTCGACATTCTCGATACCAAAGCCAGTGGCAAGGATAGTCACCTTTACTTTCTTTCCTAATTCCGGGTCTGTGGCAAGTCCCCATTTAATCTCGAAGTCACCAAATTTCGCCATGAACTCGTTGACATCGTTCATCTCCTCCATCATCAGGGAATCCTTACCATCTTTGTTCCCAGCGAATGAAATACTGAGCAGGATTTTCTTCGAGTTGAACACATCATTGTCGTTGAGCAGTGGTGAGTTCAAGGCATCATCGATAGCCTTCTTCACACGACCCTCGCCCTCACCATAGCCAGTCGACATGATAGCGACGCCACCATCTTTCAGGACGGTCTTCACATCGTTGAAATCAAGATTGATGAGTCCATGTACGGTGATGATCTCCGCAATCGACTTGGCAGCCACCGACAAGGTGTCGTCTGCTTTTCCGAAAGCGTCAAGTACGGAAAGTTCAGGGTATATCTCACGCAAGCGCTCATTGTTGATAACCAATAGGGCATCTACATGTTTCGACATCTCCTCGACACCATCCAGTGCCTGGTCGATCTTACGATCGCCCTCAAAACGGAACGGGATAGTCACAATACCTACCGTCAGAATGCCCATCTCCTTAGAGATGCGGGCAATGACAGGAGCGGCACCTGTACCTGTACCACCACCCATACCGGCAGTGATGAAGGTCATGCGTGTACCATCACTTAACATCGTCTTGATATCCTCTATGCTCTCCTCTGCGGCAGCACGGGCACGCTCAGGTTTGTTACCAGCACCAAGCCCTTCCTTGCCCAGTTGCAGATGAACGGGGACGGGGGAGTCGTTAAGTGCTTGGTTGTCAGTATTACAGAGCACGAAGGTCACGTCGTGGATACCTTCACGATACATGTGGTTGACGGCATTACCGCCACCACCGCCAACACCAATCACCTTGATGATGCTGTTTTCCTTTTCGGGTGCACCGAAATCCAGTAATACGTTGTCCATATATTATACTTTTTAATCTTCTTCCTTGATAATCTCCTGACCGAACTTCTTCAGCCAACTTCCCATCTTCCTGAAAGGACTGTTCTCTTTGCGACGCTCTGCCTCAATACGTGCCTCCTCCTCTGCTTTCTCACGAGCGGCACGCTCCTCCTCCTCTTTCTTCTGGCGAGCCTCCTCCTCAGCACGGAGCACCTCCTCGCGGGTACGGATGACACCAGCAGGGGTCTCTACAGCCTGACGAGCCCTACGCTGTTCGAGAATGCTCTCTGCAGGCTGTTGCTGGGGCTGTCTGAAGAGGTCGCCATTGGGGTCGATCTCCTGTCCGGCACAGTTGATGTCTCCTTTGGCAAGGAGTCCTAAGACTGTGTTCATCTGTCCATTCTTAGCCGTAATCTCAGGAAGGTTTGACACAATGGTTTGTGTGACGAACTTCGCTGTACGTATCTTGTCAATATGTGTGTAGTTCGCAAAAGCCTTCTCAATATCTCTCATATTGGAACCGCCACCAGTGAGGATGATACCACCCAGTAACTTGTCGCAAAGTTCCTCGGGAACCTGGCACCATACGTTGGCGATAATTTCCTCTAAGCGACCCTCTACAATCTCGACGAACTTGCGACTCTCCACCTGACGGTCTTGGTCGATGGAGTATTTCAGATTGTTGTCGATATCGTTATTGTCGGTATAGGCAGACGCATATTTGAGTTTCATCTTCTCAGCGTCACGCTCCTCCATCTGCAAGGAAGCGATATCCTTGGTGATGTTGTTGCCTCCCAGAGGGATGACAGCGAGGTGACGCAACACGTTCTTGGAGTACACGCTGACTGTCGTTGTGTCGGCACCCATGTCTATCAGGGCACATCCAGAGCGTTTCTCTGTCTCTGTAAGCACACTGTCAGCGAGCGCCCGTGGAGCGAGATACATCTCTGCCACATTGATATTGGCGGCCTCAAAACACATGTTGAGGTTCTTATAGAATGCCTTACGCTGCAGGATGTTTAGGAAGTTACCCTCGATATGGTTGCACTGGATACCTACGGGGTCCAGTTGGAACTGGGAGTCTACCTTGTACTCCTGTACTGCCGCGTCAAGGATCTCCTGGTCGGGGTATTTCATGTTGCGGTTGGCATCCATCAGTTCAATGACCATGTCCTGTGTGACTACCGTGTCAGCAGGCAGTTCCTTGGAGATGACATTGCGAACAGAGCGAATCGACTGACCACCGACTCCGACATATACCTGTGTGATAGATGTCTTGAGTTGTTTCTCCAGTTTGCTGACAATAGTCGCAAGACATTGAGCGGTCTTGTCGATGTTGTACACATAACCCTTGCGGATGAATGAGGAGGACTCCTCCTTTACCACGGCGAGTACCTGAATACTGCCGTCAAGGTTCTTCTTACCTGCGATACCTGTCATCTTGGATGACCCCAGTTCGATAGCAACGATAAATTCTTTTGGCATCTTGTGTTCTATATTTTTATTCCTTATTTCCTATTTCTTTCTCTTCTTACAGATAATCTGATTGTCGAACTCCATATTGATATAGGAGTATTTGTTCCATCCAGCCACGCTCAGTCCGTAACGGTAGAATTTCTCCAAACGGTCGAACTTCTGCGGAATACTGGATACACTGCCAAGGTAAACGATGTGGTCGCCAATACGGGGCACCATCTCGACAGTGCCGTCATCAAGGACGTTAAACTGCTCCACCTGACTGCTCCAGAACGGACTTTTCATGACAAAATTCCCCAAATAGGCAAGTTTCTTTTGGGCGTATGGACGGCTGATATGTCCTGTAGCAATTACCAAATCGCTGGTATAACGGGTGTTGGGCATGATCTCACCATGTGTGTCGACATAATAGTCATCGCCATTATCAGCCTTAATGCGTATGACAGGCAGACGCTGGGTGAGATTGACCTTCACATGACCGCCTTGAGTCTTAAAACACTCGGCGCGCTCCACAAAGGGGTTCTGACAGATGGCCTCTTCTATCTTGCGGACATCAATCTGTTTCATAGGTTGTCCCTGCGGATAGATTTTTGCCTTCTGAAGTTGTTCTTTGATTTCTGTACCTCCAAGGAATCCGTCAACTTTCCCATCCTCAATATTGATATCCACTTGGGTGCATACTGCCTTCTGGTCATCAGGCTGATTGAAAGCCGTGATGGCAAGAATCAGATAGACACCAAGGACAATGTCTATCAGGATGAATGCTGATTTCTTCCAGTTATAGGTCATTTTTTGTTCTTTAGTATTTCTGTTATCTGTGGCACCTGATTGTCAAGGTCACCGGCTCCTAATACGATGAGCACATCGAAGTCTCGTTCCTTGACCAAAGATAGGACATCGTCCTTGCGGATAATCTGTTTCTCAACACCTGGGCGCAGGTTGTTGTATATCAGTTCGGAGGTCACTCCCTCAATGGGTTGCTCACGTGCCGGGTATATCTCGGTAAGGATAACCTCGTCGAGTTGACTCAGTGCCTCCGCGAAGTCTTTGTAGAAGTCACGGGTACGGGTATACAGGTGGGGCTGGAAGATCGCCGTGATCTTACGTTGGCGGTAGAGTTCACGGATACTCTTGGCACTCTGATAGATCTCCTGCGGATGGTGGGCATAGTCGCTAAGGAATACCACCTTGTCATTCTTCAACTTGAAGTCGAAGCGGCGGTCGACACCACCGAAGGTCTTCATACCCTGTCGTAACTCGTCAGCCGTACAGCCGGCGAGTTGTGCCATTGCCATGGCAGCAACACCATTCTCTATGTTGATGGGCACCGGTTGTCCCAGTTCTATACCTTTCACACATTCGATAGGTGAGATGAAGTCGAATGATATCTCCCCGTCCTCGATACGGATATTCTCAGCATGGAAGTCACCCTCATGGAGCGCATAGTCATACCGCTTGACACCTGCTTGTAGATTCTCCTTCATCTCCAGGTCACGATGGACAATGAGTGCGCCTCCAGGTTGGATGAGTTCCGTATAGTGGCGGAAACTCTCCAGATAAGCCTCCTTGGTACCATAGATGTCCAGATGGTCGGGGTCTGTTGCTGTGATGACAGTCATCCAAGGGCGCAGCCAGTGGAAAGAGCGGTCAAACTCGTCTGCCTCAATCACTACATAGTCAGAATCCGAGAGGATATAATTGGTACCATAGTTCTTCGAGATGCCTCCAAGGAAAGCATTACAGTCAAGGTGGCTCTGGTGCATGATATGGGCGCACATTGTCGAGGTCGTCGTCTTACCGTGTGTGCCAGCGACGCAGAGTCCTTTGTGTTGACGGGTCAGGGTACCTAACACCTGTGCCCGTTTCTGTATCTCAAATCCGTTTTGGCGGAAGTATTGCAGTTCCTGATGGTCAGCAGGAATGGCTGGGGTGTAGATAATCAGACAAGAGGCAGGCTGCTTGCAGGCTTCTGGTATCTCGTCGATGTTCTCCTCATAGTGTATGTGCATACCCTCCTTCTCCAACTGCCGGGTCAGGTCGCTCGGTGTCTTGTCATAACCGGCAACCACCAGTCCGCGACTGATGAAATAACGGGCGATGGCACTCATACCAATGCCACCAGCGCCGACAAAATAGACGGCTTTGATATCTTTAATCTCCATTGTTTGCTAATTTTATAACTTCTTTGGCGATGATCTCCGCTGAGTCAGGGAGAGCCAGTTTGAGAATGTTCTCTTTCAAGGATGTTAATTTCGCCTCATCATTGACAGTGTCAACAGCCAATGCCAATAGTTGGGCAGATGCCTCGCTGTCTTTTACATAAAGGGCAGCATCCACGTTGACCAATGCCATGGCATTCTTTGTCTGGTGATCTTCTGCCACATTAGGGCTCGGTACCAGGATAACGGGTTTGCCGATCAAGCAGAACTCGGAAATACTGCTGGCTCCTGCACGGCTGATAACCAAATCAGCAGCCTTGTATGCAACACCCATATCACTGATGAAGTCGGTGACAATAAGGTTGTCTGGCTTTCCTTCCTTCTCTATCTGCTCCATGATCTGTGCATGATAGTATTTACCGGTCTGCCATACAAACTGAACGTCACTCTTGCGCACCAGATCTAAGTGCTGCATGACACTCTCGTTAATGGTTCTTGCCCCTAAACTGCCACCTACCAGAAGAATTGTCTTCTTGTTGGGGTCGAGTCCGAAGGAGCGTATGGCATCTTCGCGAGAGATAGTCGTCTCCAGCAACGACTGACGGACAGGGTTACCCGTCTTGATGATCTTGTCGGCAGGGAAGAAACGCTCCATGCCGTCGTAGGCGACACAGATCTTCTCGGCTTTCTTCGCTAATAATTTATTGGTGACTCCCGCATAGGAGTTCTGCTCCTGGATAAGACATGGGATACCCATTGAGGCTGCCTTGTTGAGCGTCGGTCCACTGGCATAGCCGCCAACGCCTACCGCTACTTGTGGCTGGAAGTCTTTGATAATCTTCTTCGCCATCTGCTGGCTCTTCCAGATTTTAAAGAGCACACTGATGTTCTTGAAAAGATTCTTACGGTCGAAACCGCAAATCGGAAGACCTTTTATCTCATAACCAGCAGCAGGTACCCGTTGCATCTCCATACGCCCTAAAGCCCCCACAAACAGTATTTTGGCATCTGGACGTAAAGCCTTAATAGCATTGGCTATTGACACAGCAGGAAAGATATGTCCGCCCGTGCCGCCACCACTGATGATAACCCTTAAATCCTTATTCATACACCTTATTATATATAGTACCTTGCAAAATTACGAATTAAATTTCTTTTTAACGCATGTTACCCGATATTTTTTGAAACTTCAGGTTCTTTCTTCATCTTCGCCGAGCGGCTGATGCTCAAGATGGCTCCTACGTAAGCGCAATTGATAATGGTCGAAGTTCCGCCCTTTGAGATCAATGGTAGCGGCTGACCTGTTACAGGGGCAAGTCCTACGGCAACCATCATGTTGAAGGCTGCTTGTACGACTAACAACAACGCAAGACCCATCACGAGGAAGGCGGGGAAGTTGTTCTCACAACGACTTGCAATACGTGCGGCACGATAGAGCAGGATAATATACAATAAGACCACGAAAGTGGCTCCTAAGATACCTAACTCCTCAATGACGATAGCGTAGATGAAGTCAGAGAATGCCTGTGACAAGAAGTCACGCTCCACAGACTGTCCGGGTCCCTTGCCGATAATATTGCTGGACACGATGGCGATATTGGCATGTGCCACCTGTGCGTCTTTGTCAAGGTCGTATTCCTGTGGGGTGACATCATCTTTACCGAATTTGAGGATACGTCCCTTCCAGGTGTCGGCACGGTGGAGTATCTTCTCCAACTTACTTTTCTTTTTAGGTTGCTCTGTCTGTTCTGTCTTGGTGACTTCCTGTCCTGCGGTGTCGTGCCCGACAATCATAACCATCGAAATGGCGAGGAAGACGAAGAAGGCGAGAATACCGACCAGTTTACCGAGTTGTTTTAACGGTACAAGACCGATGAACATCATCAAGATAACTACAGCGAAGAGCAATGCTGCCGTCGACAGGTTCTCCAGTCCAATGAGGAAACAGGTTGGGATAGTAATCCAAAGAATCCATTTGAAGGCTTTCTTGTCGGCTCCGTTCTCCCGTTGCATGGCACTGAGAATCTGGGCTGTTGCCAATACAATAGTGCCTTTGGCAATCTCAGAAGGTTGGAAAGTGAAACCCAGTAATGAAATCACACGGTTGGCACCGTTAATCGTCTGTCCGCCGATAAGTACCCATAATAGGGTGAGCGCACTGATAAACAATAAGAAAGGGGTCATCAGTTTGAAGAACCTGCAAGGAATGTTCAGAGTGATGACAGCCACAAGGACACCAAAGACAATGGTACCAGTGTGATAGATAATAGGACCGATGTAGTTATGACTCTTGTAGGTCAGGTTGCTGGAGGCAGAGAACACCTCCACAATACTGATCATACAGAGGAAGAAGAACACCATCCAGATGACTTTGTCTCCCTTGAATATATTGCCTATCTTCTTGTTCATATTTATAGATTTCTTGCTAATTCTTTGAATTGCTCCCCACGGTCTTCCATATTCTTGAAGAGGTCGAAAGAAGCACAACAGGGGCTCAGCAGAACGGTCATCCCTGGCTCTGCTAATTCGTAGCATGCCGCTATACACTCCTTCATGGAGTGAGTATCTCTTACAGGAATGCCCATTCCGTCGAAATTGTCATGTAGTTTCTGGTTGTCGGCACCTAAGTAGACGAGTCCTGCACATTTCTCTCTCACCAGAGGTTTGATGGGCTCATAGTCGTTGCCTTTATCCTTACCACCAATAATGAGAATGGTTTTGGACTTCATCGACTCTAAGGCATACCAACAGGCATCCACATTCGTGGCTTTCGAGTCGTTGATGTATTGTACACCACGGACGGTGCACACTTTCTCCAGACGATGCTCTACACCAGGGAAGTCGCTGAGTGATTTGCGAATAACTTCTTTCTTGATACCGGCGATGTTGGTGGCAATGCCTGCGGCAAGGGAGTTGTAGATATTATGTTTGCCAGTCAGACTGAGGGATTCCTGCTCCATGTTGAAGGGCTCGGGTTTCTCTATTTTGTATTGTCCTTCTTCGATATAACCGATACTTCCTTTCTCCTTCAGTTCTGAGAAAGGGTATTGGATAGCCTGGATATTGTATTTCTCCAACTCTTTCTTGATGATAGGGTCGTCATTCCAGTAGATGAAGGCATCATGCGATGTCTGGTTCTGTATGATACGCATCTTGGCATCCACGTAATTCTGCATGCAGAAATCATAGCGGTCGAGATGGTCGGGGGTGATATTCAGCAGGATGGCGATATCGGCTCGGAAATCATACATGTTATCCAACTGGAAAGAACTGAGTTCGATGATATAGTATTCATGCGGGTCCTCGGCTACCTGTAGGGCAAGGGAGTTTCCAATGTTCCCTGCAAGTCCTGCGTCATAACCTGCTTCTTTGAAGATATGATAAATGAGGCTGGTCGTTGTTGTCTTTCCATTAGAGCCTGTAATGCAGACCATCTTGGAGTTGGTGTAACGACCGGCAAATTCTATCTCACTGATAATATGGATGCCTTTCTCCTTGATCTTCACAATCATAGGAGCGGTATCTGGAATACCGGGACTTTTGATTACCTCATCGGCATTAAGAATCTTCTCTTCTGAGTGCTGTCCCTCTTCCCATTCGATATGGTGGTCATCCATCAGTTTCTTGTATTTCTCATTGATTTTCGACATGTCACTAACAAACACGTCGAAACCTTCTTTCTTGGCGAGGACGGCGGCACCTGCTCCGCTTTCGCCTGCTCCTAATATGACGATTCTGCTCATCTTACTTTTAGGGTTATAATGGTTATTGCTACTAATATGATAGTCGTAATCCAGAAACGGATGGTTATTTTCGACTCATGGAAAGGGCGATGAGGCCATCCTTTCAGGATATATGTACTTGTGGGGTCAAGTTGAGTGTCTAAACGGCGGAAAGTGTCATGGATAGGGGTGGCACGGAAGACTCTCACTCGCTTACCCTTACGCTTTTGAATCTTAAACCATTGAGTCTGGATAATAACACTTAGACTCTCAATGAAGAAGATACCGCAAAGGATGGGTAGAAGGAGTTCTTTATGGACGATGACGGCGCATACACCGATAATTCCACCAATGGTCAGCGAGCCTGTGTCACCCATGAAGACCTGTGCAGGATAGGCATTATACCACAAGAAGCCAATCATGGCTCCGATAAAGGCGCAGAGGAATACCACCAACTCTTGGGAGCCGGGGATATACATGATGTCAAAGTATGCCGCATAGACAATATGGCTGCTGACATAGGCGAAAATGGCCAAGGCGACACCAATGATAGCGGAATTACCCGCACACATGCCGTCCATACCGTCGTTTAGGTTGGCTCCGTTGCTGACAGCAGTGACCACGAAGATAGTCATGAGGACAAAGAGAATCCATCCTGCGGCAACCTTGTATTTCCCACAGAACGACATGACATCTGAGTAATTCAGATTGTGGTTCTTAAAAAATGGGATTGTCGTCTGAAGTGATTTTACATTCTCTGCCTTGTGCTTGACAACCACCTCCTGCTGGTTCTGCTGTGACACCGTGATATTCTCCCGGACAACGGCATCAGGACTTAGCCATAGTGTCAGTCCGACAATGAATCCTATAGATACCTGTCCGATAATTTTGTATTTACCCTTTAATCCATCTTTGTTCTTCCTGAAGATTTTGATGTAATCGTCCATGAATCCCAAGAATCCCAACCATACCGTGGTGATAATCATCAGCAAAAGATAGATGTTGCGCATACGCCCGAGTAAGAGTACGGGAACAAGGATGGAGACAATAATGATAATACCTCCCATCGTGGGGACCCCTTTCTTCTCGACACCAAAGGGGTCAATACTCACGTCACGTGCTGTCTCAGAGATGTTACGGCGCTTCATCCATTTGATAAAACGCTCTCCGAACCATGCGGAGATCATCAATGAGAGGATCAGCGCCAGCAAGGCACGGAAGGAGATATACGACCAGATATGTGCACCTGGGATATTGAATTGCTCTAAGAATCTGAACAGATAGTATAGCATAGTCGTTAATTGATTTCAAAGATTTCACGTACTACTTCACGGTCGTCAAAATGGTGCTTGACGCCCTTGATCTCCTGATAATCCTCATGACCTTTTCCTGCTATGAGGATGACATCACCTTTCTGTGCCATCATACAAGCCGTACGGATGGCTTCCTTGCGGTCTGTGATACTGATAGTCTTCTTCATCTGCTGGTTGGTAAGCCCTGCAAGCATGTCGTTGATGATGTCCTGTGGCTCCTCGAAACGAGGGTTGTCGCTGGTGATAATAACACGGTCGCTCTGCTTGACTGCTTCTTGAGCCATCAGTGGGCGCTTGCCCTTGTCCCTGTTGCCGCCGGCACCGCAGACGGTGATGACCTGTCCTCCTTTCCCATCTAAGACCTCATGGATGGCATTCAAGACGTTCTCTAACGCATCGGGCGTGTGTGCATAATCGACAATGGCTGTGACACCATCTTTGGACCGGATGGGTTCCAGACGTCCTGCCACACTCTTGAGAGTACTTAATATCAGCAGGATATCCTCAGGTTTCTTGCCTAACATGACTGCTGCGCCATAGACGGCAAGCAGGTTGCTGACATTGAACTTGCCGATAAACTGCACACCGACTTCTTTTCCGTCTATCTCCAGATACATGCCCTCAAAATGGCATTCGATGATACGGGCACGGAAGTCTGCCATCGTGCGAGTGGAGTAGGTCTTTATCCTCGCCTTGCAATTCTGTACCATCACACTGCCATTCTTGTCGTCGGCATTGGTAATGGCGAACGCGTCCTTGGAGAGGTTGTCGAAGAACGCTTTCTTGGCATCACGGTAGTTCTCGAATGTCTTATGGTAATCCAAATGGTCACGTGTCAGATTCGTAAACAGTCCTCCTGTGAATTTCAAACCTCCAATACGCTGTTGGGCGATAGCATGACTGGAGCATTCCATAAAGGCATACTCGCATCCAGCGTCAACCATCTTACTCAGCAGACGATTCAATTCTATCGGGTCTGGTGTCGTATGGTCGGCAGGAATAGCCTCGTCCTCAATATAGTTGCAGACAGTTGAGAGTAATCCGCATTTATGCCCGAATTTGCGGAACATATTATATAATAAGGTGGCGACTGTTGTTTTTCCATTGGTCCCAGTAACACCTATCAGTTTTAGTTTCTGGGAGGGCTCTCCGAAGAAAACAGTGGCGATAGGACCAACAGCATTCTCCGTAGAGGGAACTTGTATATAGGTTATTCCTGCAGCCTTCTCTTCAGGAAGATCCTCGCATAATACGGCGGTAGCACCAAGTTCCAGTGCTTTAGGGATAAATTTGTGCCCGTCAGTCTGTGTCCCTTTTATGGCAACAAACAGGTGTCCTTTCTCGATTTTTCGGGAATCGATGTTGACACCCGTGATGTCTATTTGATCATCACCGATGATACAAAGTGGTTTGACGTATCTAAGTAGTTCACTTAATCTCATAATACCTTATTTTTATGTAATTACTCTAAACTTAAAATACATTCGCTACCTTGTGTGATAGACTTTCCTGCTGCATAACTCTGGCTCTTGACCTTTCCTCTGCCATGAAGCCTGACCTTCAGACCCATGCTTTCCAGCAGATATACCGCATCCTTTGCGCCCATACCAACCACATTGGGTGTTATATTCTTGTCGACCTGCACTTGTTGGAGAGCAACCTGACTCGTCAACCGCTCTGCTTTGCCCCAGATAGGATTGCCGTTAACATAAGAGCCTCCCCATGACTGGTTGGTCTTGATACCTAAATGATTCAATACGTAGTGGGCATCCAAGATATTGCCATCTTTTACATCAGGAATGTTGACGGATGTGGTGTCGTGGGCGTCTTCAACTTTTAGTTTCAGGTTACGTGCCATAACACCCTCAGAGATATGGTGGAATACTACACCACTCATACCACCACCAGAGGCGGGCAGACCAGATTTCTTCAAGCATACAATACAGGTATAGCGGGGATTGTCAGCAGGGAAATAACCAGCAAATGACAGCCAATATTTTACGATACCCGTTTTATATCCGCCTCCTTCAGCAATTTGGGCAGTACCTGTTTTACCAGCCACCTTAAACATACGTGAGCCTGCTTTCCTACCAAGTCCCTGACTGACGACGTGTTCCAAAATCGTTTGCATTGTCTTGATAGTCTGTGGCTTGGCTATTCTTCGCTCCATGACCTTCTCAGGTGGGAACTCCGCAACGACCTTTCCGTCCTTCATTACACTCTTGACAAAACGGGGTCTCATCATGATACCGTCATTTGCAATGGCATTATAGAAGGTTACCGTTGAAATCGGTGGAATCTGTGTCTCATAGCCAATTGACATCCATGGAAGGGCTGTCTTGCTCCAGTTGGTCCAATGTCCGTATTTGTCCTTCTCTGGCATACGGATATGAGGACGGGCATAGCCTTGGATAGGTAGTTTCAAGTCGGCGGCAATACCTGTACGATAGATACCCTCAATAAATCTTTCGGGCTTGCTACCATATTTCTCATCGATGATACGGCTGACACCAATATTGGAACTCACTTCCAGAATACGTGGCAAAGAGATATTTCCATAACCGCCACGGCGCCAGTTATGGTCTTTCATGTCCCTGCCATGCATATTCTTAATACCGCAACCTGTGTCTACGTGATAAGTGGTGTCTACGACCCCATCATCAAGTGCTACTAAAATAGAAGCGGTCTTAAAAACAGAGCCTGGCTCGCGAAGGTCAGCGACGGCATTGTTCTTAACCTCACGATATTCTCCGTCAGGACAGCGTGTCATATTGACGATGGCCTTAATGTCACCCGTCTCCACTTCCATCAAGATAGCGACACCAAGATCTCCGCCAATAAGTTTTAACTCCTCGATGACTGCACGCTCCGCAAGGTCTTGCATATTGACGTCAATGGTGGTCACGATGTCACAACCGTCAATAGGCATCGTGACAGGGATGTTCATATATTTGTTAAGGATCTTGCGGCGATTGGTGAGTCCTGGTGTTCCACGCAAAGTAGAGTCAAATGCCAATTCCAATCCTAAACGGGCGCTGTCTTTCGCACCATACATAGAGCCAATGGTACGTTCGCCCAGCGAACCGAAGGGGCGACGACGGGCATTAAACTCCTCCTCATGGAAACCGCTCTTGTATTTAGGAAGACGGAAAAGAGGGAGTTGCTTAACTTCTGTATAGGTGTTGTAGTCGATTCGACGAGGCCAGATAGGCCAGTGCTGTGACATCTTCTCATGACCTTCCTCCAAATGCTTCTTGAATTCCTCAGCAGTCTTCTGAGGGAAAATCTCATGCAGTCCCATACAGATGGAGTCCACTTTTTCTTGCCAGATGGAGTCTTTCTCCTCGCCTCCAGCCTTGAAGTCCATGTATATTTTATATTCGGGGATGGAACTTGCCATCAATTGTCCGTCGCAACTGAGGATGTTTCCGCGTTTGGGCTTCACGCTGACACTGTCACGTTTCAGTCGGTTGGCAACATCTGTCCAATATTGTTTCTTTGCCGTCATGATATAGAAGGCTTTGCCAATGACGGCAAGACCAACAATGGTGAGCACTACGGCGATAGCCATATAGCGCGGCATTACTTTATCGTTGTCAAATTTACTCATGACGTTTTTATTCTGGAACTTGTATGATATAAGGTGGCTGGTCTGCAATGTGTAGCAGAGAGTCCTTGTTTTGTTTCAATATGTCGAGCACATGACTCTCACGGCATTTTTCCGTAAGGGTACTGGAGGCGGCAAGTGCCTTGTTCTTAGCGTCTTTCAGTTGTGTCTCCAGCCTGTCAATGGCTTGCATGTCCTGCTGACACTGGTAGCGGAAGGCAACGTAGATAGTCGTGAAAGCGACGATAAGCACGAACAGCCAAATTTGCGAACGGACCATCTCCGCAGTAAGGATGTCTCCACCAAGAATCGTGCGGAGATTGACTTGTTGGGAAGGTCTTGGGTCTTCCTCGCTTGCCGTTTCCTTGATTTTCTTGATGGTCTCTTGCAACACCTTCTCACTTTCGTCTGCCTTTGGGGTGGCGGTGACGTTTTGCTCTTCTTGTTCGGCGTTGTTGAGTTCTTGTAGTTCGTTATCTTCCATGCCTTATATTTTTTCTGCGATTCGGAGTTTTGCGCTCCTGCTTCGTGGGTTGTTTTGAAGTTCGTTTTCTTGAGGGGTGATGACTTTGTTGTTGACGAGACGGAAAGGACATGATATATGCCCGAAAAAGTCTTGCTCTAACTTCCCCTCTGCATTGCCTGTTTTCATCACATTCTTGACAATACGGTCTTCTAAGGAGTGATAGGTGATGATACAGAGTCGGCCCCCTTCTTTTAGCAGATGACTTGCTCCGTATAGCATATCACGCAATGCATCCATTTCGTGGTTGACCTCAATGCGTAGTGCCTGGAAAAGACGGGCAAGGTCTTTCTTCTCTTTTTCTGTACGCATCAGTTTCTCTGTGGCAGAAATGAGATCTCCTGTTGTCTCAATGCGTTTTTGCTGTCTGAATGTAATGATCGCATTGGAGATACGACGTGAGTTTTTCATCTCTCCGTAGAGGTAGAAAACGTCGGCTAACTTCGTCTCGTCGTATTCGTTGACAATATCTGCGGCAGTCTTACCAGCCCGTTTGTTCATACGCATGTCGAGTGGGGCGTCAAAACGGAAGGAGAAACCTCTTGTCTCATCATCAAAATGGTGGGAGGAGACCCCAAGGTCTGCCAATAAACCGTCAATCTGCTCTATTTGGTAATATTGCATCCAGTTGCGTAGAAACCTGAAGTTGCTGCGGACGAAAGTGAATCGTTTGTCATCAATAATGTTCTTTTCTGCATCTGCATCTTGGTCGAAACTATAGAGGTGCCCCTTGGAACCAATCCGGGAGAGGATCTCACGGCTATGTCCGCCACCTCCAAAGGTGACATCCACATAGATGCCTCCGGGCTTGATGTCAAGTCCGTCGATACTCTCTTGAAGGAGTACTGGTATGTGGTATGCCTCTGCTGTTTTGACCATTTCTTTTTTATTCTTCTATAGCCATGAGTTCTTCCAGTGATTTGGTGAATTCCTCTGGTGACATTTGCTGTTCTTCTGCCTTCTGGATACCCCAAATTTCTATGGTATCTCCCATACCGACAAATTTGATGTCCTGCTCTATGGCAGCCATGCGCTGATACCGCTTGGGAATCAGAAAACGACCATTGCCATCGAGACTGATAAGTTCTACCTCGCTGACGAATTGGCGATATACTTGCTGGTGCTGTTTGTTCCACCTGTTCAACCGTTGCCGCATGGCATCCATTTGCTCATTCCAGACGGATTCCGGATAGAGAACCAGACAAGGCTGGAACACGTCTTTGCGAAGCACAAGACTTTCCTCTCCGCCAGTCTGTAGTATCTTGCGGAAAGTGGCAGGTAGAAAGGCGCGCCCTTTGACGTCCAATTTTGCTTCAATATTACCTAAAAATCGCATGCGTACTTCTTATATATTGAGATATCGGATGCAAAATTAAGCATTTTACTCCACAATCCCCCACAATTCCCCACTTTATTTTAGTGAATATTCCTTAAAAAACGAAATTTTATTTGTATTTTATTGATTCTCAGTAGGTTGTATGTTTCTTCGGAAGGTGGGGTAAAAACTCTTTTGTTATTTCTTTTTTACGAATAGTTCTCTGTCCTTTGACTAATTTTGCACATTTTTTGTTAAAAGTGCATTTTTTCCAAACAAATTTGTTATTTTTGCAAACTGTTAGTAGATAAATCGGAGAGAAATGGATAAAATCACAGAAAAAACGATTGATATCGATGAAATTCTGAGGAGCAAGATGGGGTCTAAGGCAAAGTGGATTCCTTCTTTTCTCGTATCATGGCTCAAACGTACCATTCATCAGGATGAGGTGAATGCCTTTCTCTGGGAGAGCCGTGATAAGAAAGGTACTGAATGGTTAGAGGCTTGTGTGGAGTATCTTCAGATGACTATCAAGGTCATGGGGAAGGAGAACCTGCCAGATAAGAATGACGGTCGCTTGTATACCTTTGTGTCAAACCACCCGTTGGGAGGAGAGGACGGTGTTGCCTTAGGTGCTATTATTGGTAGACAATACGATAGCCGTTTTCGCTATCTGGTCAATGACCTCTTGATGAATCTGCCGGGCCTCGCCCCACTTTGTATTCCCATCAACAAGACGGGTAAGCAAAGCCGGAACTTTCCTGCAATGGTAAAGGCTGGCTTTGAGAGTGACAACCACATGCTGATGTACCCGGCAGGTATCTGCTCACGTAAGCAAAGTGACGGTACGATACGTGATATACCCTGGTCAAAAACTTTCATCTCCAAGAGTGTGGAGTATCAACGTGATGTCGTGCCTATCCATTTCAGTGGGCAGAACTCAAAATTCTTTTATCGCTTGGCTAACTTTTCCGATAGGTTTCTTCCTTTTAATTTAGCCATGTTGTATTTAGTGGATGAGATGTATAAGAATGTAGGAAAGACCTTTGAGGTTAAGATAGGAAAACCCATTCCTTGGCAAACTTTTGATAAGAGTAAGACTCCGTTGGAATGGGCGAAATATGTGCAGGACAAAGTCTACGAACTATAAAAACAACCAACAAGATGGAACAGGAAATCATCCAGCCGATTGCCAAAGAATTGCTCAGAGGCGAACTGACGTCAGACAAACAGTTGCGCCTTACCAATAAGAGCAATAATGAGATTTATGTGGTTACCGCACATAATGCTCCCAATGTTTTGAAAGAGATAGGACGCTTGCGTGAGATAGTCTTTCGTGAGGCCGGTGGTGGAACTGGTAAGGAACTGGATCTCGATGAATTCGACCTTTGTGAGAATTGCTATAAGCAGTTGATTGTGTGGAATCCTGAGGCAGAGGAGATTATTGGTGGGTATCGCTATTTGTTGGGTACTGATTGGGAGTATGATGAGAATGGGCAACCCATCCTCGCTACGAGTCATATGTTCCATTTTTCCGAGCGGTTTATTAAAGAATATGCTCCCTATACTGCAGAACTGGGACGCTCTTTCGTGGCTTTGCCATATCAGTCTTCCCGTATGGGTGCTAAGAGTCTGTTTGCCCTTGATAACCTCTGGGATGGACTAGGTGCTATTACGGTGATTCGTCCTAATGTGCGTTATTATTTCGGTAAGATGACGATGTATCCCTCTTATATTCGTAAGGGACGTGATATGATACTCTATTTCCTGAAGAAATACTTTGATGATAAGGAAAAATTGATAATTCCGATGAAACCGCTAAAAATCGAAACTGACGAGAAGGAGTTAGAGAAACTTTTCTGTATGGATTCCTTTAAGGAGGATTATCGGATCCTGAATCGTGAGATTCGTAAGTTAGGCTATAATATTCCCCCATTGGTCAATGCTTATATGGGTCTTTCTCCTACGATGAAACTTTTTGGTACCGCTATCAATTATGGGTTTGGTGATGTGGAAGAGACGGGTATCTTGATTGCGATAGACGAGATTTTCGAGGAGAAACGTAAGCGTCATATTGATACCTTTATCGACATGCATCGTGAGGAGTTGAAGATTACTTCGGGTGCTAATAAGGTAATTTATAAAGAGAAAGACTGATATTATACAATAGGCAGCGATATTCCATTCATCTTCTGGTAGACGTCCAACGCATAGACATCCGTCATACCTGCTATATAGTCAATTACTGCCATGATGCGGGTCTCTAAGTCTTCTGCTTTAATGTCATACTGACTTGAGACACGGTCGATTAATTGCTGAGAATAGAACCGTTTTGGGTGAGTCACTGCCTCTACCATTTGCTCCATCAGTGTTTCCATGATTTTGTAACCAGACAATTCCACGTCGAGTACAGGACGGCTCCTATAGATACGCTCTACGGATAGTTTGGCACATTCCTCGTACGCTTTTCCTTGTAGGGGGTTGATGTGCTTGATGAGACTTCCAGTGAAGGTGCCTTCCAGTATTTCCTCCTCATGTTCTATAAAGGTGTTGACACACTCGCTTTCCAGTTTGCCAATCACACAGGCGCGCATATACACAACCATCTCGTTGGGATCGAGCACCCCCTCCTCGGCTATGCGTCCTTTAATTTTTGCCCTTTCTTCTTCATTGAAGAAACTGAGTAGTAGCCTCTCTGTCTCTTCGTAAGTGAGAATCTTCAGTTTATGGGCATCCTCCAAGTCCATAATCTCATAACAGATATCATCAGCAGCCTCTACTAGATAGACCAAAGGATGACGTACATATCGTAAGGGCTCATCTTCTTTCGATAGGCGAATAATTCCCATTTCATCGGCAAGTCGTTGGTAGTAATCTTGTTCTGAGTGGAAGAAACCGAACTTCCCTCTCTTGCTGGCTACAGAGGACGCATAAGGGTATTTTACGATGCTTGCCAATGTGCTGTAGGTCATCACAAAACCACCCGGTCGTCTGCCCTTAAACTGGTGGGTCAGTAGACGGAAGGCATTGGCGTTTCCCTCAAAATGTGTGATATCATCCCAGAATTCAGGACTCACTTCGTCTTTTAGGAAACTACCAGGTCCCTCTGTGAAGAATGTCTGTATCGCTTTCTCACCGCTATGCCCGAAGGGTGGATTGCCCAAGTCATGGGCAAGACATGCCGTACTGACAATCTGCCCGATTTGCTCGAACATCGTGTCTTCCAACTCAGGATGCTTTTCCTTGATGATACGGTGAGCCACATCGTTGCCTAACGACATGCCCACACTGGCAACTTCCAGAGAGTGCGTCAACCTGTTGTGTACGAAAATACTACCAGGCAAAGGGAATACCTGTGTCTTGTTTTGTAAGCGGCGGAATGGTGCTGAAAATATCAAACGGTCATAGTCACGCTTGAACTCAGTACGGTCGTCATGCGGCTTAGAGTGACGGAATTCCTGTCCTAACCGCTTGTTGGAGATAAGTATGTTCCAGTCCATCATTGTGGGTGCAAAGATACAAAAAATCAGATCTTTTGCAATGAAAACACAGGAAAACTTTTGTTTTGTTTGGTTGTTTCAGAAGAAATGACTACCTTTGCACATTATTAATTAAGAAACGTTTCGAAAAGATGATTAAAGTCAAGGTCGTAAACCGCGGGCACCAGCAGTTGCCTGCATATGCTACGCCCCAAAGCGCAGGAATGGATCTTCGGGCTAACTTGGACGAGCCTGTCACATTGCACCCGCTGGAGCGCAGGTTGATTCCTACGGGGCTGCATATTGCATTGCCCGAAGGGTACGAGGCCCAAGTGCGTCCTCGTAGCGGACTTGCACTGAAGCATGGACTGACAGTGCTGAACACTCCTGGAACCATTGATGCGGATTATCGTGGAGAGATTGGGGTGGTACTTATCAACCTGTCACAACAGGATTTTGTTGTAAATGACGGCGAGCGTATCGCTCAGATGGTGATTGCACAACATGAACAAGCCGATTTTGTCATGGTCGAGAAACTCGACCAGACGGAGCGTGGCGAAGGCGGTTATGGACATACTGGCGTAAAATAAGGGATATTCAGTGAAAAGACTTAGCATTCTCTCGTTTCTCCTGCTGCTATTGACAGGATTGCCTGTGGTCGCACAGACAGTCAGCCAGTGTCGTCGCTACGATGCTTTCTTTTTGGAGGCGATCTGTGAGCGAGCCAAGGGAAATAGTGATGCTACTTTTGACCTGTTGCGCCGTTGTGTGGAGATTGACTCTACGAAATCCGAGGCGTATTTTTATCTTGCTCAGTATTATGGCGCTTTGAAACAGAAAGAACAGGCTCTTGCCTGTATCGAGAAAGCCGCTGCTTTGGAGCCGATGAACACCACCTATCAGGAGACCTTGGCAAATACTTATATCAATCAGCGACAATTTGATAAGGCGGCACAGGTCTTGGAGCAACTTTATGACAGACATCGTGATCGTGATGATGTCCTTGGCTTGCTGATAGAACTCTATGAGGAACAACATGATTATGAGTCGGCGATAGCGACTTTGTCAAAATTGGAAATGATTGAAGGTAAGAGTGAGCGGTTGTCTTATGCCAAGAGTAATTTCTATACAGAGTTGGGTGATAAGAAAGCCGCTATTGCCGAGATGAAACGTCTTGCCGACCAATATCCTAACGACCAGAACTATCGGGGTCTTTATGCCAATACTCTTTTCGTAAACGGTCAGAAGAAGAAAGCCCTTGAGATATATCATGATATCCTGAGGATTGAGCCTGAGAACCGTAATGCCCTGATGGCATTGCTTGCCTATGAGAAGGACGAGGGCGACCTTGACGCGGCGGCAGCCTTGACAGAACAGGTGCTGTTGAGTAAGAATATTACCTCGCAAGACCGTGTACTGCTGATGCGTCAGGAGATCGGGAAGAGTGAGCAGGAGGGTGGTGACTCCACCAGAGTCTTGTATCTTTTCCATCGGATGTTGGAACAACCGCAGATGGATGCAGATGTCGCCATCCTGTGTGCTACTTATATGCATCTGAAGAATATGCCCAATGACTCTATTAGCCAAGTGCTGGAGCAGGTCCTGAGGGTGGCACCCGATAATGCTGCGGCACGTTTGCAACTGGTGAGTTATGCTTGGCAAGCAGAGGACATGCCTCGTATTATCACACTTTGCAAGGATGCCCGACAATATAATCCCGATGAAATGGCATTTTATTACTATCAGGGTATTGCCTATTACAAACAAGAGAAGTTGGATGAGGCACTGAATGCCTTTCAAAACGGTATCGGTGTCATTACACAGGAGAGTGACCCTGATATTGTGAGTGACTTTTATGCCGTCATGGGGGATATCATGCATCAGAAAGGGCTTGACCAAGAGGCGTTTGCAGCCTATGACTCCTGTCTGCAATGGAAAGACGATAATTACGGTTGTCTGAACAACTATGCCTATTATCTCAGTGAGAAGGAGATTCAACTGGAAAAAGCGGAGCAAATGTCATTTCGTGCTATCAAGGCAGAGCCTAAGAACGCGACCTTCCTGGATACTTATGCTTGGATTCTTTTCAAGCAGAAGCGTTATGCTGAGGCGAAAATCTATATTGACCAGACCTTACAATGTGATTCTGACACCTCTGCGGTGTTATTGGAACATGCGGGTGACATCTACTATTTTGTAGGTGAGAGAGACAAAGCACTCGAATACTGGCAACAGGCATTGGTACTTGCCGATCGTACACCACAAGCGGCAGATGACAGACGACAGATATTGACAAGAAAGATTAAACTCAAAAAATACCTAAAAGAATGAAACCATCACGAATTTTTAAATTAGCCGCTTTGGCACTTCCATTGGTATTGGTAGCATGCGGCACACAGAAGAAGGCTGTGAAAGAGACATCTAAAGCACCTACGACCTTGAAGGCGCAGCAGTTCTTGCAGAAAGTGAGTGATAATGCGCAGTATGCCAAGTTCATCACATCTAAGGTGAAATTCTCTGTGGAGGTGGGTAATCAGCAACTGACATTGACTGGTAATCTGAAGATGAAACGCGATGACGTGATTCGTCTCCAACTGATGGCATTCGGTTTCGTAGAGGCAGGCCGTTTGGAGTTCACCAAAGACTATGTGCTGATCATGGACCGAATTAATAAGCAGTTCATTAAGGCAAACTATAACCAACTGGACTTCATGCGGAATAGCGGACTTAACTTCTATTCTTTGCAGGCATTGTTCTGGAACGAACTCTTCCAACCTGGTAAGTCAAGGATAACGGATGAGTTGCTGAACAGTTATCAGACAGACCTGATAGGTGAAGATGCTATTATCTCCATGGAGAATGGTAAACTCTCTTATCGCTGGCTTGCCGACAAGGAAGCCGCCCAGATTAAGATGGCGAACATCATGTATGACGACAAGATCCGTGGTAACTATCAGTTGAACTGGGACTATGAGGACTTCCGTGCCACTGGTAAGAAACTCTTCCCATTTGCCCATAAAATCCTGTTTAATACCCCTGACAAGTCCATCAAGATGGCTATGAACTTCAACTATCTGGGGAATGACGAGGAGTGGGAGACTCGCACAGAGATCTCCAGTAAGTATCGTGAAGTAACTGTTGACGAGATTCTTCGTCGCTTTATGGCTCTGTAATAATAGATGAGGCGAATAGGTATCCTTTTGTTGTTGACACTCTTTGCCCTGAGTCCGTATGCCCAGCAGCGACGTACGTCCCAGAAGGGTAAGGGTAAGACGACGGCAGTTGTAAAGAAGCGAACAACGAAAAAAACGGCGAGAAAAACGGCTACTTCCAAGAAGACCAAGAAGTCGTCCTCACAACCTGTTTCTGTCCAAAGTCTGCAAAATCAACGCCAGATTATCCAGCAGCAGATTAAGGAGCAGGAGCAGAAACTTCGCTCTAATGAACGTGATGTAAAAAAGCGGTTGGAGAACCTGATGATGCTCAATACGGAGATAGCCCATAAACGTCGTACCATAGATACTATTCGTAAAGACCTCTCTTCACTGGATGTTGAGATAGAAGTGCTCAATACAGAGATTGATGTCTTGAAATCTGAACTGGAGGACTGTAAGCAGAAATATGTCAAGTCGATGCGTTATATGCACCGTAATCAATCTCTTCAAAGCAAATTGATGTTCATCTTCAGTGCCAGCAGTTTTACCCAGATGTTCCGCCGTATGCGTTTTATGCGGGAGTATGCTTCCTATCAGCGCTCTCAGGGTGAGGACGTGAAGGTGAAACAGGCTGAGGTGAATGCTAAGCAAGTGGAACTTCTTGCCGCCCGTGATAACAAGAAACAGTTGCTGCATCGCGGAGAGAGCGAGCGTCGTTCGTTAGAGGGTAAGCAGACTGAGCAGAAGAATATGGTGTCTGGTTTGCAGAAACAACAGAAGGAAATCCAGAATGTCATTGCCCAGCAGAAGAAGAAAGACGCCGCACTTAATGCACAGATTGACCGCCTGATAGCCGAGGAGGTGGCTCGTCAGAAAGCACGTGCTGCTGCTGAGGCGAAGCGCAAGGCGGAGGCTGAGGCGGCAAAGAAACGTGCTGCTGAGTTAGCGCGTAAGAAAGCGGCCGCCGAGGCAGCGGCAAAGGAGAATGCCCGTCGTATCGCAGAGGCAAAGGCACGTGAAGAGAAAGCGAAGGCTGAGGCTCGTGCTGCTCGTAATAAGAAGGCTCGGGAGGCGGCGGAGCGACAGGCTCGGGAGGCGGAGGCTGCCCGTCTCGCCGCTGAGCGTCGTGCGGAGACAGAAGCGCGTGAGCATGCGAAGGAGGTTGCTGAGGCTAAGAAGAATACGGAGACACTCGATTATTCCATGTCCTCGGAGGATCGTCGACTGAGTGGTAATTTTGAGAGTAATCGTGGACGTTTGCCCATGCCGATTACCGGTCCTTATCGTATAGTGAGCCATTTCGGTCAATATAATGTGGAGGGACTGCATAATGTCACCCTTGATAATAAGGGTATTAACATCAAGGGACAGAATGGTGCGCAGGCTCGTTCTATCTTCGACGGTGAGGTGAGTGCCGTCTTCAGTTTTGGAGGTACCATGGTGGTGATGGTTCGCCATGGCAGTTATATCTCCGTCTATTGTAATCTTTCCTCCGTCAACGTGCATCGAGGGCAGAAGGTAAGCACTCGCCAGGCATTAGGACGGATAGGACAGGATGATATCCTCCAGTTCCAGTTACGCAGGGAGACAGCAAAACTGAATCCAGAGTCGTGGCTGGGACGCTGATGATTCTCGAAATATCGTTATTCCGAAATCAACTTTACGTAAGTGTTGATTGCCTGATGAATCTCTTCAATTTTAACGAATTCATCGGCAGAATGGCTGCGACTGGACTCCCCAGGTCCTAACTTGAAAGAAGGGAAGGGCATCAGTGCCTGATCCGACAGGGTGGGAGAACCGAAAGGTTTCATTCTCATCCGCTTGCATTTCTTCACCAAGGGGTGGTCTTCTGGGATGGAAGAGGAGTGCAGACGGAAAGAACGTGCCTTCAACTCACTTTTCATGTGTTTCTGTAAGAAAGCGAAGAGATATTCGTTCTGGTAATATTCATTGGTACGGACATCAATGACAAACTCCACCTTGTCGGGTATGACGTTATGCTGGGTGCCTCCATGAATGACAGTTACCGTCGCTTTCGTCTCTCCTAATAATGGACTAACCTTACGGAACTGATAAGCACGGAGCCATTGCAGATCATCTAACGCTTCGTTGATGGCGTTCACGCCCTCGTTACGTGCAGCATGTCCGCTTATCCCATGGGCGACACCGTCAATCACCATTAGACCTTTCTCGGCAATGGCTGGCTGCATGCCCGTAGGCTCTCCCACGATGGCTACATCTATTGGGGGCAGATAGGGTAGTACTGCGGAGAAACCGTTCTGACCACTGACCTCTTCCTCGCAGGATGCGACATAAACCAGATTATAAGGGATTGATTTCTTTTCGATTAATATGCGGTATGCCTGAAGCAGACTGACCAGTCCACCACCGCAGTCGTTGGCCCCCAGCCCGAAGAGTTTACCGTCCTCAATAGTCGGAGTGAAGGGGTCACGTGTCCATGATGCCACAGGTTTTACGGTGTCGATATGTGCATTTAACAGTAGGGTCGGCTTTTTCTTGCTCAGCCGTTGGGCAACGATTAGGTTGTTACCGCTACGTTTACAGGGTAGCCCCCACTCTTTGATTTGTTTCTGCAGGATGTCAGTTGCAGCCTGCTCGTCACGGCTGACAGAGGGCGTGCTGATGAGTCTGCTCAACAGTGCCACCGCTTCGTTTGTATATTTCTTGTATGCCATATCTTCTGCAAAGATACAAAAAATAATGATACCTCTCTCTCATTTTTTCATTTCTTCATTTAAATTTCTCATTTCTCATTTCTCATTTCCCATTTAATTTA
>DEJF01000006.1:0-11270 GCA_002353225.1 Prevotella sp. UBA2755 | reverse complement strand
TATCTTTGCACCTAATTAATAATATAGGCTTATGCAGATAAACAGTCACATGTCGGTGTTGATACACGACTTAGCCGCTCATTATGGCGACCGTGAGATGCTGATCTATCAGGATTTCGGTGGTAAGGAATGGAAGTCGTTGTCATGGAATCAGGTGTCGCAGACCGTTAAACAGGTCAGCAACGCCCTGTTGAACCTTGGGGTGAAGGTACAGGAGAACATTGGTATCTTCTCGCAGAACTCGGTGCAGTATCTGGAGTGTGACTTTGGCGCCTGGGGTGTCCGTGCGGTCACTATTCCTTTCTATGCTACCAGTTCCGAGCAGCAGATCCAGTTCATGATCAATGATGCGAAGGTGCGTTTCCTCTTTGTGGGTGAGCAGGACCAGTACGACCGTGCCCGCCGTGTGGTATCTCTCTGTCCAACCCTGGAGCGTATCATCGTCTTCGACCCGCTGGTACGTATCTCCTCCCATGACCCCAATGCCATCTATTTCACTGACTTCCTGAAGATGGGTGAGAACCTGCCCCGTCAGACGGAGGTGGAAGCGCGTCAGAAAGAGGCTTCTTTCGATGATATCGCCAATATCCTCTATACCAGTGGCACCACGGGAGACTCCAAGGGTGTCATCCTGCCACACTCCATGTTCCATGCCGCTTTCGAGGCAAACAACAAGTGTGTGCCTGTCGATGAGCACGACCGTGTGATGAATTTCCTCCCCTATACCCATATCTTCGAGCGTGGATGGGCACTCCTCTCCCTGACGAAGGGTGCCACGATGATCGTGAACACCCATCCGCAGGAGGTGCAGCAGTCGATGCGGGAGACGCATCCCACCTGTATGTCCTCCGTACCCCGTTTCTGGGAGAAGGTGTATATGGGTGTGATGGATAAGATCGACCATTCCAGCACCGTGCAGCGTAAACTCTTCATGCATGCGCTGAAAGTCGGTCGTAAGCATAACATTGAGTATCTTAGTCTGGGTAAGAAACCGCCGATGGCACTCCATCTGGAGTATGAGATGCTGAACCGCACCGTATTCTCTTTGGTACGTAAGGAGTTAGGGCTGGAGAATGCCCATTTCTTCCCCACAGCAGGGGCTGCAGTAAGTGCTTATGTGGAGGAATTTGTCCATTCCATCGGGATTAATATGATTGTAGGCTATGGATTGACAGAGTCGCTTGCCACCGTTTCCTGTGACCACTTAGGAGAGCCCTATACCGTCGGTTCCGTAGGTCAACCCATCGAGGGCATTGACATCAAGATCAGCGAGGAGGGTGAGATCCTCCTGAAGGGTCCGACGATCACTCCTGGTTACTACAACCGTGAGGACCTCACGAAGGCAGCCTTTACGGAGGATGGCTATTTCAAGACAGGTGACGCTGGTTATCTGAAAGACGGTGAACTGTTCTTGAAAGAACGTATCAAAGACCTCTTTAAGACCAGCAATGGTAAGTATATCGCTCCCCAGATGATAGAGTCGAAACTGTTAGTTGACAAATATATCGACCAGTTGGCGGTGATCGCTGACCAGCGTAAGTTCGTCTCGGCACTCATCGTACCCGTCTATCCGCTCTTGGAGGAATATGCCCGTGAGCATAATATCCCGTTTGAGAACCGTGAGCAACTCTGTGCTGACTCGCAGATCATCGAGATGATGAAGGAACGCATCGACACCCTCCAACAGCAACTTGCCCACTATGAGCAGGTGAAGCGCTTCACGTTGCTGCCCCATCACCTGTCGATGGAGAAGGGCGAACTCACCAATACCCTGAAAATACGCCGTCGTGTGCTCTATGAAAACTATAAGGAACAAATCGACAGAATGTACGAAGAGTAGTTCAAATTAGAAATTAGGAATTAGTAATTCCAAATGAGAAATGAAAGAAATGAAAGAAATGAGAAATGAAAATGTAGAAATGAAGGAATGATGCCGCGACGTGACAATATTATCATTGACAAGACAGAGCGATTCGCTGACCGTATAACCAAGATGTATAGGTATCTGTCGGAGAAAAAGTTGGGAGATAGGGACATGTTGAAACAGATAGTCCGCAGTGGTACGAGTATCGGTGCCAATGTCTCTGAAGGTCAGTTCGCACAATCAAAACCTGATTTCCTGACAAAGGTGACAATCGCACTGAAAGAGGCTAATGAAACACGGTTCTGGTTGAAAAGACTATATGCCTATGGCTCTCTTACGGATAGTGAATTCATGTCAATCATCCACGACAATGAAGAAATAATCAATATATTAACAACAATAACAAAAACGACAAGGGAGAATTTGAAGAATGAACGGGGTGAAAGAAATGGGAAGTGATGGTGCAAGGAGCATTGCTTCATTTCTACATTTTCATTTCTCATTTCTTTCATTTCTTTCATTTCTCATTTAAAAAGAATATGATTACACAAGACCAACTGAAGGATGTCTTGGATAGGACGGAGAAACTGTACCGCTATCTGAAGATTGACGAGAGAAAGATAGAGTACGAGGAGGAGGAACTTCGCACACAGGCTCCCGACTTCTGGGAAGACCAGAAACGTGCCGAGGAGCAGATGAAGAAGGTGAAGGCTATCAAGAAATGGATTGACGACTATACCGTAGTGCGTAATGCCGCTGATGAACTCCAACTCGCCTTCGACTTCTATAAAGAGGAGATGGTGACGGAAGAGGAGGTCGACCACGACTACCAGGTGGTACTTGATCTCCTGGAAAAGCTGGAGTTAAGAAACATGCTCCGCCAGAAGGAGGACCCGATGGAGTGTGTCCTCAAGATCAACTCTGGTGCCGGCGGTACCGAAGCACAGGACTGGGCGGAGATGCTCATGCGTATGTACCAGCGATGGGCAGAGGCACATGGCTATAAGGTCAGTATCTCCAACCTGCAGGACGGTGACGAGGCTGGTATCAAGAGTGTGACGATGCAGATAGAAGGTGGTGAGTTCGCCTATGGTTACTTGAAGAGTGAGAATGGGGTCCACCGTCTGGTGCGTGTCTCTCCCTTCAATGCCCAAGGCAAGCGTATGACCTCCTTCGCCTCCGTCTTCGTGACCCCGTTGGTGGACGATACCATCGAGGTGTATGTCGACCCTGCAAAACTCTCGTGGGACACGTTCCGTTCCAGTGGTGCCGGAGGTCAGAATGTCAATAAGGTGGAGTCGGGTGTCCGTCTGCGTTATTGGTATACCGACCCCGATACGGGAGAGGAAGAGGAGATCCTCATTGAGAATACCGAGACACGCGACCAGCCGAAGAACAAGGAACGTGCCATGGCACTGCTCCGCTCGCAACTCTACGACCGTGCCATGAAGAAACGGTTGGAGGCTCAGGCGAAGATAGAGGCAGGTAAGAAGAAGATAGAATGGGGCTCGCAGATCCGCTCGTATGTCTTCGATGACCGTCGGGTGAAAGACCATCGCACCAACTACCAGACCTCGGATGTCGATGGGGTGATGGATGGTAAAATCGACGATTTCATCAAGGCTTACCTGATGGAATTTCCCTCGTCTGGCGACGAGTGAGATTCCAAATGAGAAATGAGAAATGAAAGAAATGAGTAATCGACGCTGTCGCTTTTACAAAGCGAAGCGACTAAAAGAAATGTAAATGTAGAAATGAAGGAATGACGGGCGACTTTGCTGCGCTTGTCACAGACATTTAGGCGATGAAGGTAATAAATTTAAAAATATAAATAACCACGAGGTGTGGGAGGTCGGGGAATGAGAATGCATTTCTACATTTTATCATTTGCATTTCTCATTTCTCATTTCTCACTTCTCATTTAAAAAGTCACTATTATGAGCAAGAAAAATCAAGCAAAGCGTGAAGCCTACGCTAAGAAACAGGAAGAGAAGGGTAAGAAAATTATTGGTTGGATATTCGGGGGACTGATTATCCTCGCTGTTATTTATCTGATCTGGACCTTCTCCATGATGGCGTAATGGCTGTTGAGATTGAACGCAAATTCTTAGTGCTGAACGACTCCTACAAACAGGAGTCGTTCAGTCACAGTCGTATCCAGCAGGGGTATATCTGTAGTGAGCGGGGACGGACGGTCCGTGTTCGCATCCGTGACGATCATGCTTATCTCACCATTAAAGGTCCCAGCATCGATGGCGGACTCTCCCGTGATGAGTTTGAGTATGAAATACCCTTGGAGGATGGTAAAAAACTAATGTTTCTCTGCGAACCAGGTATCATCGACAAAATCAGATGGCTCGTCAAGCGTGGCAATCATACCTTTGAAGTTGATGAGTTCTTTGGTGAGAATGAGGGACTTGTCATGGCGGAAGTGGAACTTTCATCTGTTGATGAAAGTGTGGAATTCCCCGATTTCATCGGAAAGGAAGTGACTGGTGACCGCCGTTATTACAATAGCCAGTTGCGTCGCCATCCCTATCAGCATTGGAACTGATTGCCTCACCCTTTTTGTTATGGATTCAGCAGTTGCCAGCCTATGTCGACATAGCCGGCCATCACCTCCCGACAGTGCTGGTCGAGACCGCACTCCACACTTGCCATCGCCACTGTCAGGTCACACCAGACAATCTTTGTCTCTTCCTTCATCGGAGGGAGTAGGGTGGTAGGGGCTATCCCTGTCAACAGGCTCACCGTCTTGATATATGCCTGTACGTTATTCTCCGTCTCGGGTGCCCATCGTCGGATGATGCGGCAGATGGTGTTACACTTGTGTTTCTCGTAATAGGTGCGCAACAGTTTCAAGGCGGCACGGCACCCCTGTGGCATCGTCTCAAATTTGACGAAGATCTTGTCACCACCTTCTTTCACCTCGCCCAACCAACAGAAGTCAGGACTTTTCACAATATTCAGCGGATTATTGTTCCGCAATCCTCTTGCTTGTTTCATATATAAGACCCTCTCTAACTCCCCCTGCTAAGGGGGAGAACCGCAATGGAGGGTTGACGGTTATGATTATACATTACTTATTTTAAGTCCTCCTTAAACAGGGAGGATTAGGAGGGTCTCACTTGAATAAAAACCGCCTCACCTCTCTTCTTCGCCTCTACCATCCGCTGTTTTAAGTCGTACATCGTATTTGGACTGTTCACCAGTCTGCCATCTCCGTGATATTCCCCGATGATGATGCCGCCAGCGGTAATGTCCTTCACCGTCTTACCCACTAAGATACGCACGTCTTTGAACTTATTAACCCAGAGGAGCAGAGGCAGCCAACGGTCTTGACGCGCACAGTAGGTGATGACGACGGGATAGCGACCCTCAGGAATGGCGGCACGTTTCTTTATGATGTGTCTTCCTGTCATATCCAGTTCTTTGATTTTCGGCTCTAAGGTGTCACAAAGATACTTCTTGCCCTCGGCTGTTTCAATGCTAAGTCGACCTACGGTGAAATGGTCGTTTTTCTCTATTCTTTCTATGATTAGTTCCATATTTTATTATTTTAATTTTCGAAAACTGAGATTTGAGATTTGAGACACATAACCCCTGCTCTTCCAGACATCAATCATGTGCTTACTGTTCTTTCCGTCTAAACCTTGCCGTCGTCTCACGTTGACGGCATCTTGCAAAGTGAACTCGTCGGGCAGCATAGCAAGAAGATTGCGAGGCCCCCTTTTGTTGGGTTTATCCTCTATCTTCTCAGCATTTGCAATATCCTCCCCGAAGAACTGTATCTTGCACCACATATCATATTGCAGTGACCAGCGCACAAACTCCTCTATGGTCTTATCCCACTTGTAATCGTTAGCGACATACAGCAGGCAGCCCTTCAGCCAGGCGATGACCGTAGCACGGAAAGAGAGGTTCTCATATACCCTCGACTGGCTCAGTCGTGAGAACTCCGCATTCTCTTCCACCATCTTCTGGGCAAGTTTAAATGCCTGAGGACAATCGACCTCACCAACCGCTTTTGTCAGTTTCTCGATGTATGGGCGAAGGTCTTCCTCGAAGGCTGCGTCGTACGTGCCGTAGACTGGCATCTCAGCACCAATCTCCCTTTCAGGAATAGTACAGAAGTTAATACGGCTGATAGGTCCGTCAGTCAGGACATTGCGGAAATAGTGCTGTCCCTTGGTGATGGTCGTTGCCGCATTCCAGTTGAAGCGGATGCATATCTTCTCTGTGACCGACCCCGTTCCCACACGGGTCTGACCGTAGCGGTTGTCAGGGTCGAAGGAAAGACACATGATCTGGAACTGCTGACCGCTCTTGCCAGAGCCACGAAGGGCATCAAACTGGTCTATCTCATTCATCTTCGTGTAGAGGAAATGCCCGTCAGCATCTGCCATACGCATCACGAAGGCAGGGTTGGTCATGTCAGGGTCGATCTCTTGAATGATAAGCCCCTCAGGACGCTGGCGTTTGTCCTTATTGGCACCCTTCGATGACACCTCCTGTTTCCATTGCTTCTCACGGGCAAGGTTCTCCTCGTCACGTTTGCGGATATCCGCCATGATGTAGTTGATAGGTTGTGAGATACAATCCTTACCAGCACCCGTTCCAGCCATCAGGACGTTCATCAGGGTAGCCTCATGCAGCACATTGTCTATATAGCGGAACTTCACCTTGTAGAGGTGGGCAGCCAAGGCAGGGAACACGGCATGCGCCACAGCAGGCTTATAGACATCAGGAGTACGGGAGATCAGTAGTTGAATTAACTTGGGGAGTTTCTTCGGCATCTCTGGTGGGAGAGACTCCCCCTCCGCCCCCTCTGTGTAGAGTGGGGACTCTTGAAAATCCTCGACGATCTGCTGCACCACCTTTGAGAATCCTTTCGGACTCTCCTTGCAAGCCGAATCCACGATATTCGCCAACTCCTGTTCTGACAATCCTAATCGGGGCATCACTTGAAGCAATAACTCTCGCTTGTTGTCACAGATGGAACGCAGATTGACCGCTAATTTATGGAGTCTGACGTTACGCTCCCCGTCCACAGGAATACCACCTGTCCTGCGCCAATACTCCTGGATGATGTCGGAATAGGGGATACCTTTGAAAAGACCCCTCCCATCCTCCCCTGTTAAGGGGAGGGGCTTTAAACCGTCAGTCCTCAATCCCTGTTCTCCCCCTAAACAGGGGGAGTTAGAGAGGGTCTTCCTCTCAAACACCTCATCATCCAGATAGATCAAGTCCTCCTCACTTCCCGTTGTCGTAAAGAACACACGGGTGATGTCCTTTGCCCCCTCGTCATACTTCACGTCAATCAACTGACTCGCCCAGAGCAGGTTCTCCTCCTGTGTCTTTCCCTCTTGCCGTCTGAACACGACGTGATAGCCCTGTCCCCGGGCGCTCAGTTCCAACATCAGCAGTCCCAACTCGTCTTTCTTCGAGAGGATGCGCTCCCTCACTGCCTGCATCTCCTCCGCAGGGACATGGTCGATATCCATTCCTACGGTGGTACTCATCACGGTGGAGCCTTTCAGCGTCCCGTCCTCATTCGACAGACACGAGTAGTTCATCTGTACCAGCCTGCTTTTCTTACGCTCGTCCCCACTGCGTACCGCCTTCACGACCGCCTTCTGCTCCTCTGTGTTCCGCAGGGCAAGATACTCCTCTCTGGTAAGGACGGGGCGCATCATCTTCGCCCTGTCCTTATTATAATAGATGACATGTACACTCATGGCGGTTATCGGTTTTGGTGGTTGATGAAATCATACAGGAACTTTCTCCCCTTCTCCGTCCACACCAGATAGCGTACTGTGTGCCAGATGCCCAGACGGTTGCGACGACCGCATGTGCGTGACTTCGCCAGTCCCATGTGGGCATAGTCGGCATAGAGCATATACTCACCGCTCTGCCAGTAGAGGATGCCAAAGGCTATGAGCATACGGTATAACTCTGGTCCCGTCATAGCCATCTCCTTAGCGATCTGTGTGGTGGTCAGGCAGTCAACACTCTGCAGCACCTCGTCACAGTAGTCCGCCTTCTCGCCGCTCTCATTTGTCATGGTTCGTACCTCGCCGAACACCTTGTTTTTGAAAACTTGAATCTTTGTTCTCATTTTTTTGAGTTTTGTGAGGAAGAAGTGCTGAAATCGGTACCTTTTCACTCATGAGACTTCCGTCACTCACTTCACTCGGGTTAATAATAGTGCGTTAATTCGCTGTTGCACTCAATTTCTTGATTGCATCGGCAAAGGTAGGGACAAAACAAAAACGATGCGAATTTTTACTTCGCATCGTAAAAAAGATAGTATAATCGTATGTTTTTACTTTGATAAAAGTATTTTTCTCTTTCGGAGAATCTCCATCAGACGGTCAGCGACAGCCTTCTGGCGTAGAAACGTGGAGGCACGCTCACCGTCCTTTATCTGATACTCTGTCCATCTCTTATAGGACATGGGCAATGCCGGGTGTGCGTTGATGCCTTTCTGTACGGACTGATAAAGACTCTTATACTCTAAAGGCTCACCTTTAAGTTCCAAAGCGAGTCCGATGATCTTGTGACAGAACGACGTGATCTCTTTAGGGAAATTGCAAAAGTCTGACAATACCCGGTAGACGGCTACAAACTGATACTGTCCGTCTATCATGCCCGTCTTAATGAGTCCACACAGCACTTCCCTTGCCTCGTCGTCGCTCAGGATGCTACGTTGGAAACGCTCGGGCGGGGTGAAATGGCGGCGTATCACTTCTGACACGAGCATACTCAGCCGAACATTGCCTTGCATGCAATAGTAGCGTGAGAGCAGGCGCTCAAGGGGCATGGCATCGCGATACTCCGGGCATGACCTGACCTCGTCAAGGCAGAAACTGACGGGGATGCTTTCTGAATCAAATTCTTCTATATCACTCATTGCGCATGTAAGGTGTGTTGTTGATATCGTCTATCATATCCTGGAACTCATTGTTATCTGTGGTCAGACGGATGATGAAGCGTTTTTGGGGAAACGAGCGGTAATAGTCATTGCGGCGCCCTATAATATACGATCGCAAATTCTGTAATGACTTGTAGCGACCTCCGAATAAAAAACCACCAAAACTGTTCTCCACCCAGTATTCTCCATTGTTGAAACCCAAGTGCAGATCCGTTTTCATAGTTATCTCATTTTGTCCTTCTATCTCGCCCTCACAGGGAAACAGCACTCTGATGCCTAATTCGTTGAGTTGGCTGCCGAAATTATAAACGGAGAAAAAACCGTTAGGGAACCAGTTGCTCGCGCTTACTGTCATCAAGCAGTAAATGTACGTTTCAAACGAGATACGTTGGTGAAACTCATCGCAAAGTACCATACATTCCGCTAAATCGGTGTCATCCCATGTGAATGCCATGTCCACTATGGGCACAGAGACGGTCCTGTTGTACCCTTCTTCGTTTGTCTCTTTCAATAAGACGGCAATCACCTTACCTACCCGACCGTGTTCTTCGTCAAAAACAAATCTGTAAGGTGGTTCAAGTTTTAAAAGATGTGTCTGCATATCATTTCTTTTTATTGGTTTTAATCGTCTGTCTTTCTTCTTCTACTTCTCATTCATTCCTCCTGTATAAATCCGATGCGCCTGCGGGACTTCGAGTCCCTGGGCTGCAATTCTGCCAGTGCCTCGCTGATGGCACCCAGTTGGGCACGGGTCGACTCGTTGATGTCGTTCTGGTCGTGCAGTATGTCCTCAATATCGAGTTTCAAGTCCTCGAAATCTTTCCGTAACTGGGCAATTTCAATAGTCGAATTTGATTGTGGTAGTGATTGGGGCGTACGTCGAAATTCTATAAACGTACGGATAATACCTATATTCATTTGTATTGCCAAGGGGGAGCGAAGCACACTGCTCAGCATGGCTACGCCATGTTCTGTGAAAGCATAAGGCAGTTTCTGTGTCCCTCCACGTCTTTCTGTTAGTTTTGATGTCGCAATTTGCGATTTCAAAATTTCAAATTCGCCTTTTGTTAATTGAAACATGAAATCCTCTGGAAATCTCTCAATATTACGTTTCACTTGTTCATTCAGGCGTCTTGTTTCAACTCCATACAACTCCGCCAAGTCGCGATCCAGCATCACACGCTGTCCCCGAATCTCATAGATTTTGTTCCGTATCGGCTCTAAATACTGCTCCATATAATTAACTCATCTTACTGATTAGTTCCGATGCCTTGATGTCGTGCATCAGGGTGAAGGCAAACCATTTCTTGCCCAAGTCCTTGATAGAGGCTCCGATATGATATACCTCATCGTCTATCAGGAGGAAGCGGTCATGTGCCTTGTTGAACTGCTGCACCTCAATGGCTGCATATTGCTCGTTATGACGGGTGATGTCTAATTGCAGTTGCTCATTGACAGACTTAGTATAGACAATCGCCTTCACCCCCTCCCGTCGCTTGTCCAACAAGGAAAGCACAGTGTCATCTACATAATTGTCTATCAGCACCACCGATATCTTTGCCTTCCTGATTAAGTCCGACACGAAACGGTATGCATCGAAGATCTGTCCGTCGAAAAAGATACCCTCCACGGGTGGCAGGGAAGTACGGACGAAGAAATTTACTTTATCTTTCAAGTCAGATACTTGATGTTCGAGTGCGGCTATTCGCTGGTTCACGACATAACCTTTTAGCAGATAGTCTTTTAATACACTATTTGCCCATTGACGGAATTTTACACCACGTTTAGAATTGACACGGTAGCCAACAGAGATAATCATGTCCAAATTAAAATATAGAATCATTCGTTTTATGGTTCTTTTACCCTCAATTTGAACTTGTGCAATTTTTGCACAGGTTGTCTCTTGCTCTAATTCCCCTGTTTTATAGATGTTATTAACGTGGCGGACAATAGAAGTCCTGTCTGTCTGAAACAACTCCGCCATTTGCGCCTGTGTCAGCCACACCGTCTCATCGCTCATCCGTACTTCCAGCCGAATAGTCTCATCCGGCTGGTACATCACGATCTCTCCAGTTTGCTCTAAACTCTGCTCCATACTTTTAATTCATCTTACTAATTAGTTCCGCAGCCTTGATGTCGTGCATCCGGGTGAAGGCAAACCATTTCTTGCCTAAGTCCTTGATGGAGGCTCCGATATGATATACCTCATCGTCGACCAGCAGGAAACGGTCATGTGCCTTGTTGAACTGCTTCACCTCGATGGTCGCATACTGTTCGTTATGACGAGTGATGTCTAATTGCAGTTGATCATTGACAGACTTGGTATAGACGGTTGCCATCACTCCATCCTGTCGCTTGTCCAACAAGGAGAGTACAGTGTCATCTACGTAATTGTCAATCAACACCACCGATCTCTTTGCCTTCCTGATTAAGTCCGACACGAAACGGTATGCATCGAAGATCTGTCCGTCG
>DEJF01000060.1:29788-92857 GCA_002353225.1 Prevotella sp. UBA2755 | reverse complement strand
GAGGTGGCAACGGTGACAAGGAAAGGTGCTTTCGGTATAAAATACCCATGATTACCTCATTGACAAAACAAGTTGTTTTTCAGAAATAAGGATAATCTTAGTCGATGATAGGGATGCCTTCTTTGAGAACAAAACAACTTGTTTTGTCCCGAAGCCCATGCGTTCTGCCTGTGAAAAAGTCGTGGGGACTCTGAATGATCCTTTGGCGAGAGGAGGAATCTCACGGTCTTTTGTCGACTGCTCGGCAATGCTGTATGACACTTGGATGGCAAGTTTGGCATCAGGTAATCCCCCAACCATCATGGTTAAGAAGACATTTGTGCAACAAATGAGGTGGTGTTGGAAAACGGATGAGACAGGTGGTTGTTTTTGGGTACAAATCGTGTATATCAAAAAAGGGGGAATCTTTGGAAGGGATTTATTCTCATCATAATTTTGCATCACAAATTTATAAACGACAACAAATAGTGATGAACAAAAAGATGAGAAATTATGAAAGAAAGTAATTCTTTTCTAAGGCAATTCTCTGTTATGTGCAGGAGTGTTGCCACTTTGCTGGCTTTGATCGTCTCTATGTACGCAAGTGCGCAGAACGTCAAGGTTTCTGGTGTGGTTACTGACGCAAGTACAGGTGAGGAAATCATCGGTGCTACCGTTCAGTCCAGTAACAAGAGTACTGCCACGGTGACAGACCTCTCAGGTGCCTATCAGATCACGGTGCAGGCAGGACAGACTCTTAGATTCTCTTATGTCGGTTACAAACCCCAGTCGGTGACCATCCGTAAGTCTGGGAAAATGGATGTAAGACTAGAACAAGACGAAAATGTCTTGGATCAGGTAGTGGTTGTCGGTTATGGTGTGATGAAACGCTCAGACCTGACAGGTGCTGTCGGCTCCATCACAGAGGAACAGATTAAGCAAGGTGTCAACACCTCCATTGAGCAAGCCATGCAAGGACGTATCGCTGGTGTGCAAGTGACCCAGAACTCAGGTGCTCCTGGTGGAGGAATTTCCGTGCAGGTGCGTGGTGTGAACTCACTTAATGGCAATGAGCCGCTCTATGTGGTCGATGGTATTGCGATGTCGGGGCAGACAGGTGGTAACCAGAGTGTGCTGAGCACTCTGAACCCTTCAGATATTACCTCCATAGAAGTGTTGAAGGATGCGTCTGCGACAGCCATCTATGGAAGCCGTGCGTCCAATGGTGTGGTATTGATTACGACCAAGCGTGGAGAGGAAGGCAAAACCAAGATACAGTATGAGGGATATGTCGGATGGCAGCAACTGCCCAGTAAACTGGAAGTGATGAACCTTCACGAATATGCCGATTATTATAATGTGCGCGCGAATATCATGGTATGAGTCGTTCAAGCAATATGCCACCTACGATACAGACCTATGGAAGGGGCATCATTTGCAGGTAACTTTCTTCTCGATGAGGCTGGTGACAGAATCGCTGTGGCACGTCCTGCTCCCAATAATGGAGATATGTATCCTATTGCACCTAATAGTGTCTGGGTGGGTGACTATATCTTCGAGGATGTCAATGGTGATGGTAAGATTACCGAACAGGACCGAAAGATTATCGGTAATCCGAATCCAGACTTTACCTTTGGCTTGAATAACACCCTGACATACAAAGATTTCGAATTGTCTTTCTTTCTGACTGGAAGTGTCGGTAATGATGTCTATAATGTGCTTCGTCAATGGCATACAGACCCCTTAGGCTGGGGCAACAAGATGAAGGAAGTGCGTAACTATGCCCGCATAGGCTTGATAGACCCTGATGGCTCTGACGATGATATCAGCAATGTGGTCGTAACGAATGCAGAGACAGCCTCCGTTCAGCGCGTCTCAGCCGCAGGTATGAGCAATAACGACAATAACCGTATCAGTTCCCGATTTGTGGAGAATGGCTCTTATTTGCGTATGAAGTCACTCTCGTTGGCATGGAACTTACCCAAATCATGGCTGAAGAAAATCGACCTCGACTGGGTTCAGGTGTATGCCAATGTGCAGAACCTTTTCACCATCACTTCCTATAGTGGCTATGATCCAGAGGTAGGTGCTATGGCGCAAGATGTACTTCGTCAAGGACTTGACAGCGGACGTTATCCATCGCAACGTATTTATAATGTAGGACTGAAAGTAAGGTTTTAATTAGTATTCAGAAATTAGGAATTATGATTAACAAGATAAATAAAATAGGACGCTGGGTGATATGCGCAGCACTATTCATCATCCAATGCTCATTATTTACTTCCTGTAAAGATGACTTTCTGGAGAAACTGCCAGAAGGAAACTATACGGGTGAGAGTTATTATACATCCGACAAAGCAGTTATCAAGGCTTTGGAGCCACTCTATAACCGTGCATGGTTTAACTTTAACCGCCGTGCTATGATGGGTATTGGCAGTTTTCGCGCTAACGACGCATGGAATCCCTATGCGAGTGCAGAATTCGCCCGCTTCCAGACGACAGCCCTGACACCAGAGGTCATTCAGGCGTGGTCCTCGCTCTTTACCGTAGTGACAATGTCAAACTCTATTATCCACGATCTTACGGAGAACGTAGGTGCGGAGGTTAGTGATTCTATGTGTCAGCAGGGGTTAGGCGAGGCTTATCTGATGCGAGCCACCTCTTATTTCTATATGGTGCGTATATGGGGACCGACTATTTTATTTGAGGATAACGACCCCGTCGTGTTGTCACCAGTCCGTCCGCTCAATACCGAGGAAGACGTATTTAGGTTTATCATCCGTGACTATCGCCGTGCTATAGAGAATCTTCCTAAGCGCGGGAAAGACCATCATCCTTCACAGTATGCTGCAAAGGCACTACTAGCCAAGGCTTTGCTGGCTCACTCTGGTTGGAATAATGGTGGTACGCGGCGACAGGAGGAACTTTCTGAATGTATCTCACTTTGTCAGGATGTGATTGCCAACAGTGGTGCTACATTATTGGAAGACTTTGAGCAGTTGTTTATGCCGCAATATAATGACAATGAGGAGACGCTTCTTGCCATGAGATGGGCTTCACCCATCACTGGTGGATGGGGCGAGTTGAACGCATTGGTCTCAGACCTCTCTTTCTCAGATGTGTGTGATGTTAACTGTTGGGGTAACGATATGCATGGCAGTATAGACATGATGGACCTTTTTAATGAGGAGCCAGGTGATTCCATGCGTCTGCGTGCGACATTCTTTACAGAGGACCGTCACTATGACTATATCAAATCGGCACATGGTGGCTATACTTATGACAAGAAATGGTTCCAGGTGAAAAAAGGGGTTGTTGGTAGTAAGGAGGATGTAAATGGGGAATTGGCAACACAGGCATCACCACTCAACACTTATATCATCCGTTTGGCTGATGTCTATCTGACTTTGGCAGAGGCATGTCTGGGCAATGATGAGACATTAAGTGGTGGTCCTGGCTTAGAGGCTTTCAATGCTATTCGTCGGCGTGCGGATATTCCTGAGAAGCAAAGCATCACATTCGAGGATATTGTCCGTGAGCGGCGAATAGAGTTCTGTATGGAATATTGTAACTGGTTTGACATGGTCAGTTGGTATCGTTGGAAACCAGATTATATGCTCGACTATTTCAACAAAAAGCAATTGCGTGGTTTCTCCTTTGAGAATGGATCTGTTGAAATCAGACCTGATGGTCTTATCTCTTATCGTGTTACCAGTTGGACGGATGAGAATGGCAACTATTACTGGAATGACGGACTTCGTGATGGTGATGGAAACTATATCATGACTAAAGAAGATGGTTACAAGTTGAATGTGGACTCTCTCTTAAACGCACATGAAGCCCATCCCAATATCGTTGTCACGAAGAGTAATGTCTTTATGCCTTATCCTGAGGCAGATGTGCTGCAGAACCACTTCCTTCGTGAGGAACCCCAGCCGTATGATTTCGAAGAGTAAGTATTAATTAATCATTAGAAAAAGAGAATTATGAAGACTAAGATAAACAAAATGAGTTACTGGCTGGTATGCACAGTTCTTGTTATTTTCAGTTTGTCACTTCTATCTGCTTGCAGTGACAGTGATAGTGTGGGCGGTACACCTGAGATTACCGGAGTCCGCAAAACCGATCCAGAGAAAGCCGATAGTCTCTTCAACAAGGCTCATCAGGGACAGATGATCCTGATTATGGGAAAGAACCTTCAGAATATCCTTAAAGTCTATATTAATGACCAGACTGTGTATTTCAATCCGACAGAGAATACTGACCATAGTGTTATTGTTACCATCCCCACAGAGGAAAATGATTTCAAGTTGACGACATGGGACAGTGACTTAAAAGATGAAATCCGCATAGAGACAGACCACGGAACGGCAACGTATGCTTTTAAGGTACTGAATCCTGCACCATATCTTCAGCGTATTGCCGGTGAATATCCCCGTTCTGCGGGTAGTGAGTTGCAACTCTATGGTATGAATCTGCTTGATGTGGAGCATGTGTATATGACCGATGCCACACCTCATGAGATAGACAGTCTAAAAACTATTGCGGACAGTACGTCACAGGAGTTTGTAATACCTGGTAATAGAACAGAGGTGACTCAATATTCTTTGAAACAGGATCACTACCTGAATAATCGTACGAAAGCGTATGAGACAGCATCGGTAATGGATTTCACCTTACCTTCCATTAATCAGTGATCACTAGTTATAGTTTCTTGCAAAGATAATGATTTTCACTTTATCCTTCGTCTTTTCTTATAAATATTTTCTTCGATGCAACATTTGGTGTGTTGTTATAAGACAAATCGTGCCGTTGGATTCATTTTGAAACATATCAATACAATATTATATTCCTAAATTATTGGTGTATTTGTATAAAAAGCATATCTTTGCAAAATCAAAGTTTAATATTTTGAGAAATGATAAAAACATCCTTATTATTGTTTACGGCATATCTATTTGCCTACTTTGAAGGTACAGGAGAAGGACGACAGCAGGAGCACTTGCGGTTTGCAGTCAGCGAGGATGCTATTCACAGGCATGCCCTTAACGACAATGCTCCTGTTGTTAGTAGCGATACCATCAGCAAAAGTGGAGGTATTCGAGATCCTCATATCCTACGCGGTGAGGATGGCTTTTTCTATCTGGTGGCAACAGACATGAACACCGTTAAGAACGGGTGGACGGAAAATTCCGGTATTGTGATGATGAAGTCCGCCGATCTTGTTAATTGGTCGCATGCCTACGTGGATCTGCCGAAGGATTTCGCACAACATTTTGCTGATGCTTACTGGGTCTGGGCACCGCAAACTATCTATGACCACAAGGTCGGAAAATATATGGTCTACTTCACGCTTCAACGCAATGATCGTAAAGACCTAATCACTTATTATGCATATGCTAATCGAGATTTTACTGGTTTTGAAAGCGACCCCCAAAAGATGTTTGATGCTAAATATGGGAGTATTGACAATGACATTATTTATAAGGATGGGGTTTATCACCTTTTTTATAAAGGATACACCAAGGATAGCAGTGGAAAGGAAACAAAGAACGGCATAAAAAAGGCTATGTCTCAAAACCTCTTAGGATCATGGAAAGAGTGTGAAGAGTATATTGACGCTTATGCTGGCAAGAAACTCGTGGAGGGTTCAAGTATCTTTAGACTTAATGGGCGTGATGAATATGTATTGATGTATGACCTCTATACCACAGGAAAATATGAATATCAGACATCTAAAGATCTGTATCATTTCAATCCAGAACCTCAATCGTTCCAGAAAGATTTCTTCCCACGTCATGGCTCTGTAATTCCGATTACAAGTGAGGAATTAGAGCGTTTACAACAAAAATGGGGTGTAGTACCCTTTGATAACGTTAACAATCCTGTTCTTACTTGGTATCATGCCGATCCGGAGATTCTTTATGCTGAGCAGACAGGTAAATACTACATCTATCCCACTAACGACGGTCACGACAACTGGATGGGCACAGACTTTAGCGTGTTCTCGTCTGATAATCTAAGAGACTGGCATGACGAGGGCGTCATTCTGGATGTCAAGAAAGATGTCAGTTGGGCTGACGGACGTGCTTGGGCTCCCTGTATTATTGAACGCCGTGAACCGTTTGGAGACTATAAATACTATTATTATTTCTGTGCAGACCAGAAGATAAGAGTGGCTATCGCCGGTCGGCCTGAAGGACCTTTCAAAGATGCTCTCGGACAACCGCTTATCAGCGGAAACCCAAAAGGACAACAGGGCGGTCAGGAAATCGACCCCGACGTTTTCTGTGATCCCGTGTCAGGCAAGTATTACCTCTACTGGGGCAACTACTACATGGCAGGTGTGGAACTGAATGACGATATGATTTCCTATGACCCTGACAGTGTGGTTATCATGACACCTAAGAGTAATTATACAGAAGGAACTTATGTCTTCTATAGAAAAGGATTATATTATTTTTTATGGTCGGAGAACGACACCCGTGACGAGAACTACCGTGTGCGTTATGCCACGGCTACATCGCCACTCGGACCGTTGTCAATTCCAGAAGATAACATTATTCTGTCGAAACGTCCAGAACTTGGTATCTTTGCCACAGGTCACAATGCCGTTATCCAGAAACCTGGTATTGACGAATGGTATATAGTCTACCATCGCTTCCGTCGTCCCAATGCTATCAAGATGGGGTGGGCGGCAGGTTACCATCGTGAGGTTTGTATCGACCGCATGGATTTCAATGCTGACGGAACAATCAAAAAGATAAAACCGACATTATAAATATATATATATGATGAAACGAAAAAGTATTTTGACAACATTGTTGTGCATGGCAACAGTGGTGATGAGTGGGAATCCTGTGGAGATTCAAACAGGGGAAACGACAGTACGGTTAGAGTTCTACACCCCTAGAACAGTGAGGGTCGTGAAGTCACCTGCAGGTCATAAATACGATAAGCAAGGGCTTGTGGTGATAGCGAAACCAGAGAATGTGAAGGTGATTCAGAAGGGCAATACCGTAAGCAGTGAGGTACTTACGGTGGTGATGGACTCAAAGACTGGTGCTCTCACTTTCTCTGCAAAGGGCAAGACACTACTTCGCGAGAAGGGGACTGTTGCTTTTGAGCCACGGACAGAAGGACCAGATGCCGGTAAATATCGTGTGACGCAGAGTTTCCAACTCGACAAAGACGAGGCGATCTATGGTCTTGGCACCATCCAGAATGGTAAGATGAACCGTCGTGGTGAGCATAAATTGATGGAGCAGTCTAATCTGGAGGACTTCCAGAATGTCTTACAGTCCATCAAAGGTTGGGGCATCTATTGGGACAACTATTCCCGTACGCAGTTTGATGACGACCCGGTAAAAGGCATGTCCTTCTCGTCGGAGGTGGGAGACTGTGAGGATTATTATTTCATGTATGGTGGAAGTGCTGACGGCGTGATTGCGCAGATGCGTCATCTCTCAGGTGATGTTCCGATGTTCCCCTTATGGACTTATGGTTTCTGGCAGTGTAAGGAACGCTACAAGAGTGCGTCCGAGGTACTCTCTGTGGTCGACAAGTATCGTGAGTTACAGGTGCCCCTTGATGGTATCATCCAAGACTGGCAGTACTGGGGCTCGAACTACCTGTGGAATGCCATGGACTTCCTCACCGAGGAGTATGCTAATGGAGAGCAGATGATCAGCGACGTCCATAAGAAGAACGCCCACTTCATGATTTCTATCTGGGCAAGTTTCGGTCCAAAGACCAAGGCATACCGCCAACTGGACGAGAAGGGCCTGCTGTTTGATTTTGAGACATGGCCCCAGAGCGGACTCACTGGATGGCCGCCACGTATGGACTATCCTTCTGGTGTGCGTGTCTATGATGCCTTCTCCCAGGAAGCACGGGATATATATTGGCAGCATCTGAAAACACTCTTCGATAAGGGAACGGACGCATGGTGGATGGATTCTACCGACCCTGATTTCTTCAATCCGAAAGAGTCTGACTACGACCACAAAGCCGGTCTGAATGGTACATGGCGTTCATTGCGCAATGCCTTTCCTTTGGAGACCGTCCGGGGTGTTTACCAGTCGCAGCGTAAGGCATCAGAGCAGAAGCGAGTATTCATCATGACACGCTCTGCCTTTGCGGGACAACAGCATTATGGGTCAGGACTCTGGAGCGGTGATGTCGCCTCCTCATGGGAAATGCTTCGTAAACAAGTCCCCGCAGGTTTAAGTTATTCTTTGACAGGCTGTCCTAATTTCAATACAGATATCGGTGGCTTTTTCTGTGGGTGGTATAATACCAAGGGTGCCAATACAGCGCCACAGAACCCTCAATATCAGGAATTGTATATCCGTTGGATGCAATATGGACTTTTCTGTCCTGTGTTCCGCAGCCATGGCGCCGATGCTCCTCGTGAGATATGGCAGTTCGGTAAGAAAGGTGAGACAGTCTATGATGTCATAGAGAAAATGATACGCTTGCGTTATCGTCTGATACCTTATTTATATAGTACCGCCTGGCAGGTGACATCAAACAATGAGAGTTATCTTCGTCCACTGTTCAGTGATTTTGCCGCAGACAAGAAAGTGTGGGATATGACTGACGAGTTTATGTTTGGGCGCAGTATCCTTGCGGCTCCTATCCTTGATCCGCAATATACTCAGGAGCAGATTATCCGGGAGGATGCCATGACAGGATGGGACAAGAAAGATGTGAAGATGGAGAATGACGAACTGAGGGTGGACTGGAATGTCTCCAAGGAAGTGACGAAATATTTGCCGAAGGGAACCCTCTGGTATGACTTCTGGACAGGTAAGACTTATCAAGGTGGGCAGACACTGACGCTCCAGACCTCGCTCGACCGTGTGCCGATGTTCGTGCGTGCCGGTAGCATCCTGCCCCTCGGTCCTGAGATGCAATACACGGGGGAGAAGCAATGGAACCGACTTGAGATTCGGCTCTATCCTGGTGCAGATGGTGACTTTACTCTTTATGAGGATGAGGGTGACTCGTATCATTACGAGCATGGAATGTACACTACCATATCCTTCCATTGGAATGATCGTACACGGACATTAACTATTGGTGACCGACAGGGCAATTATCCAGGCATGCTTTCTACTCGTAAGTTCACGATTGTCCTGCCAGATGGAACGTCAAAGACCGTAGACTATAACGGAAAAGAACTGATTTGCTCTGCAAATGAAGGCTTTAATTGACCCGTTTAAGGGCTTTAATTGATGCGAAAGTGGGCTTTAATTAATAAAAAAAGAGGATGTGTCACACTGACACATCCTCTTTTTATTTTGCGATGTATTTCTTTCCGTTCTGAATATAAATACCCTGTCGTGGATTCGTCACTTGCTGCCCTCTAAGGTTATAAGTACGTCCGTTATATGAATAAGACGGTTTCTTTACTTTTTGAATAGCAGTGATTCCTAACTCATTCATGGCTTCCTTGATGCCCTCCATCATATAATTGTTATAGATTGTTTTGGTAGAGCGATTGATAATGGTCATCTGGTTGTTGCCAGTACTGTTGGTATCCCATGCAAAGGGGACGATACCTCGTTCCATGCAAATCTTGTTCATGGTCTTGTAATAAGATTTAATAGAGGCGTTGTGCTTCTCCTGGCTTTCATTAGTACCACTGATATTCGTACGCCAGATGACACCATATTCTCCGTTAATCACAGGAATGCCTTTATCCACAAAAGAGGTCTTCAAGCGGTCAGCAAGTTTAATCATGTCACTCTCCTCGCCATAGGTGGCATTATGTTTTGAACCACTGACATGGTTGGCATTTCCCCAATAATAGAACATGTTGCCCCAACTCTCATCCTTTTCCATACCCCAGAAGTTCCAAGGGTAGTAGAAATGTATCTCAATAGCGAGTTTGTTGCCAATAGGGTCAGTCGGCATCTTATTGGTCATCCAATTACAGGTCTTGTCAATATCCGTAGAAGGTCCCTGTACCACTAATAGTCGTTTGGCATTATTACCTCCTGTAGCACGGACGGCATCGATGAAAATCTGTTCATACGAAACCAGTTGTGTGACGGTAGCCTGGTTCTCTACATTTGGCTCGTTAAGTCCTGCGAAGATAAGATGTTCGTCATAGTCCTTGAACACATTGGCAATCTGTGTCCAGATAGCTCTTAAAACCTCTTCGTTCTTTGTCTTTGCAGAACCTGTCGCATTGATATTCTTTTCTAGCCAGCCACCGTCGTAATGATCGTTTAATATGACATAAAGTCCGTCTTTCACGCAATAATCAACAATCTCCCGTACTCTCTGCATCCATGTGGCATCTATCGTGTAATCTTGTGCATTACTGATATGTCCCCAAACCCATGAGCATGGAATTCTGACAGACTTGAAACCACAACTCTTCACATAGTCTATCACCTCTTGTGTGGTCTCTGTTCCTTGCCACATTGTTTCTGATTCCAGTCCACCGTCATTGGTGAACACTTCTACTGCTGGGCGGTTAGGAGTCTCCCACGTAATAGCATAGTTACGCGCAGCCTCCATGGTGTTCCCAAGGTTCCATCCGGGCATCATCTCGGAAGCAATCTGAGTGGCTGTCTTGTCTAGACCGGTTTGGGCAAATGCTTCCCAAGCTAATAATAAACACGTGCATGTCATCAATAGTCTTTTCATTTTCATTATTTCTTTAGTTTAAGTTTCTGACTGCAAAAGTAAGGATAAATTTTGAAGATTCAGAACTTTTCAGTAAATCCGCAACAGATTATACATACATTTAAAACAAATGCCACCGCCATACAGAATGTTTTACCCTTTAGTAGTGGAATATGAGTTTTTTTCTGTAACTTTGCAAACAAATAATAGAATGAATATGAAACAGCCTACTACTGAACGTGTATTGAGTATTTTTCGTGAACTCAACCAGATACCACGCCCCTCTCACCATGAGAAGCGTGTAGCCGACTATCTCTGTCAGTTTGCCGAGCGTCTCCACTTAGACTATGAGCGTGACGCGGAGAACTGTGTGGTTATCCGCAAACCTGCCTCTCCTGGTTATGAGGCATCTGAGCCCATCGTACTGCTGAACCACATGGATATGGTGTGCGTGGGAATGTCGGATCCCCTCAACGCCCCTGTTGAGGCGTATGTGGATAATGGGTGGATGAAGGCACGGGGCACTTCGCTGGGAGCCGACAACGGTATCGGACTGTCCATGGCTCTTGCCGTACTGGAGAGTGATCGTATTGGGCATCCTGCCTTGGAGGTCATGACGACCACCAACGAGGAGGATGGTATGTCCGGGGCAGCCCAACTGTCGAAGGACTTCCTGCGTGGTCGTAAGGTCATCAATCTCGACTCGGAGGATTACGACACCATCACCACAGGGGCTGCGGGTGCCTGTCTACAACTCCACAGACTGCCGATGAAGCCAGAGCCTGCCCCTACTGGTAAATACCGTTGGTATCATATTCGTTTTGAGGGTGGACTTGGCGGACACTCTGGTGTGGACATCAACAAGGGGCGTTGCAGTGCCGTCATTCCCGCATGGGCTATTCTTGCCGCGATTTATAACGAGTACGACTTCCATCTCGCCCATATCGAGGTGGGTGAGGCTAATGCCTCTATTGCCTCTACTGCCGACCTGACGATATGTGTGCGCTCTGGCGAGGCTGCTGAGTTCGTCAAGGCACAGGAGGAGAGCATCAATGAGTGGTTGCGTGAGGAATACGGAGCGAACGATCCCAATATGCATTGCACCATCACGAAATGCGACAGGCAGGAGACGGTCATCCCCACTGAGACTTTCGAGGCACTGATGAGTTGTCTGGAGCAGATTCCACAGGGGGTTGTCAAGATGAGTGACGTGATGCAGGATACGGTGGAGACATCGAATAATGTGGGACGTATCAGTACGGAGAGTGACCATATCCTTGTCAGCACCCATACCCGTAGTTTCATCGATGACGACATGGCAAAACTCAGTCAGGATATTGCCGGGACATTCGCTGCCAATGGCGGTCAGTCAGAGACCGTCATGTCTGCCCCTGCATGGCAGGAAGACCAGCATTCGGCATTCCTCCAACTCACCAGCGACACGTTCCTTGACGTATTAGGCTGGCGACCCCGTCTGGTGGCGATGCACTTCGTACTGGAAGCAGGGTTCTTCGTCCAGCATTACCCAGGCATCCAGATTGCCTGTATAGGTCCTCGCATCGTAGAACCTCACTCAGCAAGTGAACGGGTGGAGTTAAAGACCGTTGATGATATCTGGCAGGTGTTGTTGGAACTGCTCAAGCGTTTGAAATAGATTACTTCCCTGTCAACAGGTCTACGAGTGGTTTGTCCTTGAAGCACTCTCCCTTGCTCAGGTTCTCCAGATACTTCTGGGGCGTGATGCCCTCGATTTTCTTGAACGTGCGCTGAAGGACGGTACGGTCGGTGAAGCCGCAGTGCTGGGCGATGGCATCGTTAGACCAGTCGGGATGGGGGGCGATGGTGTGCTTTGCCTCTTCGACGCGTAATTGGGCTATCCACTCGGTGTATTTCTGTCCACGCTGGTGCAACCATGTTGTCAGCCGGTAGCGGCTGATGCCGATGTCCTGTGCGGCTATGGGTTGCAGCAGTCCTGTCTGGCGGTAGCCGCCACGTGCTTTCCAAGCCTCCACGGCATGCTCCACCTCGGTGGCGTTCTGCTCTGCAGCATGCATACGTTCGGGGGCGGGACTGGTGAGGTAGAAACAGAAACTATCCACCAGATAAAACAGGAAGAAATAGACGGCGAAGGCGACGGTGAGCATCCCTTTGCCGGAGTCGAAGATGGCAACGGGCACCAGCAGTGCCAACAGTGCTGTGCCGCCAGCCATCAGCCGGCGAGCCTGTCGTCCTGACTGCTTTTGATGCGACGTTCGCGCAAGAAGAGCAGTTTCACCGTGAGCAGCAGCATTAACACCACTGCCGTAAATTGCATCATGCCGATTGTTATTATAACGGCTGCGAAATTAAGCATTTTTTAGCATAAAACCTCCATTTAGGTGTGACAATTTTCAAAACCGTCACACCTAAATGCCCCAAAACCTTCAAAATAGTCACACCTCTTGCAAAATTGTCACACCTTTAATGATGTAAAAGAGGTACCTTTGCGACCATATATATAGACCAAACGCTCATGGACGAACTTAACCGTTTCATCACCGAGACACCCCTGTGGCTCACCATCAGACGATTGGTACTCACCATCGTCTTCCTCACCGTCTTCGTTGCGATGTGGATATGGTGCCTTGTGCTCCTGGTGCAGGCACTGCGCAAGAAATAAAGTAAGGAACAATGACACGACTACTGAACATACAGACGCAAACATCCCCCGTACCTTGGTCGGTGCAGGGGATGGTGTCGTGGCTTCAGACGACGGGACTATTTGTCGTCGTAATGACCGTAGGCCGAAAGCACATCCACATAGACCTCGGTCTCGAAGATTTCGTAAATCAATCGGTGCTTCTTCGTGATGGTGCGGCTCCATTGTCCAGCACGGTCGCCCTTCAACTGCTCGGGATGGCCCGTGCCGGTGCGAGGGTGTTGCATCAACTCGTTGAGCAACTTCACGGCCTTTTTATGTGCTGTCGGTTCGCTGCGTCTCAGTTTTGCCAAGTCCTCTTGGGCTTTCTCAGAGTAGACAATATCGTACATGGTCAGAGAGAGTTAAGCCAGGCATTCATTTCCTCGGGGTCGGAAAACCGTTTTCCCTTCCCCTGTCTGATTTCCTCACGAGCCTCATCAACGCGAGCAAAGAACTCCTCTTTCGTCATCAGCGTTGGGTCTGTTTTTTTTGCCACCAACTTCTTCAGATACTTTGCCAACTGCTTCATCAATTGCTCGCTGTCGGCTATCTCGGCCATGTCGTGCCATATCTGCGCATTCAACTCTACTGTTGTCATAATCCTAACATGTTTGGTTCTGACGGCAAAGATAGTGCAAATCGAGCGAAATACCAAAAGAAAACTCGTTTTTCTTTGTATTGCCGAGATGTAGCCAATCCATTCCCGAGCATAGTTCGCCTACCCGTAGCCTTTCGAGACGAAGTCTTTAAGATATGAAAAAGATACGAAACAACATAATATAAACAAATAAATCAATTGAATCATGAAAAATGAAATGATGAAAAGAACACAAACAGTACGATGGGCCTTGACGCTCATCCTCGCTGTACTCACCGCCTTGACAGCGTGGGCGACAACGACATCAACCATCAACATGGGCGGCACGGACTACACGCTGTTCACAGGCTTTACGGCTACGGCAGGAACAAATGCATCTGCCGCGGCTTATAACTATCCCAAGTTGGTGGACGGAAATTTAGATGCGTCGAGTTCATGGCATCTGAACAATGATGCTCAGCCATATTATATCGAGTTCAACTCCGACGACCCGATTATTCCGAAGGGATATATCTTCAACACATACGATGCAAACAATTTCAAACCCACTGGCTGGGTGTTGAAGGCGAAGGCTGATGCAGGTGACTCCTGGACTACGCTTTCGTCCAAATCCGGATCGCTGGCATCGGGGCAGGAGTTCCAGTATGCTTGCGATAACAACGGAAACAATGCATACAAGTATTTCCGTTTTGAAGTGTCGAATAGTAGCAATAATATCTGGCTTACGGAAATCAGGCTCTACGGCTCATCTCCTGATGTCTACTACACCCACCTGACGGTAAGGGCTGCGACCTGTGCCAAAACTGGCATCAAGGTGGATTGCTACCTGCGCAACAGCGACGGCAAGTATTTCACCGACGAGACAGGCGCGACGGAACTTGCGGAATCTGCAGTCATAGAGCCGATGATTCCCCACTCAGGCGAACACCATGAGGCTACGGACACGAACATCGAGTATTGGCAATGTTCTATGTGCGGCAAGTATTTCAGCGACGAGGGCTATACCACGGAGATAACCGAGGAGCAGACCAAGATTTACCGCACCATCACGATTGACGGCAGCATCAGCGGTCTTGTCACAAGCAATGCCAGTCAGGTACTTGCCGGGACTACCATGTATCTTTACGTCAGCGACTTGATCGATGCCTCGGCATTGAAAGTAAATGATGGTGCAGTTGAACTGACTGCTGTGACCGACATTCAGTACGCATTTACGATGCCGGCGGCAGATGTGACAGTGACGGCAGATATTGTACAAAGCAATGTTGACGGCGATATATTGACTGGTTCGATAAGACACACCGTGACGATTGCAGACGGTGCCAACATCACCCTTAATAATGCAACGATAAGCGGCAGCATCGTCTGCGAGGGGTCGGCGACCATTACCCTTGTTGGCACGAACAGTGTGACGGGCGCATACAACAAAGCAGGCATTCAGGTTGGCGGCAGCGGTACAACGCTCACTATTCGTGGAGACGGCTCTCTGACAGCAAACGGCGGGGACTGGAGCGCAGGTATCGGACTGAGTGCAATATGGAATTATGACAGCAATGTCAGCAGCGGTGATATTGTTATTGAAAGCGGAACTATCACAGCAATCGGCGGCGACTGGGGCGCAGGAATTGGAACGGGTGTTATCAAAAACACAAACAACGACAACTCAACCTCTGTACAATTCGGCAATGTCACCATTAAAGGCGGATATGTTACGGCGACAGGCGGTGATTCAGGAGATGGTATCGGTAAGGGATATTCTTATTATGGTCCTACCATTACGTTTGGCACGGTGACGATTTACGACGGCATCGACAAGGTGGATGCATCGAGCATCAAGAACAGCGGAAGTATCGTCTATAAGCAAGGCGAAGCCGATGTGACAGCAAGCAAGAGCGACTATTTCACCATTATTGAGAACGGTAACCGTCTCATCATCGTGCAGAAAGTCAATCCCACCATTGCCGATGTTCCCGACCAGACCTATACAGGCAGTGCCATCACCCCTGAGCCACTCGTGCAGACAGGCTCGCTCAGTCTCACCAAAGACACGGACTACGAGTATTCCTACACGAATTTTTTAACCCTTGTCACCGTTGTCGCTTTCAAGGGTTGAAGGTAAGGACTTTGTGGGGTATCTTAGGCAAAAGGGATTTTATGAAGGTGACTATTTATGCTGCTTATAGTAACTGATGCCTCGGCGTACATTCTCTTTGACAGCCTTGGAGGAGTAGGTGGCTCCTGTGACACCGTCAACTTCTGTCGCTAAAGCCTGCTTGACGGTCATGCCGTTCCACTTGTCAAGTAACTGTTTCTTGACCTTGGCAAAGTATTTGGGAGTCTCCTGGTTTCTTAGAGCCTCGATTTTTATGATTTTGTTTTTCTTGATATAGATTTTAAGGGGAGTCGTATTTTCATATCCCTCTACGTCGGAGGCAAGAGCCGTGGTATTGATGATATAGACTCCGTGCTCCTTAACCATGATGCCGTCATCTGGCATGGCACTTAGAAAGAACGTGGCTGTCAGCAATGCGAGAGCCGGGATCGTTAGTTTTTTCATGACTACGTGTGTTTATAATGTTTAAGAATATGCGATGGCTTGACAGCCCCTACGGTTGTAGGGGTGTGAGCGGATAGATGATGTTCACGATAAGGATATTGGCAGCGAGGATGATGATGTTCATCAGTAGTCCTATGCGCATGAAGTCGCTGAACCGATAACCGCCGGGACCATATACCAGCATGTGCGTAGGAGAGCCGATAGGTGTGGCGAAACTACTGCTGACACTAATCATCAGGGCTATGAGGAAAGGATAAGGCTCATAGCCCATTTCCTCTGCCGCCTCATACATGATGGGGAAGAACATGGCACCAGCCGCCGTGTTGGATATAAACTCCGTGATGAAGGTACCTACCAGACAGATAGCCGTCATCACGACAAGCGGATTGGTACCACAGACATCCAGTATGCCAAAGGCAAGGCGTTCGGCAATGCCCGTCTTCTGGATAGCGAGACCCAGTACGACACTACCAGCGAACACCATCAGTATTTCCCCATTGATCGACTTCATCGCCTGTTCTGGTGTGCAGCAGCCGATGATGAGCATAGCAGCGGCAGCGATAAAGGCACATTGCAGCAGCGGCATGATGTTGAGGGCGGAGACAACGACCATTGTCAGCATGATGAGTGTGGATGCTGTGGTTTTCCAACTGATATTAGGTATCTGGGAATTATCGAAAAACTGTACCTGTGACGATAGTTTCTCAGTGTTGATATTCAGTTGTGGGGAACACGACAAGAGTAAGGTGTCACCAGCCCGCAATACCACTTTGCGAGGGCTCTTGTTGATGCGTTCTCCACGACGGGCGACAGCCACCAGCGTCATGTTGTTGTCGCGCTCGAAAGAGTTCTTCTCCAGAGTGGTGCCGATGAGTGGACTGCCGAACGTGATGTAGGCGGTGCGCAACTGGCGGTTCTTGTCTAACTCATCGAGTGAGAAGATGTGATGGTCAGCACTCACCAGTCCATGCGTCTCCTCCAATTCCAGTAACTCGTCGATCTGTCCGGCATACACCAGATGGTCACCGCCTAAGATAAACTCATCGGCAGTAAGCGGAGACGGTACATTGTCGAAATGGTAGAACTCCAGCAAGGAACCGCCCTTGACATCAAACAGTCCAGCCTCTCCTAATGTCTTTCCGATAAAAGGATTGTCGGATGGCACTAATAACTCGACGGTATATTCGGATGTCGCCTCGAAGGCAGACTCAGGAACTTTCCTTTCAGGTAATAATTTGCGTAAGGCAATGACGGAGAGGACACCGACGAAAAGACAGAACAGTCCGGGAATCGTTGTCGCAAGAACGTTCATGGCATCCCCCGTTTTGTCGGCATACAAGCCAGAGATAATCAGGTTAGGAGGTGTACCGATCAACGTACAGACACCACCCATACCAGACGCATAACTCAATGGAATCAGCAGTTTGGAGGGTGATATCCCTAACTTCTTCGACCACATCTTCACGATGTTGACAAACATGGCGACCACTGTCGTGTTACTCAAGAACGAACTGAGTGCTGCCACAGGGAGCATCAGTCTGACTACCGCCTTCGCATAAGTGCTGGGTTGTCCTAACAGGTTTTTGACAATCCACTGTAATACCCCCGTGTAGGTTAGTCCTGCCACGACGATGAACAACACACCGATGATGACCACCGAGGTGGAACTGAAACCCGAAAAGGCTTCTTTTGCATCAAGGACACCAGTGACATATAAGATGCCGATAGCACAAAGGAAGACAAGGTCTGTACGTAGTTTAGTGCAAAGGAGTGTCGTAAACATTCCCAATACCGTCACGATGGTGATCCATGCGTGTAGATTAAATCCCCAAAATAGTTCTGTTTCCATATTGTTGTATTATTTGGAGCACAAAAGTAGAAATTATTTCCCAATCAGCCAAAACTTTTAGCAGTTGTTTACCAATTAAATACCTTTTGATACCTTTATGAAAGTATTCCTTGCCGTCATCCGTAGCAATAGACAAAAAAGGCGGCAACGCTGACCGCTACCGCCCATGAGTTGCCTACAGCCCGTATGGTTATCGCTTCAGATACTCGCGGAAATAAGCGATGATATGATCCAGTCCTTCATCCAGTTTGACCTTCGGCTCCCAGCCTAACTTCTGTTTGGCGAGGGTAATATCAGGACGGCGCATCTTCGGGTCGTCGCTGGGCAGGGGGCGGTATACAATCTTGCTCTTGCCACCAATCTTCTGAAGAACTTTCTCTGCCAGTTCGAGCATGGTGAACTCACCGGGGTTACCCAGGTTGACAGGACCCGTGAAGTCGTCGGGGGTGTCCATCATCCGGATCATTCCCTCAATCAGGTCGCTCACATACTGGAAAGAACGGGTCTGCTGTCCGTCACCATAGATGGTGAGGTCTTCACCACGCAGTGCCTGCACCACGAAGTTGGAGACAACACGACCGTCGCTTACTGCCATGCGCGGACCATAGGTGTTGAAGATACGGATAACCTTGCTGCGCACTTTGTGCAGACGGTAATAGTCGAAGAACAGCGTCTCAGCGACACGCTTTCCCTCATCATAACAGGAACGCAGTCCGATGGGGTTCACATTACCCCAATAACTCTCCGGCTGTGGGTGTACGTTAGGGTCGCCATAGACCTCACTGGTTGATGACTGTAGGATCTTAGCCTTTGTACGACGTGCCAGTCCCAGCATGTGGTAAGCACCGAAGAAACTGGTCTTGGTAGTCTGTATAGGGTCGTTCTGATAATAGATAGGGGAGGCAGGACAGGCGAGATTGTAAATCTCATCCACTTCAGCCCAGTAGGGGTTGATGACATCATGACGCACCAACTCGAAGTTAGGCTTCCCAATCAGATGCCATACGTTCTCCTTGGAACCACTATAGAAATTGTCGATACAAATCACATCATTGCCTTCATTGACAAGACGCTCACAGAGATGGGAGCCTATAAAACCGGCTCCACCAGTAACTAAAATCCTTTTCATAGTTGTTTTATGGTAGTAAAGATAACTTTTGTGCAAAGATAAACAAAAATACTGAATAACCAAACATTTTCCCAGTAAAATCAGTAAAATATAAGCGGGACACGTCCTCACGGATGAGTCCCGCCTTCGGTTGTTAGCAATCTAAATAGGTAGTAGTGTATTGTATCAGAGATTAATATTCTCTGTAAAAGTCTAAAGCCTCTTTGATCTCCTCCTCTGTCGCCGTCTGGTTGATGCGGATGTCACCGATACCACCAAGCAAGGTGAAGTTGATGTCATTGCCCACATTCTTCTTGTCGTGGTGCATCAGTTCGATGAGGTGAGGATAGTCATCACAGGTAATCGTCATGCGTCCGTAATGCTCCTTGATGAAGTTGACGGTCTGTCGCATCTTGTCCTGTGGAAACCCTGTCTTGACACAGCACAGGTAGAGTTCTACCACCAGTCCGTAGGCTACGGCATAGCCGTGGAGAATAGGTTTGTGCTCCAAGGCAAACGACTCGAAGGCATGTCCTGCCGTGTGTCCGAGATTCAATGCCTTGCGAATCCCTTTCTCGGTAGGGTCCTCAGTAACGATACGCTGTTTGACCGCAACACTCTTGGCGAGGAGGTGGGAGATAGTTTTTATAGTATCTATAGTATCTAAAGTGCCTATAGGGTTGTTTAGCAGTGCCGCCCAGTGGCTCTCGCAGTCAATCAGTCCGTGCTTGAGCATCTCGGCATAGCCAGAGAGGATATTCTCATCATCGAGGGTACGCAGGAATGTGGTGTCGAGGATAACACAACGGGCATTGTTGAATACACCAATCTCGTTCTTCAGTCCTCCGAAGTTGATACCTGTCTTACCACCTACGCTGGCATCCACCATGGAGAGCAGGGTGGTGGGTATGTTAATATAAGGTATACCACGCTTGAAAGTGGAGGCAGCGAAACCGCCTAAGTCAGTCACCATACCACCTCCGAGGTTGATCATCAGGGAATGGCGGGTAGCGCCAAACTGTTGCATCTCACTCCAAACATGGGCAAGCGACTCCAGTGTCTTATGGGTGTCTGTCGCAGGGATGGTAATGACCTGTGCCTCTTTCATGCAGTCGAAGTCACTGATGACGGGGAGACAACAGTCACGGGTTGTCTCGTCGACAAGTACCAATAAGCGGTCGTGAGCACATTCACTCACGGTTTCTCCCAGCGTCGCACGCAGGTTTTCAGAGAAAATGACCTTCTGTTGTTCCATTTGCGGATGCAAAATTAATATAAAATTTGCAAATACTTCTATAAAATTGTGGAATAATTGTCGGGAAGACAACTTTTTTGATTTATATCGTTAAACTTTCGGGTTTGGGGAGCGTCCAAAGTCAGTAATCAACATAAAAGATGAAGAAATTATTGCTGTTCATGCTCATGGCTGTATCAGGAATACAGGCGATGGCACAACGAAACATCACAGGTAAAGTGATTGAGAGTGATTCTCAAGAGCCTGTGGCACAGACAACTGTCAGACTGTTAAAACAGGATAGTACGATGGTGACAGGTTCCTTAACCAATCTTGACGGTAACTTCCGCGTCAAGGCACCTGCTGCCGGGACTTATATCGTACAAGTGACTTGTGTGGGTTTTAAGCCTTTTACCAAGACGGTAAAAGTGACTGCCGACAAGGATATTGCCTTGGGTACTATTGATCTTAAGCCAGATGCCATTATGCTGAAGGGAGCCACAGTGACAGGACAGGCTTCCAAAGTGACTTTGAAAGAAGATACCTTTGTATATAATGCCTCTGCCTATCGTACCCCTGAAGGCTCAGTGATAGAGGAACTGGTGCGTAAACTGCCAGGTGCTCAGGTGGATGATGACGGTAAGGTGACCATCAATGGTAAGGAGGTGAAGAAAATCCTGATCGATGGTAAGGAGTTCATGACAGGTGATACGAAGACGGCCATGAAGAACCTTCCTACCTCTATCGTGGAACGTGTGAAGGCTTATGACCAGAAGAGTGACCTTGCCCGTGTCAGTGGTATTGATGACGGCGAAGAGGAAACGGTGCTTGATTTCGGTATCAAGCGAGGCATGAACAAGGGATTCATGCTGAATGCCGACCTGGCGGCAGGAACCCGTAAGCGTTATAGTGGACGTGTCTTTGCCGGTATGCAGAGTTCTGACCTGAAGATTTTCGTACCTTTGAGTGCCAATAACGTGAACGACATGGGCTTCCCTGGAGGTGGAGGCGGTCGATTCGGAGGTGGCAGACAGGGACTGACAGCAACGAAGATGGCAGGTTTCAATCTCAACTACGAGAAGAAAGACTTGTTGAAGTTTGATGCCAGCATCCGCTGGAACCATAGCGATGGGGATGCCGTGGTACGCACCTCTTCGGAGAATTTCATGACGGGGTCTTCGTCTACGTTCAAAAATAGCCTGCGCAGTAATCTCTCCCGTTCAAACAGTTGGGATGCCCGTTTCCGCTTGGAATGGACACCTGACTCGATGACGAATATCATGATGCGCCCACAGTTCAATTACAACTCAAGTGATGGCTTGTCGGAGGGAGTCTCCCTCACGATGGATGATGACCCATACCGGTGGGTGAAGGACCCGCTGGACGATAGTGCGTTGGAAACGCTTGTTGACAAGGATGTCGTGATCAACAGGGACCGCAGTAACTCCGTCACCTATGGCGACTCGAAGAGTATGGGGGGATGGTTGCAACTGAACCGTCGGCTGAACAACAGTGGCAGGAACGTCACCCTGCGTTTCTCCGGTAATGTGGGAGACGGCATGGATAAGTCGTTTACTAACAGTCTGGTGGAGTATTTCCAATTGGTGAACCAGCATGGGGAGGACTCTACGCATCAGACAAACCGCTATGCGGTGACACCGACGAAAAACTGGAACTATGGCATCCGTGCCACCTATAGCGAGCCTATCTTCCGGCAGACATACCTGCAGTTCAGTTACCAGTACCAGTATAGTTATAGGAAAAGTGACCGTGCTACGTATGATTTGAGCAATATATTCACCCAAAAGTATATCGACTTCTTTGGCATCGAGCCCCAATATCGTGGATGGGATGACTACCTGAGACAGGTCGGCTATCCTTATGATTCTTATAAGGATGACAAACTGAGCCGCTTCTCAGAATATCGTAACTACAACCATACGGCAGAGATTATGTTACGCATCGTCCGTAAGGCTTATAATCTGAATGTGGGCTTCCAGGTGCTGCCGCAGCGCTCACATTTCACACAAGACTATCAGGGCGTGCATACCGATACAGTACGCACGGTGACGAATTTCGCACCTACAGCCGACTTCCGTTGGAAGATCTCGAAGGTGAGCCAGTTGCGCTTCACCTACCGTGCCAACAGCAGTCAGCCGTCAATGAGTGACCTGTTGGACATCACGGATGACAGTGACCCGCTGAACATCCGGAAGGGTAACCCGGGACTGAAACCCTCGTTCACACAGAACTTCCGCCTGTTCTATAATAACTATATCCAGAACCATCAGCGGAGTATCATGGCACACGTCAATTTCTCGACAACACGTAACTCTATCTCTAATATGGTGACGTATAACGAGCAGTCGGGTGGAAGTACCATCAGACCGGAGAATATCAACGGCAACTGGAACACGTTCGGTATGTTTATGTTCAATACAGCCATCGACTCTGCGGGTTACTTCAATGTCAACACGTTTACAACGCTCCGATATAATAATAACGTGGGATATGTAAGTGTCAGCAGGAATGAAGACTCCCAGAAATCGACAACCCGTACGACGACAATCGGAGAGCGCCTTGCCGGCAGCTATCGTAACGACTGGCTGGAGGTGGAGCTGAACGGCTCACTGGAGTATATGCATGCCCGTAGTGAGTTGCAGAGTAATAACAACCTCGACACCTGGACATTCTCGTACGGTGGCAGTCTGCAACTGACAGCACCTTGGGGTACGCAACTGTCAACGAGCATGAATATGAATAGTCGCCGTGGCTATAACGATGCGTCGATGAATACCAATGAGCTGATATGGAACGCACAGGCGTCACAGTCGTTCCTGCGAGGGAATGCGCTGACACTCTCGCTTCAGATGTATGACATCCTCCATCAGCAGTCTACATTCAGTCGTACGGTGGATGCCATGCGTCGCAGCGATACGGAGTATAATGCTATTACCAACTATGCGATGCTGCATGTCATCTATCGGCTGAACATTTTCGGTGGTAAGAATGGAGGTCCGAGAGGACATGAAGGTGGACCTGGTGGTCGCCGGGGTGGTGGCTTCGGTGGTCCTGGCGGTCGTCCTGGTGGGGGCGGTGGTTTCGGACGTCCAAGGTTCTAAGAAAAAAAGGAAAGGCACTTCACGAAGTGCCTTTTCTTTGATTATTCTTCCTTTCGGTCGTCAACGTTATCACCCTCTGTGGGTGCCATCTCCTCTTCAAAGTCTGTGATGCCTGCATTGATGAGGATGTCATACCACTGCAGGAACTTCTTGATATCACTGTTGTGAACGCGCTCCTGGTCCCATTCTGGTAAGACTTTCGTGAAATAGTCGTGCAGTTCCTTGGGTGTTGCCTTCTTGTAGTTGAGGCTGGCATTCTTTCCTTTCTCCAGGTCACGCAATGAGGCGAGAACCTTCATCAAGGGGACATCATCAGTCTCTGTGAACATAGCGATATCGGCAAGAGAGGTGATACGGTCAGTGCCGAAGGCGGGCATACGCTTGCCTGTTCCGTCAAGAGCCTCCACAATAAGACTGTTCTTGGAACGTGATACGAGTTTGTAAAGTCCCGGTTTGCCCGAGATGGCTAAAATGGTCTGTTTCATATTACTTTGTTGTTTTTTTTATTGTTTTTTCAATAGTTCAATATTTCGAGGACATGAGCCAACTGCTCGTCAATATCGGATATGCCGTCGTTGACAATCTCATAGTCGGCTCTGCAGATGACCTCTTCCTGTGGCAGTTGGCGTTGCATCCATTGCAGCACCTTCTCACGGGTGATATGGTCACGATGCATCACACGCTGAATACGTATCTCCTCAGGGGCGGTTACTACGATGACTTTATCAACCAACTGGTAGATACCCGACTCATACATGATGGCACTCTCCATCCATGTCATACCGCTCGCTTCAAAGTCGCGGAAGACGGCAGGATGGACAATGGCGTCTATCGCCTTGGCATTATCCTCGCTCTGTAGCAGGAACTGGGCAACAGCCGCTTTGTTGAGTTGTCCGTCCTGATAGGTGTCAGGTCCTATCAACGCAGTGAGTTCCTTATATAAAATAGGTGAAGTGCGAATAAGTTGTTTTGCCGCGGCATCACAGTCATAGACCTCAATGCCATGTCGAGCCAGCCGTTTGCAGACATAACTCTTCCCCGACCCTATACCTCCGGTGATACCTATCTTCATTCCTGTTCCTCTATCAGATAGTCTACTTGTTTGGTTGCCAATGTCGCACGACTGATGCCATGGGGAATCACTTTCAGGTAGATATTGCATTTGTCTGACGGATTCTGGCTGATCTCATGATAGTCCGCAATGACAGTGAAATCCTCTGGGCGAAGGGAATGGAATTGGCTGACACCAGTGACGAAATGTACCTTTACCTTGGGTGGGAAGGTACGTAGCACTTTGCCTTCCGGCATATTCACTGCCTTGATAGGAATACCATCAATGCTCTCCTCTGTGAGTACATCAGTGAAAAATCCTACACGGACCTGCTCAGGAACCACTTTGACATCTTTGGGATGGGATGCCTTGCAATTGACAATCAGCGTGTCACGGAATCCCACATAGTTCAGCGGCTCTGTATAGATGGCGTTGATGCTGTCTAACTTCTCCTTGGAGGAATAGATGTCCACGCTGTCAGGCCAATACTGGACGTGGGAGATGAAGTACAGTTGTTCAGGAATTACACGACCAGCCCACCTGACAGGAACCCTCTTCCGCTCTCCGTTATTATAGAAGAACTCTATGCGGTCGGGTTTTACGGAATTAACGGTCGTAGACATCTCCATCTGCTGGATAACCAGTCGCTTGACATCAGAGGAAGAGGCAATACCATATCCGTTCCCTCGGTCATGGTTCTTAAAGGAGATGTTGATATTGCGCTCCTTTTCGTATAGATATCTTATCAATACCCAACCTTTGTCCCTGACCATGACACGCAGCGTGTCAACCTCATCGGAGGTCAGCACCACGTTCTTGGGAATACCTTTAATCTGCATAGTCACCTTGATTTCACGCTCATAAGTCTCATTCAAGGTGAGGATGAGCCAAAAGATACCCGATAAGATGAGGAAGAAGACAAATATCAAAATCTCCTTGCTCATTTTATTGAACAAGATATTTTTGATATATAATGATATTCGGTTAACCTCCATCACCTATTATCTACCCCTTATCCTGGTCTTATTTCTGTATGGGTGTGCTTGCCATGTCTTTGAATACAGAGCCTTTGTCTACACGGACAACGACACCGTCGGCAATCTTTACCTCAATAATACCAGTGGCAAGGTCTATCTTCTTGACAGTTCCATAGATGCCACCACCAGTCACGACAGGAGTGCCTTCAGCCAGTGAGTTCTGGAAATTCTGAATCTCCTTCTGGCGTTTCTGTTGGGGCTTAATCATAAAGAAATACATGATGGCGAAGATAGCCACCATCATAATAATAAAACTGGTCATGCTGCCACCGCCCTGCGCGGCTTGTGCAGCGAGAATCATTTGTGTCATAGTTTATATTCTTCGTTATTTCGTTATTCCAATGTTCTTAACTTTCCATTTTCTCATCCATGTGTTTCAGCAGTTTACCGCTTTTTATAAGGTGGCGGGCGATAGCGTCAAGCATGCCGTTGATATATCCTCCGCTGCGTGGGGTGGAGTAGAGTTTTGCCATCTCCACAAACTCATTGATGGTCACTGTGATAGGAATGCTGGGGAATGTCATCATCTCTGCAATGGCGATCTGCATAATGACAATATCCATATAGGCAAGACGGGAGAAGTCCCAGTTCTGTGACGCCTCAGACATATAATGCTGATACTCGTCAGCATTCAGGATGGTGGCACGGAACAGTTTGCGGGCATAGTCCTTGTCCTCCTCATTACTATATTCAGGTAATAATTCCTGTTTCGAGTGGTTTTTCTCCTCAAAGCGCTTGATGGTCTTCAAAACAAAAGTGTCCACCACTTCCTTGTCGTCGTTCCAATACAGGCTCTGCTCCTCCAACAAACCGTCAAGGTCGCTGCTTTCCTGAATCAATGTGCGGTATAGTTTGCGCCAAACCTCACGATCGGTGGCATAGTCGTCCTCCTCGGACGCCATGTATTCCTGATAAATCTGACTGTCTATAATCTGGTGATATATCTTTTTAAGGAATTCAGGCTCGTCATCCCAATTCAGTTTCTTGGTCTCTAAAAAGTCATTCAACATCTTGTTCTCTTCCAGTTGAAGGGCAAAACGGTTGTATGCGAATTTCTGAGAGGGCATCTCCGTGCCTTCGCGCTGTGCCTTTGACTGAGCCACCTCCAAATAACGGCGTGCCTCTTTGGTGATAGCCACAATGAGTGCTAACAGATAATTATAAAGGTCATACGCTTTAGACAGGCTGAAGATTAGTTCTTTCTCCGCCATCTCCATGTTATTGTTCCCGTTTTGATAGTACGCATAGGTTAACTGGACAACCTTTGTTCTAATGAGTTCACGATTAATCATATTTCTCCAGAATAGTATATTTGATACTCTTATCACCTGCAAAAATACGAAGAAATCCCCTATCATGCAAGAAAATTGTGGTATTTTTTAATTTTTTCAGTTATCACTTGCTCATTATCAATAATATTTCGTACCTTTGCACCCGCTTTTCGCATCGTGTGATGGTGAATTAAGCAAAATGTATAACTTAATTTAGAGTAACACAATTAAATTATGAAAGAAATTAGTGTAAACGGTCAGAAGCGCACCGAGACAGGCAAGAAAGCCTCTAAGTTGCTTCGCAAGGAGGGTTTGGTACCCTGTAATCTGTATGGTGAGTCAAAGGATGACAAGAATCTTCCCGAGGCATTCTCTTTTGCTGTTCCTATGGCAGAGATGCGTAAGGTGATTTACTCTCCTCATGTATATGTGGTAAACATTACTGTTGACGGTAAGGAGCACAAGGCTATCATCAAGGAACTCCAATTCCATCCCACAACAGACGCGCTGATTCACGCTGACTTCTACGAGATCAACGAGACTAAGAACATCACTGTTGGTATTCCTGTGAAACTGACTGGTCACGCTCAGGGTGTACGTGATGGTGGTAAACTCCAGTTGCAGATCCGTAAGATCAACGTTACCGCTCCTTATAAGAATATTCCTGAGGTGCTCGAGATCGACGTTACCTCTTTGGAACTCGGCAAGAGCATCAAGGTGGGCTCACTGAGTTTCGAGGGTCTGGAGATTGCTACTCCGAAGGAGGTTATCGTATGTTCTGTTAGAACAACACGTGCTTCTCGTTCGGCTGCGTCAGCAGATGAGGCTGCTCAGTAATAGAATAGAATGGACAAGTATTTAATTGTTGGTTTGGGAAACGTCGGCGACGAGTACGACATGACCCGCCACAATACAGGATTTATGGTATTGGACGCTTTCGCAAAGGCGTCCAATATCGTTTTTGAGGATAAGCGCTATGGCTTTGTAGGCGAGACGAGTCTTAAAGGTCGTAAGGTGTTTCTCCTCAAACCCTCTACTTATATGAACCTCAGCGGTAATGCGGTACGCTACTGGCTCAACAAGGAGAATATCGACCAGTGTCGTCTGCTGGTCATCAGCGATGACGTGGCGATTCCCTTGGGACAGTTCCGCTTGAAGGCGAACGGCTCCAATGGCGGTCATAACGGTCTGGGACATATCCAGCAACTCATCGGACAGAACTATGCCCGTCTGCGGATGGGTATCGGTAATGATTATCCGCAGGGTATGCAGATTGACTATGTCTTAGGACGTTATGGTGAGGAGGAACTGAAGGTGCTGCAGCCAGCCATCGACTTAGGGGTGGATATCATCAAGAGTTTCGTACTGGCAGGTATTGACATCACCATGAACCAATATAATAAATTAGGTAAGAATGGAGGAAGCAAGAGTTGACAAGTGGCTGTGGGCTGCACGTATCTTCAAGACGCGTAGTATCGCCGTTGATGCCATCAAGAACGGTCGTGTGACGATGAACGGCATGAACGTCAAACCCTCCCGGATGGTGAAGGTGGGTGAGGTCGTCAGTGTCCGCAAACCTCCCGTGACCTATTCTTTTAAGATACTGAAGACCATTGAGCAGAGGGTGGGGGCGAAACTCATCCCGGAGATCTATGAGAATGTGACTCCCGCCGACCAGTATGAGTTGCTGGAGATGAACCGCATCAGTGGGTTCATCGACCGTGCCCGTGGCACGGGTCGTCCTACTAAGAAAGAGCGTCGTGCTCTGGACGAGTTCATAGGTCCTTCCTTGGAAGGTTATGATGATTTTGATTTTGATTCAGAAGATTTTGAGTCCCTTGATTAAGAGGCGGCTATAATATAGGGAGATTATGTTGATAGATATTGTGCTGATCATAGCAGGTGTGGCGATGGTACTCTATGGGGCTGATCGCCTGACAGAGGGAGCCTCCGCTTTGGCTCGTCGTATGAATGTACCGGAGATTATCATTGGTTTGACCATCGTTGCCGCAGGCACCTCCGCTCCAGAGCTCTTCGTCAGTCTGGTGTCCGCACTCAAGGGCACTTCGGGTATGGCTATCGGTAACGTGGTGGGTTCCAATACCATGAATGCCATGCTGATAGTGGGATGTGCCGCCATGGTGGCACCGATGACCATTAGCAAGAGCACTGTTCGTAAAGACATACCTTTTGCCGTCTTTGCCTCAGTCCTATTACCCCTGCTGGCACTCGACTCCTTCCTCGGACGTATCGACGGTGTCATCCTGTTGGCAGGTTTTGCCGCCTTCATGTACTATACTCTGTCGCAGGCAAAGGGTGGAAAGGCAGAACCAGCAACAGAAATCAAGACGATTAATCCCTGGATGAGTGCGTTCTTCGTATTTCTGGGACTCGCCCTATTGGTGATTGGCAGTAATATCTTTGTCGATTCCGCCTCACGTGTCGCCTATTCCCTGGGCATCAGCGAAGGTGTTGTCGGTCTGACCATCGTAGCAGGAGGTACCTCACTGCCAGAGCTTGCCACCAGTGTCGTAGCAGCACGCAAGGGACAGTCTGCCATCGCTATCGGCAATGTCATCGGCTCCAATGTCTTTAATATCCTGATGATATTAGGACTCACCGCCACCATCAGTCCCATGCAGATACAAGGTATCACGATGATTGACTTCTCGTTGATGCTCAGCTCCGTCGTCCTCGTCTGGCTGTTCTCCCGTACGAAGTATACCGTAGAGCGTTGGGAGGGACTCCTGTTAGTCGTCGGCTATCTCGTCTATGTTGGTTGGCTGTTGAGTAATGTGTGAGCATCCTCTTTCGGAGCACAAAAATAACAAATTTATATAATTCACTGAAACTAGTTTCAGAGTTTCATCCCTCGGCATCCGATTTTCGGTCATGTCGAGGACTTTTTCGTTCACATAGGGTCTGACCCTCTGTGTGAACTTTTGAGAATTTTTCTTGAATCTTTTGAGAATTTTGTTTGGTAGATTTGAGAATTTTGCTTATCTTTGTTCCGTAAAATCAGATAGTTATGTTTAAAAGAGCGCAATTCAAAGAATTATTCTCACGTATATTGGAGCCGCGTGATAAGATACAAGTTATATCCGGTCCGCGTCAGGTAGGCAAGTCAACGCTGGTCAAGCAGGTGCTGCAGGAGACAACCATCCCTCACCTATTGGTCAGTGCAGATAATGTTGAAGAGACAAACAACGCATGGATAGGCGAGATGTGGGCTACTGCCCGCGCAAGAATGAAGGCGGCAAAAATGGACGAGTATCTGCTTGTGATTGACGAGGTTCACAAGTTGGATAATTGGAGCGAGGCAGTAAAGAAGGAATGGGACGAAGACACATTCAATGACCTTAATCTGAAGGTTGTTATCCTTGGCTCTTCACGTTTGCTGCTGAAGGATGGACTAACCGAATCATTGGCTGGGCGTTATGAACTAATCCGTATGTCTCACTGGAGCTATGCAGAAATGCACGAAGCCTTTAACATGGACGTTGATCACTTCATCTATTTTGGTGGCTATCCTGGAGGTGCAAAATATATCAACGACGAGCGCCGTTGGCGTCGATACGTCAAGGACAGCATTATTGCTCCTGCCATTGAGCGCGACGTTCTCCAGACTAAAACCGTTTATAAGCCAGCATTGATGAAACAGATGTTTGAACTTGGTTGTACCTATTCCAGCGAGGAACTTTCTCTTAACAAAATGTTGGGGCAGTTGCAGGATGCTGGTAATGTTACAACACTGGCTGGTTATCTTTCGACCCTTGATGAATCGAGATTGATATGTGGCTTACAGAAATATGCTTCCGATGATGCACGAAAATACAACTCTGTCCCAAAACTTATGGTCTATAACACCGCACTGTTCTCTGCGCAGTCTGGCACAACTTTCAACAAGGCATTTACCACGCCCAAACTTTGGGGACGATGGGTGGAGAGTGCCGTAGGTGCCTATCTGTTAAATCAGGAAGACGAATATGATTACAAATTGTACTATTGGCGTGAGAGGGAAGACGAAGTTGATTTTATCATCGAATACAACAAACAGTGCATAGCTATAGAAGTTAAAAGCGGGCGAAGGACAACCAATGAAGGGCTTTTCGTATTCCGTGACAGATTCCATCCCAAACAATCATTTGTCGTCGGTTCCGGTGGAGTCCCCATCGAAGAATTCTTGAGATGGGACATTGGTAACTTGTTAGAATAGCCCCGGCATTGTTGAGCATCTAAGCTTGGGCGAAAGCGGTAATGCAGGACTTTTATTGCCCTGCATTTTTATTATTCATTAAAACAAACTAGTTTCAATTAAAACTATTTAGAAGTCATCATCAGAATTGTCACCCTTTAGTTTTAGACCCATAGCGACAAATATCGTGTCGGCATTGTTTTTAAGATTGTCTATCAATTTTTCCATTCGTTCCTTCTTTTTCTTTCCTGCTTTTTCTTTTTCGCCTAATACTTCTGGTAGCCCATAAACTTTTGTGGTGCCATCCTTGTCGTAAATACAAGTCACTGTGGGGACTGTTAAAGTTAATTGAACACGTCCGTCCTTGCAACGTATTCGTAATGTAAAGTTGCCATAACGATCCCATCCGTTTATAATTACACGTTTGTAGCCAAGATAGAACATTCCTTTGTATATAAGTGTGTGAGTTTCTTGGTTCTGATAGTCAATACCCACTTTCGCTTTGCCGTCAGACCCAGTCCAGTCAGACAAGGCGATCATTGCTCGATCGTATAACTGAATTGCTGTTGCTCCCTCCACTTGAATAACTTCTTGCCGCTCATAAGCACCTTTTTCGTTCAATTCAAATTCTTGTGCATTCGCCACTGTCATCGATAATAGCAGAGTAATTAGTAAAGTTGTTTTCATTTTTATCATATCTTGTAGTTCTACTTATTTTTTTAAATCTTGTTGAATTGTTCTTTTGCCATCTCGCTTATTGGTTAGCTATTATCTTATATAGCTTTATTTCCTTATTCGTTATTAAGACAAGGGATTTTAATATCAAAATCTTTACCTCTCACAACAGGTACAACGATACGCACATATCCCTTATGGTTCTTTAAATACGGAACGACTTCACGTGTACCTTTCGTTGTTTTCCCCCAAATATTCTTCGCTGTTTCGGCAACACGTAGTCCTTGTGTTAATTGCAAAAGACAGTTTTCCCATTTCTCTAATAATTGGTTGTACTCATCATAAAATCCAATTAATGCGTAAGTCGCATGGTTAAGGGTTTTTCTAATTAAAGTACCACGTTTGTCTGGCTGAAACACGTCTCTGCCAATACCTATTTTCCAATAGTCACCATCACTATAAAACGCAAAAGCTTGAACATTAATAGAATCAACATATTTAAATTTAACTCTATCTGATGTTCCTAACAATTCGTCTCCAGATTCTGTTTCTTTAGTCCAATGCTGTGCATATAGGCTTTGGGTAGCAAGCAATGCCAATAATATAAGTATTTTCTTCATTTGTGAATCAATTAAATTATTATCTATTTCTTTTTGCTCAGCTATGTATTGTATGAGACAGGCTTCCTCCTTAAGGTCTGATTCATTTAAACATATCGTTTTGCAGCCTCTATCAGTTGTTTCTTAAAATTGTATATGTCATCTATTTTTTTTATGGTTTCCATTTGTTCATTCCTGTTCTCGTCAACAAAGCCGATTCGTTTATTGTTGATGTTATTAAAATGCAACCTGCAAATAGGTCTGCGATTGTTGTCATCAGCAAATATGGCAAAATAGGACTGTGAGTCGCGATATGTGATACGCTCGGATGAAATGACCTCACATACGATACTCTTCACTATGTAATAACCCTCCATCTCCTCCATTGTTGTATTTATCTTAGAAGCTTTCTCGTCATCTTTCTTTGGTTCCTCTTCTTTCTGCTCTTGTGCTGTCGGTGGCGTTTGAATAGGAGCTCCAGCCACTTCTGTAGCTTTAATAGCAATACCTAGCTTTTCACTCATCACATCGTTGATATGACTCTTCAAAGCTCGTTCTACAATGTCTGTAAACTGGTCTAACACCTTTTGAGTAACAATGCCTTCATATACACGTTTGGTCAGTATTTTGACTAGTTCTGGAGATGGTTCGTCAAATTCTGAACGGATGATTTTCTTGACTTCCGACATGTATTTTAGTTCATTCGCACTGCTTAGGATGTTTTCAAGGTCAAAGTTCTCCTTACAGAATTTCTTAACTTCCTCAATTTGTGTTTCTCTTATCTTTTCCAAATTGAACTCAAGGAAAGGAACATCGTCCATGATATTTTCCTTTATTAAATCAGTATAGAATCTGTAAACAATACCATTTGTCAACAGTCCAAATTTTGCCTTCGATGCAACATAATACCTCTTCAACTGATTGTCATGCAAGTTTAAGTCCTGCTTCCAGTGTTTGCACTCAATCAACATAATGGGGGAGCCATCTTTCATAATTGCATAATCAATCTTCTCGCCTTTCTTCTTTGCAATATCGCAATCCATCTCAGGAACGACTTCTAGCGGGTTAAACACATCATAACCGAGAATCTGTATAAATGGCATGATAAATGCATTCTTCGTTGCTTCCTCTGTTTGGATAGATTCTTTCAAAGAGGACACTCTCTCAGCTAATTGGAAAATAGAATCTTTAAAGTCCATAATTTGTAGTTTTATTGTATCAAAAGTCCCATCCTCCCAGTCCCTTAGAAGACAACTTGTTAATTATGAAGCGTGGAACTGTATGTCCATCTTCATCTAGAGGTCCTGAGAAAACCTTGTACGGGAGATAGGATAACATTCCACGCTATAACGTGGAAGCTATCATGTTCTCTTGTCGTACTTTTGAAATTTCTCAGGTTTCTAGATACAAGAAAAGCATAACGCTTCTTTGTTTTTTCCACTAAAGTACACCACCCACTTTCTCTAAAGCATTCGGGCGATGCTTAGTGCAAAGATACGAATAAGCGAGTAAAATACAAAATAAAACAGGAACTTTTTTATTTTTACTTTCGAGCGAAAGTATCTTCAAGGCTTCAAATAGTTAGAAGACTCTCTCCTTAAATTGACAGACTCTGAATGATCCACTCTTAGTCAAATACGACAATGTTATTTGAAAATATGACTGGCGGAATAAAAATTCTGATGCTCGTATTGTTTAAAAAGAGTATCAGAAATTTGAAGAACACTTACGTATTTCGCAAAAACATATAACCATATAACATGCTTTAAAGCCTCTGTTTATCGAGGTTTGCGCCCTGTCATGTTATATGGTTATATGTTTTTGCGAAATTCTTTTTTTATTCAGCACAGAGACACAGCATGTGGGTTGTGAAGCCCTAGGCTCCGTGGCCCGAAGCCCTGGGCTCCGTGGGGCGAAGGTGCCGCCTCCAGGGGTCGAAAGTACGGGTTTCGTGGGGCTTGGGGATTATCTCTAAGCCCCTTGGGGATAGTTCCTTTACCCCCTAAAGGATGCCTTGCGTGATCCATAGGAGGCATCGGAGTACACCCATAACAGATATCGGAACAATGAAAAAAAGGACCTGGCGCTGTCCCAGCGTCAAGGTCCCTCGCAAACTTGAACTCACGTTCGAGTTTGTCTTCGGCTCGGCAGAACACAAGCGGTCTTGGTTCTGCTCCCGCCTTTCGCAAACTTCAAACAACCAAAAAAAGAAGTAGTTGCCTGAATCTCTCTTTATCGGATGAACAGCAGTTCACGATACTTAGGCAGCGGCCACAGAGCGTCGTCAACGATCAGTTCCAGTTTGTCAATCTGATAACGGATGTCGTCGAGTTTCGGCTCCACCTTGTCGTGGTAGGCAATCGCCTTCTCATGCTCATCCATAATCTTGTTCGCCAGTTTACGGGCATTGACCAGTTCCTCCACCTGACGCTCGATAGACGAGGTGCGCTCGGCAATCTCCTCAATCAGTTTCAGATTACGAGCCGACAACTTCTCCGCCTTTTCCACAGGGAATACCTCCGCCATGTTCTCCACATTCTTCAGCAGTTGACTCTGGTAACGGGTGGCGACAGGGATGATATGGTTCATGGAGAGGTCGCCCAGTACACGAGCCTCAATCTGTATTTTCTTCGTGTAGGTCTCCCATTTCACCTCATTACGTGCCTCCAACTCCTTCTGTGTCATCACACCCAGGCTCTCGAACATCTGGATGCTCGCCGCGTCAAGGTAACGCTCGAAGATGACAGGACAAGACTTCTCCACGTCCAGTCCGCGCTTGGTAGCCTCTACGACCCACTCGTCGCTATAACCATTACCATCGAAGCGGATGGGCTTACAGGTCTTGATATCCTCACGCAGCACGTCGATGATAGCGTGGAAAGTAGCACTATGACCAGTACCTTCCAGTTTCTTCTCGAACTCAGGAATACGAGCGTCCACCCGTTTCTTGAAGTTGACGAGAGCCTCGGCGACCGCACTGTTCAGGGCTATCATCGCCGATGCGCAGTTAGCCTCGCTGCCGACGGCACGGAACTCAAAGCGGTTACCCGTGAAGGCGAAAGGTGACGTACGGTTACGGTCGGTGTTGTCGATAAACAGTTCCGGGATCTCCGGGATATCCATCTTCATACCCTGCTTGCCAGCCATGGCGAGGATGTCTTTCACGTCAGCCTTCTCAATGTGGTCGAGCAGTTCCGATACCTGCTTGCCCAAGAATGAGGAGATGATGGCGGGAGGAGCCTCGTTGGCACCCAGACGGTGGGCGTTGGTGGCAGACATGATACTTGCCTTCAACAGTCCGTTATGGCGGTATACACCCATCAGTGTCTCGACGATGAATGTGGCGAAGCGCAGGTTCTGCTCAGGAGTCTTGCCGGGCGCATGCAGCAGTACCCCGTTATCCGTCGACAGGCTCCAGTTGTTATGCTTTCCGCTGCCGTTGATGCCATCGAAAGGTTTCTCATGGAGCAGCACACGGAACCCATGCTTACGTGCCACCCGCTTCATCATCGACATCAGCAGCATGTTATGATCGACGGCAAGGTTCGTCTCCTCGAAGATAGGAGCCAACTCAAACTGGTTAGGAGCCACCTCATTATGACGGGTCTTACAGGGTATGCCCAGTTCAAGGGCGACAATCTCCAGTTCCTTCATGAAGGCAGCCACACGCTCGGGAATACTTCCGAAGTAGTGGTCATCCATCTGCTGGTTCTTCGCAGAGTCATGTCCCATCAGTGTACGACCCGTCAACAGCAAGTCGGGACGTGCGGCATAGAGTCCCTCGTCCACCAGGAAATACTCCTGTTCCCATCCGAGGTTGGAAGTGACCTTCTTCACCTCAGGGTCGAAATAGTGGCATACGTCGGTAGCCGCTACATTGACAGCATGGAGCGCACGAAGCAGCGGTGCTTTGTAGTCGAGTGCCTCACCACTATAACTGATGAACACAGTGGGAATACACAAGGTGTCGTCAATGATAAATACAGGTGAGGTGGGGTCCCATGCGGAATAACCGCGAGCCTCGAAGGTAGAGCGGATACCACCACTGGGGAACGAGGAAGCGTCAGGCTCCTGCTGGACGAGCAACTTACCCGTGAACTCCTCCACCATACCACCCTTGCCGTCGTGCTCGATAAACGAGTCATGTTTCTCAGCGGTACCCTCTGTCAGGGGCTGGAACCAGTGCGTATAGTGAGTGACACCGTTCTCCGTAGCCCACTGTTTCATGCCAGCGGCTACAGCATCTGCAATCTGCCGGTCGAGACGTGCACCGTTATCCATCACGTCAATCATTTTCTCATAAACATCCTTGGGAAGATACTTATACATCTTCTCACGGTTGAAGACCTTCTTACCGAAATAACTGGCTGGTCTCTCTGCGGGTACCTTTACGTCAAGCGGCTTCTTCTTGAAAGCCTCACCGACAACTTGAAATCTTAATGTTTCCATATTCATTTTGTGTTTGTGTTGTGAATAACTTATTTTGTCCATTTCTTGATTCTGTCTAATGCCTCCTCCGTATGCTCATGACTGCCAAAGGCGGTGAAGCGTACATAGCCCTCGCCACTGGGACCGAAGCCCACACCAGGAGTACATACCACATTGGCACCATAAAGGAGTTGCTCGAAGAACTGCCATGAGGAGGAGGTGTCGGGGGTACGCATCCAGATATAAGGCGCGTTCTCACCTCCATAGCACTCGAAGCCCAAACGGCGGAGGGTGTCGAGCATCAGATGGGCATTCCGCATGTAGTAGTCAATCGTCTGTTTTACCTGCTGCTTGCCCTCTGGTGTGTAGATAGCCTCTGCGGCACGCTGGGAGATATAGTTGGTGCCATTGAACTTCGTAGACTGCCTTCTGTTCCATAGCGGATTCAAGGGGATACGTTCACCTTGGAGCGTGGCAGCAGTCAGATCCTTAGGTACGATGGTATAACCACAGCGCACTCCAGTGAATCCAGCCGTCTTGGAATACGAATGGAATTCGATGGCGCACTTTCTGGCTCCTCGTATCTCGTAGATAGAACGGGGAATGTCCGGGTCAGTGATATAAGCCTGATAAGCGGCATCATAGAAGATCAGCGTGTCGTTCTTCAACGCGTAATTAACCCAGCGGCGCAACTCATCTTTCGAGATGACCGTCCCCGTCGGGTTGTTGGGATAACAGAGGTAGATGACATCCACATGACAGTCCTTCGGAATAGCAGGTATGAAACCGTTTTCCGCCGTACACGGCATATAGATGACATTCGACCATCGTCCGTCGTTTAAGACTCCTGCTCGTCCAATCATCACATTCGAGTCGATATAGACGGGATAGATGGGGTCGGTCACTCCGATACTGTTATCCCAGCGGATCAGTTCTTGGATGTTACCCGTATCCGACTTTGCGCCGTCATTAATAAAAATCTCGTCAATATCCAGATGGATGCCCCGAGGCAGGAAGTCGTTCTTCAGGATCGCCTCCCTCAGGAACTCATAGCCCTGTTCTGGTCCATAGCCCCTGAACCCTTCGGCAGTACCCATCTCATCCACTGCCTTGTGCATCGCCTCAATGACGGCAGGACAGAGTGGTTGGGTGACATCCCCAATACCTAATGAGATGACATCCGCTTTGGGATGCATCACCTTAAAGGCATTCACCTTCTTGGCAATGTCGGCAAACAGGTAGTTGTTTGGGAGTTTCAGAAAATGCTCGTTTACTAATGCCATAGTTATTTCAGTTCATAGTTCATAGTTCATAGTTCATAATTCATAGTTCATAGTTCGGTCTCACCGTCAAAGACAAACTCGGCAGGACCAGTCATATAGACATGGTTGTCGCTTTCCCGCCATTCAATCGTCAGTTCACCACCATCCATGATGATCTTTGTCTGTCGATTAGAACGTCCTGTGAGAGCGGCGGCGACAGCCGTCGCACAGGCACCAGTACCGCATGCCTGAGTGATACCGCTTCCCCGTTCCCATACTCGAGTACGGATGTTTCCGTCATCCATGACTTGGGCGAACTCGATATTGCAACGCTGAGGGAATGCAGGATGATGTTCCAAGACCTTTCCTATTTCCTCCACCTGATCCACGTTATCTGTAAAGATGACATAATGCGGATTACCCATCGACACGAAAGTTCCCTCTTTGAGTCCACGGGTAGGAACGAAAAGATGCTCGTCCTCCAATACAGGTTCCAGCATGTCTACCGTGACGCTCTGTACCTTCCCGTCAGTGACGAGAAGGTTGAGCGTCTTAATGCCCGATAAGGCAAGCAACTTTATTCGGGTATTGGTCGTCAATTCTCTTTCGTATAGGTATTTGCCGATGCAGCGTGACGCATTCCCGCACATCATCGCCTCCGAACCGTCAGCATTGAAGATACGCATGGAGAAGTCAGCCTCTGGCACAGGGGATGCTCCAATCAGTACCAGTCCGTCAGACCCGATACCCTTGTGGCGGTCACTCCATCGGATAGCAGCCTCAGAAGGGTTCTGTATAGGGTATCGCATAGTATCGACATAGATATAATCGTTACCAGCCCCGTGCATCTTAGTGAATCTGATCTTTGTCATTTGGTGAGGAATTGGTCAACTTGTTTGGCGATATTCTTACCACTTGCCATGGCACGGACTACGAGAGAGGCACCATTGGCAGCATCACCACATACGAATACGTTCTCAGGATATTGTGGGTGTTCTGGTCGGAGGAATCCCATGGCAAGGAGCACCAGTTCCGCCTTGATGATCTCCGGCTCTTTCCCTTTCTCCTGTACCTTCACGCCAGTGAGTCTACCATCCTTTCCGATGAACTCTAAGGTGTTGATGTTCCAGCGTCGGATACATCCCTCCTCATGACTGGAGGTGGTCTTTAAGGTACGTGGGAAGTTAGGCCAAGGGTTATTGGGGTCAATAGGTCCCTCAACAGGTTTCGGCATGATCTCTATTTGTGTTACGCTCTTACATCCCTGACGATGTGCCGTACCGATACAGTCAGAGCCGGTATCACCACCACCGATGACAAGGACATCCTTGCCCTTTGCCGTGATCCGCTCGTCCTTAGAAAACTCCATTCCCGCAAGCACTCTGTTCTGTTGGGCAAGGAGTTCCAAGGCGAAATGTACACCTTTCAGTTCCCTGCCGGGGACTTTCAAGTCACGGGCGGTAGGAGTGCCTGTGGCAATGACGATGGCATCGAACGGACCTGTCTGCTGCTGTGCCACAGCAGCATAGTCAACGGCTTCGCCATAACGGAACTGGATGCCCTCCTGCTCCAACAGATGGAGGCGACGGTCTATAATCGCCTTGTTGAGTTTGAAGTTAGGAATACCATAGCGCAGGAGTCCGCCAGCCGCCTCGTTCTTCTCGAAAACGGTCACTTGGTAACCCATCAGGTTGAGGTCGTTAGCAGCAGCAAGTCCGGCAGGACCACTACCAATCACTGCAATCTTCTTACCGTTACGCTCTGGGTGATGCAGGGTGATAAAGCCCTCACGGAATGCTGCCTCCGTAATCGCACACTCGTCCTCTCGGTTAGTGGTAGGCTCATGCTCAACGAGATTCAGTACACAAGCCTTCTCACAGAGTGCCGGACAGATACGTCCAGTGAACTCCGGGAAGGGGTTCGTGGCATTCAACAACTGATAGGCGAGTTCCCAGTCTCCCTGATATAAGGCATCATTCCACTCAGGGGGCTTGTTGCCTAATGGACATGCCCAGTGACAGAAGGGCACCCCACAATCCATACAACGGCTTGCCTGTAGTTTGCGCTCACGAGTGTTGAGCGTCTGTTCCACTTCTCCAAAATCGTGGATTCTATCGTGAATAGGACGATAACCAGCCTCTTGGCGGTGTATCTCTAAAAATGCTTTCGGATTTCCCATAATCAATATTCTCTTTGCATGTCTGCGATTTTCTGTTTTAGTTTGTTCATCTGCTCTTCTTGCAGTACTCGTTTGTATTCGATTGGAACGACTTGGATGAAGTCTTCCACATAACGGTTCCATTCATCTAACATGGTACGGGCGAGTTTGGAGCCTGTATAGAGGTAATGCTGGCGAATCAACTCATGCAACTCTTTACGGCTGACACTGTCCTCCACGAGATTGATCTCCACCATATCCATATTGCAGAAATAGTCGAAGTGATGGTTCTTGTCCCAAACGTAGGCAACACCTCCCGACATACCTGCGGCAAAGTTACGTCCCGTCTCACCGAGTACGACGACCCGTCCGCCAGTCATATACTCACAGCAATGGTCACCAGCACCCTCCAGAACGGCAATGGCTCCTGAGTTACGGACACCGAAACGCTCTCCGACTTTACCATTGATATAAATCTCACCAGCGGTGGCGCCGTAGAGTCCTGTGTTTCCAGCAATGATATTCTCCTCGGCGGCAAAGTTGGTACGGGAAGGAGGCAGGATGGCGATACGTCCGCCACTCAGTCCTTTGGCGAAGTAATCGTTTGTCTCACCTTCCAGTTTAAAGGAGATACCATGTGTCAGGAAGGCACCGAACGACTGTCCGGCAGAACCCTTGAACTTGACATTGATAGTCCCTTCTGGTAGTCCCTGCTCACCATATTTCTTGGCAATGACACCCGACAGCATTGTACCGACGGCACGATTGGTGTTCTTGATGGTGTAATCCAGATTTACCTCCTCTTGCTTGTCAATAGCCTTTTCGGCAGCGGCAATCATCTGTTCGTCAATAATGGTGCCTTGCATACCGAGTGGTACGCTTGGCTGATGGATGTCTCCCGTGAAGTGGAGTGTACCTTCTTCTTTATTCAAAAGACGCTTGAAGTCCAATACAGAAGGCTTGGTCTCTATCAGTTCCGTATGTCCTACGATGTCATTCAGATGTTTGAATCCCATCTCGGCAAGATACTCACGAACTTCCTGAGCGAGGAAGGTGAAGAAATTAACCAGGTATTCATAGCGTCCAATGAAATGCTTACGGAGGGCAGGGTTCTGTGTTGCCACTCCCATCGGACAAGTGTTGAGGTTGCATTTGCGCATCATCACACACCCCAGCACTATCAGGGCGGCAGTACCAAAACCATACTCCTCGGCTCCTAACAGTGCCATCAGTACGATGTCACGACCCGTCTTGATCTGTCCGTCCACTTGTAGCCTTACTTGTGAGCGGAGTCCGTTCTTAACCAGTGTCTGCTGGGTCTCACTCAATCCGATTTCAGGAGAGATACCGGCAAAACGCATACTGGAGGCAGGACTCGCTCCTGTTCCACCCTCAGCACCAGAGATGATGATAAGGTCGGCTTTCGCCTTCGCCACACCAGCGGCAATGGTTCCCACACCACTCTCGGCAACCAGTTTGACAGAGATGGCAGCCTTCGGGTTGACATTCTTCAGGTCGAAAATCAACTGGGCGAGATCCTCAATACTATAAATGTCATGATGGGGTGGAGGACTGATCAGACTGATACCCGGAATACTGTGACGGGTCTTGGCAATGACCTCGTTGACTTTAAAGCCAGGCAACTGTCCGCCCTCTCCGGGCTTGGCACCCTGTGCCACTTTGATCTGTATCTCTTCAGCATTCACCAGATATTCAGTGGTTACACCAAAGCGTCCACTTGCCACCTGCTTCGTCTTACTGTTGAGACTGATACCGTCAACCGTTGAGTGGAAACGCTCAGCATCCTCACCACCTTCACCTGTATTGGAACGTGCACCGAGTTTGTTCATGGCAAGACAGATCGCTTCGTGCGCCTCTTTGCTTAATGCACCAAATGACATGGCACCAGCCACAAAGTGCTTGACAATCTCCTCGACAGGCTCTACCTCGTCAATACTGATGGGATTCTTTTTCCATCCGAAGAAGTCACGGATGAAGAGTGGAGACTCCTTCTCGTCTACCAGACGGGTGTATGCCTTGAATTTCTCATAGTCGCCAGTACGGGTAGCAAGTTGCAGGGTAGCAATCGTCTCTGGGTTCCAGGCGTGCTTGATACCGTCCTTGCGCCAATGGAATTGTCCAAGATTAGGCAGGAAAGCGGAATCCAATCCATAAGCCTTCTGATGGAAAGTGATGGCATCGTTGGCAATCTTCTCCAGTCCGATACCGCCAACCGTACTGATCTCTGTACCGAAATAGGTCTTCAGCAGACTCTCACTCAGTCCGATACTCTCGAAGATCTTGGCACCACGGTAACTGCGGATAGTAGAGATTCCCATCTTCGCCATAATCTTGAAGAGTCCTTTCTTCACTGCCTTGATATAGTTCGCCTCCGCCGTAGCATAGTCCTCCTGTATCTTATGGCGTTTGACGAGGTCGTCAAGGATGGCGAATGCCATATAAGGACAAAGCGCTGAGGCACCATATCCCAACAGCAATGCGGCATGCATGGTCTCCCGTATCTCTCCGCTCTCCACAATTAATGCTGTCTGTACTCGTTTGCCGACACTAATCAAATAGTGATGAACGGCAGAGACGGCAAGAAGTGAGGGGATTGCCACATGGGTATCGTCCACGTCTTTATCAGTCAGGATGATATAGTTGTATCCCTCATCCACTGATTTCTCAGCCTGATGACAGAGTGCCTCCAGTGCCTCATGCAATCCGTCAGCCCCTTTCTTACCATCAAAGAGAATAGGCAGTTTGATGGTGTTGAATCCCTTGTATCGGATATTACATAGTAAATCCAGTTGGGTGTTGTTCAAAATGGGGTGGGGCAGGCGCACCATCTTACAGTTGGTCTCATCGGGTGTCAGGATACCAGAACCCACCCGACCGATATATTCCGTCAGACTCATCACCAGTTCCTCACGGATGGAGTCAATGGCAGGATTCGTCACTTGGGCGAACTGCTGCCGGAAATAGTTGAAGAACACCTGTGGCTGACTCGACAGGACAGCAAGTGGGGTGTCATTACCCATAGAGGCAGTGGGTTCCTGACCGTTAACAGCCATCGGGGCAATGGTATTAGTGACATCCTCTTCTCCAAAACCGAACATGATTTCCTTTTGGAGCAGGTTGCTGACCGCGTTCTCGATATGTCGACCTGACTTTAGTTTCTCCAACTGGATACGATTGGTACTCAGCCACTGACGGTAGGGATGCTCATTGGCAAGTTGCTGTTTGATCTCCCCATCATAATAGATCTTACCTTCCTGGGTGTCTATCAACAATATCTTTCCCGGTTGCAGACGTCCTTTCTCCGCAATCTCTGTCGGGTCAAAGTCCATCACGCCCACCTCACTCGCCACGACTATCGTGTCGTTCTTGGTGATGGTATAGCGGGCTGGACGCAGTCCGTTACGGTCCAGCATGCCACCGGCGAATCGCCCGTCACTGAATAATAAGGCGGCAGGACCGTCCCATGGTTCCATGAGGATAGAGTGGTATTCGTAGAAAGCCTTCAAATCCTCGGATATCGGGTTCTTGTCATTAAAACTCTCTGGTACCAATACACTCATAGCATGCGGCAGCGACAATCCAGACATCACGAAGAACTCCATGACATTATCAAGACTCGCGGAGTCTGACATGCCAGCCTGAACAATCGGGGAGATGTCCTTGATATCTCCTAATGCCTCACTGCTCAGTACGCTCTCCCTTGCCTGCATCCATCCCCTGTTACCACGGATGGTATTGATCTCCCCGTTATGGGCTAACAAGCGGAAGGGCTGGGCTAATGACCACGTGGGGAATGTGTTTGTGCTGAAACGTGAGTGCACCAGCGCCAGTCCGCTTGTGAAATAGGGGTTGGTAAGATCGGGATAGTATTGTCGTACCTGCATGGACGACAGCATTCCCTTGTATATAATGTTTGTGTTGCTCAACGAACAGATATAGAAGTCTGGATGGGTGACACGACGCTCTACCTTCTTGCGTATAATATATAAGGTTCGCGCAAAGGTACTCACCTTGTCATCACTCACACCGGTAATGAAGATCTGTTTGATGGCAGGTTCTGTACTTAATGCGGAGTCTCCCAGACAGTCAGGGTTGGTGGGAACATTGCGGAGATGCATCAACTGGAGTCCCTCACGCTCTATCTCCTCAATCATGATACTGAGGATCTCACTCTGTGCTTTCTCTTCTTTGGGAAGAAATACCAGACCGGTACCATACTTACCCTTTTCGGGTACAGGGATTCCTTGCAGCAGGATGAACTCATGCGGTATCTGCACCATGATACCTGCTCCGTCACCATCCTTGCCGACTTCAGCACCGCGATGACGCATATTCTCTAATACGCGTAATGCCTGATCTACCAGTTCATGACTCTTGTTGCCGTGGATATTCACAATCATACCCACACCGCAAGCGTCATGCTCATACTGGCTTTGATAAAGTCCTCTTTTTTCGTTTTGAAGTTTACATTTTGTCATATTATCCTTGTTTAGTCTTTCTTTTGTTTCGTTTTCTGGTGCAAAGTTAAGTCAAAATGAAAGAAAATCATTCGGTTTCGTGACGTTTTTAAATAGAAAATTAATATCAACTTTCAATTTGCTATGTTTTTATTCTCTTTTTCTTTCAAAATGAAAACAAGAAAAGAGTCTTGCTTACGATTTGATAGTTTGCATAAATATTTAAAAACAATCCGAAAGGAATCTGGTTGGTTTTCTTTCAAAACGAATTACTTTTGCAAAAGAAAAAGGCAATATGTCACGTACGGACACATTATTTATTAATTAAAAGGAATTAAGGTATGAAAAAGATTGAGGCAATTATCCGTAAGACGAAGTTCGAGGATGTGAAGCGGGCTTTGCTGAGTTCGGACATCGACTGGTTTGAGTATCATGACGTTCATGGTATCGGACAGAGTCGTCAGGAGCGTATTTATCGTGGTGTCCAGTATAGTACGGATGTAATAGAGCGGGTGGCATTGACCATCGTGTGTCGGGATGTGATACTGGATCCCACTATCAAGGTGATTCTAAGTGTAGCCCATACAGGAGAGATTGGCGATGGACGTATCTTCGTCAGTGATGTGATCAACACTTACTCTATCCGTACTGGTGAGAGTGGTGACACTGTATTAAAAGATAAGAAATAGGATAACAACACAAACACAATTTAAACACAACAATGATGAATGAGATTGGATTATCACTTGATACCGTTTGGATGCTGTTAGCAGCCATGTTGGTATTTTGGATGCAGCCGGGGTTCGCCCTGTGTGAGGCAGGTTTTACACGTAGTAAGAACACGGCGAATATATTGATGAAGAACTTTGTCGACTTCATGTTCGGCTCGTTATTGTTCTTCTTCATAGGTTTCGGTTTGATGTTTGGAAGTGACGGTGCCGGGTTTATCGGAGCCCCAAACTGGGGTGACCTCTCTTTCTATAAGGGTGACCTACCCGTAGAGGGTTTCTTGATATTTGAGACCGTATTCTGTGCTACCTCAGCAACGATAGTCAGTGGTGCTATGGCAGAGCGCACAAAGTTCTCGATGTATCTGATTTATAGTGCGTTCATCTCACTATTAATCTATCCGGTGGAAGGACACTGGACGTGGGGTGGAGGTTGGCTATGCAATGATGCTACCGATAGTTTTATGATGACAACCTTTGGCGATGTGTTCCATGATTTCGCAGGTTCGGCGATAGTACACAGTGTTGGTGGGGTACTCGCCTTGGTTGGTGCCATGGCATTAGGTCCCCGTATTGGAAAATATGATGCTGACAAGAAGAGTCGTGCCATACCAGGTCACAACCTTACTCTTGCTTCCTTGGGTGTCTTCATCCTTTGGTTAGGATGGTTTGGCTTCAACCCGGGCTCGCAACTTGCCGCTAGTGGGGAAGTCAACCGTATTGCTATCTCTCATGTGTTCCTGACCACTAACCTTGCAGCAGTGGCAGGTGGTACGGCAACGATGTTCCTGACATGGTGTAAATATGGAAAACCTTCTTTGTCACTGACATTGAATGGTGTGCTGGCAGGTCTGGTAGGTATCACAGCAGGTTGTGACCTTGTATCGCCTATTGGTGCCGTGATTATTGGAACGCTCTGTGGACTGGTGCTTGTCTTTGCGATTGAGTTTATCGATCACAAGTTACATATCGATGACCCTGTCGGTGCTTCCAGCGTTCATGGTGTATGTGGTATCTTAGGAACACTGATGACTGGATTACTCTCCACGAGTAATGGCGCGTTCTATGGACATGGATGGGGCTTCTTCGGTGCAGAGTGTTTCGGTATTCTGGTTATCGACCTTTGGGCAGCCGCCTGTGGTTTTGTATTATTCTATGGTATCAAGAAACTGCATGGTCTTCGTGTGGAGGCTCGTGTGGAGGAAGAAGGACTGGATATCTATGAGCATGGAGAGAGTTGCTATAACTAAAAATAAATTGTCATTATAAGCGTTATTTTAAGGTATGAGAAAGATTGTTATTTTAGCAATGGGACTGGTGGCAAGTGCCACCGCCCTTGCACAGGACAAGATTGAGGCGACAATTGGAGCCGATTTCGTGAGTCAGTATATCTGGCGTGGACTCGACTGCGGTAATGTCAGCCTGCAGCCCACACTCGGCATCGCCTACAGAGGATTCAGCCTCTCGGCATGGGGCTCGGTAGGATTCAAGTCGGAAGACACAAAGGAGTTCGATCTCACCGCCTCCTATACCGTTGGCGGGCTGACCGTCGAAGTGACAGATTATTGGTTCGACTCGCCAGAGAAGCGCTACTTCTATTATAATGCCCACAGCACCAGCCACGTCTTCGAAGCGTCAGTCGCCTACGACTTTGGACTACTCTCTGCCGCATGGTACACCAACTTCGCAGGCAACGACGGACTCAACAAGTCGGGTAAACGGGCTTATTCCTCCTATTTCGAGGTGAATGCCCCTTTCCGCCTTGCCACATGCGAATGGACGGGAACATTAGGTGTAGTGCCCTATGCCACGGATTTCTATGATACTTCAGGCTTCGCAGTGACGAATGTCGCATTGAAAGCCGCGAAAGATATCAAGATTACCGACTCCTTCTCTGTCCCGATATTCGCACAGGTGGTCGCCAACCCCTGTTCGCAGAAAGCCTATTTTGTCTTTGGTTTCACGCTTAAAGCACTTTAAACTGGTGTCTCGGCATGGCTGGCTCGTCGCTAGCCATGCTTACTCATTACGAAATGCAAAAAAAATCCTTTTGCATTTCGCTTGCTTTTTCGCAACTTTGTAACCCGAACTCACTTAAATGGTTAAGTACAAATACGGTAAATATAATATTTGATATGAAAATGATTTTAAACTGGGTGATCGTTGCCATCCTCATCTGTAGTCCAGTAGTGTAAACCTTCTGATAATAACGTCTGTTCTTAATTAAACATCTTCTTGTCTTTCAATTTGTCAAGAATTGTACTCTTTTTCTTTCAAAGGAAAAGGGTTTCTTTTTGTTTTCTTTCAAATTGTTAGTTTTTTAAATTATTTAGAAACAAAAAGAAAGAAAACGAGAGATTCTTCTTTCTAAATGATTTATCTTTGCAGAATGAAATATGCAAAGTGACATCAATAGGTAAATAAAGTAAACTTCAATTCAATCAAAACATGGAAACTAAGTATATCTTCGTCACAGGCGGTGTTGTTTCGTCATTAGGAAAGGGTATCATTTCCGCCAGTATCGGAAAACTGCTTCAGGCACGTGGCTATAAAGTCACGATACAGAAGTTTGACCCCTACATCAACATCGACCCAGGGACACTGAATCCCTATGAGCATGGAGAATGCTATGTAACCGTGGATGGGATGGAGACCGATTTGGACTTGGGACACTATGAGCGTTTTACGGGTATTGAGACTACCCGTGATAACTCCATCACCACAGGACGTATCTATAAGACGGTAATTGACCGGGAACGACATGGTGACTATCTGGGTAAAACAATTCAGGTAGTCCCTCATATCACTGATGAGATCAAGCGTCGTATGTTACGGGAAGGACTGAATGAGGGATTGGATTTCGTCATTACAGAGGTAGGTGGTACTATCGGTGATATTGAGAGTGCCCCTTTCATGGAGGCTATCCGACAGTTACGTTGGCAATTAGGACGTAACGCGGTCTGTGTACATCTCACATACGTTCCCTATCTGAAAGCCGCAGATGAGTTAAAAACCAAACCCACTCAGCATTCAGTCAAGGAGTTGCAGGGAATGGGTATCCAGCCTGATATCCTTGTGTTGCGTACCGAGCGTCATCTGGATGATGCCCTTCGCATGAAAGTAGCCTCTTTCTGTAATGTCGATTTGGAATGTGTGGTGCAGAGTGAGGATATGCCCAGTATCTATGAGGTACCAGTCAGTATGCAGCGACAAGGACTTGATGCTGCCATCATGCGGAAGATTGGTATTCCAGTAGGAGAGACACCTGCTATGAAGTCGTGGCACGACTTCATACGGAAACAGCGTTCCGCCACCCGTGAGGTGCATATCGGACTGGTAGGCAAATATGATTTACAGGATGCGTATAAGAGTATTCGGGAGAGTCTGAATCTCGCAGGCATCTATAACGATGTGAAAGTGAGACTCCATTTCATCAATAGTGAGCATATCACGAATGAGGATGTCGCAGAGAAACTAAATGGTATGGCGGGTATCATCATCTGTCCGGGATTCGGACAACGGGGTATTAAGGGCAAACTCATTGCGGCACAGTATACCCGTACCCATGACATCCCAACCTTCGGCATCTGTCTCGGTATGCAGATGATGGTGGTAGAGTTTGCCAGGAATGTACTGGGTTATAAGGATGCCAACAGTTGTGAGATGGATGCGCAGACCACGCATCCCGTCATTGACTTGATGGAAGAGCAGAAGACTGTCACCCAGATGGGAGGAACGATGCGATTAGGAGCCTATGATTGTGAACTGGTGGCAGGTAGTAAGGTGGCTGAGGCATACGGACAGAAAACACTCATCAAGGAGCGTCACCGTCATCGCTATGAGTTCAATAACCAATATACGGAGGAATATGAGCAGAACGGTATGAGACTGGTGGGTATCAATCCTACTGCCCATCTGGTGGAAATCGTTGAGATTCCCACCTTACGCTGGTATATCGGTACCCAGTTTCATCCAGAGTATTCCTCTACCGTGCTTCATCCACACCCATTGTTTATGTCATTTATAAAAACTTGTAGTGATGGAACAGTTGAAGCATGAGTGTGGAGTGGCGATGATTCGCCTGTTGAAACCGTTAGACTACTACCAACGGAAATACGGTACGTGGCGGTATGGACTGAACAAACTCTATCTGTTGATGGAGAAACAGCATAACCGTGGACAGGAGGGTGCGGGTATCGCCTGTGTTAATCTGGATGCACCGGCAGGTGAGGAGTATATGTTTCGTGAACGTGCCGAGGGAAAAGAGGCAATCACGGAGATCTTCAAACGGACGGACGACTCTTTTGCAGGACAGTTATATATGGGGCATCTGCGCTATTCCACGACGGGAAAGAGCGGGTTGACCTTTGTGCATCCTTTCTTACGTCGTAATAACTGGCGGGCTAAGAACCTCTGTCTTTGTGGCAATTTCAATATGACGAATATCGAGGAGGTCTTTCAGTTTCTAACCAGTCAGGGACAGTCACCTCGTATCTATGGTGACTCCTATATCATGCTGGAACTGATGGGACATCGTCTTGACAGGGAGGCGGAACGGCTTTATGCGGAGGCAAAGGAGAGACAGTTAGAGGGTACGGCTGTCACACAGTATATCGAAGACCATATACGGATGGAGCATGTCCTTCAAAAGACATTGAAGCATTTCGATGGCGGTTATGTGATGTGTGGCATGACAGGAAGTGGCGAGATGTTTGCCATGCGAGATCCATGGGGCATCCGTCCTGCGTTCTATTATCAGGATGACGAGGTGGTGGTGATTGCCAGTGAGCGTCCAGTGATACAGACGGTGTTTGACCTGACCGCAGAGGATATTCATGAGTTACAACCAGGGCAGGCACTGTTGATCCGTAAAAATGGGGAACAATGTCTGGAGCAGATACTACCAGCCCAACAGTACAGTGCCTGCTCTTTCGAGCGTATCTATTTCAGTCGGGGCTCTGACCGTGATATCTATCAGGAGCGTAAACGTTTGGGTGAGCAGTTGATGCAACCGATCATGCAGGCAATCAACGGGGAAGTATCACATACTGTCTTTTCCTATATACCCAATACGGCGGAGGTTGCCTTCTATGGCATGACGGACGGGTTTCGTCGCTTGGATCACGAGGTACGTATCGAGAAGGTGGTGTGGAAAGATATCAAGTTACGGACTTTTATTACCGAAGGTACAGAGCGTAACGACCTTGCCGCCCATGTCTATGATGTCACCTATGGCAGTCTGACACCCTATGAGGATAACCTGGTGATCATCGACGACAGTATTGTGAGAGGTACTACCTTACGGGAGAGTATCTTCAAGATTCTCGACCGTCTGCATCCCAAACAGATCGTGATGGTGTCCAGTTCTCCCCAGATACGTTATCCCGACTATTACGGTATTGACATGTCAAGGTTGGAGGAACTTTGTGCCTTCCGTGCCGCGATAGCCCTTATCCAGGAGCGTGGTATGCAGCAACTCATCGCCGATACCTATCATGCCTGCAAACAAGACCCAGAGTCGGAGAATCATGTGCGACAGATCTATGAGCCTTTTACTACAGAAGAGATCAATACTAAGATGGTGGAGATGCTACGTCCAGAAGGGATGAAGACACCAGTCGTCTTGGTTTATCAGAGTATCGAGGGACTGCACCATGCCTGTCCGCATCATCCGGGTGACTGGTATTTTACGGGGCATTATCCTACCAAAGGCGGTGTACGGATGGTTAATCGTGCCTTTGTGAATTATGTAGAGCAAATATTGAAGTTACAACTATAAAAAGAAGTATATTATGTGTGGAATCGTAGCAATATTAAACGTGAAGGAGCAGACGCAGCAACTGCGTCAGAAAGTGTTAGGAATGAGTCATAAGATACGGCATCGTGGTCCTGACTGGAGTGGTATCTATTGTGGTAAGTCGGCAATCCTTGCCCATGAGCGATTGAGTATTGTCGACCCAGAGTCAGGAGGACAACCGTTGTTCTCTCCAGACGGCAAACAGATTCTTGCTGTCAATGGAGAGATTTACAACCATCAGGAGATTCGTAAGCGTTATGAGGGGAAGTATGCGTTCCAGACGGGTTCGGATTGTGAGGTCATCCTTGCCTTGTATCAGGATAAGGGAATTGACTTCCTGGAGGAGTTGAGTGGTATCTTCGCCTTTGTACTCTATGACGAGGAACGGGAAGAGTTCCTCATTGCAAGAGACCCGATAGGGGTCATCCCCCTCTATATCGGTTATGATGACGATGGTACCGTCTATGTCGCCTCAGAGTTGAAGGCATTGGAGGGACAATGCCAGCGTTATGAGCCTTTCCTGCCGGGACACTACCTGCATGGGAGTTCAAAGTTCATAGTTCATAGTTCACAGTTGGCTGCGCATAAAGGCACTGAAGAAAATAACTATGAACTATGCACTATGCACTATGAACTCCCCCCCGTGAACTATGAACTATGCACTATGAACTATGAACTAAAACGCTATTACCATCGTGACTGGATGTCGTATGATGCCGTCAAGGACAATGGGGCAAGTTCTGAGGATATCCGTCAGGCGTTGAGAGCGGCTGTCAAACGCCAGTTGATGTCGGACGTACCTTATGGCGTACTGCTCAGTGGTGGTCTCGACTCCTCCGTGATCTCCGCTATTGCTGAGAAATATTCTGAGATGCGTATTGAGGATAACTCTCAGACCAAGGCTTACTGGCCTCGTCTGCATAGTTTTGCCGTGGGACTGAAAGGGGCACCAGATTTGGCGAAAGCAAAGTTAGTAGCTGATCATATCGGTACGGTGCATCATGAGATCAACTATACCATTCAGGAAGGTCTTGATGCCTTGCGTGATGTCATCTATTTCATCGAGACGTATGATGTCACCACGGTGCGTGCCTCTACACCGATGTACCTCCTTGCCCGTGTCATCAAGTCGATGGGTATCAAAATGGTGCTCTCTGGCGAAGGTGCTGATGAGATATTCGGAGGCTACCTCTATTTCCATAAGGCTCCTGACGCTAAGGCTTTCCATGAGGAGACGGTGCGTAAACTCTCCAAACTCCATCTGTACGACTGTCTGCGTGCCAATAAGAGTCTGTCGGCATGGGGCGTGGAGGGACGTGTGCCCTTCCTCGACAAGGAGTTCTTGGATGTCGCCATGCGTACCAATCCCACAGCGAAGATGTGTCCGGGAAAGACGATGGAGAAACGGATTGTCCGTGAGGCTTTCGCTGATATGTTACCAGAGGAGATTGTATGGAGACAGAAAGAACAGTTCAGTGACGGGGTAGGGTATTCGTGGATTGACACCCTCAAACAAATCACTGCGGAGGCTGTCACTGACGAGCAGATGGCGCATGCTGCGGAACGCTTCCCTATTAATCCGCCTAAGAATAAGGAGGAGTATTACTATCGTAGTATCTTTGCGGAGCATTTCCCCTCTGACAGTGCGGCACGTAGTGTTCCCAGTGAGGCGAGTGTTGCCTGCTCTACGGCTATCGCTTTGGAATGGGATGAGGCTTTCAAGAATATGAATGACCCCAGTGGACGTGCTGTGAAGGGTGTTCACGAACAGGCTTATTAATGGGTAAATAAAGCCTTTATTCACTATGATTAAAGCCCTTAAACAACTCGTTTAAGGGCTTTAATTGACTTTATTTTCCGTATATTTCTTTCAGTTTACCGAGGAGTGTCTCACCTCGTAAGTCCATGGCGACAATCTTACCTGTGGGGTCAACGAGGACATTGGAAGGAATACTGCTGACACCATAGGCTTCGGCAGCGGCACATTTCCAACCTTTCAGGTCACTCATCTGGTGCCATCTCATACCCAGTTGCTGGATTGCCTTGACCCATGCGTCTTTCTTTTGGTCGAAGGACACACCCACCACATCGAAGCCTTTAGCGTGATATTGCTCATAGGCGGCAACGACAAACGGCATCTCCCGACGACAAGGACCACACCAGGATGCCCAGAAATCAACCAACACATAATTACCGGTTCCTACCCATTGACTGAGTTTTACAGGTTTGTCCTCGACATCCTGCATCTCCAACTCATGGAACAGGATACCTGGTTTACGCTTCTCGTAACCCGCCAAGCAGTTTCTTGGGAATCTCCAGGTCAGGATGATTGTAGTAGGCAGTCTTAGGGTCAAGGGCGGCTTTCAGTTCCTCATAACTGAACTGGTACATCGCATCCTTGATATATTTGGCAGGCAGGTCATTATCCTGGTTGTCACGGATAATCTCCTTGATGAGTTTCAACTGCTCATTGCCGATGGAGTCCAGACGGTCGGACAGAATCTTTGCCTTCGCCTTACTCTCAGGGAGTTCGCCATTAGGGTCTTTCTGCTGGATGGCGCGATATTCTTTCAGGATGTTATCAGCCTGTTTGTCATAAGCATCCATCAGTGGCTGATAGGGGTCAATTGTAGTTTGTGCCTGCGCCGTCATCGTGACGGCAAACAGTGCTAAAGTAATCAGTCTTCTCATATTTATAAGATTAATAATTTCTGCAAAGGTACGATTAAGTGAGAAGAAAACCAAAAGAATTTTGAAATTATTCGTTCTCATTCAAGTCTTCGATGCCTCCGATCGATGATGAAGATGCCTTGTGTAGGGGTAGCCAGTTACTACTGATGGGGTATTAGTGCCTACCTTCGAGGGGTAAAGTGGCATCCTTTCAACCGTTCGGCTATAGCCAAACAACTGAACGGCTCCAGCCAATCAACTGAACGGCTATAGCCGAAAGCAAACCGCTCAAAAAACAGTTACTGTCTGGGTAGGGAGATGGTAGTGGGATGGTAGTGCGATCATTTCAATCCCACTACCCGTCTGCGTCCTTTGTACATCGGCATTTCAGCCATTTGAGTAGTGCGATAGGGGGACTATTCATCCTGTAGCAGGATTGTAGCACCATTGTAGCAGGATAATTCTTGATCGTGCTACATGCTCCGTCCTTTATTTATCGGCATTTCAGCCACATTGTAGCAGGGATAGCAGGATTTTCTTCCTTTCAAACCCTTCGAGGTGGAGAACCGTTATGATACGTTAAAAATGAGGTTGAGTAGTTAATAATGTGGAAATCCTGTATAGTAATCCCATGGTAACTTCGTATATGTATTATAATGTATGATTGAAAAAGAAATAACTGAAACCTATTACTTCAAACCTACTGACTTTAACGAAAAAGGCAGGAGGATTTCAGATGGTATGACATTCCGCGATGTAGTCCGTTCCTACATTGGATGATGGGGACGAGACTAAGAATGTCACTATTGATGTACCACAATTTGAATATGCATGATGGAAACGAAAGAGCAAGAAAGACATTGGCATCTGGTGCGTAATGATAATGGCGAATGGATTAGTGATGAGAACGTGGTTTTCCTTACTAAGCAAGAAGCAAGGCATCTTCAAATCATGTCAAAATTGGCAGGTAAGCAGATTTCTATCCAGCATGGGTATGATGGAACATTGTGGTGCTATGCAAATGAAGTACAAAATATAAAATAATGAATAATCTTATGGAAAAGCAATTTAAAAGAGGTATTCATGATGAATCTTTATTGAAAAGTTTAAAGAAAGAAGAAGGTAAGGAGGGAAAATTGTATCCATTAATTGAACTAGTAAGACAGAGTAAAGATCTCGTTCTTCAAATTCGAGACAATTACTTCAATATTTATTATCTTGGTGGAAATGTTGCAGAAGTTGAATCTCTGAATCGTGTGAAGTTTGATAAGAATTATTTTAGGAAGTGTGAAAACAAAGCCGATGAGGATTGGGATGCTATAAAGGCAAATAGCGAAACTGCAAAGAAGTTGTTTAAAGAAGGTAAATTTGCTGACTATGTTGACTTTGTTACAAATGACATGAAATTCTATTGGAATAATGTGTTAAAGGGAAAAGGTGTTGAAGAGAAAAAAGCACAACATGCTATCTGCCTAAGTAATACAGATAAAGATGAATATACTATTTTGGATTTGGAGTATCAAGTAAGTAAAAAATCCCAATTTCATTATAGAGGCAAAAGAAATAAGGATAACTTTATACCAACTCCCAGGTTTGATATTATAGCCATCAGGAATTGTGACCACAAACTATGCGTCATTGAGTTGAAGAAAGGAGTAAAAGCACTAAATGATCCTTCTGGAGTACAAGAACATGCGGAATCTTTTGCAAACACAATCGGTTATAATAAAGAATCAAGAATTGCTTTTGTTAATGAAATGAACAATGTTCTAATGCAGAAGAGGAATGATTTAGGTCTTTTAGACAAAAGGGTTACTATTGACACATCTCTTGAGCCTGAATTTATGTTTGCCTATCAATTTGACTCAACGGATAAGTCGCACCCAACGTTAGATAGTCAAAAAAGAGTGTTTAAATATTACCAAGACAAGAAGTATGTTGATGGTGTGAATTATGCCTATGATAAGAGAGTTTTATGGCTTAATGAAGGTGATTATACTCTAAAAGGGAAAGGAGAATTATGAAAATAACTATCCATCGCGGCACTCACCAGATAGGCGGATGTGTCACTGAATACGAATATAACGGGTGGCGGTTGTTTGTCGACTATGGCGAAGAACTGCCAGGTGGACCGAAGTCTGGAGATTTGCAGATTGAGGGCTTGACACATGGTGATATATCGAAGAGTGCGTTGCTCATTACACATTATCATGGTGATCACATTGGCAGTATTACCAAACTGCCAGAAAAACTGCCCATATATATTGGTAAGGTGGGACGAGAGATTCAATTGGTACTGTCTAATCATCTTAAATCTGTAGATGGCATACATCAAGAAATGATAGAGCGGTTGCAACATGCCAACACGTTCGAAGCAGGGAAAGGCTTCTCTTTTGGTCCCTTCTCCATTATGCCTATTACGGTTGATCATTCAGCCTTTGATGCTTACGCCTTCAAAATCGAGGCTGATGGAGTAAACGCATTCCATACTGGCGACTTTCGTACACATGGATTCAGAAGCAATAAACTGCCAGAGGTAATTCAAAAGTATGCGTGAGGTGTTCCGTCTGTTACATCCCCAAACCATTATCCCTATTCATACAGATGCACCTGAAAAGTTTGCTGAGTTGTTTGGTGACGAATGGCATATTGTCTTGTTAAATGATGGAGAGAGTATTACCCATTGCTGATGTCATCGTTCATAGTGGTGACATCAGCAATAATGGTACAGAGGAAGAAGTGCTTGACTTCCTAAATTGGTACATTGAATTACCTAATCCTCATACGCAAGCAACAATATGATATTTTGTACTTTTTAATGATTTATGGCTTTATATTTGGATTATTCCATAAAAAGCCGTATCTTTGCAGCCGCTTAACGGCAGGGGTACTTGCGAAACCTGATAGTCAGGTGGACCCCCTTTAACAAAACAAGAGGTTTTATGGAACAAGAAAAAAGTAGTAAGGTCAGTGTACTTTTTATGCTTTTCGGTACACTGTTCTGCGTCTGCCTGATTACGGCAAACGTGTTGGAGACAAAGCAATTATCGTTCGGACCAGTCAATCTGACTGCAGGTGTCATCGTTTTCCCAGTGAGTTACATCATCAATGATGTGGTGTGTGAGGTATGGGGCTACCAGCGTACCCGTATGCTTATCTGGATGGGTTTTGCGATGAACTTCTTTTTCGTGCTGATGGGGGCTATTGCCGACTGGATTCCTGGTGCTGACTACTGGGATGGTGACGCTGGCTTCCATGTGATTTTCGGACTGGCACCACGTATCGCCCTTGCCTCGTTCATCGCCTTCATCTTAGGCTCGTTTACCAATGCCTATGTGATGTCACGTATGAAACTGTCGTCACAGGGTAAGAACTTCTCGGCTCGTGCCGTGCTGAGTACGGTGTTTGGTGAGAGTGTGGACTCTATCATCTTCTTCCCTTTGGCATTAGGTGGTGTTATCCCTTGGGAGGAGATGCCTTCTTTGATGATCTCACAGGTGACGTTGAAGACACTCTATGAGATACTGGTACTGCCTGTCACCATCCGTATAGTGGAGTTTACCAAGAGGCACGACCATGAGGATGTCTTCGACCGTGACATCAACTACAACATCTTTAATATTCTGAAGATATGAACAGAGAACAAGACAACCTGCAGCAACTGGGAAAAAAGACGGAGTATCGGATGGACTATGCCCCGGAGGTGTTAGAGACTTTTGAGAACAAACACCCCGATAACGACTACTGGGTACAGTTCAACTGTCCGGAGTTCACGTCCCTTTGTCCGATTACAGGACAGCCCGACTTTGCGGAGATCAAGATATTGTATATCCCTGCGAAGCGGATGGTGGAGTCGAAGAGTCTGAAACTATACCTCTTCTCCTTCCGTAACCATGGTGATTTCCATGAGGACTGTGTGAATACCATCATGAAAGACTTGGTGAAACTGATGGAACCCAAGTATATTGAGGTCATCGGCTTGTTTACCCCTCGTGGCGGTATCAGTATCTATCCCTATGCCAACTACGGTCAGCCAGGGACGAAATATGAGAAAATGGCTGAGCAACGAATGCTCAGCCATCAGATCGTCTAATCCTTCGAGATCCCGACATCTCGCGATATCGCGATGTCGGGATCTCGACTTTATTTATCAAATGTGAATAAGAAGTCCTGAAGTGTGCAGAGTGACTTCTCCTTCGTGTCAGACTTAAAGATGAAGAAGAGGGCATGCTTTCCTGCAAGATAACTTGTCTTTGCCTCGTTGGAAATACCTGCAGCCATATCCCAAACCTTCTTCTCCATATTGGCTTTCAGGTCTATCTGACCGATTTTCTTACCTCCTTGTGATACCCAAGGACGGTCTAACATGATCTCTATGGTACCGTTAATACCTTCGGGAATAAGACGCAGGACGAGCATCAGATTAGCGGAATTAGCAATTCGCTCGGCATCGAAATTGAAATATTTGTAACCTACGATAGAACCATCGGTGTTGTTCACCACGAAATTGGTGTTGTTACGGATGTCATAGGGTGCCTCAAACTTATCGTCAGTACCGTAACTGGCAGCCACATACGAGCCGTAGAACGTGTTGTTAGGCCACTCGTGGATGGCAACCTTAGGACCAGTGTACCAGCAACAGATACCTGCGGAATGACGCTCGAAGGGGTCCAGTCCGTCCAAAGCAAAGCCCTCGGAGGTGTATTCGCCCTCGCTGATCTCCACTTTGCCACCAGGACCTTCCTCGACTTTCACGGTGATAGGTGCTACCATTGCCTGACGGGCAAACTCATTGAGTCCTGACTGGCGATGATAGAACACATACCACTGTCCGTTGATCTCACAGATACTGCCATGGGTATTACCAGAGACATTGGCAGAGGCAATGACATTGCCCTGCTCATCCTTCTCACGGGCACGACCGTCGATAATCGTTCCGCCATAGGTCCAAGGTCCTAATGGTTTGTCGCTATAAGCATAGGCGAGGGTATAGTTGGTGGTGGGGAGTCCGAACTCTCCCTCCTCCGTGAAACGACTATAGATAAACACATACTTATCCTTGACTTTACGGATAGAGGATGCCTCGAAGAAGCGGAACTGACCGGGTTCCTTGAAACCGGATATCATGCCATCCACCACCTCCGTACCTGGCTTGACAGTAGCCATGGTGGCAGGATCCAGTTCTGCAGCCATCGAGTGTCCGAAGCCCCAATAGCCATAGACCTTACCATCGTCATCCACGAGAATACCCGGGTCAAATTGTAATACACCATCAGTAGCATTCGGATTCTCCTTATTCCAGTTACATACCTCAAAAGGACCGTCAGGACGATCACTCTTGGCAATCAGTCCGTTACGTCCCCCATGCTGGTCGTTAGGGTAGAGGTAGTAAGTCTTCTTTCCATTCTTGTCAGTCACTAATGCTACATCAGGGGCGAAAAGCACATCAGCAAGACTGTCCTCATTGATAAACTCCCCCTTGGCATTCTTGCTGACAGCGAGGATCTCACCGTCATAACGCCAGTTGTTGAGGCTGTCGACTGAGGCAGACCATACCACTTGCTCACGTCCACAATAGTCGGTGATACGACTGTCATGCGAACCATAGATATACACACGATATTTCCCGGGCTGGTCAGGATCCTCGAAGACATACGGTTCTCCGTCGGGAATATGTTCCCAAAGAGGGAGATAAGGGTTACCGACAGTGGTGAGACCTTGTTGTTTCTCGGCAGTGGGCGTATTACTACCACAGCCTGTCAGCAGTATTCCTGTCAGGAGCCCTGCAAATGACTGATAAATGGTTTTTAGTTTCATAGATAAGTTTATTATTGATGATTCTCTGTTTTCCGATAATATTTCTGTTCATGGTCTTTGAATTTCAGAACCAATGTGTCCCGCCTTAACTGTAGGATGTCAGCAGTGTCCTGCTCAGGATGCCCCTTCTTACCGTTGGCAAGACGGATAGAGTCTGTCGTCAGGATTAGTTTACCGTTAAAGAGTCGCCATTCCTTATATCTTCTGAGTTGGGGATATTGCACAGGACTCATATTGTCGGACGTTGCCTGTCGCCTGCTGCCAATGCTCTGTGCGGTATAGCCCCTTTTCAGTTGGAAACCATATTCTCGTGGGGTCAGCATAGAATGCTTGACAGAATCAGGAATGCGTTGTAACATCCTCTTTTGGATGCGCTCCGGCATCTTGTTGATATTGCGGAAGGTGGGCATTACCTCGTAACACCATTTACCCCGTAGTCGCTCAATGTTCACGACCATGATTGCCTCTTCTTTATCCTCGGGATTGAGGATGACGGCAAGTTCGTCGCCAATTCTCGGAGGACCAAATATCTGACGTTCGTGATAGGCATTGATGATATCAAACGTATCCGGGTCACCACCAGCGAAAGGCAATAGAACCAGGATAGAGTCTGTACACCCGTCACAGGCAAGTCCGTAGAGAGTAGAGTCACCAGGCAGACTCTGATAAGTATTAATAGGTTCTGCGAGTTCCTCTTTGGGTGGTCGTTTCTGACCGCAGGCAATCAGTAATACTAATAATATTAAAAAAGATAGGATTTTCTTCATAACAAATCTAAATTTTCCGCAAAGTTATAAATAATTCTCAATTCTCAGCGGTTTAATCATTGTTTTTTCGTAACTTTGCAGAAACTTTAACAACAATAGATTCTATTCATCTATGAAAAAGAAAATCAAATTTAGCCTCGTCTATCGTGACATGTGGCAGTCAAGTGGTAAGTTCCAGCCCCGCAAAGACCAGTTGGAGCGTATTGCACCGGTGATAATTGATATGGGATGCTTTGCCCGTGTAGAAACCAATGGAGGAGCCTTTGAACAGGTCAACCTACTTGCTGGGGAGAATCCAAATGCGGCAGTACGAGCCTTCTGTAAGCCTTTCAACGAGGTGGGCATCCAGACTCACATGCTCGACCGTGGTTTGAATGCCCTGCGTATGTATCCTGTTCCTGACGATGTCCGTCAGTTGATGTATAAGGTGAAGAAGGCACAGGGCGTGGATATCCCCCGTATCTTCTGCGGTCTGAACGATACTCGTAATATCATCCCCAGTATCAAATGGGCAAAGGAGGCTGGTATGATACCACAGGCTACGCTGTGTATCACCACCTCTCCTGTGCATACCGTGGAGTATTACTCGAAGATTGCCGATGAGGTGATAGCCGCAGGTGCTGAGGAAATCTGTCTGAAGGACATGGCAGGTATTGGGCAACCAGCCCTGTTAGGAGCCTTGACGAAGAGTATCAAGACGAAGCACCCCGATATCATCATCCAGTATCATGGACACTCTGGTCCTGGTCTGTCGATGGCTTCCATCCTGGAGGTCTGCAACAATGGTGCCGATATCATCGATACTGCCATAGAGCCTCTGTCATGGGGTAAGGTACATCCAGATATCATCTCGGTACAGTCGATGCTGAAAAACGAGGGCTTCGAGGTGGAGGATATCAATATGAACGCCTATATGCAGGCTCGTACTCTGACACAGGAGTTTATTGACGACTGGCTCGGCTATTTCATCAATCCTGCCAACAAACACATGTCCAGCCTCTTGTTAGGTTGCGGACTGCCTGGTGGTATGATGGGTTCGATGATGGCAGACCTTGGTGGTATCCATAGTGTCATTAACAAGAGTCGTGCGAAGAAGGGTGAACCAGAGTTGTCTACAGACGATATGCTCGTGAAACTCTTCAATGAGGTAGAGTATGTATGGCCTCGTGTGGGTTATCCCCCACTGGTAACACCATTCTCTCAGTATGTCAAGAACATTGCTCTCATGAACCTTCTGACTATCGAGCAGGGCAAGGGACGTTTCGTCATGATGGATGACTCGATGTGGGGTATGATACTTGGTAAGAGCGGTAAGATTCCCGGCACTATTGATCCAGAACTCATCGAACTCGCCAAGAAACAGAACCGTGAGTTTACCGATGTCGATCCACATACGCTTCTGCCTAATGCTCTTGATGATTTCCGTAAGGAGATGGATGAGAATGGATGGGAGTACGGACAGGATGATGAGGAACTCTTCGAACTTGCCATGCACCCCGAGCAGTATCGCAACTATAAGAGCGGACAGGCAAAGAAGAATTTCCTTGCTGATTTACAGAAGGCAAAAGACGAGAAGATGGGTTCGAAGATGTCACCAGAGGAACTCGCTGCATTCAAACATGCCAAGGCTGATGCCTTAACTGCTCCTATTGCCGGACAGGTTTATTATGAGTTCTCGGGCGAGGGAGCCTGTGAACCTTGTCTCGAACCGTTCATCGGACAGCAGTATAAGGAGGGCGACACCTTCTGTTATATCCAGGCACCATGGGGCGAGATAGTTCCTATCCCCGCAGTCTTGGGTGGTAAACTTGTTGAGGTCAGTGCCAAACAAGGTGCAAAGGTGCGCCGTGGTGATAACCTCGCTTGGATTGAGCGGGCACAGTAATGGACTATCAGGCTATACTGGATAAGTATTATCCGCAGGACGACGCTTTGCGTCGCCTGCTCATAAAGCACAGTCGGCAGGTTGCCGACCGTGCTTTACTCATTGTAGACCACCATCGTGAATTGCCTGTTGACCGCCAGTTCTTGGAAGAGGCGGCTATGCTCCATGATATCGGTGTGTTCCGGTGTCATGCTCCTTCTATCTTTTGTTATGGCACGGAACCGTATATCAAACACGGTCCGATAGGTGGTGAGATCCTTCGCAATGAGGGATTTCCTCGTCATGCCAGAGTCGCAGAGCGTCATACAGGTACTGGCTTGCCTGGTTATGAGCCGGAGACCTTAGAGGAGCAGATTATCTGCTATGCCGATAAGTTTTATTCAAAGTCGAGTCCAGACCACGTACGGACAGTCTTGGAGACGGCACACTCATTGGAGAAATTTGGCGCGGAAGGTGTTAAAATATTCCTGCAATGGGCTGAAA
>DEJF01000060.1:7787-29670 GCA_002353225.1 Prevotella sp. UBA2755 | reverse complement strand
GGGAAGGGCAAGGATAGTGTGCGTGTTGACTCTGTCAAAGCCGACTCTCTGGCGGTGGATACCCTGAAGATGGACTCCTTACAGAAAGCCATCTGGAAACACAATAAGGCAATCGACGACTCGTTGCATGCTGACAGTCTGAACAGGGAACGTAAGAATGGTATTGATGCTCCTGTCGATTATCAGGCGGAGGACTCCATGACATACGAGGCAGGCTCAGGTCTTGCCAAACTCTATGGTAATTCGCAGGTCAAGTATCAGGACATGGACTTGCAGAGCGACCAGATCTTTATGCAGATGGACTCCAGTCTGGTGCATGCTACTGGTTCTCAGGATACGACAGGTCAGAAGTTCGGAACACCAGTCTTCAAGATGGGTAATGACACCTACGAGAGTGACACGATGGCATTCAACTTCAAGACAAAGAAGGGTCTTATCCAGAATGTTTATACGCAACAGGATGAAGGCTTTATGGTGTCAGAACTCTCTAAACGTAACGAGAAAGGAGAACTGTTCCTGCAGCATGGTCGTTACACCACTTGTGATGAGCCGCACCCAGACTTCTATATTGCCTTGTCAAGAGCAAAGGTGCGTCCAGGAAAGGATGTGGTATTCGGTCCTGCCTATCTGGTCGTTGCCGACGTGCCCCTTCCTTTTGCCATCCCTTATGGTTTCTTCCCCTTTACGAAGAGTTACTCCAGTGGTTTTATCATGCCTACTTATGGTGATGAGACCTCCCGTGGTTTCTATCTGCGTGATGGTGGCTATTACTTTGCGATGAGTGATAAGTGGGACCTGAAACTGCTCGGTGAGATATACACCAAGGGCTCATGGGGAATCTCTGCTGCAACCAACTATCGTAAGCGTTATAGGTATAGCGGTTCTTTCTTTGCCAGTTACCAGAACTCGGTGACAGGTGAGAAGAACATGCCTGACTATGTGAAGTCGACGAGTTTCAAGATTCAATGGAGTCACCGTCAGGATTCCAAGGCGAATCCCTATTCCTCTCTGTCAGCGAGTGTCAATTTCGCCACGACGAATTATGAGCCTAACAACCTCAATTCCATGTATAACCCGCAGGCATTGACTCAGTCAACACGTACCAGTTCTGTTAGTTGGAGTACCACTTTCAGCAGTATTGGAATGTCATTGAGTTCGACTTTCAACCTCAACCAGAATATGCGTGACTCGACGATTGGTGTGACTTTGCCTGACTTGAATATCTCGATTGCCCGTTTCTATCCCTTCAAACGTAAGCATGCGGCAGGTAAGGAACGCTGGTATGAGAAAATATCAATGTCGTATACAGGACAGTTGAGCAACTCTATTACCACGAAGGAGAATAAGATTCTGCACTCCAGTCTGACCAGGGACTGGCGTAATGGTATGAAACACACTATCCCCATCAGCGGTAACTTCACCTTGTTTGACTACCTGAACCTGACGGCATCGTTCAACTTCACCGACCGTATGTATACTCAGAAATATAAACGGTCGTGGGATGAGGACAATCAGAAAGAGGTGATTGATACTCTGACAGGATTCCATAACGTCTATGACTGGAACATGTCAATGTCTGCGTCTACGACACTCTATGGTATGTATGTTCCAAGCCGTAAGATATTCGGTGATAAGATCGTAGCCGTCCGGCATGTATTCACACCTACTGTCAGTTTCAGTTATGCCCCGGACTTCAGTACGTCACGCTATGGCTATTATGACACCTATCAGAAAACAGATGCTAATGGTAACGTGTCTACCGTGACATATTCTCCTTATACAGGCACATTGTATGGTGTGCCAGGACAGGGCAAGACGGGAAATATCTCGATGGATATCAAGAACAATATCGAGATGAAGATACGTAGTGACGATGACTCTACAGGTTTTAAGAAGATCAGTATCATCGATGAGTTGGGAGCCTCCATGTCGTATAACCTTGCTGCCAAGGAACGTCCGTGGAGTGACCTGTCTACTCGCTTACGACTGAAACTCTCAAAGAGTTATACACTCAACCTGAATGCGGTATTCGCTACCTATGCCTATGAGGCAGACTCAGTGGGAGCACGTCCGTATATTGGTACTCGCACGGAATATAGCAAGGGACGCTTCGGACGATTCCAGGGTATGTCGCAGAATATCTCATACACCCTTGACAACAAGAAGGTGGCGAATTTCTTCAAATGGCTCAGGGGTGAGAAGGTGAAGAAAGACAAGGATAAGGATAAAAAGGATGAGGAATACGATACTGGCGTAGAGACGAATGTCGATGATAAGATGGAGGCAGGAAAACATGGTGCCAGAAAGGAGAATGCAGGAAAGGCAGAGACCGATGAGGATGGCTATATGCTATTTAACGTGCCTTGGTCACTGAGTATCGGCTATGGTGTCACTATGCGTGAGAATACTGGTGGACGCTTCAACTACGACACAATGCGCTATCCGTATAAGTTTACGCAGAACCTCAACGTCAGTGGTAATGTCAGAATCTCTGACGGTTGGAATATCTCGTTCTCCTCTGGTTATGACTTCGAGAACCATAAAATATCGATGACGACGGCATCCCTGTCACGTGACCTCCACTGTTTCAATATGTCTTGCTCCGTCGTTCTGGCTCCCTATACCAGTTATAACTTCTCGTTCCGATGCAATGCCGCTACACTTACCGATGCCTTGAAATACGATAAGCGTAGCAGTTACTCAAATGCCGTACAGTGGTATTAATCAGCGGTAAACAATGCCTGTAGGGCTTCCTCCTCGCCTACCACCCAGATGATATCCCCTTCTTGGAAACGCCTGTTAGGACTGACAGGTGAGAGGTTCTCTTTTCCTTCCTCCAAACCAATCACCATACAACTGTAGAGATCGCGGATGCCACTCTCTATCAGGGTCTTGCCAATAAACGGACTGCCTTCGCCGAGAATCATCTGACGGAGTTTCATCTCACGCTCCTCAAAGGCAAGGTCATCGCCCAGTGTCTCTGTCTCCACGGCATGCTTGAAGTTGTTCAACTGTGTATCACTGCCAATCACCTCTAACTTATCACCTGGGAAGATGAAATAGTCGCCATCAGGAATATTCAGACGATGGTTGGCACGTAGGATACTGATGATATGTACCCCGTATTTCTTACCGAAATTCAGTTGCTTCAGCGAACTGCCCATCCACATGGAGTCCATGGGTACGTCAAAGACGGCGATATGCACATCACGGTCCAGTAACTTGCCCTCATATAAAGGACGTTTCTTACCATTTACCTGAGCGGCGATATCACGGGAACGCAGGTTAAGGATAAACAGTCGCTCCAGTTTGATACTACGTTGCTTGATAGTACGCGACAAGATGATAAGGGCAACAACGATAAGTCCAATAGTAATCATCACCGCACTGGAGAAACGGCTTAGGTAGTTGCAGATATAGAAGATGAAGCCAACAGCGATAACCACACGTACCAATACGGTGAACAACAGGGGCAGATGGTTGATGTTGCTCTCTGCCCATAGCGCTTTCCACTCATCACTACGGTTCTTCTTCATCACCATCGCCCGTAGGAACGGAGAGATAAGAAGGATGGTGAGAATACCTGTGATGGCATTGGCATACCAGTGGAGTTCCCATCCTGGCAACATCTTACGGGTGATAGGCAATACGAAGGTGAACATCACGGTAATCATAGCAGCCGTAAGAATGGAGTAAATCAGTGTGTTCATCGTCATCTGTGTCAGCAGTTTCTTCCATTGACTCTGCTCTGTGGTGCTCGGATGACTCATCGACAGGTGGTTCAGCAACTTAATCAGCCGGTTGGGTAGTCTGCGCTCCAGACTGTTATAGACGGGAGTGGCAAGACGTATCATATAAGGTGTCAGGAAAGTAGTGATGACGGAAACGGCAACGACTACCGGATAGAGAAAGTCACTGATCACACCTAATGACAGTCCTAACGAAGCGATGATGAAGGAGAACTCACCGATCTGTGCCATCGAGAAACCACAACGCATGGCAGATTTCAGGGACTCGCCTCCTAACATGAAGGCAAGGGTACCGAAAATACTCTGTCCAAAGAGAATGGTTAATACCAAGGCGATGATAGGCAGGGCATATTCCACCAGAATAGTCGGGTCTACCAACATACCCACTGACACGAAGAAGATAGCGCCAAACAGGTTCTTGACTGGCTCCACCAACTTCTCAATGCGCTCTGCCTCAATGGTCTCGGCAAGGATACTACCCATGATGAAGGCTCCGAATGCTGACGAGAATCCTACCTTCGTCGAGAAGACAGCCATCGCACAGCATAATCCTAAGGAAACGATGAGCAATACCTCGGCATTGACAAGAGTCCTGACTTTACGTAAGAAGGCGGGAATGGCGAAGATACCTACCACCAGCCACAGAACAAGGAAGAAACCGATCTTGGCAATAGAACCTAACATCTGTCCTCCATTGGGGTTGTTACCACTGGCAATGGCACTCAGCATCACCATCATGACGATGGCAAGGATGTCTTCCAAGATCAGTACACTCATCACCAGACCGGCAAACTGTTGCTGGCGCAGTCCTAAGTCATCGAAAGCCTTATAGATAATCGTGGTGGAACTCATGGCAAGCATACCACCAAGGAAAATACAGTCCATCTTGCCCCAACCGAAGAGTTTACCGACACAGACTCCCAGTACGGACATGAAGAAGATAATGGTCACTGTGGAGATAATCGGTGAGGCTCCCATCTTCAGGATTTTCTTAAATGAGAAATCCAGACCTAAGGAGAACAACAGGAACATCACACCGATATCTGCCCATAGATGGATATTCTCCATGTCAACCACAGAGGCGGTATAGGGCATGTGGGGACTGACTAAGAATCCGGCAACGATATAGCCTAATACCAGTGGTTGCTTCAGTTTCTTGAATATCAAGGTGACGATACCTGCTGATATCAGTATCAGCGCTAGGTCGTTGATCAAATTAGGAAGGTCTGCCATAGATGTCTCTTAACTAATCATTATACCCTGCTGTCAACTCGCAGATCTTCACAATCACCTCCATGGCTTTCTCCATCGACTGGATAGATACAAACTCATAAGGACCATGGAAATTGACTCCACCGGCGAAGATGTTAGGGCAGGGGAGTCCTTTGAAAGAGAGTTGGGCACCGTCCGTACCACCACGGATGGGCTTGACCTTCGGAGCGACACCTGTCTCCTGCATGGCTTTCAGCACGAGGTCGATGACATGCATCTGGGGGTCAATCTTCTCTTTCATATTGTAATATTGGTCTTTCACCTCAGCGATAACCGTTCCTTCTCCGTATTGCTCGTTCATCTTCTCGGCACAGACCTGAACGAATCGCTTACGGTCCTCAAACTTGTCTCTGTCGTGGTCACGGATGATATAACTGAGTTTCGCCTGCTCGATATTCGACTGGATACCTAACAGGTGATAGAATCCCTGATAACCCTCAGTGGTCTCTGGGGTCTCATCCTCAGGCAGCATCTTGGCAAACTCAGCGGCAAGGGCATTGGCATTCACCATCTTACCCTTCGCATAACCGGGATGCACACTGACTCCCTTGATGGTAATCTTGGCGGAGGCGGCATTGAAATTCTCAAACTCCAATTCTCCTACATCACCACCATCCATGGTATATGCCCACTCACAACCGAATTTCTCTACGTCAAAATGATGGGCTCCCATACCAATCTCTTCGTCGGGATTGAAGGCGACACGGATCTTCCCGTGCTTGATCTCCGGATGCTCCTGAAGATACACCATTGCCTGTATGATCTCGGCAATACCAGCCTTGTCGTCAGCACCTAACAGGGTATGTCCGTCTGTCACAATCAGGTCTTCCCCAACATGCTGTAACAACTCGGGGAACTTCTTCGGACTGCTTATAATACCCTCACTGAGCAGGATGTCAGAACCATCATAGTTGCGGACAATTTGTGGTTTGATATCCGCACCACTGCAGTCAGGTGACGTATCGTAATGGGAGATAAACCCGATGGTAGGGATGTCGCCTTTGACATTGGCTTTCAGAGTGGCATAGAGATAACCCTTCTCATCGAGTTCCACATCATCAAGCCCCTCGCGTTCGAGCTCTTTCCTCAGGTATTCTGCGAAAATCAGTTGTTTACTGGTACTCGGTACACTGTCGCTTTCCTCTGCTGACTGTGTATCAAACTTGGTGTAATTTAGGAATCGTTCGGTAATATCCATTTCGTCTTTAATTATTTACTAGCATCTAATTAAATGCAAAGATACGAATAAGCGAGCAAAATGCAAAAGAAAATCACGTTTTTCTTTTACAATTACCGTCAAATACAACAATATTATTTTGCAAAAACATATAACCATATAACATAATGTGACTCAAATGCCCATGTACAAAGGGATTGAGCCATGTTACATGTTGCTGAACATATAACATGCTTTAAAGCCTCTGTTTATCGGGGTTTGCGGTCTGTCATGTTATATGGTTATATGTTTTTGCGAAATTCTTTTTTATTCAACACAAAGGTACAGAGATACAGAGTTTTTTATTATTTCTCTGTGTCTTTGTATCTCTGTGTTTACCAAAATACTGCATGTGGGTTGCGAAGTCCTGGACTCCGTGGGTCGAAGCCCTAGGCTCCGAGGGTCGAAGGTGCCGCCTCCGAGGGTCGAAACCCTGGGCTCCATGGGTCGAAGGTACGGGCTTCAAGACCCTTGGGGATAATCCCTAAGCCCCTTGGGAATATCTCCTTTACCCCCTAAAAGATGCTTTGCATGACCCGTAGGAGGCATCGGAGTACCCCCATATCAGATATTAGCAAGCTTTTCTCTTTGAAACCTTTTTGCGGCTATCACAGACGGGAACTTGGTTCATTTGCTTATTTCTCTTTAAATTGTTACTTGTCTTTAATGACCTCAAAAGCCTTGGGGAGATTGCTGTATGATTCTCCCTCCGTTCCAAATGCTAGGGCACGTTGGATGGCTATTTCAAGGCGGTGGTCTGCCAATAGGTCTGCCACCCATTTTTCTTTCGAGAGGAACTTCTCTTGTTTGGAGAAGTCGGGGATGTACTTATGAAGCACGTCAATCACATCGTTGGATGTTGCAAAATACCTGTTGGTGTTCAGATAGTGCAGCAGGAACCAGAACTCGATGGATGGCATACTGTCACAGATGATAACATCTTTACGGTCTTTATACTTCTGGCATAGCGCATCGAACTTAGCACGCTCCGTAGGATTGTTGCGTGTGATGTCAGTATCGAAGACGCATACAGCAATACCTCGGTCTGCCAGAACTCTATCTACTTGCTTCTGAATCTCGTCTAATGACTGTTCGGTGAAGTTGCGAGGCTTGCAGGTATAGCGGTAGCCTTTGAGCCTACGAAGATTGGTGAAGTAGAAGCGTTCTGTTGCCCCCTCGCCTATAATCGTAATCTCAGGCTGTCTGAGTGATCTTTGTTGGGTCTTTCTTGCCATTTACAGTCCTCCTTACATGATGATGTTAGGCAACGCTCCAAACTGCCCGTTCATGTAGGCACGGTGGATGGATGACAACTTGTTAAGCCCTCGGAACTCAACCAACGAGAACAGGTTGCTGTTGCCGTCCTTCCCTTTTTCCGTGAACCAGACGGAATCCTTGCCGAAGATGTCATCAATATCTCGCAGGATGGGGTCGTAGTGGGTGGTGACAATCAGTTGCGACTGGTTGTCTTTCTTGTTGACGAAGCGAGTGAGCATATACTCCATCAGATTCGGATGGATAGAGGCCTCCAACTCATCAACGCATAACAGCCCTTGGCATTTCAGTTGCGAGTAGATGATAGATTCCAGTTCCACCATACGAGTCGTACCGGCACTTTGGCTGTTCTCGGGCAGCACATAATCCTCTTCGCCTCGCTCCGTCTCCACCTTGTGTCCAAAGAGTGCAGCCATCTTCTTGATCTTGATGTCGGAGATGTTGAAGTCTGCCTCCTTCACAAAGTGCATGAGATATTCCTTGAACGTAGAATCCTCCGACAGCATGTTCTTGGTCGTGTCAGAGATAGCAGTGTCTGAACCATTGATGAGTGGCATCATGCGACTGTCAATCCAACGGCGCATATCGTCAAGGTAGCTCACAGCCACATTCACTTTCTTCAACACTGCCAGGATAGACATGTTACGCAGACAGTTGACAGAGAGCGCATCAATCTCAGCCTGTGAGAGTTTGACTGCAGCAGGGTTGAAAGTCAACTTCGATATGCCGTTGACATCCTCACGGGTAAAGACCTTGGTGGGGCGGTTGCTGAGATAGACATACAACACCTCGCTACACACCTTCTCAGGGTTGACCACCAACTGGTACCAATAGCGTATGCCGTTGACGTAGAGTTTCACGTCGAACTCTGTGTCGTATTTCAAGGCATCGGGCTGCATCAAGAACGGCTGCACATCCGTACCCTCATCGTTCTTTATCGGAATCTTATTCCAGAAGACTCGTAGGAAGTCGATGGCTTCAAGCAGGTTTGACTTGCCACTGGCGTTGGCGCCCAGCACCACAGCGAAGCGTAGCAGCTGAACACCATCGGGCATGGTCACGACACTATTGTATTTGTCATTCCCTGATGTCTCGAAACTCAGTACCACCTCGTCACGAAACGACTTGAAGTTTTTTATCTTTAGTTCTTGTAGCATATCTAAGAGCGAAATTACGTCGCAAAGATACGAATAATTTTCGTTCGTTGACATCAAATCTGTCATAAAATCAAATTTTGTTTTTAAAATTAGCATGATTTAACCAAATTAGCCGATTAAAATCTGGAAATTAAAAATTTTGTAATGCCTTTGTCCTCTTACTTTCTCAATGGGGTAGGACAATGCACCCGGCATCTCCTCCAATGTTTTAATTGCTTTATACATAATTGTTATCCTTAATAAACGACTACAAAAGAACAACAAAAAATAACTAAACAGGTTTTTTGCAGTAGAAAGTGCTTTTTTTAACATTTCTCGAACTGACAAAAGGCTATAAAAGAATAAGCAAAGCATTGATAAACAGTTAGATATATTCATATTGAGTGTATGGTTACTTTTTTCAAAAATGAGCGTAATGATCATAGTTTGAGGTAAAAGGCTTTGGTGCTATGCATTAAAGAGGCTCCCCAAATTGAAATGTTGACAGATAATTACTAATAAATTTGGTAATATCGCAATCTTTAATTATATTTGCACTCGATTTTAATTTAATAAAGATGAACGAAAGACCTCTTAATAGGCTTAAAGTAGTTCTTGTGGAGAACCAAAAGACGAGCAAATGGTTGGCAGAACAGTTGGGCGTCTCTGCCGTAACAGTCAGTAAGTGGTGTACTAATATGCACCAACCCGACTTGCAGACGTTGGCTAAAATTGCAGAGTTGATAGGATGTGAGAAACGAGAACTTATTACTGAATAGAAATGTTTCAAATCAAACAACGAGAACACCCAGCACTGGGATCTGGATGCGGAGTTTCTGGAGCCGTTGAAGGAATTCATTAGTTATGTAAAACAATAATTCTATTAATACGAATATGGGTAATATTCCACATGAAGATATAATAAGAAAAGACTATAAAAGTTATCATAGCTTCATTAATTGTAAAAAGGAAGTTATATCACCTTTTGTAGTAGAAGTGATTAGAAAAGAACATCCGTCTTCATTGTGCGCAACAGAGAATTTGGTTTGTGAACAGCCTTATGGAAATGCTGAGTTATATTCTGAAATAAAAAAAGCTAATACGTCCAACTTTAGTATTTCTATAAAATCCGACATTATTAATAGTCGTATTTTAATGCGTTATGATTCGGATGGTGCTACGCATAAAAATAGTGTTGATTATATTCCATTAGAGGAACAATCTGTACCAACACCACATTTTCACAAATTTGATGAACAAGGAAACTTGTTGGCATATCAAACAGATAAACTAAAAAATGAAAAAGAAGTAAGTGCATTGAGAAATATAGAATTTGGCTTTGCTTATTTTTGTCAAAATAGTTATATTTTTAAGAACCATACTATGGATTTGCCTGTTATATTGGTTAATGATGGTATGTTGCCACTTGATTATAGCGAAGATCCTACAGAAGGTGTAGTTTTTGAATAATTATGGATTATATATTTGAGATTATAAGAACGGCCTTTAACTCATTATGGAAAATGAGAATGAGGGGAGATACATTGGAGGTTATTACTCCATTTGCCACGACCAACGACAAGTTTGTTTCCGTATTTATATCTGTACGAGAAAACGGATATGTAGTCAACGATGGAGGATGGCTTTCCAATGGTATTTATGATTGTGATTTACCCTTGTTAAATGACATTTATATCAGGGTGCTAAATTATTATATGAATGAATATAAAGTGAAAAGCATTGATGCGCATAGAAACACCTATTATTATAAAATAACTAAAGAAGAACGACTTATTCCAAACCTTGTATTTGATATGGCTGCTTTTATTAAAGAAGCTGTTAGTTCTTCCTTTATCAATTATGAAGATAATAAAGAAATTGAAGTGTCTAAACGATTCGCTAGTCAAGCAAATGCTTTTTTTCGCGAGCTAATTCCTCCCAAACATCTCAAAATGAATCATTATTTATCAGAAAACTTGCGTGGAATTAGATTTAACACAGTACTCACTTTGCATAATCGTTATGCTTTAGTAAGCTATGTTACAGGCTCTAGGGATAATTATTATATTCTTAGTTTAAGCAAAGCGAATACACAATATGATTTTATTGAGAGTGACATTATTAATAGACTGGTTTCTAAAAAAATAGTACTATTAGATGATACCGTTAAGAGCTATAATTCAGAAAAGGTTGTACCTTTTATGAAAGTTGTTACAAGCAAGTCTAATAGAGATAATGTAACATGGAATAATAGAAATCATCTGAAAGAATTAGTGGAATTAATCTAATATTTAAGCCTCAGAATGATTGCTATTTTGAATTAGTGGGTAACTACAGTAGTTAGTGGTTAACTCAGAATGATAATATAATAGAAATATAACGTTTATAGATATGATACAGACAATAAATACTGAGAATGATTTGAGGTCAATGCTGACTGAAGTGATTGGTTATCTTGGTTGGGCATTCCATCCTGATGATTCGATGACGGATTATGTTTACAGGGATACTGGTGAACCGTCCTATACTCCAGAAGAGGCCAAAAGATTAGATTTGCTAATGGACGAAGCCTTCGAGTTCTGTAAACAGCATGGTGTAGATATCTACGAACTGTCGATGGAAATCAGCAAAGAGCTTTATGGCGACATCTTCGCTGAAAAAGAGGTAGCATAGCTATGACATGAGAATGACATAGATGTAGTAGTTTTTATGTTGAAAATAGCAGAAAAGGCAGAAAAACTTGGTTATGAAGCGAATAAAAAGATGAAACGTCCAAATTTATTTTCACAAAATGTTGAGAATGCAATTGACATAGTAGAACAATCTACTATGGCATATTCTCATTTTATAACAAAATGGGAAGTGACAAGTAACGCACGGGCATTTTATATTCCTCCTTATGCATGGGAAATGTTCTTTGATGCGAAAGGCGGCAATGAGAAGAAATGCATAGAACGAAATATCTGTTGGCAAAAGGATAAAAAATACAATAATAAAATATACTATTATTCTAGTAAAAAAGAATATCGAATAGCCAATTTTGGTGGTAAGTCATTTGAATTCTTGCAAGATAAATATATCGGCAGTCTTCTAATAGTCGCAAAAGGTGAAGATAATTTGTATAATGCTTACGTTTTAGAAGCCCAGAAAGATATAGATGATTTTTTGGATTTTTACAGACTTGATAATACAAATCCTACTCAATGTGTAAAAGGACTATATAGCTCGAATATTAGTAAAGAGAAATTAAATAGAATACAAAGCATTGTTGAGCAGTATACGGAATTTCCTACAACATCAGAGATTTGTACTACAGCACAAGACTTGATTATTAATTTAGGAAAACTTCAAAATAATGATATTATTAAGAAGTGTGATAGTCTTGTAAAAGATTGGTACGATGTGGATTTCCTTATATTCGAAGGGATAGAAGAAAAATTGTATAGACCATATATTATAGAACCAATTGGTGAGTTGAATCGCTTGTTAAGGTTGTCTAAAGTAATAACAAATAGGCGTAAGTCAAGGGCTGGTCTTTCACTTGAAAATCATTTAAGCAGAATTTTTGATGCAAGTGGTTTTATATATGAAAAGCATGCAGAAACAGAACTGCATAAGAAACCTGATTTTTTATTCCCAAATAGTAAAAGTTATCACGATATAAATTTTGATCAAGATAAATTGTTAATGTTAGCTGCAAAAACAACCTGCAAAGACAGGTGGAGACAAGTTCTCAATGAAGCAGATAAAATACGGAACAAATATTTGTTTACGTTACAGCCAGGAGTATCAAATAATCAGTTAAAAGAAATGAAAAGTTGTGATCTGACCTTGGTTGTTCCCCATAAGAATTTGAAACTGTTTGATTACTCTGAAACAAAAAATGTAATAGACCTTACTACTTTTGTTTCGTATATAAGAGAAAAACAACAATGAGAAAAAAGAAATATAAATTCATAGATTTATTCGCAGGGATAGGAGGCTTTCACACGGCAATGCACAGTGTTGGAGGTAAATGTGTATTTGCAAGTGAATGGGACAAAAATGCCCGTATTTCATATGAAACCAATTATTCGAATATAGAACCAGAACTATTTAAAAAAGATAAGGATGGTAATTATCTATATTTCAATGAGGATATAAATGATGTCATACCTGCAGAGGTACCAGATTTTGATATTTGTTGTGGTGGTTTCCCGTGCCAACCTTTTTCTGTAGCAGGTTTAAAGAGGGGGTTTGATGACACAAGAGGAACGCTATTCTTTAATATAGCTAATCTGGTAAAAGAGAAAATAAAAGCAGGTCACCCTCCACGTGTTCTTTTTCTTGAGAATGTAAGAGGTCTAAAAAATCACGATAAAGGACAGACGCTTAAAGTAATTCTTGCTACTCTTGATGAACTTGGATACAGATATTCATGTGAAGTTCTGAATGCAAAATATTTTGGTGTCCCTCAAAATCGCGAACGATTATTTATCGTAGCTTGGTATAAGGATCTTGTTGATGTTCAATCATTTAAGTTTCCCTATGGTATTGCTCCTGATGGTTCAACTATTTATGGTAAAGATGAACTGAAAAATGGAACCATCCCAACAAAAGTCTCAGATGTCTTTGAACCTAAGAATGTAACTGTCAACTATACTATAAGTGACAAGATGTGGGAAGGGCACAAAAAACGTAAAGAGCGTAATAAACTTATGGGTAAAGGGTTTGGCTTTTCTTTGTATAAAGGAGAAAGTGCTTACACAAGTACTATATCTGCGAGATATTGGAAAGACGGAAGTGAAATACTGATAGATCAGTCTGAGCTTGGGTTAAATCCAAGAACATTGACACCTGTCGAGGCTGGCAGATTACAAGGATATAGAATTCTTGGAAACGGATGGGAATATGCAGAATGTTCTAGCAATCAAAACTATAACGACTCAAATCCGGAGTTTAGAATTGTAGTATCTAAGAAAGAAGCATATCGCCAGTTCGGCAATAGCGTGGCAATACCTGTTATTAAAAGATTAGCTCAAGAGATTGTTAAACAATTATTATAAGGTCATTGGATATGGAAGAACTAAGGGATTTAAAAGAACTTGCAAGTGAACTGATAGATCGATATCAGACATTATATATTGGTAAGGAAATAGAATTACCTATAGAGTTTAGAAACCAAGTTACAGAAATATATGGTAATAATATAGCTTATCAGAAGTATTCTGCGGTGATTTCAACGAGAGGCGTTCAGCGTGGTGTACTATATATATATATGCCAAACCAGTGGTTTTATATCGCATCTTTCTTTACAGAATACTATAAAGAGTTGCAGAAATATAAACTTAAGGCAATGGCTGTATTTTCACAAGATCGAATTAAACAATTAAAGGGGAATTCTTTTACAGAAGCAGATGAAAGGAGATTAAATGCTTCTGGATATGACAGCTACACAAATAGTTTAATAAAGAAGTTTGTCACAGACTATGATTGGTGGGGTGGTGGCAAAACAATAGACAGAGGAGATTTTTATGTCTCACCAATATTGAACTACGCAAAACTTGTGAATGCTTCGCAGTCATATGTCGCGGATTTATGTGCTTTTTTATCAGAGAATGATGATTTAGTAAAAATATTATTTAATACTATTAGTCAACCTAAAAATGATAATGAAAAAGCTTCATTTAATTTAATTAATTCTACGGAAATATCCGTTAGTGAGTATAGACGTTATATCACCGCTATCAAATCCAAGCCTTTCCTTCTTCTTGCAGGAATATCGGGAACAGGAAAGAGTAGGATCGTGCGTGAGTTGGCGAGGGCTTGTTGGACAGAAGGCTCGGAGGAGTATAAGGCGCAGAAGCCGAAGAACTTTGAGATGGTGCAGGTGAAGCCGAACTGGCACGATTCGAGTGAACTGATTGGATATGTGAGTCGTGTAAGTGGTAGTCCCGTGTTTGTGGCAGGGGATTTCCTGAAGTTTGTGGCTAAGGCTTGGGAGAATCCAGAGGTGCCGTATTTTCTTTGTCTTGATGAAATGAACTTGGCTCCTGTGGAGCAGTATTTTGCGGAGTATCTGAGTGTGGTGGAGTCGCGCAAATGTCAGGAGAATGGAACCATCACGACAGATCCGATTCTTGAAAAAAACAAGGAGGACTGGTATCGTGTGCTGACGAGCGAACTAACAGACAATGATGATGTTCGCAACCGTTTCCTTAATGATGGTATCTGCATTCCTCAGAACCTGATTGTGGTGGGTACGGTGAATATGGACGAGACAACGTTCTCGTTCAGCCGGAAGGTGCTTGACCGTGCTATGACCATTGAGATGAATGAGGTGGATCTGTATGGTGGGTTGGATTCGCAATACGAAAAGATCGGAAAGTTAGAGGCTGGCAATCTAATTGGTATGGCTGTTGAGGGTGTAGATGTCTATCAGGATAATAAGGATGTCTGCGATACGGCTCTGAAGTATTTGGAGGCTGTGAATACAGAATTGGAGGGTACGCCGTTTAAGGTGGCTTATCGTACCAGAAATGAGTTCCTGCTTTATGTGGTGAATAACCTGCCTTATAATAAGGATCAGGACGGAAACGAGTTGGAGCAAAACTTCGTCATAGCCCGTACCCTTGATGAGATTACAAGTATGAAGATTCTGTCTCGTATTGAGGGTGACGAAACGAAGATTGGCAAGTTGCTGGATAAATTGAGTACCACTATTGGTGAGCAGTTGAAAGTTGTTTCAGAGAAAGAGTATTCGGCCAAGAAAGATGATGGCGAGAAGGTGTATTCTGTTTCACTGGCAAAACTCGAAGAAATGAAAAACCGCCTCGAAAGTGGCTACACCAGTTTCTGGAGTTAAAAAGGAGAGATGCGTATGGGAAAGATAGAAGAATTATATCAGGAGTGGCAGAACGTTCAACCAATAAAGGATGAATACTTGCAGAGGTTGAACAGAAAGTTCATGCTGGAGTTTAATTATAACAGCAACCATATTGAGGGTAATACCTTGACGTATGGACAAACGGAACTATTGTTGATGTTCGGCCGTGTTGTTGGAAATGCATACATGAGAGATTTGGAGGAAATGAAGGCTCATAATGTCTGCCTGAAAATGATGCAGGAAGAGGCGAGTGTCAAGGAGAAACCTCTGACAGAGACTTTTATCCGTACGCTCCATCAAACGATGCTACGAGAAGATTATACCGTATATAGGCAATTGCCTGGCGGAGTGAATACAAGTTATGTGGTTCATGCGGGATGTTATAAGACACGCCCCAATTCTGTCATAACGCCATCAGGAGAACGCTTTGAATATGCATCTCCCGAGGAAACTCCTGCCTTGATGGCAGATTTGGTGGCGTGGTATAATCAGGTGGAGGAAGATGAAATAATGTCGCCAGTAGAATTGGCTGCCCTGTTCCACTACCGATATATTCGTATTCACCCATTTGAGGATGGAAACGGTCGAATAGCCCGACTGTTGATGAACTATATTTTGACAAAGCATGACTATCCGATGCTGGTGATTCGAAGCAAGACAAAGAAGAATTACCTTGATGCGTTGGGAAAAGCAGATAAGCAGGTCGGACCAATTCCTTCTGATGGTGCAAATGCAACGTTGGAACAGGCAAATGCTTTTGTAACTTATATCTCTCATCAGATGGAGGAAACCATAGAGAATAATCTGAGGTTTATTGGTGAGAGGGCAGATGCTGTGTGGTGGTATGATGGAGAACTCATTACATTTAAGAATGAGACGACCATCAAAATACTAAAAGAAATGGTTGCTAATCCTAAAATCACAATTGTGGGATTATCCAAACTTTTATTGGTGAGTGAGAATGCTGTGCAGAAGCAAATAAAGAATCTTCAAGAGAAAGGTTATATCCAACGCATTGGAGGCATACGAGGAGGCTCATGGCAGGTTTTACTAGTTTGTACCACCTAAAACGGTTGGGTAATTCATACTTGGTTGGGTAAAAAGACACTGTAATCTAATGGACCTACTGACCATACGACACGAGGATTTCACGATGTACGTCGAATGTTCGAAGTTCGAGGGCATCTGGAATAAGGCAAAGGGTAATGTGGGAGAAGAGAATCTTCTTTCTACTTACACTTGGTCGGATGGTGTCGAGGCTGTGGAGCGGAATGGTGAGCCCATTGTCAAAGGCGAAAAGGCGCCTGCGGTGTTCTTCGACAATGCAGAGTATCCGGTATGGGTGGATTTTAACAAAGAGGTAACTCATGCGCAGTTCGGATCCATGCTGCAAAGCGACAATGAGCGGTTTACGTTTAGGAAGAGCACTTTGGCAGGCTTTATCAACTATGGTAATGATATCGGCAAGAGTGAACTGAACCTTATATATAAGATAGATAAGGAAACAAAGCGGTTTACACTGGGCTATGAGGTGCTGAGTACGAAACTCAACTATCATGAGCACTGGCGGAAGATCATCGAGGACATCGAGCAGGAGTATAGAATGCTGTCGCTCGACTATATGAAGCGTACCTTTCATGGTTTTACGCCAGATACAACGGGAGAGACACCAGAACTGATCTGGTGGAGCGTGTTTGCAGGAGAACAGCAGAAGTTTATCAAAGCTTGCAGGAACATCATTGAGCGTCCTCGCCATCGGCTGCATGGATATGAGGTGTATCTGAGGGCAGATAAATTGAAACGAGTGCCTGCAAATATTGAGAATGAACTGGCAGAACATCGACGAGAGCCTGCGCATCTATATAGGGTGGAAGAGCAGATACAATCGAATGATACTCAGGAGAACCGCTTTCTGAAATATGCGCTTGGTCAGATTACAGAGAAGTATGAGTCGCTGAAGAAACGCATTGAAGCCATTAAAAATGTCTCTCCCGTGATGAAGAAAGATATGGACGAGATGGTGGATACGTTGAAGCATCTCAGGCGAAATCCCTTTTTCAGGACGGTGGGAAGATTCAAGGGATTGAATCAGGAGAGTCTTGTGCTGCAAAGGGCAACAGGCTATAGTCAGGTCTATACGACGTGGAATCTGTTGCGACGGGCCTATTCGCTGAATGATGGTATCTATCGCCTTCAGTCGAAAGATATAGCCACGCTGTATGAGATATGGTGTTTCATTGAGGTGAGCCATATTGTGAGGGATCAACTTGGTATTAGCATGGAAGATATGGAACACCGTAATCGTATGGAGATGAGCGGTGTGTTTACTTGGGAACTGGGCAAAGGCGAACATTCTCGTATTCTCTTCCGAAAGGATGGAGTGGAATTGGCTGAGTTAGTCTATAATCCCAAGCATACTGATAAGGATAATGAGAATATTAGTATGGAGAATCTGGTTGTGCCAACCGTTCCCCAAAAACCAGACATCGTGCTTCAGTTGAGGAAGGATGACGTGCAGAAGGGGATGAAGATGACTTACCTCTTTGATGCGAAATATCGGATTGACGGGAATGTGAACGGGGTTGATACACCACCAAATGATGCCATCAATCAGATGCACCGCTATCGGGATGCTATCTATTACAAGGATTATGATGGTAGTCAATTGAAAAAGGAGGTGATTGGCGGATATATATTGTTCCCAGGAGACGGTGCTCCTTTGGATGTAGCAAAAGCCCGTTTCCAAAGGTCGATTGACGAAGTGAATATCGGTGCATTTCCTCTAAGGCCTAAGGATGTGGATAATCGCAAGTTGCTTGAAGACTTTATTGCAGAGTTGATAGGGAATAGAGCAACTGATATGTTGAGTGATGCTATTCCCCAAAAGGGACTCTTCTATCAGGAGGGTGAACCACTCTATTTGTTAATTTCAGCAAGTAATCAGTATAATGTTGGCATTATGGCCGATTTGAAGAATGGGCTTCCGTGTAAGTTTAGTTGCAGTCATCAGGGAATTAGGGAAGATGTGGATTTGCGGCAAATCCGTTATTTAATACCTGTATTGAATCAGAAGTTATCGGGTTATTATGCAGTGAAGTCTGTCAATACTAAAGTAGGAGAATCGCTTCGAATAGAATTTGAACTTGATCAATATAAGGATTTAGGCTTTGCTGTTAATGCAGCAACTCAAGATTCTTTGGGTGTTTCCATGACTTATATGGAATTTGTAGGACTTTGTAATAGCCATGTTGTTACAGAAAAGTAATCATGGATAAGCTCTCTAAAGAACAACGGCACAAAAATATGGCAGCGATCCATTCAAAGGATACAAAGCCAGAAATGATTGTGCGACGTGGGTTGTGGAAGAGAGGGCTCCGTTATAGGCTGAACCATAAGCGGCTACCTGGGCATCCTGACTTGGTACTGAAGAAATATAGAACGTGCATCTTTGTGAATGGTTGCTTTTGGCATGGCCATTTGATGGATATGGAAGTATTAGGAAATTCTGAGTGTTGTAAGATTCCCAAGACGAACCGAGACTTTTGGGTAGCAAAGATTCGCAGGAACAAGGAGCGGGACAAGGAAGAGCAGCGTAAACTGGCTGAAATGGGCTGGCATTGCATCACAGTTTGGGAGTGCGAGTTGAAACCATCGAAGCGTGAGGAAACGCTGGAGTCGATTGCGTTCACGCTGAACCATATATGGTTACAAGACCATCAGCCCCGTATTACTGCCTATCCGCAGCTGAATGAAGAGGACCAGCAAATGCCAATGGCAGCAGAAGGAGATGTCGTTTGACAGGATGTTTGTTGCAATTGTCCGCAACAATTCGAAAAATTTTGAATCCGTCGGACAATTGCGATGAACAGGGCGTTCTGCTGTATACCCAATCCCCACACCAAGTATAAAAGTGTGGGGATTGGGTTTTTGAACACCTTGTCAAGCAACTTGAAGTCGTTGCCGTTTCTTCATAAAGATTTTCCACCGAGGCATCGCAAATCAAATGGAGCCTCCAATTGACATGAAAACAGGCTTTAATTGGCATGAAAAAAGGCTCCAAAGAGTTAAAAAGCAAGCTTCTCTCTTTGAAACCTTTTAGTCTTTCGTGATCCCGTTGGGATTGTATATCCCTGTAGGCTGGCGCCTGCCATCCTACAAAGTAAAAAGGAGCCTTAAATATTTGAAAACGAGTTTCATATTTAATTCTCCTTTTAACTTCGTGATCCCGTTGGGATTCAAACCCAAGACCTTCAGAACCGGAATCTGACGCTCTATTCAGCTAAGCTACGGGACCTAACGACTTGCAAAGGTAATAAAAAGTTTAGAGTTTTGCGTTTAGTGGATGGAGTTTTATAATCTTTTAATATTACACAAGGTGGTACAAAGTGAAAGAAAATAATTTATTTTTGTGTCATTTTGCGAAATAATTTAGAAATTTCCTTGCAGATTAGTTTAAAAGTAGTACCTTTGCAGTCGCAAAATAACACATATAAGATATGAGTCAACTGATTAAACCAATCGACTATCAGTCCCTGCTGGATATGAAACAAACTGAGCAGGGGATTAAATTGATTAAGGAGTTCTTCCAACAGAATATATCGACGGAACTGCGCTTACGCCGTGTCACTGCCCCTTTGTTCGTACTCAAGGGACTGGGTATCAATGATGACCTGAATGGGGTGGAACGTGCTGTGACTTTCCCTATTAAGGACTTAGGGGATGCACAGGCAGAGGTTGTTCACTCCCTGGCGAAATGGAAACGTCTCTCTCTGGCGGAGTATGAGATAGAGCCGGGCTATGGTATTTATACCGATATGAATGCCATTCGTGCGGATGAGGAACTGGATAACCTCCACTCTTTGTATGTCGACCAGTGGGACTGGGAGGCGGTCATCACGAAAGAGCAGCGTACAGTGGCTTATCTGAAGAATGTGGTGGAGCGTATATATGCGGCAATCCGTCGTACGGAGTATCTGACCTGTGAGACCTATCCACAGATCAAGCCTTTCCTGCCGGAGAAGATTACGTTTATCCATGCCGAGGAACTGTTGAAGATGTATCCCGCCAAGTCGCCTAAAGAGCGCGAGGATGCTATTTGTGAGAAATACGGTGCCGTGTTCATCATCGGTATTGGTGGTAAGTTGTCGAATGGTGAGAAGCATGATGGTCGTGCTCCAGATTATGACGACTGGTCAACAGTGGGTGAGAATGGACTTGCCGGGCTGAATGGTGATATTCTTATCTGGTATCCAGTATTAGAACGTTCTTTCGAACTCTCCTCAATGGGTATCCGTGTCGATAAGGAGTCTTTGCTTCGACAGTTGAGACTGGAGGGCAAAGAGGATCGTGAGGGGCTTTATTTCCACCAGAAACTGCTCAACGGGGAGTTACCTTTGAGTATTGGTGGTGGAATAGGGCAGAGCCGTCTGTGTATGGTGCTCCTTCATAAAGGGCATATCGGTGAGATACAGGCTTCTATCTGGCCGGATGATATGCGGAAGGAATGTAAGAAGTTGGGAATGACACTGATTTAATCATTAATTGGCAATTATGCCAGTTCAAGATCGAAGATGTCCCGCAGTTTAGCAACGGCGGGATATTCTTTTTCCATGAGTTCGAACTGTTCCCGGCGGGTCAGAATACGCACTTTCTCCTGATGTTCGGCAATACGGATATTGAGGGTAATGTCATGGTTATGCAGATAGATTTTCAGGGTACTGACGATACTTCCCTTGATTTCCATCATCTGGTCGAAGGCGAGTTGGTTCTCTACTACCACCTCCACCTGAGGCATCTCCGTGACGACAGGATTCATATTCTTCATACGGGTGGCGATACCGCTTAACTCTTGAGGCATACGGTTACACATCATCATCCACTGGAACTCCAGGTCTTGCTGGCTGAATTCCTCATGTTCTATTTTGATGACGCCATTTGGGTCGGTAGGTCCCAGTGAACCGGGGATGATCTGCATCTTACTCTTGGTACTTGCTTTCTCGCGCAGTTTGTCCCAAGAGAATCCTACCGATTTCTTTAACTGGGGCGTCGCCTTGGAATCACTAGATCTACTAGGAATACTAGATCTACTAGAATCAGACTCCCCACTCTTAGCCGCAACTACCTGCGGGGTTGCTTCCTTTGGCTGAGACTGTTGAATCAGGTGCTTAAACAGGGATTTTAATCTTCTGGGCTTACGCCCACTGCCAGCCCCCTCATCGGGCTGTGTGATCTGGGCGACCTCTATCAGTGTCAGTTCCACCAGCAGGCGTTTGTTAGATGACTGGCGGTAGTTAATGTCACACTGGTTCATCAGTCGCAGGGCATCATACAGGAAGCGGGTCTCACATTTCTGTGCTTGTTGCTGGTACCG
>DEJF01000060.1:4580-7695 GCA_002353225.1 Prevotella sp. UBA2755 | reverse complement strand
CAGTCCTCCGTCAAAGCCTTTATTGATAATCTGGTTGAGCAATACCATGATCTCGCTCACCTTATTCTCCACGGCAAGGTCAATGATCTTGAAGTAGTTCTCCGAGTCCAGCACGTTCAGGTCTTCAATCACCTTCTGGTAAGTGATGCTTCCCTGACAGAAAGACACCGCCTGGTCGAAGATACTCAGGGCGTCACGCATACCGCCATCAGCCTTCTCGGCAATTACGGCAAGTGCCTGTTCCTCACACTGGATACCTTCTTTCTCAGCCACCGACTTCAGGTGGTTGATGGTGTCACGTACCGTCATACGCTCGAAGTCGTAGATCTGACAACGGCTCAGGATGGTAGGCAGTATCTTATGTTTCTCGGTAGTGGCAAGGATGAAGATGACATGTGCGGGGGGCTCCTCCAGAGTCTTTAGGAAAGCGTTGAAGGCTGCCGTGGAGAGCATGTGTACCTCGTCAATGATAAACACCTTGTATTTCCCGACCTGCGGTGGAATACGGGTCTGTTCCATCAGCGTCTTGATATGCTCCACGGAATTATTGGAGGCAGCATCCAGTTCGAAGATGTTGAACGAGCGTTGCTCGTTGAAAGCCTGACAACTCTCACAATGCCCGCAAGCCTCCCCCTCATCGGTGGGTGTCAGACAGTTGATCGCCTTGGCGAAGATACGGGCACAGGTGGTCTTTCCCACGCCTCGTGGACCGCAGAACAGGTAGGCATGTGCCAGTTTCCCGCTCTTCACGGCATTTTTCAGTGTGGTGGTCAGCGCCTGTTGTCCTACCACCGTGTCAAAGGTGGTGGGTCTGTATTTTCTCGCTGAAACAATATAATCTTCCATATAATACATTAATTTCTTGCAAAATTACGAAATAATTTTCAATTTTCAATTGCCAATTCTCAATTATTTTGTAACTTTGTCGCAAATTATGAAGCGACTGAAGAAAATAGCGGAAAGACTCTATCGTTCATCATGGTTGAAATATGCCGTGGTGACTATATTGGCTGTGGTGTTTATCGGCTTTGTCGATGAGAACAGTGTGTGGAGTCATTTCAAGAACCAGCAGCAAATAGGGGAACTGCAGGACGAGATCAACCGCCAGACTAGTCAGTATAACAGGGATCGTCAGAAGATTAAGATGCTTGACAGTAATCCCAAGGCGATCGAGAAGATAGCCCGTGAACGGTATTTTATGAAGGAGGACAATGAGGATATCTTTGTCTTCAGTGAGGATCAACCCCAGTCGGCACCAGCCCATGAGACAGTTGAGTAAGTTAGAGACAGTCCTCCTGCTCTTGGGAGGTTTGTTGATGGTGATAGGCTCCGGGGCGAGTATTTTCCTGCAGTCGTGGGCTCCTTATGTTTTTGCGCCAGGTGCCTTGCTCTTTGCTGCAATGCAGATGCGTCAGACTTATGAGGGTACGAATTTCACAATCCGTCGTCTTCGCCGTATCATGCTCATCAGTGATGTGCTATTTCTGTTTGCCGCACTGATGATGTTTGCCAATCAGGCGAACTTCTTGGGACTGGATTTCCTTTTATATATTAAATATGTGCATAATAACTGGATTGTCATCCTGTTAGTGGCGGCTATTCTCCAACTTTATACCAGTCATCGAATTGCTAATGAATTGGAAAAAGAAACAAAGTAGGCAAAAAAACGCTAAATATATGCACAAATGTATTAAATTGCGCAAATATTTTTCTTCTTTTCAATCCATCGTTGTACATTTGCATCACAAATGAATAAGAATCTATGAAGAAAGTACCTTTTTTGCTTGTCATCGTTGCGCTCTTAACGTCGTGTGCCAGTTCATACAACGTGGAGGGCTCTTCGGCTATCTCTGCTTTGGATGGCAGCAAACTCTATCTAAAGGCTATTAAGAATAACGAATTTAAGAATATCGACTCTTGTGATGTGGTGCATGGTGAGTTCCATTTCACAGGACTCCTTGATACCGTACGCATGGCTAGTCTCTATATGGACGATGAGAGTATTATGCCTGTCGTACTGGAGAAGGGCGAGATTACCGTGAAAATAGACCAGGCTCGTCAGATTGTCAGTGGCACACCGCTGAACGACTCTCTCTATAAGTTTATCGACAAGCATAACCAGTTGACGAGTCAGATGAATGAACTCTCCCACAAACAGAGCCAGATGCTGCTGGAGGGTATCGACGAGGTGACCATCAACCAGCGTCTTTCCGCTGAGGCTGCCAAGATCGCCAGTGAGGAGGATCAACTAGTGATGAAGTTTATCGAGGCTAATTTCGATAACGTACTGGGTCCTGGTGTCTTTATGATGATTACCAGTCAGTATCGTTATCCGATCCTGACCCCACAGATAGAGGATATCATGTCAAAGGCTACACAGAAGTTCAAGGATGACCCTTATGTGAAGGACTTCTACCAGACGGCTCAGGAAAACGAGAAACGGATGAATGGACTGGGTGACCAATCGGTACAACAGGAAGAGGCACCCGCACAGTCATCATCTAATCCCTTGACGAATATCCCTCAGAAGTAAGGCAACCATGAGAACAATCATCGAAGGTGGAACGATTGTGAATGAAGGTCGTACCTTCGATGGTACGATTATCATTGAGGATGGCAATATTTCCACTATAGTCCCTATAGATACTATAGTTCCTATAGAGACGACAGATATAACCATCCATGCTTCTGGTTGTTATATCCTCCCGGGTGTTATCGATGACCATGTACATTTCCGGGAACCAGGTCTCACGGAGAAAGCGGATATAGAGAGCGAGAGTAGGGCAGCGGCAGCAGGGGGTGTCACCTCTTTCTTTGACATGCCTAATACCAAGCCCCAGACTACGACATTACAGGCTCTGAATGAGAAATTCGCTTTGGCACGACAGAAGAGTCATGTCAACTATAGTTTCTTCTATGGGGCGACGAATGATAATGCGGATAGTTTCTCCCAACTGGATATCCACCGTATTCCGGGCATCAAACTCTTTATGGGCTCCTCTACCGGTAATATGCTGGTAGACCGCAGAGAGTCGTTGGAGCGTATCTTCAGCAGTACCCCGTTGCCCTTGATGACACATTGTGAGGATACGGATATCATCAATCGTAATATGGC
>DEJF01000060.1:0-4533 GCA_002353225.1 Prevotella sp. UBA2755 | reverse complement strand
AGCGTGGAGGCTTGTTATGAGAGTACCAGACTTGCTGTGGAACTCGCCCGTAAGCACCATGCCCGTCTGCATATCGCCCATCTCACCACTGCCAAGGAACTGGAACTGTTAGTCCCTAGTTCTACTAGTTTCCCTAGATCTACTAGTTTCTATAGTTCCCCTAGTCTTCCTAGTATCACAGCCGAAGCCACCGTCTCCCACCTCTATTTCTCTGACCGTGACTACGATCGCTTAGGCACTCGCATCAAGTGTAATCCTGCCATTAAGTCGGAACGTGACAGGGAGGCATTGCAACAGGCACTCAACGACGGGAGAATCACGGTGATAGGTACTGACCATGCTCCGCATCTTCTCTCACAGAAAGAGGGAGGATGTGCTAAGGCGGCAAGTGGCATGCCCATGATACAGTTCTCTTTGGTGACGATGCTCGAACTGGTTAATCAGGGCATATTGTCACTCGAACGACTCGTAGAACTGATGTGTCATAACCCGGCACGATTATTTGAGGTGCGTAACAGGGGCTTTATCCGACCAGGGTATCGTGCGGATCTGGTGTTGGTACGTCCTGATAGGGGATGGACCGTCACCCCTTCTTGTATCCAGAGCAAATGCGGATGGAGCCCTATGGAGGGACATACCTACCTGTGGAAAGTGGAGCGTACCCTTTGTAATGGACATACCGTCTACGTGGATGGTCAGGTAGACACAGGCTATATCGGAGAGGAGATAGCGTTCAGATGAAACTCACCTACGAGATACACGATCTGCAACCGTATATCAACTGGGCGTATTTCTATCATGCGTGGCAGTTGAGGAACCCGGAGCAACAGCAACAGACAAGGGCTGAGGCGGAACAGACACTCGCCCGACTCGATGGCAAATACCATGCCTATGCGCTCTTCCAACTCTTCGAGGCTCATAGCGAGGAGGATGATGTGATAGTTGAAGACACTCCCTCTAAACAGGGAAGCAACAGGTGGGTATTGCCTCTCTTGCGCCAGCAGGAGACGGACTCCGACCATCTCTGCCTCTCTGACTTCGTCCATCCCCAGCACGACCATATCGGTATTTTCGCCACGACAGTCGACCTGGGACTGGAAACGGATTTCGAACAGGATGCCTATCAGAAAATGATGGTGCAACTGCTTGCCGACAGACTGGCTGAGGCAGCAGCGGAGAAACTGCATGAGGAGGTGCGGAAAAATATCTGGGGCTATGCTCCTAATGAGCATCTGACGATGGAGGATATGCATGCCGAGCGGTTTCAGGGCATCCGTCCTGCCATTGGCTATCCCTCCTTGCCAGACACCAGCCTGAATTTTGTACTTGACGAACTCCTGCAGTTCAAACAGATAGGTATCCGTCTCACCGAGAGTGGTGCCATGAAACCGCATGCCAGTGTCAGTGGCTTGATGATAGCCCTCCCTGCTGCGCATTATTTCTCTATCGGGAAAATCGGAGAAGACCAACTGCGTGACTATGCTCATCGTCGTGGACTTCCCGTTGAAACTCTTCGTAAATTCCTACTCACCCATCTCTAAACAAGAGGGCGGTAGTCAACTCTAAATACTATATTCACACTCAAAAACACTAAACAATGATTGCTCGTTACGCTGTACCTTTCTTCGTGATCGTCGCCTTTTTCGTCATTCCCTTGGTGACTTATTTCCTGTGTCGCTATCTGATGCCTCGTCGATGGGGTGGGAAGACAGGACTTACCATAGCCTTCCTCCTTATCCTCTTTGCCTTATATGGTATGTTCGTGGGCTACCAGCAGTTGGAGATTCACCATTATGAATATAGCAGCAAAGACCTGCCGGCGGCTTTCGATGGCTACCGTATCGTACAGTTCTCGGATGCTCATATAGGTACGATGACAGGTAACAGGAAATGGTTACTGGAACGTGCCGTAGACAGTATACTCGCCCTGCGACCGGATATGATCGTGTTTACGGGTGACCTGCAGAATGTGTACCCGGAGGAACTGGAGGAACATCTGCCCCAATTACAGCGTTTAAAAGCCCCTGATGGCATGTATTCCGTTCTGGGTAATCATGACTATCCTATCTATGAGCCCGACGACTCCATCACCAAGGAGGCGAATGCCAAGAAGACACAGGCTCGGGAGCGAAAGGCTGGATGGACACTCCTGATGAACGAGCATCGTATCATCCATAGGGATAGTGACTCTATCATCATTGCGGGAATGGAAAACTGGGGAACTGTAGAGCGTATGCCTCGTAAGGGGGATGTCGCCAAAACTCTCGCAGGACTGAACCTCCCTGCCTTTGACAAGAAGGGACAGGAGGACCCTCTCCCTTTCATCATCATGCTTCAACACGACCCGACAGCATGGCGTGAGAAAATCCTTCCCCAGTGTCATGCCCAGTTGACACTCAGTGGTCATACTCATGGAGGACAGGCGAATGTCTTTGGCTTCTCACCTGCAGTATTTGGCTATGAGGAATATCAGGGATGGGTGAATGACGGTTCCCGTGCGATGTTTATCTCTACCGGACTTGGAGCCCTCATCCCCTTCCGGTTAGGTCTCCCCGGCGAGATTGTCGTCATTACCTTGCGGAAACAGTAACCTTTTATAAAAAAGAATAACAGAATACTTGGCATTCAAAAATTATTTATTACCTTTGCAGGGAATATGAATAAAAGTGACTGTATAGTTATTATTCCAACGTATAACGAGAAAGAGAATATCGAGAAAATCATTCGGGCGGTATTCTCACTGGAGAAATGTTTCCACATCCTCGTCATTGACGATGGCTCCCCCGACAGGACAGCAGCCATTGTCAAGGGACTCATGGCGGAGGAGTTCTCCGATAGGTTGTTTATCATCGAGCGGAGTGGGAAACTGGGACTCGGAACAGCCTATATCACGGGCTTTAAATGGGCTCTGGCACATGGTTATGACTATATCTTCGAGATGGATGCCGATTTCAGTCATGATCCCAATGACCTGCCTCGCCTTTATGCGGCATGTGCTGATGAGGGGTACGACCTTGCTATCGGCAGTCGTTATGTCAGTGGCGTGAATGTTGTCAACTGGCCTATAGGCAGGGTCCTGATGAGTTATTTCGCCTCGAAATACGTACGGTTCGTCACAGGCTTTAAGGTTCACGATACGACCGCAGGGTTTAAGTGCTATAAGCGCAAGGTGCTCCAGACCATCGAACTCGACAAGATCCGTTTCAAGGGGTATGCTTTCCAGATAGAGATGAAATTCACCGCCTATAAGATAGGCTTTAAGATCAAGGAAGTACCTGTTATCTTCGTCAATCGTCGGGAAGGAACATCCAAGATGTCAGGTGGTATTTTCGGAGAGGCATTCTTCGGAGTCATGCGTCTTCGTTGGGATGGGTGGACACGTAAATATCCTCATCCCCTTAGTTTGTAAAAGAAATGCTTAAGGTTTTATATAGAGTCTATCAATTGTTTGTTGCCGTACCCGTTACCATTCTGATGACGATATGGACAGCGTTCCTCGTAGGGGTAGGATGTACGATAGGCAACGGACATTACTGGGGCTACTATCCCGGACGATGGTGGGCAAAGGTCATCACCCGAATATTCCTCCTTCCCGTGAAGGTGGAGGGTGGGGAAGACCTGCCTCAAGACCAGTCGTTTGTGTTTGTGGCAAATCATCAGGGGGCTTTTGATATTTTCTTGATATACGGATATCTGGGCAGGAACTTCAAGTGGATGATGAAATACCAGTTGAAGAAAATCCCTTTCGTGGGCTATGCCTGTGCCAAGTCACACCAGATATTCGTAGACCGTAGGGGTCCTGCTAAGGTCAGGGCGATGTATAAGACGGTACGACACACGTTAGAGACGGGGAATTGCAGTATCGTGGTGTTCCCAGAGGGCTCCCGCAGTTTCACAGGACACATGGGGGAGTTCAAGAAAGGTGCCTTTACCTTGGCGGATGAATTACAACTCCCTGTAGTGCCCATGACTATCAATGGCTCTTTTAATGTGATGCCTCGTATGCGTGACTGGCATTTCGTCAACTGGCATCCTCTGACACTGACGATTCATGCTCCTATTTATCCGCAGTCGCAGGGACCGGAGAATGTGCAGTCTACTCTCCATCAGTCTTATGATGTTGTGATGAAGTCGCTTGCACCGGAATATCAGGGGTTTGTGGAGAATCCTGATCAGTAATCTTTCTTTCTTTTTGGGGGAAGCCCCCAAGACCCACTTTTTTATTAAGCAGTAATCCTTTTTTATTAGGGTGATCCCTAAGGTCCTTTTTTATGCAGCGAATGCTGCAACTGCTCAACCTCCCCCGTCCCCTCCTTACCGTAAGGAGGGGCTCCACCTCACCCTCTGTCTCTCCCTCCCCTCAGGGAAGGGAGAAAACGAAAAATCGCAGAATCCACGATTTTTCGTAGGTTTTGGTAAGGCGGGACGACGCCTTATCTTTTTTACGCCGCCTACGCTAAACGCTGGGCGTTGGGGAGGGGGATACAGGATTTTGTTTGACATACAATACCTCAAAGGCGTAGCCCATATAAA
>DEJF01000029.1:10064-10261 GCA_002353225.1 Prevotella sp. UBA2755 | reverse complement strand
GCAGCCTTGTTGAACTTAGCGGAAGGATGACCTAAGATATAGTTCACAATCTCCACGATGTCGGTCACGTTCACCACACCGTCACCATTGGCATCACCAGAGATAATGTCTTTTTCAAAGGTTCCTGTTATGATGACATCATTGGCAGGCATCGTCTCAGGAATCTCGCTCCATCCGGAGAAGGTATATCCCTCCTT
>DEJF01000029.1:9865-10032 GCA_002353225.1 Prevotella sp. UBA2755 | reverse complement strand
GCAGTGATGGCAGTGCCGTACTCAATCTCAGATGACTTGTACTCCTCTCCGTCTACCTGATAGACCAACTTGTACTTATTGACAGTAAATGTGCCAGTAACTGTAACATCATTGGCAGGCATCGTCTCAGGAATCTCGCTCCATCCAGAGAAGGTATATCCCTCCTT
>DEJF01000029.1:9337-9830 GCA_002353225.1 Prevotella sp. UBA2755 | reverse complement strand
GCAGTGATGGCAGTGCCGTACTCTACAACAGACTTTTTAAATTCCTCGCTATCCACCATGTAAATAACGTTATAGAGACCCTCAAAGTTGACAATTTTGCCAAAATTCTTCCAATACTCAGACTCCTTATATTGTTCATATAACGCATAAGGGACATGAAGGGTTGCTTTGTTCTGATATCCTCCAAACACAGATCCTATTGAAAGAACTGACTTTGTATATGAAAACACATCCGTCAGACCACTGCATCCATGGAATGCCCAGTCACCAATCTTTGTCACTTCATCACNNNTTACTTCCTTAATGGAAGAAATATCACTAAACCAAGAACCAATCTCGGGGCAATGGAAAGTGACAGAGGCCAGACCATCGCAGCCATAGAACGCCTGATATCCAACGCTCGAACTCGTCCCTATACTTTTACCAATAGTAACAGAGTTCAGCCCACTGCATCCATGGAATGCCCAGTAACCAATCTTTGTCACTTCATCAC
>DEJF01000029.1:0-9321 GCA_002353225.1 Prevotella sp. UBA2755 | reverse complement strand
CACTAAACCAAGAACCAATCTCGGGGCAATGGAAAGTAACAGAAGAAAGATTGGAGCAGTTTTCGAACGCATAATTGCCGATGTTTGTAACGCTGTTGGGAATCTCAATGGAGGTCAGCCCACTGCAACTTCTGAATGCAGAACTGCCAATGTTTGTTACACTATTAGGAATAATAACGGAAACTAAACCACTACACCCAGAGAAAGCATTATCGCCAATAGAAACTACTCCGTCATTTATAACCAAATTTGTATTATCCGGCATTGTTCCTTTGTAGCGATAGGCAACACTACCTGCATAAATTAAACCATCTGGCAAATTATTATACCAAGAAGTTCCATTGAACGCATTACTGCCGATGGATGTCACGCTGTTGGGAATTTCGATGGAGGTTAGGCTACTGCAATCTTCGAACGCAGAACTGCCGATGCTCGTCACACTGTTGGGAATGGTGACGTATGTCAGACCACTGCAACCATAGAACGCAGAACTGCCGATGCTCGTTACGCTGTTGGGAATCTCTATAGAGGTCAGACCACTGCAACCTGAGAACGCTCCACTGCTGATGCTCGTCACACTAACAGGAATAGTAGTGCCCTTGCATCCATAGTATAAAGAATTGCCATACGTATATATGATGGCATTGCAGTTGTCACGGGAATCATATATCGTATTTCCTTCATCTACAATAATAGAGGAAAGATTTGTGCATCCTATGAAAATATTACCTGATATGGATGTCACACTGCTTGGTATGGTAATGGATGCTAATTCTGAACAATTTTGAAAAGCATTACTTCCTATTTGCTCAATACTGTTAGGAATAGTAACGTCCGTTAAGCCAGGACAATTGCCGAAGGCCAAATCCCCAATCTTGGTCACAGGATAAGTAACACCATTATGTTCAACAGACTCGGGTATAACAATACTGCCCCAATAATGATTGCTCCAAGTATTATTCCTCATCGTTAATTCCACTTCGGACTTACCATCCTTCACTCTCCAGAAATTGAAATACAGGTTGCCTTCTTCAAAGTCGTGGGCAAACGCCTCTATCCCAACCATACTCATGAGCATGATAAGAATCATGGAAATGTTTAAGTGCTTCATATTATAATCTTTTAGGTTTTCATATCCAAAATATGCGCCCCTCCCTTTCTGTATCAGCCTTTCGGCATCAACATCAGTAAGGACATTGCAAAGATACGAATATGTGAGCAAAATACAAAAGATAAGAGGAACTTTTTTATTTTGTATTTCGAGCGAGAGTATCTTCAAGGCTTCGCAGAAGACTAAAAGATACGAATAATTTAGGAATCCCCAAAGGATTCAAAAGAAAAAAATAAAGCCCCCCAACCACCTCTGTTGAGTGGGAAGGGATTTAAGATCTATACCCTGCAATTCTGGTGGCAGCCTATATCAAGACCGTGTGCCGACTCACCCAACTGGGTGCAGACACTCCCCTACCCCCGATGAAGACAGAGACGAAGACCGTCTGGTGTGACCTCGTCCTTGCCATGGCAAGTGTGGAGTGCGGACTAAGTGCCGACGATCGGGACACTCTCCGCTATTCCGTCGCCAAAGGGTGGAATATGTTGTATTAATGGTTTAAAAATTTGGTGCTGCTTTGCTTTTCGAGTTGCAACATTCCCCTACGTCGTGAGACGTGGGGGATTGACTTCAGTCGAAGGTACTCACGCATTCCCGAACTACGTTCGCCTACCCGTAGCCTTTCGAGAAAATCCAAATAAAATTTTGTTTTCTTCTCACTTATTAGATAAATTTCTCACACTCGACAAAATAAATAAATTTCTTTTGTTCTCGTTTAATCGAAATTTTCGTACCTTTGTACCTTCGGTCGAAGGTAGGCGGCACCTCGAAAGAAAAAATAAATGAATTTATTTTGTTCTTTGCTCGGTTTGCACTACCTTTGCACCCAGTAAACGGAAACTATTAAAAAGTTGAATTTTATAAAAATATGAGAATTAAATTACTCTTAACTTTTGCCCTCCTGCTGACGGCAGTGACGGGCGCGTGGGCAAATGAATATCTCTACTTCGAGGTTAGTGGAACGTCGGCAACGATGAAGTACGGCGAAATTATTTTGGGAAAACCATATTATGATGAGCGTGCGGATTGGTGGATAAGTAATAATTCACCATGGGATGGAAGGGAAAACATAAAGACCATCACTGTAGACGCTTCTTGCCAGAACTTTAATCAAGAAAATCTTAGTGAATTATTCTATGAATTCACAAATCTGAAAACTATTACCAACATAGATAAACTCAATACAGCAAATGTATTAGACATGTCAAGGCTGTTTCAGGGGTGCTCGTCTCTGTCTACGCTCGACCTCAGTGGCTGGAACACGTCTGAAGTCACGGACATGTCAAGTATGTTTTATGGCTGTACGTCCCTGACTACGCTCAACATCATAGGCTGGGATACGTCTAAAGTCACCAACACGGTAAGCATGTTCAGTGGCTGCACCAAACTGGCCTCAATCAGCTTCCCTGCCAGCTTGACGACCATCGGTGATGATGCCTTTCAGGGTTGCACTGACCTGGCTACCGTCACTGTTTATGCCCCGTCTTGCACTTTAGGTTCTAATGCCTTTAATGGATGCGGCAAATTATCAAATATCTACGTGTTCAGCGACAGAGTTAACTACTATCAGAATGCTACAAACTGGAAAGACTATGCAGAGATAATCACGGGAATAATTGGTGGATATTGCGGCACAACTGATCATGAGAAAGACGTGGTATGGGTGTTGACCGGCGAATCCACCAATTACACCCTCACCATCACCGGAACAGGGGCTATGGCGGATTATCCCGATCCTTCCGAACGGCCATGGGATAGTTATGCGACAGAGATTGAAACCGTCATTATCGAGGATGGCGTGACGAGCATCGGCGCTTATGCCTTCCAAAGTTGCACCAGTCTGTCATCAATCACTCTCGCTGAAGGTTTGACTACAATTGGTGGATATGCATTCTATAACTGTGGAACAACCATAACAACCATAGAGAGTGTTACCATTCCTGAGTCAGTTACCTCTATTGGCGGAAATGCGTTTAACGGAACAAATGTCACGAATTTCTACATCAACAACATTCCCAGTAAAATTGCGATTGGCGAGACTCCATTCAAAGCTGATGGTGTAACCATCCACGTCTTTACTCAGATGCAGAGCACATTCGAGAATGCAACAAACTGGTCAGCATACACAGGTCACTTCAATGCAGACATCGCCATCAGCCATGTACAATCTATTACTCTTGACAATGAGAGTATGATTATGAAAACAAACACTTCGGGTAAACTGAATGCAACCATCAACCCTGCCGACGCGCGTGTCAAGGATGTTGTATTTACAAGTAGCAACGACAATATCATTCATATCACAAATGCTGCCACAGGCGAATTCGAAGCAGGTTCAACAGAGGGTAATGCTACCATCACATGTACAGCAATGGACGGAAGCGGACAATATTCATCATGTACAGTAACAGTTTGGAAATCATTCACTCCTGCGGAATCTGTCACACTCAACATGTCATCGATGAGCGTGAATGTTGGCAACACATTCAGACTTACTGCTACTATTAATCCTTTTAATGCCACATACAAGGATGTTACGTGGCGTTCTTCTGACGAGAACGTCGCAACAGTAGACAACAACGGTTATGTCACAGCTATAGTTCCAGGCGTAGCTACCATCACAGCCATCTCTCATGATGGTCAAGCACGTGCAAATTGCGTGGTAACTGTTGATGCTAGCGGCAGCTGCGGCACAGGCGTTACATGGACATTGACCGGCACATCTCCCAACTACACCCTTACCATCAGTGGAACAGGGGCTATGGCGGATTATCCAGATCCTTCCGAACGGCCATGGTATAGTTATGCGACAGAGATTGAAACCGTCATTATTGAGGATGACGTGACGAGCATCGGCATTTATGCCTTCGGAGGATGCTCTGGGCTGACGGAAGTCACTTTTGCTACAGGTTCGAAGTTGGAGACCATCGGCGAGGCAGCCTTCAGTGATTGCTTTAATTTGACGACCGTCACCATCCCTGCCAGCGTGACGACTATTGGCAATAATGCCTTCGAGAGTTGCACTGGTCTGACGACCATCACCATCCCCGCCAGCGTGACGAGCATTGGTAATGGTGTCTTCGCTGGTTGCAGTAACTTAGCAACAATGACGGTGGAAGCAGGTAATACGGTCTATGACTCTCGCAACGTCTGTAATGCGATTATAGAAAAATCGACCAACACATTGATAGCTGGTTGTAAAGGCACGACCATCCCTACCACTGTGACGAGCATCGGAAATGCTGCTTTCAGCAGTTGCTCTGGTCTGACTTCCATTACCATCCCTGCCAGCGTGAAGAGCATCGGCGATTTTGCCTTTGATGGTTGTGAAAATCTGACTTCCATTACCATCCCTGCCAGCGTGACGAGCATCGGAAATGCAGCCTTTCAGTGTTGCAATGGTCTGACATCAATCACCATCCCAGCCACTGTGACGAGTATCGGTGATTATGCCTTCGGAGAATGCGTAAATCTGGCTACCGTCACAGTTTTTGCCCCGTCTTGCAGTTTAGGTGAGGGTGCCTTTAATAGTTGCGACAACTTGACAAATATCTACGTGTTCAGCGACTTAGTGGACGATTATCAGGCCGCTTGGAGTACCTATGCAGGCATAATCACGGCAATCCCTACCGTCACCACCTCGTATGTCGATGCCAGTGGCACACTGCATGAGAACGTAGAGGCTGTACCGCTGAACAACGCCATGACAACGCTACCGACAGGCACCTATGTGGTGAACAACGACGTGACCTACACCAGTACTGTCACACTTAGCGGCGACGTGACGCTGATTCTCGCCGACGGCAAGACCATGAGCGTGACCACCACTGACAACCACGAGTGCATCAACGCCGACGGTCATAGTCTCCACATCTACGGTCAGACGCAAGGCACTGGAACACTCAGTGCCCAGATCCAGGGCAACGCCAATTACGTGATATATATCAAAGACGGTACACTCGGCATCCATGGCGGCAATGTATACGCCACCGTAGGAAGCACAGAAACCTCCACTGCAATCTACTTGATTAGACATAACGCTGGCGATGCTTTCATCATCGACCGTGGAACTGTCACCGCCAACGGCAATACTGGCTATGGTATCCAGGGTCTTGGCGGTAACTATTGCATCAACGGCGGACAAGTCATAGCCACCGGAGCATCCAAAGGAATTTCTGTCTCGACACTGATTTCATCATACCTCGGTGTCCTAATCCTCAGTGGTGGCACCATCACTGCCTCCAGCTTCTATACTGCCAGCGAAGCAGCGGGCGGCAAATATGCCGGCAGCATCAAGGTTGCAGACGGACATATCTATTACGATGAAGATGAAAACAGCTACACCGCAGGAACCCTCACTTCCGAACAAATTACAGCCATCGCCGGCAAGACGCTGAGACCCGTCACTGGAGTGACACTGACGAAGGAAGGCGATAACGTCTCCGCTACATTCGACGGTACATCTACGACGACGGTGAGCATCCCTGTGGATGTCAATGTAACTAGCGTGACCTACGAACGCACATTCACCGATGGCAGGCCATCCACTGTGATGTTGCCGTTTAGCAAGGCTGTTGACGACATCGGTGGCGGTACGTTCTATACCTTCGGCGGTGTGAAGAAAGAGAACAACAAGTGGGTGGCAAAGATGAACGAAGTGACGGGCTCGCTGACTAAGAACACGCCGTATCTGTTTGTGCCAACTGGAACGTCACTCACCTTCACCGGTGGTGCAACGCTCAACACCACGGGCGGCGGCAACTGTCTCGCTTCTGATACTGAAGGATGGGAGTTCCACGGTACATATAGTAAGAAGTTATGGAATGAGGTTGAGACCCATGACTATGGTTTCGCTGCTACCAGCGGCACCTCTGCTGATGATAAGAGCGTGGAGGCAGGTCAGTTCGTTCGCCTCACTACAGGCGCTTCTGCCAAGCCTATGCGCTGCTACCTGTCGTATGTAGGCGTACCGAATCAAGCACGCGCCTTGACACGTAGTGCAGCTGCTACGGATGAGGAACTGCCCAGCAGCATCACCGTGCGCCTGGTAGGAGCCAACGGCCAGACAACCGCCATCGGCACCATCGACACCAAGACGGGCGAGATGACCTTTGACAGCGAGGCATGGTACACGCTCGACGGTGTGCGCCTGAGCGGCAAGCCCACCAAGAAGGGACTGTATATTAATAATGGTAAAAAGATCGTAATTAAGTAAGGTTTAGAGCCCCTTGATAAGGGGCGGCTATAATGCAGGGATAAAAAAGAAAGAATTATGAAAAAGAAAATATACGAGAAGCCTGCGATGCAAGTAGTCATTCTGCAACATCAGGTTCACCTATTGGCTGGTAGCGGTGAAGAACCGACAGATGCCCCTCAGTGGGGTCATGAAATTGATTAAGACACTCAGGGACTGGTACCTGTCTCACTGGGGATGACACCCAGAGCGGTGGAGATTCTACTCAGACTGGCGGTGGAGATAATAATGGCGGTAAGCCTAACCAGGGAGGTTCGGAAGAGCCGTAAGCAAGCGTGGGGTATTAAACTAGAAAAGCGTTCTGGAAATTGAACTCCAGGACGCTTTATTGTTGGTGGATAGTAGAGCTTTGATTGTTCTTGAATAGTTTAATCATGCTATTGCGGTATTCGGCAGGCGTGACACCCAGGGCGAACTTGAAGGCGCTGTTGAAGACATCTACGCCAATAAAGCCACATTCCTTGGCGATGGTTTCGATTTCTTCATGCGGATGCTCAATGATGAGTCGTGCACCGTATTCAGCTCGTAGGGAGTTGATATAATCAAACGTTCTGTCAGGATCCTTATAGCGAGGCACCAGATTGCAGAATGTCTCACGACTGACTCCCATAAACTTAATCAGGGCATCTTGGTCGAAAGTAGGATCCGTATAAGGTCTCTCCTTATTGATACGCGCATCCATCATCACAAAGAAGTTCTGCTCCCCATCCTTCTTAAGCGGCAGGGCCTCTTTTGTCTTCTTCAACTTGTACTTCAATATCGCCTCCTGTTCGTCGAGCGACAGAGCCCCGTCGCCTACTATGGCGCGGTAGTCGTCCAAAGCCGTGAGAATGCGTCGGAGCTGTTCGTTTCGCTGACTGATAATCCTGTTATAACGTATACTGTAGCATTCAATCACGACAAGTACTATCACGACGAGAATCAGTAACACGATTATTAGGTTAGCACCTGCCAACGTGTATCCGTGGGCGAAGCAAATAATATCTCTCTCTATCATATTAATTAATTTAGTGTATACGATGCGGTTATTATATATACCAATCTGCCATCGGCATAAAAGTGCAATGCCACCGGGTCGCTGAAAGGATGAGTGACCTCGGCAAGACGACCTGCCAAGACAACAGGTCCATAGAGAAGGGCGACTCTACTGGAGTCGTCCTTCGTTGTCTCCTCACGCAGCGGACGCAGGACATCATCCTGCAGGTAGCGAGATGTCACTCGTTATTCCCATAGCCCGTCGAACTCACGTCCGAGGGCAGAACCTGAGCTGCCACCGCCATAGCCGATGCCAGTTCCTGTACCACCTGTGACACTTTCGATAGTTGCACTCCCTGTAAGCAATTTACACTGCTGTCCGATCTTCACCACCGTCATGGCGGGTTTCATGTATTCTCGTTTCATATTCGTATTCTCCTAATTATTTAACCACTATTTTTTTACCATTATTGATATACACACCCTTCGTGGTCGGCTTGCCGCTGAGGCGGAGACCGTCAAGCGTATACCATCCAGTAGCGGTAGCAAATTTTTCGTCTTCACTCAACAACCCGTCTTCACTCTTAACTCTTAACTCTTCACTTATAGAAGTAGTATTGTCTTCGTCGCCGAAGTCAAGTACGATGGTGCGTGCCTGCTGTGGCAGGTCGCCTGCCGTGATGCCGCTGAGTTTGAAGTAGGCGCGCTGGGCACCGATGATGGCTCCGTTCTGCGGATAGTAGAGTTTGTTGCCAGTTCCGAGGAAGAGAATGCTCTTGTCGTCAGCGCTGTAGGACAGCTTCTTGTAGGTGCCCATGAAGGTGACGGTGGCAGAGCCCTTGTCGTCAACGGTTATCTCGTCGTCGCGCAAGTCCTTGGCGAGGGTGACACCGGTGAACACGAGGTCGGAGGGACCGAGGTTGCTGCCGTTGCCCCACTTGATGAGATACGGTTTCCCTGCCTCGATGCTGGTGGCATCGGCAAAGGTGAGTGTCAGCGTGCCGTCGGCTAATGATACATCGGTAAACTCCTTCACCGTGGCTCCTGCGAGGGGCGAGCTGCTGATGTCCGCCACGTCGAAGGGCAGGCACAGCGTGTTCCAGTTGCCGTTCTTGTAGAGCGTGCGGCCCGTGAGGCTGGCGGTAACTATACCTTTATCATTTTCGGTGAGCGTTGTGGTGTTGTCGTCCTCGCCGAGGCTGACGCCAAAGTAGTAAGGCACGATGTGCTCGTCGGTGAAGTTGAAGCTGCGCCCCTTTGCGTCGGTATAGCTGACCTCAGCGGTCCACATGACTGAGCCTGGTTCACTGGCGGTAGCCTCGATGCTTTGGGCTCTAATCTGTATATCATCAGAGGTGATGGTCTTCACTACGCTGTTGTCCTTCAGATTGATGATCTTGAGCGTAGCCGATGCCGTTTTACTGGTAGCTGCCCATGTCCACTCCGTGCCGTAGCGGTAGCTATAGCGGGCATAGAGGTTGGTGTTGTTCTGGACATCTATCTCTGCGCCTGGGTCCAGGAGCGTCTCGCCAGCGGTCATCTCCCAGTTGGTGGGAGCCGTGTCGGGGTCTTTCAGCCAGCCCTCGAACACCATGTACTCAGGCAGTCCGTACTGGTTGAGCAGGATATATGGGCTTCCCTTTGGCACGTCAATCCTTTGATAAAGCGCATATCCAGCCACGCCCTCTTGAATGCCTCTATATACTCTTACCGTAACTGGATTCGCCTGATGTTGGCAGACGGTGCATTTGCCCTCAACGTAGGTGTGGTTCTCTGCTGGGGCCACGTATGCGCAGTATTTGCAATGTCCAACGTGCTGCCCGTTATCGTCACCCTTGAGCTCATAGGTAAAAGCCTTGTGCTCGCAGGGGGATATTTCCAAGCGCTCACATTCTTCGAACTGACATGCCGCGATGCGGTTGTCGGTGCTGATGAACTTTGTATCAGAACCGTCAGCGTTCATACGCTTCACCAACAGCTG
>DEJF01000054.1:57854-58448 GCA_002353225.1 Prevotella sp. UBA2755 | reverse complement strand
CACTTCATTGTCCTTGAAAGCCTCGTAGCCGCTGGTGACGACTCGCTCGCCGGGTTCCAAGCCTTCCAGTACTTCGTAGTGCTGGGGATTCTGACGACCGATGCGAATCTGACGGCGATAGGCTTTCGTGCCGCTCTTGTCGAGGACGAAAATCCACTGCCCGCCTGTGGTTTGGAAGAAGGTTCCACGAGGAATGATTGTTGCCTGCTCAGGCTGACCCAGTTCGAGGTCGATGTAGTAGGTCTGGCCTGTGCGGATGTTCTCCGGGCGTCCGCCCCGGAAAACGAAGTCGCAACGGAACTTACCTTCTCGCACCTCGGGATAGACCTTGCGCACCTGCAACTGGTATTGCTTATCGCCACGGGTGAAGGTGGCGGTGAGTCCCTGTCGCACGCGGTCTATGTAGTGTTCGTCTATCTGTGCCTGCACCTTATAGTTGCTGAGGTCGTTGATCTGTCCTATCTTCTGTCCTGGCTGGATGCTCTGTCCTAGTTCTACATCCAACAGTCCTAACTCGCCGTCGATGGTGGAGCGTACTTCGAGTTTGTCCTTGCGTTGGCGTACCAGCACTACGTTGCGCCGCATGTTCTGCAG
>DEJF01000054.1:0-57825 GCA_002353225.1 Prevotella sp. UBA2755 | reverse complement strand
GCGGTAGAGCGAGTCCTGCTTCAACCGCTTCACCACCAACTGACGCTTGCGGGCAGACAGTTGGTAGTCCTCCTGCGACCTCACATAGTCCTCCTTACTGATTAGTTTCTCCTGATGGAGTCTGCGGTTCTGTTCATAGGTGCGCTGCTTTCGTTGGGTATCCATGTCGAGTTGTGCCTGCTCCGTCTGATTCTTCAGCCGGTCCTGCTGCATGGCTATCTGCGTATTGCGCAGCAGGTTCTGCTTCTCTGCCAGTTCTGCTTCGGCATTCAGAATCTGGAGGTCGAGGTTAGAATTGCTCAGACGCACGATGACATCACCTTTCTTGACCATTGCCCCTTCCTCGGCTACCCGTTCCACCACGATGCCGCCTTCTTCGGGCGAAATTTGTACTACCTGGATGGGCATCACCTGCCCGTTGGTGCGCACATAGTCCTTGAACTCAGCCCTCTGCACGTCGCCGATGGTCAGTTCGTCCAGGTTTACCTTCAGCGTTGTGGCGTGGTTGCCAAATATGAGCCAACTGCCAATGGCCAACAGCAAAAAGCATCCTACCGCATACGGCCAATATTTCATCAGTCGCTGTGTCTTCGTCTTCTCGATTACTCTGTCCATATTGTCTCTCCTTGATAATATCTCACTAATTGTTCTTTGACTACCGCCATCAGCCTACACTGCAGGAGTGTGGCACGCGACTTCAGCAACTGGGTGGACGTGGTATGCAGGTCAATAGCCGTCGACAGGCCCTCTTCATACTGCCGTCGCGTCAGCAGGTAGGCAAGACTGTCCGCTTTCACCTTACGCTCCATCTGTATTACTTGTTGTTGATAAGCCTGCATATCCTGCCAAGCCTCGCGACTCAGTTTCTCCAGTTCCAATTGTTTCTGTTTGAACTGTTCCTGAGCGATGCGATAGTTGTTCTTGGCACGTCGAATACCCGTGAGGGTCTGCAGGCGGTTGAAGAGTGGTATGTGTAGCGTAGCCGACACATATTCACCCAAGTTGTTCTTGAACTGTTCGCGGAAGGGCATAGTCTCCTCTGAATGCAGCGTTTTATGAAAACTGGTGCTCAGACCCGCACTCAACGAGAGAGTAGGGAAAAAGCCAGCGCGGGCCTGAAGCCACTCATGGCGTGACACCAGTACAGATTGATATGCCTGTTGCAGTTCTGGAATGAGATTACGGCTCACCATCGACGAGCCGTAATCTCGTCGGGCACAATCCGTAATCTCGTTGCAGGTGAGCCGGAGGCTGTCTGCCAGCGGATAGTTCATTTCCTTTTTCAGTTCCAGTAGGGCAGATGCCTTGAGGTTTTGCTGACGCGTCAACTCGTAGTCGGCCTCAGCCTGCTGCGACTCTACCAGTGCTACGTCGGCAGGACTCTTGCGCCCCACTTCCAGCATTACCTGCGTCTGGCGAAGAAGCAGGGCTGTCTCTCTTCGTTTCTCGTCTGCCATGCGCACCATTTTGTCGTAATAGACAACATTGGTGAATGCTTGCATCACATTTAGAGCGGTCTTATCTTGTTGTTGGAGCAGGGCGCTCTTGCCCATCAGCACACTGGCCTGTGCAGCCCGTAGGGCATGCAGTCGGTTGAAACCGTCGAACACGGGTAGCGAGGCTTGTACCGAATAGCCATTATAGAAGGTGCTGACATCGGTATAGATGTTGGTCTCAGGGTCAATGGCTCGTCCGAAATTATACTGCATCCCCACACTAGCCTCTACCGATGGCAGCATATTGCCGATGGCTCCCAGTCGGTTAGCCCGGTAGTTGTCCAACTTCAGTTCTGCCTGTCGCACTTGTGTGTTATGGGTTACGGCATACTGCATGCACTGCTGCACGGTCCACTCTGGCTGAGCCGAAGCGAGGCTGGCAGAGAAAACGGTTAGTATGAGAAATGGTTTCTTCATCTTGCGTTCGTATTTTGACCCTGCAAAGTTAGGGTTTTCCCATGTCGTCCGCAAGGTTTTGGCACCGGCTGCTTGCAAAACGTCTAAAAATTAGACACCTTTTCGTATGACTTTTTGACAGCCGAATGATATTTTCTTCGTACCTTTGCTGCATGAACAAATACGGAACCATACTGATAGTCGACGACAACGAGGCTATACTGACAGCCTTGCGCTTTTGTCTGGACACTATTTTCGAGCACATACTGACGTTGAACCAGCCGGACAACCTGTTGAAGATGATGAACCAAGAGACGGTTGACCTGGTGCTGCTCGACATGAATTTTACCTTAGGTGTCAATAACGGCAGCGAGGGGCTGCTATGGCTGCGTACCCTCAAGAAACACCACCCGCAAACGCCCGTTGTGCTACTGACAGCCTATGCCGACATCCAACTCGCCGTGCGTGGACTGAAGAGTGGGGCTGCCGACTTCATCACCAAACCCTGGGACAACGATGAACTCATACGCAAACTGAAGGACGTGATGGACATGCAGGCAGAAATTGTCACTCTGAATGAGGCAGAGGCTGAACATATACGCCGTGCCATTGACCATTGCCACGGCAATCTTACAAAGGCTGCCGAACTGCTGGGTATCACCCGACAGACGTTATACAACAAAATGAAACGACTGTGAGAGTGAAGAATTTCTTGCTCAGGCAAGCGTACTAAAGAAACGATTTGCTACCGTATGAATACGTTCTTATATATATTAATAGGTGTGGTGATCACTGTCGTCTGCTGGATGATTCGTCGGCAGCGTTCCCTTAAATTGCGTGCCCACTTGATGCAGGAGGCTATTCGCAATCGCGATTTTACTTTTCGACTGCCAACTGACGGTCTGTTGCCAGGGGAACGCGCCATGCAGGAGACGCTCAACCAATTGGGGGAGACGATCCGTCAACAGATGAACCGGAACGAGGTGGAGTCATGGGAGCGCCTGACTCGGGTGCTCACCCATGAGATTATGAACGCTACAGCCCCCATTGCCAGCATCAGCCAATCGATGCTGGACCGCAACGATGTGAAGGGCACACCGCTCGAAGAGGGCATCCGTGCTATCCAAGCCACTTCGCAGCATCTGAATATCTTTGTCGATTCCTATCGTAAGTTATCACTGGTTGCAGAGCCGAAGATAGAGACAGTCGGTCTCTTCACCTTAATCAGCGATATACGCCAACTCTATCCAGATATTACTTGGGATATGGGCAATATTGCTGGCGATGCAACCGTTGATGCCGATGCTGGAATGCTCCATCAAGTGCTCATCAATCTTGTGAAGAATGCCTTGGAAGCAGGAGCCCGTCGGATAGCCCTGTCATACGATGCCGAGCACCGCACGCTACTTGTCAGCAACGACGGAGAGCCCATTCCCGCTGAGGCCATCCAAAGTATCTTTGTACCTTTCTTCACTACCAAGCGTACAGGCAGTGGCATCGGACTATCACTCTCACGCCGCATGATGGTAGGGGTTGGTGGCAATCTATCGTTGCCTGACCATCCAGTAGCAGGCTATCATGTCACCTTCGCCCTCAGTTTCTCCAAGTGAAACACTGTCTTACGCGCGCGCGTGCGCGCACCAAAAGTTTTTAACCCTTGTCACCGTTGCCGCCTTGCAAAACTGTTTGAAAATCAGTGTATTGTCGGTGGCAACGAAGTGACAACGGTGACAAGGAAAGGCTATTTGTTGATAGAAATGCCTCCGATCACCGTGGCGGATGCCTTCGCTCACAGAGAGGAGCGTCACCTATCTGAGAGGGGAAACATTACCATCTTTAATCGGAGGCATTACTCACTGTGAGCGGAGGCATCGGAGACTTTCATCCTACGGAGGCTTCAAGGGCGGAGCGGATACGCTTACAGATTACCAACTTTTTGGGGCAACTTTCTTATCCCGAACTGGCGTATCTATTATACAGATGAGCATGCGGAATCATTACCCTTTGCCTTAGTTATTTACTATAGTCGGCTCTTCTCAGCATTGCCAGCACCAGTCCCCTTGTACTTCGAGCGGGTGGCGTTGAAGTTGTATTGCAGCGATATGCCGATTTCTCTGGAATATAGGTAGGCATCGCGGGTCAGAACTTCTATAGGATAGTAGCCTTCCCATTTGTCACGGAGCGTTCGGAAGATGTCATTGGCAAAGAGTACTGCCGTCAGTTGACCTTTCAGGAAAGTCTTTTGTAGGCGGGCGTTCACGTTGAACTCATGATGCTGGCGGCTGAAACCATAGTCGTGTGTGGTGGCGTAGTGGATATAGACCATCGCCTTGGCTGTCTCTCCCAATGCCAGCCAGTTGCGTAGGTTGATGCTCCACTCAGGTCTGGTGAGACTATGGTCGATGCCATATTGCTTGACATCGAAGAACTGCTGGAAGTAGCCCAAGGTAAGTGTCGGGGTGTAGATGCCCCATTTAGGCGAGGCTACAATTGAGGCATGGCAGCAGTTGAAATCGTCGAAGTTTTCGTTACGCCACATGATGACCTCTCTGCCTTTCTGATAGAGACTACTGAAGTTCAGAATCTTGTCGCTGTAGTGCTCGAAGCCAGCATTGAAACTGAGCCACGAGTAGGTAGCGCTGAAGTCGATGTCCTGACGGATAGCCGGACGCAGCATCGGGTTACCACCTTCCACCTGATAGCGGTTGTCGTATTGCACATAGTTACTCAGCGAGTGATAACTGGGGCGGTTAATGCGCTTGGTGTAACTGAGTTGCAGGCTCCACTTGTCCTTCTGCCAGCCTGCCGATACATTAGGGAATATGTCATTGTAAGTGCGGCTCGGCTCTGGCTGAATATCGCTCCGGATGCTATATGACTCATAGTCGGTGTTTACGTGCTCATAGCGCAGGCCTGCATTGAGGCTCCAGTGGCCTAACTGTAGTTTGTATTCTGCAAATCCTGCCGTATTGCTTTCCTTGATGCGTGTGTCGGAGGCAGGCACCCATCCTTCTTCGTTCTGGCTGATGCCTGTACTGTGGGTGTTGGTGGTCTCGGTTCCCACGCTCAGTTCACCCTTCCATACTGGATAGGAGAGTACGAGTTTGGCTGCCAGCATCCGGTTGCGGTCTTCGGCATTGCTGTGGATGTCGCGGTTTTCCAGTTCTGTGCTTCTTTCCGTCTCGATGTCTCTGCGAACACTCTTCTGCCAGTTCCAGGTGCCATTGAAGTCAATACCCAGTTTCCCAATCTTGCCGACATAGTAGATGTTGGCATCATGGTCGGGTATGGTGGTGTGGTTGACGTGCATCCACTGACTGACCTTACCCTCCAGTTGTCCATTGCGGTAGATGGTCTGCCAACCGTTCGAGTCGCCACCGCCATAGAGTTCGCCAAAGCAACTGTAGGTCATACCGAAGGAGTTGTCTTCGTTGATGTCATAACTCAGGCCTGCCTTGCCGAATACAGACGTAAACCAGATGGAGTTCGGAGCACCCTGGTCTATATGGAAGGTGTTCTTGTCGAAGAACAGGTCGCTTGAAAGGGCAGGATCTTCAGCATAGTGATTATTATTGAATGAGCCTGTGCCAAACACTTCCAGTCCGCCTGTGCGGTATTTCACGGTCAGGTCTTCGTAGTTTGTCCACCAGTCATTGTATTTGGTCTGGCTGTAGGCCTCCACACTCAGGCCGTTGCCTTGCTGGCGGATGGTCTTGATACGGATGACGGCGCTGACCTCGGCATTATATCTCGCACCAGGCGAGGTGATGATGTCAACGCTCTTGATGTCAGTCGATTTGAGTTGCTTCAGTTCCTTCGCGTCGCGTACCTTCTTATTATTGATATAAATCTCCGGCTCGCCTTTGGCAAAGACGGTGAACTTACCATCGCTGCCCTCCACGCGGGGCAGCATCGAGAGCAGGTCGTCGGCTGTGCCGACGTCCTTCAGGATAGAGTTCTGTATCTCAATGGTCATGCCGCCAGTAGTGGCTTTGTACTGCGGAATCTCTCCCTTAACCACGACGTTCTGCAGTACGATGGCATCACGACGGAGGCGGATATTGCCCACCTCGCCGACGGTGCAGGACTGGTAGTGCGTCTTGTAGCCGACGAACGACACACGGATAAGCATGTGTCCAGGACGGCAGGGGATGACGAAATCACCGTTCTGGTTTGTCACGCCGCCATTGATGAACGAGGAGTCTGCAGGTAGCAGCAAGGCAACGTTGGCAAACTCCACGGGCTGTCCTTGTTCGTCAATCACACGTCCGATGACCTTCTGTGTCTCCTTCTGGACGCACTCAACAGTGATGAGACTGTCAGTCTCTGTAATCTTCATCGGATAGAAACCTACCACTTGGCGCACAGCATTGCCGACGGTCTGGTTGCGGAAACTGGTGGTGACGGTGAAGTCCTCCAGTTCGTTATAGATGAAACTGATACGGCTGTCCGCTTGTGAACGGTTCAGGTCGATAAGCACGTCGGAGAGCGAGACCTCGGTGTAACTCTTAGTCAGTTTCTGCGCTTGTGCTTCGACGATGCCGAGGCACCATATCATAAGGTATAGCGTATATCTCATGGCTTACTCGATGATTAGCGTGTCGCCGTTAAGTGTCAGGTGTACTTTCTCAAATCGGTTCAGTTCCTCCACGACCTGCTGGAGCGGCATCTGTGGATTCCATGGATAGTAGAGACGCAGGGCGGCAGCCTCCGCATTCCTTATCTTGATGGTTATATGGTAGGCAGAGGTTAGTTCGGCTACGATGTCCTTGAGTGGGACGTTCTCAAAAGTCTTCGGTTCACTAAGTGTTGGACTCTCTTGTGAGGTCTGTCTTACAGCAGGGGCTGATGCTTTGTGAGCAATGGCTGTCGTATCTTGGAGTTCTGTCTTCTGCGAGTGGCTGTTGTTGATGATATGGATGGCGGCATAGGCAATACCAGACAGCATCAGTACGCCGATAAAGAGTGCTGCTATCTGCGTCCATCCCCACGACTTGCGCTTAGGGGCAAAGTGCTTCGCTTCGAACTTCTGCCACTCCTTGTCAATATCCACCTGTGGCTCCTCGGCATACATCTGCCGAAGCAACTCCTCTAACTTGTCATTTGATTCCATAACCTAAGGATTTTAAGTGTTCTTTAATTCGTTTGAGCGACTGCGACAGATGATTATGTACGGTGACTTCGCTGACTTGTAACTCCTCGGCGATCTCCCTGTATTTCAGTCCTTGCTGTCCGCCTCGTCATGGAGCATACGCAGTGCAAAAGCGTACATCCCTTTGTAATAGTGTCGGAATACAGCCTCAAACTCTTGCTTGTCTTTCATCTGTCACTTAGTCTTTTTACTCTATATACAAACGAACACCTGTTTTTCCTAAGCAAAAAGACGAGAAATAGTTATGGAATCATCAGATAGCCGTCCTTTTGTATGATATACTCCTCTTGCAGGAGGTAGGTGAGGGCGGCATCCATTTCCTTGTTGGGCAGTTGCAGGCGCAGGAGTTCTGTGACATGGTGGCGCTTGCGGTCGGATAATAAGGTGAGGATCTGCTGTTGTGCCTGTTTGGTATCATGGGGGTGGTTGGACCGGCAGACATCACATTGTCCACAGTCCCTGGTACCTTTCTCCCCGAAATACTCCAACAACTGGCGACTGCGGCAACGGCTGTTGTCCTTGGCATAACGCAACATCGACTCGATACGGTCCCGGTATTGTGTCAGGCGTTCCTCATAGATCTCTTTTGACAGTTGGACATGCTCGCTGTCCTCCCGTCGCTGCATATAACGGATATAGGGTACTTGTTTGCGGGGAATGAAATGGATGATGTGCTTCATGGAGAGCACCTTCAGCACTTGGTACACATCGTTCGGCTTCATCCCGCTTTGCTGGGCTATCAGACTCTCGTCGATAAAGCCGTAGTCGGCAAACAGTCCTCCATAGTTGCGGAGCAGGGCGATGATGACACGCTCCTCGTTCGGTGAGTCACCACGCAGGCGATACAGGTCGTCACGTCCTACCAGGAACTTTACACGTGCCTGGTTATCCTGTTCCTCCGTGTACTCGATATACCCGGCACGCTGCAGGATCTGCAGGGCAGCATGCACACGGATGGGGAAGTGATTGAATTTATGGCAGAAGTCGTCGATGTTAAACTCACGGGATACCCCATAACCGTCGCCAGTGGCTATCTGATAGTAATAGGCAAGATGGTCGTACACCTTGCGGATATAGTCTTTCTCGGGGAAGGTATCACTGATGCGCTTATTGAGTTTCGGCTCGTCAGCGGCATTATATAGCAGGACAGCACGAGCCGGTTGTCCGTCACGTCCTGCACGACCAGCCTCCTGGAAGTATGCCTCGATGGAGTCGGGGAGGTCGTAATGCGCCACGATACGCACGTCGGGCTTGTCGATACCCATACCGAAAGCATTTGTCGCCACCATGATACGTACCCGGTCATGTTGCCAGTCACGCTGGCGTTGGTCTTTCTGCGCAAGGTCGAGACCGGCATGATAATAGGTGGTACTCAGTCCTGCGTCCGTCAATAACTCCGCCACCTCTCTGGCATGGCGGCGACTACGGACATAGACGATGGCGGCCCCTTGCTCGCCATCCAGCAGTCTGATCAGTTCCGTCCGTTTGTCCATCGCATAAGAGACGAGGTAAGTGAGGTTCTTACGCTCGAAGGACATACGGAAGATGTGGAAAGGAGACCCCTCCAACCTCCCCTGTTTAGGGGCGGCTTTTAGTTTATCGCAGATATCCTCCACGACCTTAGGAGTCGCTGTTGCTGTGAGGGCAAGGACAGGGATGTTTGGGCAGATGCGGCGGATATCAGCGATTTGTAGATAGGAGGGACGGAAGTCGTACCCCCACTGTGAGATACAGTGTGCCTCGTCCACCGTGATGAAACTCACCTGCATGTGTCTAAGTTTCGTCTGAAACAGACTACTGCCCAAACGCTCAGGGGAGATGTAAAGGAGTTTGGTGCTTCCTAAGATACAGTTTTCCAGTATGCGTAGGATATCATCACGCTGCATCCCACTATAGACGGCTGCCGCCATGATACCCCGTTGGCGCAGGTGATGAACCTGGTCTTTCATCAAGGCAATCAGAGGAGTGATAACGATACACACTCCCTCCATCGCCAGTGCTGGTACCTGAAAGGTGATGGACTTACCACCACCGGTAGGCATCAGTCCCAGCGTGTCATGTCCAGAACCGATGGACTCGATGATCTCCCGTTGAATACCACGGAAGTCATCGTAGCCCCAGTATTGTTTAAGAATTTGCTGATAGTTGCTCATCTTCCGATGGTCGGATATCCTCTATCTGCAACTGCACCTCACCACGCTTGTAAGTGTTCTCCTCTATCGTATAGACGATGTCGAAGGAGTGCTTTGACTTGATATAGCGAGCCTCGGCGCTCTGTCCGAAGGCGATACCGTTCATGACGACAGCCGACTTCGAGTCTACCAGTTCCAGTTTGATATGCTCTTGATGCTTACCCACCACTTTCGATGTTCCATAGTCGTAGACATTACGGGTAAGGAACAGTGGCTTGGGGTTGTCAGGACCATGAGGAGCCAGACGGCGTAACTCGTTATGCAGTTTCTTGGAGATATCCTTGAAGTCTACCTCCTCGTCAATATCAAGGGTCGGCAGAGTCTGCTCGGGCAGGATATGTCCGCTGACATACGCTTGAAAGCGGCGACGGAACTCAGGGATATTCTCCTGTCTGAGTGTCAAGCCGACGGCATAGGTATGTCCACCGAAGTTCTCCAATAGGTCACGACAACTCTTAATGGCATCGTAGATATCGAAGCCGGCAACACTACGTGCCGAGCCGGAGGCGATACCGTCGATGATCGTCAGAACGACGGTAGGACGGAAATAGAGTTCCGTCAGACGGGAGGCGACAATGCCTACCACGCCTTTTTTCCATCCCTCGTCATAGAGGACGATCGACTGCATGTGCTGCTGGCTTTCCAGCCGTGCCACGATATCATTCGCCTCCTTCGTCATCTCCTTGTCGACATCCTTGCGCTGCTCGTTATACTCATTGATGCGGTTAGCCTCAGTGAGTGCCTTCTGCAAGTCTTTCTCCACCAGCAACTCCACGGCCTCCTTACCATTCTGCATGCGTCCGCTGGCATTGATACGAGGACCTATTTTAAAGACGATATCACTCATCGTCAACTCACGACCGGTGAGCCCACAGATGTCGATAATCGCTTTCAGTCCGATAGATGCGCTTTGGTTCAACTGTTTTAGTCCGTGGAAGGCAAGGATACGGTTCTCACCCGTCACAGGGACGAGGTCGGCAGCGATACTCACCGCACAGAGGTCGAGGAGAGGAATCAGTCGTGCGAAAGGAATACCGTTGTTCTTCGCAAACGCCTGCATCAGTTTAAAGCCTACACCACATCCACACAGGTCCTTGAAGGGGTACGTAGAGTCTTCCCGCTTGGGGTTGAGGATAGCGACGGCAGGTGGCATGACCTCATCAGGGACATGGTGGTCGCAGATGATGAAGTCGATACCCTGCTGTTTCGCGTAGGCAATCTCCTCGATAGCCTTGATACCGCAGTCGAGGACGATAATCAGTTTAACACCAGTCTCCTTGGCATAGTCTATTCCCTTGATACTGACCCCGTAACCTTCTTCCTCACGGTTGGGGATATAGTATTCGATATTGGAATAGAACTGCTGTAGGAACTTGTACACCAGTGCCACCGCTGTACACCCGTCGACATCATAGTCGCCATATACCATGATGCGCTCCTTGCGCCCCATTGCATCGTTCAGACGATCGACGGCTACGTCCATATCGTTCATCAGGAACGGATCGATGAGTTCGTTCATCATGGGTCTGAAGAACCGCTTTGCAGCACTCTCCGTCTTGATGCCGCGACCTATCAGCAGGTCGGCGACGATAGGACTCATGCCTATCTTCTCTGCCAGTTCCTTAGCCGCTTGCTGTCTTTCGGGTGTAGGTGGTTTGTAATTCCATTGATAGTGCATTGTGGGGACTTTCTTTATAGTCCGAGTTTTTTGCGGATATCCTTAGGAATCGCATTCTTATTGACGGTATAGTCCATCGTGTTAGCAGCGATGAAGGTCTTGGTCATGTACCAGATTCCTTTGTAGTCACCACTCTCACCCCAAGAGTTCTTCACCATATAGTATTCCTTACCGTTCTGGTCCTTGGCAATACCGTAGATCAGCATACCGTGGTCGTCTGTCAGTTCCCAGTTGTCGTAACGCTCTTGACGCATCTCCTGTGTAGGAACAATCTCAGGAACGGTGCATCCTAAAGAGTCGATAAGGTTACGTTTCTTGGCAGCAGACAGTTTCAGCCAGCGAGCCATGTCTGAACCCTGCATGCTCTCCGTCTTCTTGGTGTCGATAGCATAGGCGAGACCACTACGGGTGAATCCATCCTCTGATACGTCACCGCCCCATGCTACGGTATAGCCTTGCATGATAGCATTGTCGATAATCTTCATCATCTCGTCCATGGGTACGTTATAGGACAATGGGTTACGCCAGTTGTCCTGTACCTCGACAGGGAAAGCGGTATAGAATGGATGATGGGTGTAACTGGTGATGCTTACATAGTCGTTCCAGTCGAGACCGAGGCTGGCAGCGAAGGTCTGTGGTGTATAGGTCTTACCCTCGTAGGTGAAAGACTCAGGACACTTACCCAGATAAGCGTCGAGGATACCTTGCAAACCGACTTTCCACTGTGGGGAGATCTTCTTTGCCTTGTTCTTTGATACTGCCTCTACGTATGGTTCCAAGAGAGAGAAGAACTCATTGAAGTTATTCAGGGAGTCACCATAGAGAGAGCCAGGGAATGGCATAGCGTCCTCAGGACAGATACCATAGTGCTGTAATACGTAGTGAACGTCATAGGCAGAACCACCCTGTGCAAACTGACAGTCACCATGCAGACGCACTACCTGAACGGCACGGTCCATGTAAGTCTTGTTAGCCACGAAACTCTCACAGAGGTCATAAGTCTTACCTGTTTTCTTTAGGATCTCAGCCTCGAAATAGGAGAGGGTAGAGTAGTCCCAGCACGTACCACTGCGGTTCTGGTCTTTGATAGAGGTGATAGGGTTCTCCTTAATCACCGTGAACACAGGCTTGTTCTTGTTGACAGAGTCTTTCTTCTCTGCTTGTGCGCCAACTGCGACGAATGCGAGCAGCGCAAGAGTTAAAATCTTTCTCATTGTCTTTTATTTTTAATTATTACTCATATATTCTTCCAGTTCTTGAGGATGGTAAGGGATGCGCTTCGTTCCTAAGAAGCGGCAACCGTCCTTCGTGATCAGCACGTCATCCTCAATACGGATACCTCCAAAATCCTTATAGGTCTCCAGTTTGTCGAAGTTGATGAACTCCTTGCAGTGTCCACTTGCCTTCCACTCGTCAATAAGGGCAGGGATGAAATAGATACCTGGCTCGTCAGTCACGACAAAGCCTTCCTCTAACTGACGACCCATGCGCAGACAGTTGGTACCGAACTGCTCCAGATTGGGACGTGTCTCCTCGTCGAAGCCCACGTATATCTGTCCGAGTCCCTCCATGTCGTGAACATCCATACCCATCATGTGGCCCAGCCCATGAGGTAGGAACATGGCATGGGCACCAGCCTTTACAGCCTCGTCAGTATTACCTTTCATGAGACCGAGTTCCTTCAGACGGTCTGTCATCATACGGCACACGGCAAAGTGTACGTCCATATATCTCACACCGGGTTTCGCCACCTCTAACACATAGTCGTGACATGCCTCCACGATGGAGTAGATTTCCAGTTGGCGTTGGTCAAACTTACCAGTGACAGGCATGGTGCGGGTATGGTCGGAGCAGTAGTCGTCCAACTCACAACCTGCGTCACAGAGTGCCAGACGACCAGCCTCTAATTTTGCTTCAGAGGGATTACCGTGCATGATCTCGCCATGCTGACTGAAGATTGTGGCGAAACTTGTACCGTTAGCCAGTGAACGGGCGATACCGTCGACCTGTCCACCAATGAAACGCTCTGTCATGCCAGGCTTGATCAGCAACTGTGCAGTAGTATGCATAGCATAGCCCACATCACAGGCACGATCAATCGCCGCAATCTCCTGTGACTCCTTTGTTGCTCGCATCTTGACGACAGCATGGATGAGTGTCAGCGAGGCTGCCTCCTTCTGTTGGGAAGGATGGATACCCAGCAGATCCATGATCTGTATCTTCGTGTCGTGACGATAAGGGGGCAGAAAATGAATGATCCTGTGTGCCGCGATACCGTCGCAGCATACAGATCGGAGTGCAGACATAGGTGCTGTCTTACTGACACCCACCTCTGCAGCCAAGTCACTGACAGAGGGTGTGAACCCCATCCATACGATATCCTCTACGTCGATATCATCACCGAAGAGTATCTCTTCGTTGTTATCAATATCAATCACTCCTACCAATCCGTCACGGTGCTGTCCGAAATAGTAGAGGAAGGAAGAGTCTTGACGCATGGGCGCATAGCAGTTGGCGGGATAGTTACAGGGTGCCTCGTTGTTGCCAAAGAGCACGATGATACCTTTGCCTACCAATTTCTTGAGTTCAGAACGACGCTGAACGTATGTGTTCTTATCAAACATAAGTCTATAATTCGGTAATATTATCCAATTAGTTCGCAAAGTTACACATTATTTATGAAAATATACTACCTTTGCATCATAAAAAGCATTAAAATGCAAATAACATCTAACACAGGGTTGGTTCTTGAAGGTGGTGGAATGCGTGGCGTGTTTACCTCTGGTGTACTTGACGCGTTCATGAAACATGAGGTGTATTTCCCTTATGTGGTCGCCGTGTCAGCAGGTGCGTGTAACGGCTTGTCGTATATGAGTCGTCAGCCCCGCCGTGCCCGTTGGTCGAACATCGATATGTTGCAGAAGTACGACTATATCTCGTTGAAGAGCCTGATAGTCAATGGCAGTATCTTCGACCCAGAGATCCTGTATGAGCGTTTCCCCAATGAGATTGTGCCTTTCGACTATGATACTTACGAGCGTAATCCTTGTGTGTTCGAGGTTGTCACGACAAATTGCAAGACGGGACGTGCCATGTATCTCTCTGAGAAATATGACCGCCAGCGTCTCACCCAGATTGTCAAGGCTTCCAGTTCTCTCCCTTTCGTGGCGCAGATCACGACGGTAGACGGTATCCCGATGTTAGATGGCGGTATTGTCGACAGCATCCCCATCGTACGTGCCATTGATACGGGACATCAGGAGAATGTGGTGATACTGACCCGTAACCGCGGCTACCGCTCGTCGGAGATAGATTTCAAGACACCCAAGTTCATCTACAAGAAGTATCCTCGTCTGCGTGTCGCCCTGAGTCGCAGGACGGAGGAGTATAACAAGCAACTCGATCTGATAGAACGCATGGAGGACTGGGGGGAGATTCTCGTGATCCGTCCTGAGCGTCCCTTGGAGGTTGGACGTATCTGTGAGGATGTAGAAAAACTGGAACGCCTCTATGAAGAAGGGTTCCTGTTAGGGGAGAAGTTTATAGGTAAATACTTATAACTGTTACTTCAGCAAATCAGGTCTTAGTTTGCGGGTGCGTTCCATCGCCTGCTCTAATTCCCAGTTTCGTATCTTCGCTTCGTTGCCCGATAATAGGATGTCGGGGACTTTCCAGCCTTTATAGTCGGCAGGACGGGTATAGATAGGGGCGGCAAGGAGGTCGTCCTGAAAACAGTCACTCAGTGCCGACTGCTCGTCACCGATGACTCCGGGGACTACCCTGACAATAGCATCGGCTATCATTGCAGCCACCAACTCTCCTCCTGTCAGTACGAAGTCGCCGATTGATATCTCCTTGGTAATCAGATGGTCACGTACCCTTTGGTCAATTCCTTTATAGTGTCCTGCGAGGATGATGAGATTCCCTTTTAGTGATAACTCATTAGCCATGTGCTGGTCGAAGCGCTCTCCGTCAGGAGAGGTGAAGATGACCTCGTCGTAGTCACGCTCCGCCTTCAGTGCCGTGATGCAGCGGTCGATAGGCTCACACTGCATGACCATACCTGCCGAGCCTCCGTATGGGTAATCGTCCACCCGTCTCCATTTGTCAAGCGTGTAGTCACGCAGGTTGTGCAGTCGGATCTCAGCAAGTCCCTTCTTCTCGGCACGAGCCAGTATGCTCTCGTGTACGAAGCCCTCCAGCATCTCAGGCAATACAGTGATGATGTCTATTCTCATATATGATAAAAGTCTTTGATTCTTTCTATATAGCGTTCGCCCACCTGACGACCTGTCTCATACACATGACGCATCTCGTCCAGGTCGTGGGAGATATGCCCGATGGGTATCTTCTCGTCAGGGCGGATGACGAGACAGCGTCCCTCTTCCTCTGCCTTTGCCACATACGCCAGTTCCTGGTTGTACATGATATGCCGCTCGGCCATCGCTTTGAGCATAGCGGGATATTTCCGCAGGGCGATGCGCATGATGGGCATCAGTTTGTTGGGCTCCTTCACAAAACCCTTGGGCTGTGTCAGGATCACTACGTTACGGTCATAGCCCTGTGACTCGAAATACGCCAGCGGGATAGAGTCAGCGACACCTCCGTCCAACAACTGGTGACCTTGTACCTTGACCACCTTCGATGCTAAGGGCATCGATGCCGATGCTCTTAGCCACTCCAGTTCGTCGTAGTCCACATGGTCAATATTATGATAGACGGCATGTCCTGTCATTACATCGGTGCATACGACGGTGAATGTCATGGGGTTCTGCTCGAAAGTCTGTGTGTCGAAGATGTCGTACTCATAGGGTACTATATGATATCCGAACTCAGCATTGAAATAGTTGCCGCTCCGTAACAGGGAACGTAGTCCGCTATACCGGGCGTCCTTAGCGAAACGGGTGTTGTAACGGATCGCACGTCCTATCTGTCGTGACTTATAGTTACAACCGAAGGCGGCACCAGCCGATACACCGATTAGTCCGTCAGGCTCAATGCCATGTTCCATCATCACATCGGTCACACCTGCCGTCCACAATCCGCGCATGGCACCGCCTTCCAATACCAGTCCTCTCCTCATCGTGGAATGCACTTAGATATTGGGTTCGTCCCAGACCTTGGTCTGTGTACATGCCGTACCTACTGTCTGGTTACCTACCTTCAGTACGAAGTCACCCTCTTCCAGGGTCCAGCGACCGTCAGCACCTACGAAGGCGAGGTTCTTGGCTGGCAGTTGGAAGGTGACGGTCTTCGTTTCTCCTGGTTGCAGTTCTATCTTCGTGAAGTCGCGGAGACGTTTGTTGTCAGGAACGACAGAGGCAACGAGGTCGCTGGTGTAGAGCAGTACAGCCTCCTTACCGGCACGGCTGCCCGTGTTTTTCACGTCAACGGTGACAGTTAGTATGTCGTCAGCGGTAAACTGGCTTTTGTCGACTTTCAGGTTAGCATACTCATAGGTGGTGTAACTCATACCGAATCCGAAGGGCCATTGCAGACTGACCTTAGCGTCATAGTTATAGGCACCAGCCATCGTACCGACCTCTTCACTCACCTTATAGTCATAAGTGTTCAGGGAGTTAATCTCACGCGGATAGGTATAAGGCATCTTAGCCGAGAAATTAGCGTCACCAGCAAGCAGGTTGACAAGGGCGTCAGCACCGTAGTTACCAGGAATCAGGATGTCCACTACAGCCTTGGCAAGAGGCTCGATGTCGGCAATCAGTCGTGGACGCCCCTCGTTGAGTACGAGGATGATGGGCTTGTTGGTCTTGGCGAGTTCCTTCACGAGGTTACGCTGGTTCTCCGACAACCAGAGGTCGGTGAGGTTACCGGGAGTCTCGGTATATGAGTTCTCACCAATGCAGGCAATAATGACATCAGCACCCTTTGCAGCATCGACAGCCTTCTGTATCTGTGGCTCGTTCTCGTCATAATAAGCACCATCCTCATTATAGGTCACACCCTGTTCTAAGATGATGTTGTCCTTACCGTACTTATTGCACAGTGCCTCGTAGATGGTATTGTATTTCTCAGAGAGGTCTTCAGCCTTAGAACCTTGCCATGTATAACTCCAACCGCCATGTAGACAGCGCATCTGGTTGGCGTTAGGGCCAGTGAGCAGAATCTTCTTGCCCTTGGCGAGTGGTAGCATATTACCCTCGTTCTTCAGCAGTACCTCACTTTCCTCTGCTGCCTGTAACGACTTCTTCGCAAACTCGTCAGAACCGAATTTCTCGAAGCCTTTACCGCCAGTGTTGGGATTCTCGAAGAGTCCGAGACGGTATTTCACACGGAGGATACGGCGTACAGCATCATCGATACGGCTCATCGATACCTTGCCTTCCTGAACGAGTTCTTTCAGCAAGATGCAGAAGTCTACGCTATAGGGGTCCATTGACATGTCGATACCGGCATTGATGGCAATACGGATGGCATCCTTCTTGTCCTTGGCGACATGCTCACGGGAATACAGGTTGTTGATGTCCGCCCAGTCGGTAACGAGCATACCGTCCCACTGCAAATCCTCTTTTAGCCATTTAGTCAGATACTCATAACTGGCATGTACGGGGACACCGTTGATACTGGCGGAGTTGACCATCATCGTCAGTGTGCCGGCGAGGGCAGCCTGCTTGAAAGGCTCGAAATATTTCTCACGCAATATCTGGATTGGAAGGTAGGCGGGAGTGCGGTCCTTGCCAGTCCATGGGGCACCGTAGGCGAAATAGTGTTTTGTACTAGTGCCTACATGATACTGGTCGATATGGTTGGGGTCGTCACCCTGATAACCCTTGATCTCGGCAACCACCATCTTCGAGTTGACGATGGCATCCTCACCGAAACTCTCCCAGATACGTGCCCATCGCTGGTCACGACCAAGGTCTACGACGGGGTTATACACCCAAGGGCAGTTGGCGGCACGACTCTCGTAGGCTGTAATCTCAGCACCAGTGCGAGCCAGTTCAGTGTTGAAAGAGGCTCCGAGGTTGATGGGCTGGGGAAAGAGTGTTCCACCCTGTGTGTAGGTCACACCGTGGTTATGGTCAAGACCGTAGATGTCGGGAATACCGATATACTTCATTGACTTCTTCTGTATCAACTGTATCCACTCCTGCCACTGTGCTACGGTAGCAGCACGTGTGCCAGGGGCATTCAGGATAGAGCCTACTTTCCATTTCGAGATCAGCGTGTCGAGCATCATCTCGTTCAGTTTCCACACTCTCTTGGTGGATCCTTCGTAGATGTCCACAGGGTAATTGCCCATCCTGTCGATAATCTGCTGGTCTGTCATACTCATGACCTCGTCCATCTGGGACTTAGGGGCACCGAACTGCTGCATCACCTGACGCACTTTCTCACGGTCGACCTTGGCGTTCTCAACGGTCATCTTTCCCATGACATCGAGATTCAGTTCGAGCATCTGTCCGATTTTCTCGTCAAGGGTCATTTTCGAGAGTGTCTTCTCAATTTTCGCTTCCAGTGCCGCATCACGTGGAATGGCGGGCTTCTGTGCCTGCATGCCTGTGGCAATCACCATGAGCAGTGCAAGTAGGGCATTTTTCTTTGTCATATTCCTAATTAATTTATAGTTTTTTGTTTTGCCCTGCAAAGATACATCTTTTATTTTACTTAGCCAAATAAATGACTGACACTATTTACAAAAATACATTTGCCAAACATTAACTCCCAACTATCACCTAATCTTTTACTCTCACGCTCGAGAACCCCCAAAGACTACGAGTTTACTCGTCTGAGTACGTAAGAAATAAAAAATGAGCGAAGAATATTTGGTTTTATTCTCACTTAATCGTATCTTTGTAGGCAAAAACAAAACGCTTGGACGACAAAATAGTTATAAGGCGACAGAAACCTGTTAATTAAGAGTAAGATAGTGAGAAACGGTGGAATTTACTCAGCGGCAGGACTCATGGAGTATATCCGGGAAGTAGGTTTCCTGCCTTTGCTCGAAAGTGGTATTAACGGCTATTCCGCTGATGCCGTAGTTGATGACGACTGCAGATATGTGGTATTCCCTGACGGTGGATGGGACTGGCCTCTATGGAAATGGAAAGGGTCGATCATCACGGAGGGAGGGTTTGTCTATGGCAAGTTTTTCGCTGGTAAGGCTGGTTTTGTCAGTCGTGATTGGTGGGCAGACTTCTGCAACTACCGACGGCATAGGAGTGTGACACCAGAGGAGGGTTCTATCGAGGAGACTATCCTTTTCACCTTGCAGGAACAGGGTAGTATGATTACTCGTGAGTTACGTGCTGCCTGCGGGTTCACAGGTCCGAAGATGCGAGGTAAGTTTGACGGTTATATCACCCGTCTTCAGATGGACTGCAGGATTGTGACGGAGGATTTTGTATATCCTACCGACAAGCATGGGAATGAGTATGGATGGGGATGGTCGTTGCTTACCACACCAGAACTGTTATACGGCAGGGAGACTTGCCAGTGCGAGCGAAGTCCTGAGGAGTCGTATGAACGTATGGTGGCGCATTTCAGAAGTATATTACCAGAGGCGACAGACCGGCAGATTACCAAGTTATTGAGATAAATAAAAGAAGATATGAACTATACAGTGATAGGGACAGGAGCCATTGGAGGTTACTATGGTGGACGACTGATGAAGGCAGGACGACAGGTGAGATTCCTGTTACGTTCAGACTATGAGTATGTGAGGCAACATGGTTTGCAGATAGACTCCTGCGACGGCAGTTTTCATCTTGATGGAGTAGATGCCTATAACGATACCAGGCAGATGCCCAAAACAGATGTGGTGCTGGTATGTCTGAAATCCATCAATAACCATAAACTGAAAGAGATGCTACCACCAATTATCGATGAGCGTACGACCGTGGTAATGATACAAAATGGTATCGGACTGGAGGACGACTTGCAGGCAGAGTTTCCCGGACTGCATATCGTAGCAGGTCTTGCTTTTATCTGTTCTGGTAAGGTGGGACCAGGGCATGTCTCGCACCAGTGTTATGGTTCTATCAACTTAGGAAACTATTCTTGTCCAGACGAGCATTTTCGTGAGATACTTGCTGAATTCCAAGACGCTGGTATAGATGCCGCAGAGGTTCCTTATCTGGAGGCACGCTGGAAAAAGGCGGTATGGAACATGCCGTTCAACGGGATGACAGTGGCACTGAACACCTCTACCGACAAATTGCTGCAGAATCCTTCTACACGCCAACTGATTTACGACCAGATGATGGAGGTGATAGGGGCTGCTAATGCTCTCGGTGTGAAGGCATTAACCAGTGAGTTTGCGGATAAGATGATGGCAATGACGGATGCGATGGTACCATACAGTCCCTCAATGAAACTCGACTATGACAACCATCGTAAGATGGAGATTCCTTATCTCTATACCCGTCCTATCGCTGAGGCAAAAAAAGTCGGCTTCGAGATGCCGAAATTAGCCATGCTCGAAGCCGAGTTGAAGTTTATAGAGAGCCAATATTAATTGGCAGCCTCAAATTCTTTCAAGAAACGGACATCATTCTCAGAGAACATACGGAGATCGCTGACCTGGTATTTTAGGTTGGTGATACGCTCTACGCCCATACCGAAGGCATAACCGCTATACTCTTTGGAGTCGATGCCGCACTGTTCGAGGACATTGGGGTCGACCATGCCGCAACCCAAAATCTCTACCCATCCTGTGTGCTTGCAGAATCCGCAACCCTCACCACCACAGATAAAACAGGAGATATCCATCTCAGCACTGGGCTCGGTAAAGGGGAAATAACTGGGGCGCAGACGGATCTTGGTGTCGGCACCGAACATCTCACGGGCAAACGAGAGCAGCACTTGCTTCAGGTCGGTAAAACTAACGTTCTTGTCGATATACAGACCCTCTACCTGATGGAAGAAACAGTGGGCACGAGCCGTGATGGCTTCGTTACGGTAGACACGTCCGGGACAGATGACACGGATAGGAGCCGTGAGTTTGCCGTCCTCCGTATGCATGTGCTCCATAACACGAGCCTGCACACTTGAGGTGTGACTGCGTAACAGGATATTCTTGGTGACATCGTTGGGATGCTGGCTGACAAAGAAGGTGTCCTGCATATCACGGGCAGGATGGTCGGCGGCAAAGTTCATCTTAGTGAACACATGCAGGTCGTCCTCCACCTCAGGACCGTCAGCAAGGACGAAGCCCATGCGGGAGAAGATATCAATAATCTCATTGGTGACGATAGTCAGCGGATGGCGTGTACCTAACTTGACAGGGTAGGGAGTGCGTGTCAGATCGATGGCATCGCCCTCACTCTCCTGAGTGGCACAGTCCTCACGCAACTGGTTAATGCGCTCCGTGGCAAGAGTCTTCAACTCGTTGATTTTCATACCAACGGTTTTCTTCTGGTCGGCAGCCACATTACGGAAATCATTCATCAATGCCGTAATCTCACCTTTCTTGCTGAGGTATTTCAGTCGGAGTTGCTCTACCTCTTCAGCGTTTCTGGCGCTCATTTCCTGCACTTCTTTCAGCAGTTCGTCTATTTTATCAAGTATCATAATCTTATATGAAAATAAAATTTGCGTGCAAAGGTACAAAATAATTATCAATTTTCAATTGTCATTTCTCAATTATTTTGTACCTTTGCATCAAATTTGAGAGTTGAATATAAGTGCGAAGTCGAAGATGAAACATCTTTTGTTTGTCTTTTTGGTAGCAATGTTGTTGCTTTCTGCTTGTCAGGGACAGAAAAGTGGCAGCAATGAGGAAACAACTGCCGACACCATTCAGAAGGCAGATACGACAGCCTCGACCTTGGAAGAGGAGGTGGCTTCAGAACAGACGCCTATGCCAAAGGCTGCCGATGAGTTGTTCGACGACTTTATCTTCAATTTCGCGGCAAACCGCAACTTACAGTCTTCTCGTATCAAATTCCCTTTGAAGGTCCAGCGTGGCGAGGAAGTCAGTTATGTCAAGAACGGACAGTGGCAGATGGAGTATTTCTTTATGAAACAGGACTCCTATACCTTGTTGTTTGACAGTGAGAAAGAGATGGAGCATGTAAAGGAGGCGACGGATATCGAGCATGCTGTTGTGGAGAAAATCTATCTGGAGGCAAAGACCGTCAAGCAGTATGTGTTTGACCGTGTTAATGGTCTGTGGATGCTGCAAGAGGTAATCCACATGCCATTGAGTGAGTCACGCAACGCTTCCTTTTTGGAATTCTATGAGCATTTCGCTTCAGAACCCGACTATCAGCAGAGCCACCTGATGGAGAGTGTGAAGTTTGTGGGTCCTGACCCTGATGACGATTTCAGCCAGATGGAGGGAGTCATCACACCAGACACGTGGGAGGCATTTGCACCAGAGTTGCCGTCCGGTATGATTTTCAATATTGTGTATGGCAAACAGCACAAAGAGACGGGACGCAAGGTCTTCGTCCTTCGTGGTATTGCCAATGGACTGGAACTGGAACTGGTCTTCAAACATGAAGGTAATAAGTGGAAATTGGAGAAAATGACGACATAATGAAGGATTTGGAGAATTATAACCTGTTGTCGCACAATACCTTTGGTATTGATGTGAGATGCCAGAGATATTTGGAGTATACTGATGTCAAAGAAGCCCAACAGGTGGCAGAAATCCTTCGTGCGTCCAGCCTTCCTTATATAATAATAGGTGGGGGGAGTAACCTCTTGTTGACACAGGATTTTGAGGGCATCGTAGTGCGTTCCTCCATAAGAGGATTACAAATCGTTGGCTCGCAATTGAGTTGTGGCAGTGGGGAGGTATGGGACGATGTGGTAGCCTTTGCCGTCCAAAATAATCTTTACGGTGCGGAAAACCTGTCGCTGATACCGGGAGAGGTGGGAGCCAGTGCCGTACAGAACATTGGCGCATACGGTGTGGAGGTGAAAGACCTGATCATAGAGGTGGAGGCAGTGGAGATAGCCACAGGAAAGATTTGTGTGATTCCTAATAAGGAGTGTGAGTATGCCTACCGCCAGAGCCGTTTCAAGCAGGACTGGAAAAACCGCTATCTGATAACCCATGTCACTTACCGGTTCCAGACAGACTTCAATCCGCATCTCGACTATGGGAATATCCGTGCGGAGTTGGAGCGGAAGGGAATCACTACACCGACGGCACGGCAACTGCGTCAGGTGATTATTGATATCCGAGAGGCAAAACTTCCTGATCCGAGAGTGACGGGAAATGCTGGTAGTTTCTTTATGAACCCGATAGTGTCTCGGGAGAAATACGAGCAACTCGCTGCCGAATACGAGGGAATGCCCCATTATACGGTTGATGCTGACCATGAGAAGATTCCAGCAGGTTGGATGATAGACCTATGTGGGTGGAAGGGTAAGTCAATGGGACGTGCAGGAGTACATGACAAACAGGCATTGGTACTGGTGAATCGAGGAGGAGCGACAGGCCAGGAGATTGTCAACCTCTGTAAGGCTATCCAGCAAGATGTGAAGGAGAAATTTGATATAGAGATATATCCGGAGGTGAATATTATATGAGACTGACTTTCTTAGGAACAGGAACATCGTGCGGCGTACCGACTATCGGTTGTCAGTGCTATACTTGTACGAGTAAGGATCCGCACGACAAACGGTTACGTTGCTCGGCACTGGTAGAGACAGAGACGACACGTGTCCTGATTGATTGTGGTCCTGACTTTCGGCAACAGATCATGCCACAGCCTTTCCGTAAGATAGACGGTATATTGATGACCCATGCTCATTACGACCACATGGGGGGAATGGACGATATCCGTCCGTATTGTCAGTTTGGCGAGATCAACGTCTATGCCGATCCCCTTGCCAAAGAGGGTCTCTTGCAGATGCTTCCCTATTGTTTTGCTGAACATCGCTATCCCGGTGTTCCTGCCATCCAACTCCATGAGATCCATAAACATGAACCGTTAAAGATTGGTGATCTGGAGATTATACCTATTGAGGTGATGCATCACGACCTGCCGATTCTGGGATATCGGATCACTCCTCTTTCCTCTCTCCATACATCTCACCCCTCCCTTGTGTATATTACGGATATGAAGACTATAGACAAAGGAGAACTGGATTATCTGAAAGATGTGGACACCCTCGTGGTGAATGCGCTGCGTCAGAAACCCCATCATTCCCATCAGACCTTAGCCGAGGCTGTGGATTTCGCCAAGACGATTGGAGCCCGTCAGACATGGCTGATTCATAGCAGCCATGATATCGGCAGACATGAGGAGGTCAATGCGTCCTTGCCCTCTGATATCCAGATGGCATACGATGGTCAAGTCATAGAAATAGGATAGGGTACTATTTCTTCTTTTTCCTCTTTCCTAAACCAAAGATAAACCCGTAGTTCTTGTAGAGTTTCCTTGCCGTCAGGATAAAGTCGATGACAGTAATGCCGTTGGCAAGAAGGCCTCCCACAAACGCTGCTTTGGAATTGTCCTCCTTGGATACAAACAGTTGGCTCCACTTCTTGCCGAAGTGGGAGTTGTCGGAATGGAGTTGCTCCAGCAACTCGTCCTTGCGAGCCTGAATGTCTTCAAGAGACTGGTAGGTGTTTGTCTTGGGATTCTGTACGGGCAACTTCATCGGATTAGTTATTTAAAAGGAGATTGGCAAAGAAACGAACCAAAGGCTTCTCAATCCATGCATGACGCTTGAAGAAGACAAGGAGGATGAGGAAGATATGAAGCGCTCCTACCACGAGGAAGGCAATAGCCGTCCCCGTGTAGGAGGCAAGCCAGAAAGCGAAGGCAAACGAGCAGAACATCGCCACTCCCAATAAAATCAATAAGAATACAACTGCAAGTGCGATAAACGTCAACAGACGTACTAACTTGTCAACAACATCCAGTTTGAGATATTCGGTCTGAATACCTAAATAGTGCTTGACAATCTCCGCCAGTTGCGCGATGGTCTCTACGTTCTTGTCGCTTGATAACATCTTAATCAGTCAACTTCAGGTGCTGCTTCTGCAATATCCTCAACGAGGTCACTCACCTCCTTGCGGCTTAACTTGATGTTGTGCTTCTTCATGAAGTCATCCACAGCATCCGTAATTTTCTCACGAGTGTCCTCTCCCTTCTCAGGAGCGAGCAATAAACCAATCACTGCGCCGGCGATAGCACCGCCCAAAAATGCGCCTAATACACCTAAACCTTTCATAGTTTTATCATTTTTTAGTTAATAAAATACGATTTGTAAATGCAAATATATGGAAAGTTTTTAAAAATAGGGATAAAAAGAGAGACATTTTTTGTTAAAAGGGTTAGATTTTCCTTATTTAACAAACTTTATGCACGTTTTTTCACTCTATTTGCCCGATATTTTGTAATTTCGCACGTGATATTGAAATAACGTTTAATCAAAATAAATAAAAAGAACATGAAGAAGTACATGGTAGTATGCGCTGGTTTGTGCGCAGCATTGGCTTTCACAAGTTGTAAATCAAGCGAGAGTGCCTATAAGCAGGCTTATCTGAAGGCAAAACAGCAGGAGGAAATCCAGCAGCAACAGCCCGCAGTCGTTCAGACTCAGCAACCTGAGACGAATGTGGTGGTGCCTTTGGAGACCAAAGCAGCCAACAATACTCAGGTGGTTGATAATACAGATAACGTGCGAGTTACCCAGGAGCGCGTGTCTCTGGTCTCTGGAAGCGGACTGAAGAACTTCAGCGTTGTTGTTGGATCTTTCCAGTCTGAGGCTAATGCCATGGGACTACAGCAGCAGTTGAACAATGCCGGTTATAATGCACAGGTTGTTAAGAATGAGGAGCGTAACATGTATCGTGTGGTCGCTACTACCTTCGACACGAAAGAGGAGGCATCGGCAAGCCGTAATGACTTGCAGACCAAGTACGCTGGTGCATGGCTGCTCTATAATGCCCGTTAAAGGCTGAAAGGCACTGACGTGGCAAGAATATTGTCAATCGACTACGGAAAGAAACGTACAGGTTTAGCAGTCACCGATCCTCTCCAGATTATAGCGGGAGGGTTGGCGACTGTTGCTACTTCTGAACTTTTTGATTATCTGAAAGCGTATATTGCCCGTGAGGAGGTGGAGCGTATCGTCATTGGCGAGCCTCGCCAACCTAATGGACAGCCTAGTGAGAACCTGCAGCGTGTGCGGCAATTTGTCAATCGGTGGCGGAAGGAGATGCCACAGATTCCTATTGAGTTCTATGATGAGCGTTTCACCTCTGTATTAGCACATCAGGCGATGTTAGATGGTGGACTGAGGAAGAAGGCTCGTCAGGACAAAGCACTCGTTGACGAGATCAGTGCCACGATTATTTTACAGGATTATATGCGCTCTAAGAGATGATAGTCTTTAAATCCTAATTTCTAATTCCTAATTTAATTAAGTGGTTTTACCTATTTATATTTATGGTCATCCCGTGCTTCGGAAAGTAGCCGAGGATATTCCTGCTGACTATCCTGAGTTGCAGCAGTTAATCACTGACATGTGGGATACGTTGGCAGAGAGTGAGGGCATCGGACTGGCTGCCCCTCAGATTGGTAAGTCTATTCGTGTGGTAGTGATTGACTTGGATGTCATCAGTGACGATATGCCTGAGTACAAAGGCTTCCGTCATGTGTATATTAATCCGCACATTATCGAGTATGATGATACGGAGACGGTGTCTATGGAGGAAGGATGTCTGTCGCTTCCAGCCATCCATGAGAAGGTGACACGTCCCACCCGCATTCGTGTACAATGGCTTGACGAAGAACTGAAACCACATGACGAATGGGTGGAGGGCTACCTGACTCGTGTTATGCAGCATGAGTTTGACCATCTGGAGGGAAAGGTCTTTGTCGATCGTATAACACCATTGCGTAAACAACTCATCAAGAGTAAGTTGCGTGCGCTCTCTCAAGGTCGTTACCGCTGTGGGTATAAGACGAAAAGCCTCAAAAAATAAATGAAGAAATTAGTGCTGTTCGCCCTGCTTCAATTGTCAATTGTCAATTGCCAATTGTCAATTTGTCATGCCCAGTTCAAGACCGACCGACTGGTGATGATAGGGCGCTCGGCACTCTACTTCGAGGACTATGTCCTTTCCATACAGTATTTCAATCAGGCAATCTCTGCCAAGCCCTATCTTTATGAACCATGGTTCTATCGGGGGGTGGCAAAATATTATCTTGATGATTTTGCGGGTGCTGAGGCAGATTGCTCGGAAGCAATCAAACGGAATCCCTATGTGGTAGGGATGTATGAGTTGCGCGGACTCTGTCGCATCCAACAGAAGAAATACGGTGAGGCTATTAAAGACTATAACCAGGCATTACGCTATGACCCAGAGAATCAGAGCCTTTGGCATAACCGTGTACTATGTCATATCAATGAGAAAGACTATGATACGGCACTCCTGCAACTCGATACCATCCTGACACGATGGAGCAGACATGCGCCAGCCTATGCCATGCAGGCAGAGGTCTATATGATGCAAGAGGACACGACCAAGGCTATCACGGCTCTTGACAAGAGTCTGGAGGTGGATCCCTATGACGGTAATCTGTGGAGCCAGCGTGCCGTTATCAGTCTCTCAAGGAAACAATGGAAGGAGAGCGAGGAGTATCTGTCGAAGGCTATCCATTTGCTACCCAAGCAGGCTAACAACTATATCAATCGTGCCCTGGCTCGTTTTAACCAGAATAACCTCAGAGGGACGATGGCTGACTATGACACTGCACTGGACCTCGATCCCAATAATTTTCTCGGACACTATAACCGAGGACTACTGCGTGCCCAGGTGGGTGATGACAACCGTGCTATTCTGGACTTTGATTTCGTCCTTAATCTCGAACCTAATAACTTGATGGCTCTCTTCAATCGTGCGTTACTGTTGGAGAATACGGGTAATCTGCGTGGTGCCATCCGTGACTATACCAAGGTTATCGAGGAGTTTCCTAACTTCTGGTTTGGCTTGCAACATAGGGCTTCCTGCTATCGTCGGATAGGAATGTCGAAACAGGCAGAGGCGGATGAGTTCCGTATCTTAAAGGCACAGATGGACAAACGTTATCTGGGCAGACAGCCAAGGCTTTCGAAAGAGCAGATGCGTAAGCGCAGTGACTTGGATATCGAGAAATACAACCAACTCGCTGTGGCTGACGAACAAGAGATGGAACATGAGTACAAGAGTGACTATCGTGGTAAGGTGCAGAACCGTAGGATAGCCTTGGATTATCTTCCGATGTATATGCTCTCTTACGAACAGGAGCAGAACCAGGTCAAACAGTATATCGCTTTCGATAAGCAGGTGGATACCTATAATACCAAGGAAGCGAAACAGCGTCAGTTGTATATTGTAAGCAGCAATCCTGCCATGGACGAGCAGGATACGAAGAAGTATTTTGCCTATATTGACTCATTGTCGAACCAGATAGACCATGAGCGGAGTACACAACGGGCTGTCTCGCTATTGTTTAAGCGTGCGGTTGCCTATAGTGTTATCCAGAACTTTGACGCTGCTATCGACGACCTTTCCACCTATCTGCAAGTTGACTCTACTTCGTCGCTCGCCTATTGGGAACGTGCGGTATGCCAGTCGAAACTCAATGCCTTCAATGCTTCACAAGGTACAGATGTCCGTATGAAGACAGCAAATGTATTGTCTGATCTGACGGAAGCGATACGTTATAACGAGAATGCCTACCTTTATTATAATCGGGGCAATGTATATGTGGAGCGGCATGACTATGCCCATGCCATCGAGGATTATACCCATGCGATTGCCATGGACGTTCATCTCGCAGAAGCCTATTACAATCGTGGTCTTGCCCGTATTGCCAATAAACAGCAGGCAGAGGGTATCAGTGATCTCTCCAAGGCTGGAGAGTTGGGACTTTACACTGCTTATAGTATAATCAAAAGATATCGAAAATGATGATGCGAATATTACTAACTTTCTTGATGATGCTGCCCCTGTGCAGTGTCGCCCAAACAAAATACTGTACCTCATGGCAGGACTTCCTCGACAGTCAGTGGAAGGAGACAGAGGGAAGGGTAGAACTAAAGTCTTCGTCGAAGGAAGACGCTCTTGCCATGGAGGTCAAGGCGGAGAAGAAAAAAACGTCCTATCTCATCCGTAAGACAGCATGTGTGGTGGAGTATGAGGATTCCCTCTATCTCAACCTGCGTCCTTTCAACACTTTCGGGGATATCTATGTACGTGCTTGGCGGATAGGCTCCGACAAACTGCTATTCGCCCGTCAGGATGTGGCTCCTACTGGCTTCAGCGTTACCTTTGGTGGTAATGTGTCACCACTTTCCAGCAAGTCGTTCCGCACTCTCTCCCGTCTGGAGAATCTTGTCTGCTATCTCGCCGCATGGGATCCCCAGCGTGAGGAACTTCGTATGGCTCGTGTCACAGAGTCCGTCGTGCAACAACTCCTTACTAACCATCCCGACCAACTGTCCCACTACCAGTCGGTAGAGCGTAAACAAAGGGAAAACGCTGATGTCATTATCAGTGTTCTTCGTGCAGCAGGTATTATAAAATGGATGTAGTTTCGTTTTTTGCTGGTTGTGGAGGTCTTGACCTTGGCTTTGAACAGGCGGGATTTCAAGTGGTTTGGGCAAACGAGTTCGAACCAGCAGTGCGTTATACATATCTAAAGAATCATCCAAATACAGAATTTGTTTTAGCAGATATTAATACGATTTCTCCTAGTACAATTCCAGATTGCGATGGATTTATTGGTGGACCTCCTTGTCAGTCGTGGAGTGTCGCAGGTAAACAAAGAGGAATTAATGACGAGCGAGGGAAACTTTTCCTTACATATATAAGATTGATTGAAGCCAAAAAACCAAAATTCTTTCTTATCGAAAATGTCAAAGGGATTTTGGATGATAAGTTTAAGGACGTATTTGAGGATTTTCTTGTTCGCTTGGATTCTGCGGGATACGATGTTAAGTGGGATTTGTTAGATGCCGTAAATTATAGGGTTCCTCAGAATCGAGAACGAGTCTTTATTATTGGCTTTAGAAAAGATCTACATATCTGTTATAAGTTTCCTATGCCAACATGCCATGAGCCAATAACTTTAGCAAGAGCATTAGGAGATATCAATGAAGAACCTATGCGATATGGTGATAAAGAATTGCTAAAGAATAATACTTTACGTTCTAATCATGATGTTTTGACTTCTGAATATGGCTCTTTTTATTATAGGGGGAATCGTCGTAGAGGGTGGAATCAACCTTCTTTTACTATTCATGCAACAGCGGATAATATACCTCTTCACCCATCATCACCCAAAATGATGTTCTTTGGTCATGAGAATTGGAAATTCCAACAAGACAAGATAGGAGACTATAGGAGGCTAAGTGTCAGAGAATGTGCAAGAATCCAAACTTTTCCTGATAGATTTATCTTTGAGTGTGATAATATTAAGGCGATATATAAGATGATAGGTAATGCAGTACCACCTCGTATGGCATACGAATTAGCCAAGTCAATATATGCTGCCATGAAAGATAGACAGGAAGTAAAGTCTCTTATGCGGCATCCTAATCGTCATGATTCTAATGTGCTTGTTGGATATTATAAAAATGAAGAACATTACAACTTAATTCTTCAAAACCGACTTTATTTTGTTCGCTCAGATGGTAGAAACGGCTCGATATTCAAACAAGATTGTGCAATGACTCCCAAATATTTGCTATTGCATCATGGGAGCAAAGCAGATATATTCGAACTTGATGAGGAAGAACCTGTACTTGCCAATGGGACCTTTCTTAGAACATTAGGCTTTCATAGCAATGGTGAACTGTATCTATGTTTTAACTTGAAAAACTGTACGATCTGTACAATTGAAGAATTGGGTGGCAATCTAGCCCATCCTAATTATGATAAAAACAATTTTGCTCCATATTTTACTACTTTGGAGAAGGTAATATGTAAAACTAATTAAGCACGGAATCAGAATAAAAATGAATAATTTTGGTTTTATAGATCTTTTTTGTGGTATAGGAGGTTTCCACCAAGCAATGACGGAACTTGGTGGCACTTGCTTATATGCAAGTGATATTGATACCGATTGCCGCAAAACTTATGAAAAGAATTATGGAATAAAACCAGATGGCGATATAACTAAAGTAGATGCTAAAGATATTCCATCCCATGATGTATTATGTGGAGGTTTCCCATGTCAAGCCTTTTCTAAGGCAGGCAATCGTCTTGGATTTGAAGACAAAACAAAAGGAACTCTATTTTTTGATATTATGAGGATTCTTGAGTATCATCATCCCAAATATGCGCTATTGGAAAATGTTAGAAATTTGGCAAGCCATGATCATGGTAACACATGGAGGGTTATTCATGACTCGCTGAATGATGCAGGCTATGATGTAATAGATGAACCTGTTATTTTTAGTCCACATTATATAGGTATTCCTCAGCATCGTGAGCGTGTATTTATTATGTGTGTAAGAAAAGATATAGGTTCACTACCTCCTTTTTATTTTAATAATAGCAAAATACCTCGTTGTAGCATTGATGATATACTTCTTGATGATAATGAAATTGAGCACTTGGAGCATTATAAACTTAGAGAAGACCAAATTGAATGGATTGACTTGTGGAATGAGTTTATCCAGAACATCCAATGTGATAAATTGCCAGGTTTTCCTGTATGGGCAGATTCTTTATGTTCTTTAGAAGACAATCACCTCGTTAAAGACTGGAATAATCTTCCAAAATGGATGCAGAATTTTATTATAAAGAATAATGATTTGTGGAAAGAAAATAAAGAGTTTATAGCAGATTGGTTGCCTAGAGCACAGAAAAACAAGAATTTCTTTGGCTCTAAGGCAAAGTTTGAATGGCAGGCAGGAGAAACAAAATCACCTAATGTATGGGAGCATATAATGCAAATTCGTCCATCTGGGCTTCGTGTAAAACCAGGAACATATTTTCCGGCTTTAGTGGCTATTACTCAGACTTCTGTAGTTGGAAAAAGAAAAAGGTTCTTAACACCAAGGGAATGTGCTAGGCTTCAGAGTTTCCCAGATTCTTTCCAATGTGATGAGAAGAATGCCCAAGCTTATAAACAGTTTGGAAATGCAGTCAATGTTGAAGTGGCTAAATTGTTTGGCAAATATATGTTTGGAGATAAAGAAATTCAGCATCAATATTCAAAAGATGTGCAATTTCCACCAGACAAAAAGGAATTAGAACTAGATTTGTTTAATAATAATCGAGAGTAGGCATCGCATAAGCGGTGCCTTTTTTGATACTTATTGTAGGTATATGGAACGAGAAGAATTAGTAAAATTAGGCAAAATTATTAAGTCTAAAAGAGAACTTAAAGGTTTAACACAGATTGACCTTGCGTTGAAATCTGGTGTTGACAGGAATTATGTCGGTATGCTTGAAAGAGGAGAAAGAAATCCTTCATATCTCTCCTTATTGAAAATAGCGAAGGGTTTAGGTATCCCTGTGTTCAATTTAATAAAACCGTAAAATATGCTTTATACTACTACCCTAAATGAAATAGAGAACAACATCAATACAGGTGTTGAGTATGAAATTGCGCTATTTGCAAAATTAATCGAAAAGAATAGCACAGATTATTCTAAGGTCATTAATTCAATACAGAAACGTCATGATAGTTCAAAAGTGTTACAAATAATGAAGATGACTAACATACAAATGATATTGAATGAATTAACCAAGCGCAATTTGACTCTTAAAGATGCTACTTTTGAGACTCAAAATGACGTAGTAGGTCCTGCAGACATTGTAATGATTGTAGAAGACTCAAGTAAAAATGAAAACAAAATTGGTCTATCTGTAAAATATGCCAATACATGTACATTAAATGTAACAGGTAAAAACTTCATTACAGAATCTCAGATTGGCAGTATAAGGCGCCAATTACCTTTATATACTAAAAAATATATTGAGGAAATGACATGCCAATATGGTGCAGTTAATAATTGGTTCAGAAAAAGAAAGCCAAGTAAAACAACGGACGCATTCATCGATTTGATACGGGATGCTGTTATAGAGAATTGGCCTAATGTAAAGAATAAGGAACAGTTATTGTCAGACTTGTTTCACAACGATTCGCCCATTCCATTTTGGGTTGTTACATATCAGCCAAAAGGGTATATACTGAAAACGGTTCCTCAAACGATAGATATGTCAAAGGCTAATGAAGTAACCGTTAGAAAAAACCAAACCTCATATGTGGCTTTCTTCCTTGATAATAGAATGGTAGGTCATATGCAAGTTAAGTTCAATAATGGTTTTGTTGAGAAATGTAAGAAAAAGAATCCAGATATAATTTGTGAAGGGGTTAAGATGTCTTACGGGCAGCCCTTCTCTTCTTGGAATTTTAGTGTAGAAAAATAAAGAGGAGTGATTATGTTAAAAGAATTGTTTGCGAAGAATCCTTATATCATTATCAATACTGATATTGATGGAGTTTTAAGTGGAGTTATTCTATGTAAATATTGTAATTGCAAAATAGTTGGCTTTACTAACAGTAAAGATTCTGTATGGCTAGCAGACGGCTATGATGATCTCTACAAGTATGTATATATTGATATGTTTGTCACAAATGACGATGCAATATGTATAGATCAACATATTGTCGCTGTTAATGATTCTCACATGAAGAAAATTCTTCAATTGGGAAACAAATTCAGCCCTCAAAGTGACGATGCTAAAAATCTGAGGGTTTTCAGTTCTAAGGGTTTTAAATGTAAGTATCCATTTGGAACAGTGCAATATCTCATAGCACAATTAGAAAGTGAGGGTGTTAAGATTTCTCTACCAGACTTGAATTCATCTGTGCCAAATTCTAAGATCAAGATAGGTGATTTGTTGCATAGGGCTGACGATGCTATGAAAACATCTTTGTATGCATATAAGAGTAATGCAGACTTCTGGTGGAAATGGCTTGATGAGAAAGCACCGAATGGAAGCATTAAGGAGTTGAAAGAATACTTGGGTAAAATAGAATCCTCATCTGCTGCCATTGTTAATGCTGATGGGAAAAAGCATAAGAAAGAAGAATATGAAGAACAAAGGAAAAAGATTGTTGAGGATATTAAATTGAAGACCAAGAATTATTTCAAGGAACAGTTTCAATGTACATCAAGTGATGGTGGATTTAATAATATTGTAGATGAGCATAATAATATACTTCCCAATATTGAGAGATACATTAAATCGGTTGCACTTTTGTTTGGAATTAAGGACTTGCTAATACCAAATCATTATATTGTTCATAAAGGTAAGGCTTGTAGAACGCGTTGGCTTGATATTTTTGAGAGTGATTTCTTAAAAGACTACACAATTTGTGGTCATAAGATTTTCTCTTATGCTTTCATCTATGGTCCAGACAATGATGGGCGAACAAACTTTAGTTTTACGATAGATATGGGATAGAATATACAATACGGGCGTTATATAAGTTATTCGTATTCCGCAATCGCACGAAAGGCTTTTAGTTGGGTGATACTTTCTGTATTTTGCAATTTAATAAGCAAATCTTGTGCGTATATATCGGTATACTCATCATTTTCTATACATTCAGCCCATGGGTCACCAAAGTTATCTGTTCCATTGAAAAGGTATGTGAATTTAAACAATCCTTTTCCTTCTATTTCTTTAAACGAAATTTCTTCCCAATCGTACATCGTTTCTTCTATATTATTGAGCAGCACGTTAGTTTTGTTTTCCTTATAAGTTCCTGAACAGGAAATAGTTCAGGATTTAGCCATATCAGAAATTTCTTTTGCCTTTGTGCTGCAAAAAGAAAGCAACAGATATTCATCAATGGCATGGCAAAGGTAAGCATAAAATCCGAGAATATCACTGTTTTTGAAAGAATTTTGTATGGAAAAATAGTAGTGAGCACATTATTGAAATCGATATGTTCCTTTGTTTATAAGGGTTCTTGAACGAATGATGATGGGAGGTGTCAGATTTGTCATGGAGGTGCTTAATAGGATAAACGATGTATTGTAGGGCTGCTTGCCCCCTCGCGCGCATGCGCGCACTATAAGTTTTTAACCCTTGCCACCGTTGCCGCCTTGCAAAACTGCTTAGTTGTCAGATACTTACGGGTGACAAGGAGGCGACAAGGGTGACAAGGATATCGCCTATGAAAGTAAATTCAGTGTGTTTACTGAGTAAATTCAGTGTATTTACTGAGTAAATTCAGTGTATTTACTGAGATAAGTGGCATCGGAATCAAAAGCATCTCATAGAGATGTTTAACGAAGACCATACTTTCGTATTATGAAGGCGGCAACAGGTGTCTGTGAAACAGATGAGGGGCTGATGAAGTCTGCTACTTATGTGTTATTATGTGATAAATATTTGGTCGTCTCATTAAATAGTTGTAAATTAGCAGGCGATTAAACTTAAACATATCAATATGCTATTGTTATGGAGGTGCTGAATCAGATAAATGACGCATTGTGGGGCTACCTGCTGATAGGAGCGCTGATTGGATGTGGTCTGTGGTTTACATGGAACACCCGTTTCGTGCAGTTCCGTATGGTGGGCGAGATGTTACGACTGTTGACGGACGCTTCCTTGAGACCAAAAGGTAGCGAGAAACATATCTCCTCGTTTCAGGCTTTCACCGTGTCATTGGCATCACGAGTAGGAACAGGTAACCTTGCCGGTGTGGCAACAGCCATTGCGGTAGGGGGTCCCGGAGCCATCTTCTGGATGTGGGTGATGGCATTGGTTGGCTCTGCCACGGCATTTGTGGAGTCGACCTTGGGACAGTTGTTCAAACAGCATCATAAAGACTCGTTTATCGGAGGACCAGCCTATTATATCCAGCGTGGACTGCATTGTCGGTGGATGGCAGTGCTTTTTGCCATCTTGATCACAGTATCCTTCGGTCTGGCTAATAACTCCGTACAGTCTAATACCATCTGTGGTGCCATGGAAGGTGCTTTCGGATGGCACCCATTGACAACGGGTGTCGTACTGATGGTGATGACACTTGTTATCGTCTTTGGCGGCATTCAGCGCATTGCCCATGTCAGTTCCGTCCTGGTACCCCTGATGGCTGTTGGTTATTTTGTCCTGGCGATAGTGATTATCGTCATGAACATCCAGTTACTGCCCCATGTGTTGTCTGTCATTGTGAAGAGTGCCTTTGGGGTGGAACAGGCGATAGGAGGTACGTTAGGAGCCGCTATCATGAATGGTGTCAAGCGGGGCTTGTTTAGTAATGAGGCAGGAGAGGGTAGTGCACCTAATGCGGCAGCCACAGCAAGTGTGACCCATCCAGTCAAACAGGGACTGATACAGGCATTGGGCGTGTTTACGGATACCTTGGTCGTATGCTCATGCACAGCATTTATTATACTGATAAGTGGTCTCTATACTTCACCCGAACTGAACGGCATCATGCTGACACAAGCGGCCTTGGAGTCTGAGGTCGGCTCGTTGGGACCCGTCTTCGTGGCTGTGGCAATCTTCCTGTTTGCCTATTCCTCGATGATAGGCAACTATTACTATGGAGAGGCTAACGTGCGATTTATGACCTCCAGCCAGAAAGTCATGACACTCTATCGGTTGGCATCAGGTGGTGTGATGGTGATGTTTGGTGCATGGACAACGTTAGAGGTGGTATGGAGCATGATAGACCTATGCATGGCATTGTTGACGGCATGTAACCTGATTGCCATAGCCCTCTTAGGAAAATATGCGTTCCGCCTACTGAACGACTATCGTCAGCAGAAACGGCAGGGCATCAAGGAGCCCACCTTCCATCGCAGCCAGTTGCCTGAGATAGAGCAGGATCTTGAATGTTGGGAATAGTACCCAAAAAGTCGAGAACAGAACAAAATGTTTTTTGTTCCAACTGCTTCATGATTCATGAACACTATGGGGTGATGATGATGTCTTGTTCCTGATGTATCAGACATCCTTCTGAGATAACATTCAGTACCCAAGCAGCAATATGTCTCTTCGTTTTTGTGTTCACGACTGCAAAGAGATAATAATTTTTGAACGCAAATCCAAATAATTCTTTGTAAATCTTTCTGTTTCAAGTAAGAAATGTTGCATGATCCGTTTTTATTCTGTACCTTTGCATGCAAATTGAAGGAATATGGATTATCTGCCCAAAGACCCTGCTATACTTGTGTCGAGTGTCAACATGCTTCTGAGAGACGAGGAGTTTGACACGCTGGAGGCATTGTGCTTTGCCTTTAACAGAGAACCGAGTGAGATCAAGGACTACTTGCTCGACAAGGGCTTCGTGTGGAGTGAGCAACAGAAACAGTTCAGACCAATCGGCTACGACGCATGATGACGAAGGACAGCATAGAGACCGCATATAGTTTCTTGCATCAGAAACGGAACGTCTATATCCATTCAGTCCTCGACTGGCAGAGGGACGACATAGAGTACGCCATTGCCTCCTATGTGGATGACATGAGTCAGGAACTGTACGATGAACTATCAGGCGACAGGTCAGATTTCCTCAGAGATCACCAACGCTTCGAACAAGACATCACAGAAGCCGTCCACCGATTAGAGAATATGATATTCAACGCTAACGATAACCGCTAACCCTAACCCCTAACCATTCCTCCCCCTAAACAGGGGGACCGAGGGGGTCTCCCTAACCTTTGACCTTAGATCGCTACCGTTTCTTCAAATGATGAGTTTTTAGAATTAAATATAAAAAGATGATTGAAAATTTGGAGTGTAACTAAATTTTAGTTACATTTGCATCGAAATTGAGAACATAATGAGTACAAAAGAGAAACTTAGGGAACGATTCTTAAAAATGCCATCGGATTTTACTTTCGATGAAATGCAACAACTACTAATTGGCTATGGCTATACAAGAAGTAATAAAGGACGTACTTCTGGTTCTCGAATTATATTTAAAAGAGAAGACAAACGACCGATAATGCTACACAAGCCACATCCTGGTAATATTGTCAAAGGATATGCTTTACAGCAAGTCTATAATGATTTGAAAGAAGCAGGTTTAATAAAATTAGGAGGAATGAACAAATGAACACAATGAGTTACAAAGGCTATATAGGCTCTGTTGCCTTTAGCGAGAAAGACAATGTCTTTTTTGGAAAAATTGAAGGAATCAATGGCTTGGTAAACTTCGAGGGCGAAAGCGTTAAGGAATTAACAGATGCTTTTCATGAGGCAGTAGACGATTACCTGGCATATTGTCAAGATGAAGGGATAGAGCCAGAGAAAAGTTACACTGGAGTTCTGAATGTCCGGTTAAAGCCAACTGTACATCGTCAGATAGCGATACTTGCAAAACAGGCAGGTATGTCCATTAATAGTTATATTAAAGAAGCACTTGAAGAAAAGGCAGAGACGGCAATGGCACTATAAATGAAAGGATGAGTATTCGCCATTCAATCCTTCAGCCGCTCCCCGTTCCTCCCCCTAAACAGGGGGACCGAGGGGGTCTCCCTAACCGCTACCCCTTGTGATGACTTTTTTCTTGTATTTTTTTGGAAATTCAAAAATAAAGATGTATCTTTGCACACAGAAATAAGTCCTTTGCAACTGAAAGGCTACGTTGACGTAGCTCACTCGTGTAGGTTGTACGGGGCTGTTTCTGTTTTATGATGCTTTATGATGTTTCGTGAACCCCTCTTTTCTTATTACCACTATTACCTAATTTCGTTCCCCCCTTTACAAGGACTTTCCAACTGTTAAAATAAAATAAAAAGTTGCCATTTCGCAACCGTTTGGAGCCTCTTTTTGACCCAAATGGAGGCTTTATTTAATTCAAATGGAGCCTGTTTTCACACCATTTAAAGCCTTCATTTACAGTATGTTAAACGAAAAAGGTGATTTTAGTGATTCTTTATACGCAAACTCTACATATATAGCAATAAAATAAAAAATGTTAAATTTATTTTTTGTATATATATAGGGTTTATGAAACTACAATCACTTAAATCACTTTTTACTCTAAGTCGCTCATTATCAGCGAGAAAGCGAGTGAGTGAAAATGGTGCGAAATATTTGCAAGGGTTACCCTCTCTTCCCATTACCTCCGACACATAAATAGCGGTATTCTTCATTAGGTTCAGCGGAAATATTAGTCGCATTTGTTGTTTTCCCAGCATGCATAAAGAAAACATCTGACAGGGTGGTGATTACCCATGATGCTGGAACTTCAAAATCAATATTCTCATAATGGGGCGTATCGGAAAGGAAATCGACGGGACAGGAATATGTAAATTCAATTGAACAGGGCGTGGAGGTGTTTTATTAGGACGAGAACGTGTGGTGTACGCAGAAGGCAATGGCTATGTTGTTCGACTGCTCGACCGACAATGTGGGGCTTCACTTGAAGAACATCTTTGCAAGTGGTGAACTGGAAAAGGATACAGTTACCGAGAAAATCTCGGCAACTGCTTCTGACGGGAAAAACTACTTGACGCAGTTCTACAGCCTCGATGCCATCATTGCTGTTATTTGCAACCGTATTGGAACCAATTGCGTCCGAGGAATGCGTGAGTTAGTCGTAAGGAAGCCCCTGTTCTGTCGACATCAAACTCCCGTTCTATATAATCATGGTTTCCTCGGTGTAGGTCGCTTCACTCAGCCCCTCATACTACGTTCTCTTTTGTAGAGAGAACTATGTATGGGGCTTGAAGCCTTCACCTCGGAGAAGAGTCACAGGAATGGTCTTCTTTATGACCGATTTGTAGGGTGCATTCCCCTGTCACTTCCACAAGCCTTGTGGAGGTAACTTTTTCTGACTATTATGCATTTAATTACAAAATTATTTGTATCTTTGTAGTCAGAAATTGGGAAAAACAGGGAGACCTAAAACTCACTCTAATACGCTAAACCTGGATAGATTATGAAAGGAATTGCAATCTGGTTCTTGAGGAAAGTCTACGGTATCGACGTTGATGGACTTCAAAATGACAACAAAAGGTTAAAAGAAGAGAATGGGAGGCATATTTCAAGAACCAATTCTCTGAAAAAAGACAAGGAATCCCTGTCTGAAAAAGTTGCATGCGCAGAAGGTGACAAGGATTCTCTTCTAGAGAAAAATAAAGAGTTGGAGAATCAAGTTGCCATTTTACAAGGTCAAAATAAAGATGTCAATAAGGAAAAAGATAGTTTAAAAATATCATTGGATGCAGCAAATGAAGAGATTAAGAGCCTTAAAGAAAAGGTTCATAATTTCCCTGATGCAGAAGAGGCTAACGATGAAGACCGTGATGAAATTGAGAATTTAAAACGTCAATATGATAGTCTTCAAATACAGTTTCAGCGAACCATCGATGAAAACCGAAAATTAAAAGCAAAAACCAGTAACCAGGATTCCACCATTGATAGCTTAAAAATAGAAAGAAAGGAACAAGATAATAAGATTGATTCTCTATTGCAAGAAATAGCGAATCTAAAAAAGAAACCACAACCTACAGAAGCCATTCCAGAAGACCCTCCGCAAGTGCCTGTTCCAGAAGGATTACCACCCATTGAAGTCTCCGAAGGGACAACAATTGTTATAGGGGGAACTTCAACAGATGAATCTTTGTCATTGCCAGACTCGACTAAACGGACTATTGATATAGTTTTAGATATAGAAACCGATCAGGAAATATGCGCAAAACCATTCTTTTCTCAGCCAGAAGGCATTATCTTCAAGATGAGAACGGAACTTGAAAATGCAATCTACTTGCATAAGCCCAAGTTTGTTTGCAAATATTGTGGTCAGATGGTTAAGATTTCCGGAAGGAAAACAGAACGAGGAATGGTCCGATTCTTTTCGCATCTTAGAGATAGCGATGATTGTGACTATAAAACCACAACAGGCAGAACGAAACGGGAGATTAACCGAAAGAAATTTGCCCGATGTAATGAAGGTGAGCGTCATAAGTTCCTAAAAGCAGAAATTGCCAAATATCTTGAACAAACCAAGGGCGTTTCTGATGTCAGAACAGAAAACACGGTAAAAGGTAATCACCCAATTCTCAAATGGAGACGCCCTGATGTGATAGCCAACTATCGTGGGCAAGATGTTGTATTCGAACTGCAACTAAGCACTACCTTTGTTAGTGTTATTGCAGAACGAGACATGTTCTATAGGCTAAACAAAAAGCATATTATATGGGTTTCCAACTTTGATGAACAGGGAGAGCATGTGGACTTGACGAACATGATGGTGAAAGATATCTACTACAACAATCGACTGAACATATTTATCTTCGACTTGGATGCTCAAAGGAAAAGTGAGGAACTCGGAGAACTGGTGTTGAAGTGTAACTGGTTAAAACCTGATGGAGATTGGGAATACCCAAATGGCAACACGTCAGACAAGTTAGGTGGTAGGTTCGTTCAGTTATCTGAACTTACATTCGACAATACATATAAACCATATTATGTAGATGCTGAACAAGCATATTATGCTGCCCACCCTGAGTTTAAACTAAAAGTGGCTGATATTGAAGAAGAAAACAAGAAGATATTGGCAGAGCTGGATAAACTGTGGGAAGAAGAGCAAGAGAAAGTAGGGAAGTTATTACAAGATAGAGAAGAAAGAATAAGAGAGATTGTAGAAGAATATGAAATTGAAGACCAAATACCCAACAAAACGAAACCATACATAATTGCAAAGCGAGTAGGATTATATGGGATAGTATCATTAGATGGTATGTTGCGGCTGCCTTTTATCTATGACGAAATTAAGGCGCATCAAGGTTGGTATGAAGGAAAAAGGAATGGTGCAGTAGATATTTTTGATTCCAACTTCGAACTAATTGATGCTGACATCAGGCGAATTGAAAAATTGGGAGAGAATCACAAGAAATACGTTAAGGAGAATGGGGATGACTGGCTATGGGGAATCATGAACAAAAATGCACGCCACATAACAAAGCCTGTTTATTCCAAAATTGATGTATGGTCTGCAGATAAATTTATAGCTGTTCGCGATGGTCAATATTGTATTCTGAATAAAGAGGGGAATATCGTAATAGATGGTTATGACTTCATTAGCGAACTTGATTCAGAAGGCATCGCCTCAGTCTCAAAGGACGGTCGAGAAGGACGTATCAACTCAGATTGCCAAGCATTAAAGACCAATACAGAAAAGATATCTGATAGTCTGTATAAGATCAATAAACTGGGCAAATGGGGTGCCGAAAGTAATGATGGAACTGTTGTAGTTCCATGTGAGTATGATGACCTTGGCTCATTCAATAATGGAGTAATTGGACTGATTGGTGTTCATTTTACCCAATTGGAAACAAACCTAAACGCCGATTGCCCTGTACGAGTGAAATACGTATCTCGAAATGAAAGAAAAATGCTTATTTTCAAGGTCGGTAACAGAGAAGCCTTTATGAACCTTCGCCAGCAACAGAAAGCAGCGAAAAACGGATTGAAACCTATGGAGATGACACAGATGTATTTCTCTCATGCTAATCAGGACAAGAATCTGTTGTATTTAAGTGCGACTCCAGTTAAGGCTATAGTTGTCAAGCAGAAGATGGATGTAAACGACACCGACATTCCTGTCGGAAGTATAGTTGAAGGGAGTGTTGTTCATGTAGATAAAAATTCGTTCATTATAAGATCTGAAGATGGACAGACTGCCTATCTACACCGCTCTATGTGGGGCGAGTACTCTATGGAACAATTCAATAAAGGCCAAATGATAAAAGTCGAGAAAATAGGATTCGATGATGAGCATAGAAAGCACATCTGGAGTATCCTATCTGTCAACTGGCCAATGGATTCAAATGAATAAATAATAAAATAGGAGAGGAATATTATATGCAAAGTACTGTTACGTTACCGCAATGGTTAGACAATCTAATCTTTAATCAACTTGGGGCGAAGTATTGTCGCTCAAATTCCGATATGACAGTTATTGATTGGGACAAAAATGATGTTCTCAATTATCTGGGTACTTACTTCCCTCGTAGCTATGCTGAATCATATTGCATCTTCTCAGAGTTTTTTAAGCTAAATCCGAACAGGTTTGTAGATAAGGAAGAATTGTCTGTATTTGATTTTGGTTGTGGAACTGGTGGAGAGATTATAGGATTGCTAATTGTTCTGGCTCATTGTTGCAAGAACCTAAAGAGAGTAAAGATTTTGGCTTTAGACGGTAATATCCATGCTTTACAACAATACGATAAAGTTTTAGATGAATTTTCTAAACGTGTTGATTTTGAAATCGACAATCAGTCAACCCATCTGTGTATAGATGATTTTTATGATTTGAACATACTCGACAAAGTGTTGAAACATAAATTTGACATAATTATGTCTTTCAAAGCTATTTGTGAGTTTGTTACCAAACAACAATTTGAGAAAAAGAACGCATATGAGCACATTTCTCAATTCTTACTGCCTAGGCTGGCAGGTAATGGCTTTATGTTACTTGTTGATGTGACCACATATAATAATACATCACAAGAATGGCTTCCCCAAATGATGGATAAAGGCCTAACAAAAACAAAGTGTCACATTGTGATGAAAAACGAAGGATATAATCAAACCTTTAAAATAGGTCATTCTCGTAGACTGGTAGATGACAGTAAGGTGGCATGGCGAATAATAACTTAAAAACGAAATAATATGAGACTACAAAATTGGTTTATTAGAAATCTTGATGATATCCAGCGTGAAGTTATCATTGAGAGTATAGAAAAGAATATTATTGTTCAAGGGGCAGCAGGAAGTGGGAAGACTAATCTTGCTATACATAGGGCTTTGCAGGCAAAAGGCAAAGGTTCTTATGCAATTGTTATTATGACGGTAGCCTTAAGAAGAATGATAGCGTATGGAATGAAGGAACTGGGGCTTGACAATGAACGTATTGCATATGATTGGGCATGGCAACATCGTGGCTTTGATTTGATTGGTGATGTCTATTGTGTGAAACAGGGAACTGTAAGGGTACAACCTTCTCCAATATATCTTGTAAATGGTAATGTCGTGAGAAAGTTTGAAAAGGCTAATCGAGAAACAGGCTCTTTCGGACTAGATTTTGCAGATTGGGTGGATGCTCGCTTTTATAATGCATGGGGGCGGAGGTCGTCATGGTTCAAGGAAGTTGTTATGGATAATCAATTTTCTATTACCAACTCGAAATATTGTTTGGTTCCTAGTGGTACACTATATAAGCCATGTGAGTCAATAATTGACTATCTGGTAGTTGATGAAGCTCAGGATTTTAATGTTACAGATTATCGCAACCGATTCATCCCAAAGGTTAGTAAAAGCATCTCTTTGTTAGGAGATTCAAATCAGAAAATGATTAGCACCGGTAGTTCAATCAAGGAATTGAGAAATAGTTTTCCTAATTATAAACCTTTTGATTTGAAATATAATTATCGTCTTCCCAAAGCAATAGCAAAGGTTGCACAGAAGATAGCACAACCTGAAATAGATTTGCTAACCAACAATATGAAAAATGGAGGTGATAGCGATTTTCCTACATATCCGAAACCAACGATAAAGAAGTGCCAAACAAGGGCAGATGAAATAAAATGGATAGCCAACAAAATACAAAATGAAACGTTGGACGATGTGGCTATCCTTGTTCAAAATGATGCTGATGTTCAAGAGGTTGTGAAACTATTGGCAAAAAATGGAATAACTGAAGTTCAGACTCACTATAGAACAGGAAAGGAAATCCCTTTTCATACAATTAATACGCTGGACTTTTCAAATAATGACTTACCATGCATATTAGATTATTATGCGGCAAAGGGATCAGAATTTGATCATGTCTTTGTCCCATTTGCAAATGAAGGACATGTAGGTAGACGCCATGATTTCTTTGTGGCCTGTACTAGAGCTTCGCATAGCCTATATATCTCGTATTCAGGGGTTAGAACCTCATATTTGGAAGATATAAACAATCAAGACGTTGTTGAATTTAAATAAAAGCACTATGCAATATTATATAGAAATCAGTTCATGGAATCTTCTGGAATCATTTGTAACAGAAAGTATTTCACCATTTTCCTTTTACTCCGAAAGGAATTTTGGAAATAATCTGAGTAGATATTTGAGTGGGGAAAAAGAAAAATCTAATTATTTGATTCTATCAACTCAAGATTTTGGTGGCGATATAACACTTATCGTTGATGAGGCATTAATTGACAAAGCGTATCTTAATCCAATTAAGAAATTCACAACAAATCCTGTTTATACATATCCCAAAACCATTTATTATAGAAAAGGATTTGTTAAAATAAGATTCTGCAATTCCAAGTTGAAGGATTCACTAATTGCAGAGTCACAAATACTTCTTGAAGTAAAAAGTATAGACAAATTTGTCTCTGATTTTTACGTTAAAAGCAAGACTATAGAAAAGAGAGCGACTATCTCGAATCTAAAAGAAGAGTCTTTCTTATTAGAAAGACAATCGTTTATTGATTTTGATATAAAATACAATAAAATAAAAGGCGCACTAATTGGCTTTACAAGAGGACAATATACGACATCAGACGATACGACTCTTATATTACAAAATAATCTGAGAAGTATCAAGAATTCTTTCGGAGGAATGAATACTCAAATAATGATGAGTGATGTTCTTGATGAGGCTTCTGATTTGAATGGAAGAATTAGGAACTGCAAAGAACTATATTTCAAAACTATAGGGAGAACCAATTCTTTTGATGTCCTTCTTGATCAATATAATGAGGTTATCAAATTGGCAAAGATGCGCTCAGAAGAGAAAAAGCAGTTAAATAATAACCAGAGAAAGGATGATTTACTGCAAGAAAAGACTTATCTTGAAAATTGTATTTCTCAGATTGAAGTATCATTTAACATAATAGAGGCAAGAAAAGAACTTAAAAGTATCAAAGCCTTGGAAAAAGCTAATGGAGAAAGGATTGGGAAATCGAGGTTGTATTTTAAAAAAGGCACTGTCGAATATGAACGTAAACAGCAACTTAAAAATATTATAGATGAATTTGAGAATGGGAATGCAGAATACATTCATTATAAAAATAGGCTCTATCAGATTGACCAAGAGTTGAATGACGATTCAAATAAATTTGATAATATTTTATCTGCGATTTTTACAAGAATAAGTGATATTCTTAATGATTTGATTAATAATTCTTCAAGTTTAACTAATAGAGGAATGGTAGATCTTTCAAAAGTCTCAATCTCAGACTCTTTATACTTGTCAAGTAATCCTGATGATTCCGAGATATGCTATTTTAATATTCTATTGAACTGTATTCTCAGCAGCACTACAGCTAAGCAATTGTCTGAGCATTCTGTACTTCTTGTTCTGGAAGAATCTGCAAAGTTGTTTAAGTCTATGCCGTTATCTAAAGAAAATTCTGGTAAGATGATTTTGAACACATTGCGTGAATATTGGTCATATAAAAATCAACGCATAGATTCATTTAACATACCAGAAGGCATGCCAGTCTTACAATCTATAATGTCTTTCTTTGTAAAACCTTTAGGATTTGATCAAATTGAAAGATATATGATGATTAAGAAGTTTTCCAGTAAAGCTTATGCCTTTATGTTGTGGGGGGCATGGATTGGTTTTGCGGACATGCCAAAAACATTTACGAATGTATTATATCAAAATGATAATATTAATTCTATGATTGACAGTAAGTTGGCAGAACTGTCATCAAAGTTATAATAAGAGCGAATTAATAATGCATGAAGAATTATGGATAAAGAGTTAATTATAATAGATAGTGGAGAACAAATTGAGGCAACAACACCTGTCATTATCTCTGCCAGTCGCTCAACAGACATACCAGCCTTTTATGCCAAGTGGTTCTTTAATCGCTTGGCTAAAGGGTATTGTGCTTGGTATAATCCTTTTAACCAGCAAAAGATGTATATCTCGTTTGAGAGGTGTCGCGTGATAGTGTTTTGGACGAAGAATCCTGCTCCTATCATTCCTTATCTGCCAGAACTGGACAAAAGGGGTATTCATTACTATTTCCAGGTGACGCTGAACGATTATGTGAAAGAAGGATTTGAACCGAATGTGCCTTCTGTAGAAGAACGTGTCGAAACTTTCAAAAAATTGTCTAGTATCATAGGAAAGGAAAAGGTGATATGGCGTTTTGACCCTCTTATCATTACGCCTAACATTGGACCAAGAGACCTGCTGACACGAATATGGCATGTTGGCAATCAATTGAAAGGATATACTGACAAACTCGTTTTTAGCTTTGTTGACGTGAAGGCTTATCGCAAGGTACAGAACAATCTTGTTAAAGAAACAATGCTCTTCACAAAAGAAGATGTAGAGAATGCTGAGGCAAATCATGCTCAGCGAATAGAAATAGTAGAAGGATTAAAGAAGATTCGCGAAGCATGGCATAAAGAAGGTTGGGATGTTGAGATGGCGACATGTGCAGAAGACATAGATTTGGAAGCATATGGGATTGAGCATAATCGTTGCATAGATGGTGAATTGATGAAGCGGCTCTTTGCTGATGACAAAGAGTTGGTTTACTACCTGCATACTTTGAAATGGCCTGAGAAGGACATGTTTGGCGAGATTCCACCTATTCCCAACAAGACCAAAAATGTTAAAGACACAGGTCAGCGCAAGATTTGTGGATGCATGGTTAGCAAGGATATCGGTATGTATAATACATGTCGTCACTTTTGTGTGTATTGCTATGCAAATACAAGCAAGGAGGTAGTGTTAAGGAATAAGGATAAGCATAGCGATGATAGTGAGAGTATTATTGGATAATTAACATGACGAGAATGCAATTAGAACTTTTTCTATTGGCGACATATTCGGCAGTATACTAGTCATAGGGCAGTCCCTTGTATCGTTCTTGTTGAAATCTATCAAATAAAACTGGCAAGTCAGGAACTTGTGAAACTTGAACCCCCAAAATAAATGATTATGGAAGATAAAAGAACAGAAGCAGAAAAATGTAACGGATGGCTGAAAAAAGTGTCTGCATTTATTTATTGTGTTTTTTACTGTGGCGGAGAAGGGTATTACGATGTTTATGTATATGAAGATTGCATGAGGCGTGTAAAAGAAGATTACGCTCCATTGGTTTCTAAATATCTAGAATCGCTCGAATCCAGTGATAAAGAACAAAGGAAGGAGGCGATCCTGAGTATCATCTACTATTTTGATGTATTATATTTCAAGGATTCCGATTATCCGACAAATTATAAATTTGCGATTGGCCAATGCAGAAAAGGCTATTTTAAAAGTCCAAATAATATAAATATTGAAGATCCGAGGCTGTTTTGGTTCCGAAAATTGGTAAAGGAAGATATTTCAGGAGTAGAGATTTGCAGAATGTTATTGACTTGTCAAGAACTAGAAGAATATGAAATAGGGATTTCTTTAGGTCAAGAATATGTAAGAAATAACGAAAAATATCTCAGCGCAGAACTGTCGATATCGTTAGTTAATAAGCATATTGAAGTCTTACAAAAAGAACTTCGTGATAGAATAGAATATGAAGATAGGGAAGATTTGGAAAATATGAATTCTATGAGTATTTCGGATTATAGGGATTATTTAAGAGAATTAGAAGAAGATTCCAGGGAAGCTATGACAGGTGGTTTGTACGATGATTACGATGGGGATATAGATATGGATAAATTGGGATTTTAGGAGAGAATGAAGCACAGAAAAGTCGGTTTCTTTTGTCTTCATCGGTATGGGAAGCGATATGGATGAGATATTCATGAAAGTCATGGGGACAGTCCCCAAGGTCTGATAGCAGAACAATATATGCTAAGTGCATGTGAAAGTGACAATAGTATTGCTAGAGATATTGTTCTAAACGCAGTATTCGGCAATGATCCGTACTTAGAGATAAAAGAATAAAAACGTTATTGAAAAAAGAATCACGAAATATGACAGCTTGGGAGATTATATTAATTATATGTGGAGGGATATCCTTGTTGGGCTTCCTTTTTATGTTGATTGCACTTATTTTGGATAATAACACAAAAGCAAGAGGGAAGGAGAATTTCTGGTTGCTACTGGCAGGCTTGTTTATAATACTTGTCTTTTTGGTATGGGCTGCACTGAAATTATCTGATTTGTGGGATTATCTCTCTAAAGCTAGAAAACATGGGGGCATTCGTAAATACAAAGCTTGGTTGAAACAAAAGGAAATAGAAGAAGAAAAGGCCAGACAAGAACGAGAAGCAAGAGTTAAAGCCGAGAGGGAAGAATATGAACGTGTAAAAAAGAATTTTCTTGAAGGCAAGATAACAAGGACAGATCTACCAAGAATGGAAGATGGTATAACGAGTTTTGAGTTCAAACCGGCAATGGGCCTCTATGTGGATTATGAGAATGAGGTTCGGGAAATAGTTTATGTAGAGCGTGAATATAATGAGCGATTGAATAGGTTCTTCCAAGAGCATAAGGATTTGCGCTTATATCACATGTACAAGTTCATTTATCTGCCCAATCTTTGTAAAGAATTGGAAGATGATGATTATCTCCATTTCCTCTTTCCTAATGCATCGCCAGATAAAAGAGCGGATTTCCATGTGGATTCTACATATCCTTTGCAGTATCTTGTTTATTCAGAGGATATTTCGAAGATACAGCAGGGTATGTTTTTCTTCCGTGGGGGTATGGACAACCATGGGGCTGAGTATATAGAAGGAGATTATCATCCACTATTGGAAGGAAGTGACGAGGAGATTATTCAACAGTTGACAGAAATCGTCAAGCAAACGCACAATAAGCATTCTCGTGCAGCATTATATAGTTCATACGATAAGCCTGATGAAGATGAAGGTGTTTCTGATGATTATGCTGATTATAATTTCTCTTGGGAAACAACAGACTCAAAGGTGGCGCAAATTGTTGAGGAAGTACGTGAAAGAATTAAGATGTTGAAAGAATATGGGTTGCCTGAGAACTTGCTTTTCAACCTCTTGAAAGAAAAACAGAAATTGAGTAGACTGGTGGTCACAAAGGACATGCGTATAGTACTTCCTGATTATAATGAAATGGAGATCAAAATGGAACCTATTAATAAGGCAGTCTATCTCTTATTCTTGAATCATCCTGAAGGTATCATTTTCAAATACCTGCCTGATTATAGAAAGGAACTGGCTGATATATACCAAAAGATAAAGCCTTTAGGACTAAATGAACGGGCCCTTCAAAGCATAGAAGATGTGACGAATCCATGTTTGAACTCTATCAACGAGAAATGTGCCAGAATCAAGGGTGCCTTTATCTCAAAATTTAGTGAGAATCTGGCTAAGCATTATTACATTTCGGGATGGAGAGGGGAACCAAAGAAGATAACTCTTTCTCGCGACTTAGTTAAATGGGAATAAATACAAAACCATTTAGTTATGATTAGAAAATTATTAGAATTTAAGGAACGCCTTAAGGGTGAGATTGAAGACGCAGGTGGTATCATGAGCTTCATACATTTATATATAATAGTTGTTTTTATTATTTGGCCAATAGTTGTATTGTACCTCCTACTTTTAAAACCATTATATCAATTCGTGCATATGTTAGTTGACTTACCAAGACTTGGGATGAGGGATGCCTATAAGAAGAATTTTCATTCTGACCAATACGAGGAAAAACAACGGGAAATAGAACGCAAAGACAAAGAATCTCCTTTAATACCAGCCGGTAAGTGGAAAAGCTTCAAAAACAGAGAGGATTGGCCGGACGCTTATGTTGTGGACGGGATGGCCATTTATGGTGCAGAAGGGCGCACGCTGATCTATGTGGATGAGAACGTTGAAGAGTTTGATATCCCAGAAGGTGTGGTAAATCTCTATCATAACTGTTTTGCCAGTTGTGACAAATTAAAACGGATAAGTTTACCTTCATCGCTTAAGTGGATTGGGAAAAGAGCTTTCTATAATTGCGTGTCATTGACAGAAATGGCCATACCTGAGTCTGTTACAATTCTTGACGAAGAGATGTTCATGAATTGCTCAGCACTGGAAAAGGTTACACTACCATCCCATATCACAGAAATTCCAGTTGGTATGTTCGGTAATTGTAGAAGTCTGAAAGCATTTTGCCTACCAAAGGAAGTAAAGGTTATCAATGAAGAAGCATTCAAGCAATGCTATTCTTTGGAACATATCGAAACAAATGACAAATTAGAATTGGTTAGAGAAAATGCTTTTGAAAACTGCTATTCCTTGAAAGAATTTATCATGCCTGAGTCTATGAGATCTGTTTCCATAGGTATCCTGAATGGATGTCATTCCCTGGAGCATATTCACTTCTCCTCACAAATAAAAGATTTCGGAGGTAGTTGTTGCAGGGACTGTTGGAACATCAAACGGATAACGATGACTCCAGATGAACACATGAAATCCTATGCTAAGGAGAATTGGAAAGAGTTTGCTGAAGAAATAGACATATTGACATCAGAGAATCCTTTTCCTGAAACTACATTCTGGACTATGGGAGACTCGCTATATTTCGGCATTCCTCGTCTCACCAATGTATGCTTGGTGCTTTGTTTTTCTAAAGATGCGGAATACACTGTTCCAAGTTTTGTGACCAACGTAAAACCCAATGCTTTTACTTCGTGCAAAAATATGCATACTTTGCGGCTTAGCCCTTACATAAAGGCAGGTGATGACCCATGGGAATTAAATAGTATTTCCTATGGCTTTATTTATGAGTATTGGCCGCAAATAAGGACTATTGTATTTGACGAGTCTCTAAGAAGCACCAAATATGCTTTCGGATTAATTAGCTAATTGACGATGATTGACTGTAATTTAATCAAACTGCGTGGTAGTTCTTGTCAAGTGTTATTCAAGAATCTTCCCAGCGAAATACTCAAGGGAGCCATCTATATTGAGAATGAGTATCATCCCCAAATGAATCGTTATTTGAGCAGATGGGGATGGTGGCTTAAAAATTGGGTGTTTAACATATTCACAAATTATGACGTCAGTATAACATATCTTCCCAGTATCTCAAAGTCAGAGCAAGAGAAAATATTTTTGTATCAGTTCCCATCTTTTCCCAAGGAACTATTACAGAAGATTCCAAGTCTGAAGACAACTGATTTGTTAGATTATCTTGAAGATCCAGATGACGCAAGATTCTTGAAACCTGGTTTCCTGTTCTATTATCAAGATAGAGAAGATGGAATTAGCGTTTATGACTATTACCCTCTGGCAGGGTTAGATAATAAAGCACTTTCCTATAAAGAACAGATTACCGAGATTATAAAAAGGCACCAAGAAGATGAAAAAGAGCATCATCTATCTGTCGAAAGTAGAGGATTAGGACATGTTGGCATCTATAGTTCAGATTATTTGAAAGATGAAAATTATGCAGACAATAAATTTGAATCTTTTGACAGTCAAACACAGGCTAAAATAACTTTATTCAAAAAACAAGTCGAAGAGCTACAAAAGAATGGTGTACCAACAGAATTACTTAAAGAAATCATTCATCAGAGTGGTCAACTGAGCAAACTAGTCATCACCAAGAAATATGAAATAATAATGCCGGAATATGATCATATGGTGATCAAGATGGAACCACTTGTAAAAGCTGTTTTTATTTTGTTTTTGAGGCATCCTGAGGGTATTGTTTTCAAACACTTGCCAGATTACAGACAAGAAATGGTGGAAATTTACAAGCAATTACGTCCTTATGGATTGAACGAGCGTTCATTACAGAGTATTGAGGATGTAACGAATCCGCTACTCAATTCTATCAATGAGAAGTGCGCACGCATCCGAGCGGCATTCATGAGTAAGTTTGATGGACATCTGGCAAAAAACTACTTTGTGACAGGAGAACGCGGAGAGGCTAAAAGGATAACTCTTTCTCGCGACTTGGTGGTTTGGGAGGAGTGATGGATGATGTAAGATGGCCGAAAGGTCGGAAAATGTTTTTTTGAAATCTTTCATTTTCACAAGCCTTGTGGGGCAAATTTATTTGGTGGCAAAGGTACAAGTTCGTATCTTTGCCAATACTATTTATTTTTAATAATGAGATGATGAAAAGACAACATTTATTTTGATGGTCAAGCTAACCGTCTCTACGATTATTAATTCAAAAACAGAGAATACAACTATGATTCCAGGAAATGCAGAAATTGTAAAGTGCCCATTCTGTGGGACAGAGAAAGAGTTGATGACATTGATTTCGGGAAACACGTGTGGAGCCGAGTATTGGTCGGACAATAAGAGAATTGCCCCCATGCTTCCATCCGTTTCCCCTGTACAGAAATGTCCTGAGTGTAAGAAGTACTATTTTGAGCATAAGCACCGGCAGGGTGAGAGTAATCACGAATCTTTTGAACGAGGTGAGTTAACCTTTCCTGAATGGAAGGAGGCCTATATGCAGCTCATGTCTGAAGTCATTAGCGAAAAGGAGAAACTGGACTTATGCTTTTGGCTCATCCATTCTTACAACGACCATTATTACAGAGGTCGTAAAACGCTGGTACCAACAGAGGAAGATTTTATGTTCTTTACAGAAGTAGCTCTTTCATTCGTTGAGAATTACGATTGGACTACAGTGAAATATCCTTTGTTAAAGGCAGAACTATATCGTGAGGCAGGGAAAATGAAGGAATGTGCTGATGTTCTTGAATCTATTCCTTATGATTCACTGCAAGATTTTGAAAGAACCATCTGTGGTGACATCAAGAAACGAGTGGAAAATATCGATAATAAGGTTTTTAAATTGACATTGTGATGACAGATTACGAGTACATTATTCAGCAAGTGAAGAAGGCTCATTATTCGGAATGGAACGATGAGGAGTTAAGGAAATGCGTGGATATGTTGCCAACGTTCAGCAGAGAAGAGCAGTTGGCATTATATCGAAGCAAGTGGATTGAGCATGAGAAAACACTGAAGGATGCTATCTTCAACCTGCTGTTCAAAGAAAGGATAGGGGAGAGGGACAGGAAGATTAAGGCGATGAGTGTGGATGAACTCATAGAGAATCTGAAGGATGAAAATGGCTATGGGAAGTTCATCGTTCTTGAGATGAAGGAGCGTTTCGACGCTTTGGATGATGAGGACAAGATGAAGATTATCGACTGCCTGTCTGCTACGACCAAGGCGAACCAGCGGTGGGCTGAGGGGAAACGTAAAAAGATAAATTCAGACAAATAGGTTATGCCAGGACAAAGGACTCAATATCGACGAGGTCAGGGAAACGGCGCACAGCTGCCTTTGGATTTTGCTTATGGTCATGTTCAGCCTCAGGCTCTGGAGGTTGAAAAGGCCGTGCTGGGAGCATTGATGATTGACCGCGATGCATATATGGAAGTATGCGAGGTGTTACACATCGAAAGTTTCTACGAGCCTCGCAACCAGAAAATATATGCTGCTATCCAGCAACTGAACATGGAAGAGAAGCCAGTGGATGTGCTGACTGTAACTGAGCAACTGGCAAAACTGGGAACACTTGAAGAGGTTGGTGGTCCTGGATATGTGGCAGAACTCAGTTCGCGAGTGGCCACATCTGCCAATATTGGGTATCATGCCAATATCGTGGCAGAGAAATATCTGTCGAGGCAACTGATTTCATATACCAGCACTATTGGTACCAAGGCTTTCGATGAGACCTACGATGTGAATGATGTTATTCAGGAGGCTGAGAGTATTCTGTTCGACATAGCTCACAAAAACATGAAGAAGGACTACACCTCAGTAGACCCTTTGATTGAAGAAGCTACAAAGATTATGCAGGCATCTGCTGGCAATAATGGTGGCGTGACAGGCATCTCAACAGGTTACTACCGCCTTGATGACGTAACGAGCGGATGGCAAAATTCAGATCTGGTCATCATTGCAGGAAGACCGGCAATGGGTAAAACAGCCTTTGCATTATCGATGGCGAAGAACATAGCGGCAGACCAACATATCCCGATGGCATTCTTCTCTTTGGAGATGTCTGGAGTCCAGCTGACGAATCGTTTGATTTCCAATGCTTGTGAGATTGGCGGAAAGAAGATTCTGAACGGCAATCTTGACCGAGCGGACTGGGATCGGTTTGACAAAAGAATCAACAATCTTATTGGTGCACCTCTGTATATTGATGACACACCAGGCTTGTCTGTTTTTGAACTGAAGACAAAAGCTCGACGCTTGGTCAACGAGCATCAGATAAAGTTGATCATGATAGACTACCTGCAATTGATGAATGCCAATGGCATGCGGTTCAATAATCGTCAGGAAGAGGTGTCTAATATCTCACGTTCGCTAAAGGGACTGGCAAAAGAACTGAATATCCCCATCATTGCACTGAGTCAGTTGAACCGTGGTGTAGAAGGTAGAGAGGGGGCAGAGGGTAAGCGTCCAATGCTATCAGACCTTCGAGAGTCGGGTGCCATAGAACAGGATGCGGATATGGTGGTTTTTGTTCATCGCCCAGAATATTATCATTTGTATCAATCTTCAGATGGGACGATTGATTATCATGGCAAAGCTGAAATTATAATCGCTAAGCATCGTAAAGGCGCTACGGACATCGTTCTGTTAGACTTCAAGGGCGAGTTTACCCGCTTTGAAAATCCGGAAGACAATACATTGAGAAATCTTCCTTTGACTGAAGGTGGCGAGATAAGAGGCGACAAGCTAAATGGTGAGAATAATCAGCCTGTAGGGGCAGATACCTTTGGTGATGCTCCCATTTCCCTTCCACCTCCAATAAACGGTCCGGCATCTTACTAAAGTATGAGCATAGAGGAGGTAATTGACAGGGCTGTGCAACTGAATCAAGAAATTGAGATTGAGTATTGTACTAGGAATGGCAGAGTTTTTACATGTAGAATCGCTGACATAAGATATTCCAACTACTACGGAGGAATGTATATACAGGCATATCGACTCGACATGGGTGAAGAACGGACTTTTAAAGTCAGCAGAATTCTAAGTGTTAACGGTCATTCCTTCTCTCGAATATTTTGGAAACAAATAGGTGATGATTTTAAACGGATATATTAACAAATAGCAATATGGAATGGCATATAATAGGAATATTGGCATTTGTGCTGATATACAATCTCTATCGCTACTATCATGAGGATAATGATAACGATTATAGTCCAGTCATAGCAACGACACCAGAAAGCAATCATATAGAAGCAACGCGTATGGAAGAGACAATAAGCACAAGGCAATTGGCTTTAAAAACCATTGAGAATATTGGGAGTAAGCCAGAATACACTGAAGAGGGACGGATTCAGTTTGAGTATCAGGGAGTGATATTCCTGATGGAAGCAGTTAACGACTGTATGTTTGTGAATCTGATATGGCCATGGTGTCATAGCTTCTCAAAATTTGACATTGACGAGTTCGCAAGGGTTCGCCAAGTGGTGAATGACATAAATATGCGCGGGACATTGTCTGTGTTTTATGGTATTACGGATTCAGATGACGTGGCTGTGCACATTAAGAAACATTTCTTGTTTGTGCAGCAGATACCTGATTTGGAAGGCTATTTGAAGATAACGCTGGATAGCTTTTTCAGGACAGCCAGGACATTAGATATTGAAGTTGAGAAATGCAGATTGCAGGAATGTGAGAAATAAGATTGAGATCTTTTTCGTATATTTGCAAAATCAAAATAAAAATATGGCAAAAATAAAGATGTTGGGAGCGTTAGTGGGCGATATTATTGGCTCAACCTATGAATGGTACAACACGAAGAGATCAGACTTTGAGTTGTTTGAGAAAGGATGCCGTTTTACGGACGACTCTGTGATGACGTTGGCAGTGGCAAAATGGTTAATTGAGGACGAAAACCATAGTACGGCCCAACTTATAAAATGTATGCAGGAGTTGGGAAGAAAACATCCTGATGCTGGCTATGGTGGTCATTTCTATTCATGGCTATTTGCCAAGAATCCACAGCCCTATAACAGTTGGGGTAATGGGGCTGGAATGCGTGTGAGTCCAGTGGGGCTGTATGCTACAACGTTGGAAGAGACTTTGGAATTAGCAGAGATTACGGCATCTGTAAGCCACAACCATCCCGAAGGAGTGAAAGGTGCACAGGCTATTGCTACGAGTGTATTTCTTTGCAAACAGGGCAAGTCTAAACAAGAAATCAAAGAATATGTCGAGAAAACGTTTGGCTACAACTTGCATCGTACGATTGCAGAGATTCGTCCAAGATACGGATTTGATGTCTCATGCCAAGGTAGTGTTCCTGAGGCTATCATTGCATTCTTGGAGGGAAATTCGTTTGAGGAGGTGATTCGTCTTGCCATTTCTCTTGGAGGTGACTCCGATACGATTGGTGCAATGGCTGGCGGTATCGCTGCTTGTATGTATCCTATCCCAGAAGAGATTGCTGAACGATGCGATAACATTCTTACTGCCGATTTAAGGGAAATAAAAGATAAGTTTATACAAATGATTGAAGTAAATGATTCTTATTATCCAAACTTTTCTTGATTTTTTTCCCTATTGTTACTGGACTATGTAAGAGATACATCTGTTTTTTCTTTCATTTTGCTTGCATAATCAGAAATATTTAGTATCTTTGCAAAATAATAACCGCCATTATTATAATGGTCATTATCATTTCTTTAGATGCATGGGTATATGAACTGAAGAAAGACGAGAACCGCTACGACGAATCAGCCTTCAAGGAGAAAGTTGACACAATGGTAGCCCAAACCCCTGAACTGCAAAAGTTGACCATTCATGTTGGCTTACTCACTAAGGAAGATATGTAAATTGAATTCCTCAAAATTTATATGTAATTGTTACATGATGTCAAAGATCGCTTTTGGGGTGCTGGGGCATTCCTTCGATTCCCTTTTGTCCTGGTCCATGTGTAGGAAGGCGTTAGTTTGTCGTAAGGAAACCCTTGGCTTTGTCGGTACCTGACTGTCGCTCGGGTCGTCTCACTCTTGACGTTTGCAAAGATACGGTAATCTGAAAGAGTTACTATGAACATCCTGTCACATCATGACTCTTCCTGT
>DEJF01000076.1 GCA_002353225.1 Prevotella sp. UBA2755 | reverse complement strand
CGTAATGGTTATCTCTATCATGGCCGCGTAAAGTCTCTGGCTGATGCAGCACGTAAAGGTGGACTTAAATCTTAAACGATTATGGCAATGAACAAAGTTAAAGTAAATAGTGACGTAGAGTTGAAAGACAGACTGGTTGCCATCAACCGTGTTACAAAGGTAACAAAGGGAGGTCGCACCTTCACATTCGCAGCCATCGTCGTTGTCGGTGACGGCAACGGTATTATCGGCTGGGGACTTGGTAAGGCAGGTGAGGTTACCGCCGCTATTGCCAAGGGTGTTGAGGCAGCAAAGAAGAATCTGGTGAAGGTTCCCGTTCTGAAAGGAACGATTCCTCACGAGATGGAGGCACGCTTTGGCGGTGCTCAGGTGTTCCTGAAGCCTGCCGCAGCCGGTACCGGACTGGTAGCAGGTGGTGCTATGCGTGCTGTACTTGAGAGTGTTGGTATCAAGGATGTGCTTGCAAAGTCAAAGGGTTCTTCTAACCCCCACAACTTGGTAAAGGCTACCATCACCGCTCTGAGCGAGATGCGTGATGCCTATACTATCGCAGGTACTCGTGGAATCAGTATGGATAAAGTATTTAGAGGATAAAGGAGAATAAGACTATGGCAACAATTAAGATTAAGCAGATTAAGAGCAAAATCGGATATCCTGTAGACCAAAAGCGTACACTTACCGCACTGGGTCTTCACAAGATCTCTCAGGTTGTTGAGGTAGAGGACAATCCTTCTATCCGTGGTATGATCCGTAAGGTTCATCACTTGGTGACTGTTATCGATTAATTAATTTTTTAAACAGATACGAATATGAAACTACATACTTTAAAACCAGCAGAGGGCTCTACCCACTCACGTCGTAGAATCGGTCGTGGACCAGGCTCTGGTCTCGGTGGTACTTCTACCCGTGGTCATAAGGGTGCCAAGGCTCGTTCAGGTTATAAGAAGAAGATTGGTTTCGAAGGTGGTCAGATGCCATTGCAGCGTCGTGTTCCGAAGAGTGGATTCAAGAATATCAACCACAAGGAGTATTTCGCTGTCAACCTGTCTACTCTCCAGAAACTTGCTGAGGCTAAGAACCTTACCAAGATCGGCATCGCTGAACTCGTAGCCGCTGGTCTGACTAACGGTAAGGAACTTGTGAAGATCCTCGGTAACGGTGAGTTGAAGGCTAAGGTTGATGTAGAGGCTAACGCCTTCTCAAAGACTGCCGAAGAGGCTATCAAGGCAGTTGGTGGTAACGCAACAATTATCTAAACAAGATGAAGAAGTTATTTGAGACACTGAAGAACATCTGGAAGATTGAGGATCTGCGTCAGCGCATCCTTATCACTCTTCTGTTTGTAGCGATTTATCGTTTTGGCTCGTTCGTAGTATTGCCTGGTATCAACCCTGCTATGCTCGACAAGTTGCAGTCACAAACCCAGGGCGGTCTGATGTCGCTTTTGGATATGTTCTCCGGTGGTGCATTTTCCAATGCGTCAATCTTTGCGCTTGGAATCATGCCTTACATCTCTGCTTCCATCGTTATGCAACTCCTCGCTGTCGCTGTACCTTATTTCCAGAAGATGCAGCGTGAGGGTGAGAGCGGCCGCAAGAAGATTATGACCTATACTCGTTACTTGACAGTGGCTATTCTGCTGTTCCAGGCTCCGAGTTACCTCATCAATCTGAAAATGCAGGCTGGTGCTGCCTTGGCATCGGGTATCAGTTGGTCGGTATTCGTGTTCCCGGCTACTATTATCCTTGCCGCAGGCAGTATGTTTATCCTCTGGTTGGGTGAGCGCATTACGGATAAAGGTATTGGAAATGGTATCTCGCTGATCATTATGATTGGTATCATCGCCCGTCTGCCTCAGGCATTCATTCAGGAGGTGGGCTCTCGTTTCACCGCTATCACAGGTGGTGGTCTGGTGATGTTCCTCGTCGAGATTATCATTCTCTATGCAGTTGTATGTGCATCTATTGTTTTGGTACAGGGTGTCCGTAAGGTGCCTGTACAGTATGCTAAGCGTCTCGTAGGTAACCAGCAGGTAGGTGGTGCCCGTCAGTACATCCCCTTAAAACTGTTCGCTGCGAATGTGATGCCTATCATCTTTGCTCAGGCTTTGATGTTCATCCCATTGGCTTTCGTACAGTATGCTGCTCCTGAGAATGCAAACTGGTTTGTTCGCTCCCTGTTGAATCATCACAGTTGGACTTACAACATTATCTTTGCAATTCTCATCATCGCATTTACCTACTTCTATACTGCCATCACCCTGAATCCTACTCAGATGGCTGAGGACATGAAGCGTAATAACGGATTTATCCCTGGTATCAAACCGGGTAAGCCAACAGCAGACTATATTGACACCATTATGTCACGTATCACGCTGCCTGGCTCTTTGTTTATCGCTTTCATCGCCGTCATGCCTGCTCTGGCAGGACTTCTGAATGTGCAGGACGCTTTCTCGCAGTTCTTCGGCGGTACCTCTCTGTTGATTCTCGTTGGTGTCGTACTTGACACACTCCAGCAGATTGAGAGTCACCTGCTGATGCGTCACTATGACGGTCTGTTGAACTCAGGTCGTATTCATGGACGTGGCGGAGTGACTGCATACTAAGTCTGTATGAAGATATTTCTGAAGACAGAAGATGAGATGATGCTGATGCGCGAGGCTAACCAACTTGTTGGTAAGACTCTTGGCGAATTGGCAAAGCATATAAAACCTGGTGTAACGACCCTCCAGTTGGATCAGATCGCAGACGAGTTTATCCGTGATCATGGAGCAATTCCGACTTTCAAGGGTTTCCCCAATCCATATGGAGGGCCGTTTCCTGCCAGTATCTGCACCTCGGTTAACGATGTTGTCGTACATGGAGTACCGAATGCGCGGACAGTACTTCAGGACGGAGATATCATCTCCATTGATTGTGGTACGTTGCTGAACGGCTTTTGTGGCGACTCATGTTACACATTTAGTGTGGGTGAGGTCAGCGAGGAGAAAAAGAAACTCCTCCGCACGACAAAGGAAGCACTCTATAAGGGAATAGAGAATGCGGTGGCAGGAAGACATTTAGGGGATATCGGCGCAGCCGTCCAAGACCATTGTGAGGCTCAAGGCTATGGGATAGTCCGAGAGTTGACAGGTCACGGAATCGGACATGAGATGCACGAGGACCCACAGGTTCCCAATTACGGTCGCCGTGGAAATGGCGTGATGCTCAAAGCCAGCATGTGTATTGCTATTGAGCCGATGGTCACCATGGGGAAGCGTGAGATTTATCTTGACAGTAATGACCGATGGACCATCCGTACCCGTGATGGCAAGCCGGCTGCCCATTTCGAGCATACTGTTGCTATCAGGAAAGGGAATGCAGAAATCCTTTCTTCGTTTGAGGAAGTTGAGACTATTGAAGGCAAATTATATTAGTATGGCAAAACAAGGTGCTATAGAACAAGACGGAACCATTATAGAGGCATTGTCAAACGCCATGTTCCGGGTAGAGTTGGAGAATGGTGTGCCTATCATCGCACATATCTCAGGTAAGATGCGTATGCATTACATCAAGATTCTCCCTGGCGACAAAGTAAAGGTGGAGATGAGCCCATACGACTTGACAAAAGGACGAATTGTGTTTAGATACAAATAATTTAAGGAGACAGTATAATGAAGACAAGAGCATCGTTGAAGAAGCGTACCCCAGACTGCAAGATCGTACGTCGTAAGGGTCGCCTGTTCGTTATCAACAAGAAGAACCCTAAGTACAAGATGCGTCAGGGTTAATGTTAAATAAGCATAATGGGGTAGCGGAATATCAAATATTTTGCGTACCTTTGCATGCTTTTTAGCGAAAATTCGAATTTTATTTATTTTATTTATTAGTTTAACAAATGGCAATTAGAATTGTTGGAGTAGATTTGCCCCAAGAGAAGCGTGGCGAAATCGCATTGACCTATATCTATGGTATTGGTCGAAGTAGTTCAGCAAAGATTTTGGATAAGGCCGGTGTGAGCCGTGACCTGAAAGTCAGCGAATGGAGTGATGATCAGGCAGCCAAGATCCGTGAAATTATCGGCGCTGAATTCAAAGTAGAAGGTGATCTCCGCAGTGAGATCCAGTTGAATATCAAGCGACTGATGGATATTGGTTGCTATCGTGGTGTACGTCATCGCCACGGTCTTCCTGTTCGTGGTCAGAGTACCAAGAACAATGCCCGTACACGTAAGGGTAAGAAGAAGACTGTTGCAAACAAGAAGAAGGCCACGAAGTAATTTGTAGTTTAACGCTTTAAAGATTAAGAGTTATGGCAAAGAAAACAGTCACTTCCAAGAAGAGAAACGTGAAGGTTAATGCCCTTGGTCAACTTCACGTACACAGTTCTTTTAATAATATTATCGTTACTTTGGCAAACGATGAGGGTCAGGTTATTTCTTGGTCTTCAGCCGGTAAGATGGGCTTCCGTGGTTCTAAGAAGAACACCCCATACGCAGCCCAGATGGCAGCCGAGGATTGCGCAAAGGTCGCTTTCGATCTGGGTCTTCGCAAGGTGAAGGCTTATGTTAAGGGACCAGGTAACGGTCGTGAGTCAGCCATCCGTGCCGTCCATGGCGCAGGTATTGAGGTCATTGAGATTATTGATGCCACACCACTGCCACACAACGGATGTCGTCCTCCAAAGCGTCGTAGAGTTTAGTTTTTTTATCAGAATATTCGGAATACTTAGAATACTCAGAATACTCAGAAATTATTTTTTAGAATTATGGCAAGATATATTGGACCGAAATCAAAAATTGCACGTCGATTTGGTGAGCCCATCTTCGGCGCAGACAAAGTTTTGTCCCGCAGGAACTTCCCCCCGGGACAGCATGGCAATAACCGTCGCCGCAAGCAGTCGGAGTATGCAGTCATGCTGGCAGAGAAGCAGAAAGCCAAGTACACATATGGTGTTCTTGAGCGCCAGTTCCGTAATATGTTTGAAAAGGCAGCCAAGGCTGAGGGTATTACCGGTGAGGTATTGCTTCAGAATCTGGAGAGCCGTCTTGACAATGTAGTGTTCCGTATGGGTATTGCTCCCACACGTGCTGCTGCCCGTCAGTTGGTGGGACACAAGCACATTACAGTCGACGGTGCTGTTGTAAACATTCCCTCTTTCTCCGTTAAGCCTGGCATGATTGTTGGCGTACGTGAGAAGTCAAAGTCTTTGGAGGTCATTGTGGCAGCCCTTGCAGGTTTCAACCACAGCAAGTATCCTTGGATTGAGTGGGACGAGCAGACCAAGAGCGGTAAGTTCCTGCACAAGCCAGATCGTGCTGACATACCCGAGAACATTAAGGAGCAGTTAATCGTTGAGTTGTACTCTAAATAATCATTAAATTAATGGCGATATTAGCATTTCAAAAACCTGATAAAGTCGTAATGTTGGAGGCTGATGACAAGTTCGGCAAGTTCGAATTTCGTCCTCTTGAGCCTGGCTTTGGCGTAACCATTGGTAACGCCCTTCGCCGCATTCTTCTTTCATCGCTTGAGGGCTATGCCATCAACACCATTCGTATCAGTGGTGTGGAGCATGAGTTCTCTTCAGTACCTGGTGTAAAGGAAGACGTGACCAACATTATCTTGAACCTGAAGCAAGTTCGGTTCAAGCAAGTAGTGGAAGAATTCGAGAACGAAAAAGTCTCTATCACCGTTGAGAATTCTACCGAGTTTAAAGCCGGTGATATAGGCAAGTATCTGACTGGATTTGAAGTGTTAAATCCCGATTTGGTGATTTGTCATTTAGATTCCAAAGCTTCGATGCAGATAGACCTGACTATTAATAAAGGTCGCGGTTACGTTCCCGCCGATGAGAATCGCGAGTTCTGCACCGACGTCAATGTGATAGCCATCGACTCTATCTACACCCCAATCCGTAACGTCAAGTACAGCGTTGAGCCCTATCGTGTCGAGCAGAA
>DEJF01000061.1:67997-70368 GCA_002353225.1 Prevotella sp. UBA2755 | reverse complement strand
GTGATAGGCTCCTCCCAGAAACGGAAGTTATCCACACCGTTGGGACTCTCGGCAACGGCGAAGAACGACTTACGGTCGGCACCCTCCACACGGACTACCAGCACATACTTCCCGTTCCACTTGATAGCACCTGAGTTCAGGGTGGCATTCATCATGATGCGCTGCATCAGATAAGGATTATCCTGCTCGTTGAAGTCATAACGCCACTCCAAGGGAGTATGCTCCGCTGTCAGGATAGGGTTCTTCCACTTGTCGTAAATACCGTTGCCCCACTCTACGGGCTCATTCTTGCGTGTCAGCAATTCCTCATGGTGAGCACGCAATGCTGCTACTTTGGTTTTAAAATCAGTCATATCTTTATCTTATTTTATATCGTTCTGGAACAAAGTCTTCTCGTCGTTATAGAAATCTACGAAATATTTCGCATCGGGCTTGGAAGTGGATGGTCCAAACCACTCCTCCTTGTAGTTACGCCACGTCAGCAGATAACTGATGGGGAAATCCTTCACGGCAGGCAGCAGCGTGGAAGTCCACCAGTCGGGTTGAGTCATGTTCTTCATACCCGTCTCTGTCAGTGCAGGAATCAGGTTGTGCTCCTTAGCCACTGCACAGAGCACCTCAAGGTTCTGCTTCGTACGAGCGATGAAGGCATCCTTCTCCTCTGGTACCCACTGATAACCGTCCAGACCAATCATATCCACGCGGTCATCACCAGGATAGCGGTCAAGCAGTCGCTCGGCGGTCAGGTTATCCTGACAACCAGGAGAGTACGACCATACGAGGTTGTCGAAACCGTCTGCCTTCAACTTATCCTGCAGCATGTTCCACAGTGCCTTGTACTCCTCCACAGTGCAGAGTTTCTCACCCCACCAGAACCAAGAGCCGGAGTTCTCATGCCAAGGACGGAAGATCACTGGAATCTTCTGACCGTTATCATCTTTCAGGGTAGCGAGGAAGTCTGATACACGCTGCATCCATCCCTCGAATTTCTCGTGGAACTCGCCACCAGGCAGTATCTTCTTGACGATAGTAGAGTCTGTCACATCCCATGCGGTACCCTCTGGGAACTTCTGTCCAGCCCAGCCACCTCCTTCGATGGTGGTGACAGGATTACGAGGATGCCAACTCAGGGTGACGATACCACCACGACGGTAATGGTTCTGAATCTCCTCTGTCATACGGGTGAAGGGCACACTGTCCAAGTTCTTCTTGTCACCCAACTCGATACCACCGAGGTCGAAGCCCATGATAGCGGGATAGTCGCCGCATACGTTCTTCACATCACTGGAGTCTTTGTCATACTCCCATGTCAGTCCGTACATCGGATCATCCTGATGTCCGTACATAATTCCCTTCTGACGCAGAGAGTCCAGACGCTCTAACAACTGCTGAGCCACTGTCTTCTCGGGCTCTGTCTGTTTCGTGGCACATGCTACCATCGTCATTGCTACCACAACCATTAACAAAATCTTCTTCATATTATCTTAAATGCATTTGCTTCAACATCCACTCTTCCCATTCGTCCCACTGCTCCTGGAACCAGAAGTGCCAGGTTGCCTGATAAGGTTTGATTGCCTTGGGACCCTTCACAATATTGTAGGTTGCCCATGCTGTTGTGGGGGGCACCACGTCATCGTTATAGCCGAACGAGAACCATCCCGTCTGCTGGTCGGTAATCATACGAGCGAAGTTCACACCATCGTAATAGCGTGACACCTCGATCTGCTTCTCTTGTCCCTTACCTTTATTATAATAGAAGTAATGAGGCCAACCGCAGGCGACGCCCTGCAGAGAGGCGGTATGGTCGCAAAGGGCGGCATGCACAGGAGCATAGTAAGTGATACGTTTGTCGAGTCCGGCAGTAGCAAGAGTCAGGAATCCACCCTGACTGGAGCCTGACACACCCATCTCCTGACCGTTCCAAGGAGTATATTGCTCGATATAGTCGAGGGCACGGATACAGCCTAACACCACCCGCTTGTAATAGTTCTTGTCACGGTCGTCGGTATAGAACTCCCAATACCAGTTCAGGGCACCATGGAAGATGTCGTCATAGACCTTCTGCTCCATCGTCACGGGAATGCCATGAATACCGATCTCTAAGGTGATGGCACCCTGCGAGGCGGTATAGACATCACCACCGTATGGACGCACACCGGCACCCGGCACTCTCAGCAAGGCAGGATACTTCCCTTCTTTCACTGGCACACACAGGATTCCGTATGTACGATAGTCCCACTGCATATTATTGAAAGACACCTCATAGACATTCACGTCCTTGGTGCAACGCTCTGGCAGCAGGCGCTTCGTAGGATTCAGGTCTGTCTTGCGAGCCTCGGCTATCGCATTCTTCCAGAACGACTCAAAGTCT
>DEJF01000061.1:56779-67966 GCA_002353225.1 Prevotella sp. UBA2755 | reverse complement strand
CAGGCACCTTTGTACTCCTTGCCACCCACGTATGCTTTGACATCGACACGATAGAAACCCGGTTTCGTCATCTTTCCCTTCAGTGTCAGTGTTCCGTCTTTAAGCACCACGCCTTTCTTCTTCACGTCCTGATACATCTCCGGACCAGCCTCATAGTCGACGGTCACGTTGTCAATCAGTGTTGCGGAGCGTGTCACACTAATCTTGAAGGTTGCCGTCTCACCTACCTGATAGTTCCAGTCCTGATGGTCGGGCACGACATTCACCTGTATCTCGCTACCTTTAATCTGTGCCTGCATGGGTAACACACATGCGAACAACAACAATAACAAAACGGTTTCTATTCGTCTCATTTTCTTTTAATGTTTAAGTCTGTAATAATATCGGTTGCAAAGTTAACACTATTTTTGCGAAAACAATGATACTTTAATGCCTTTATCACATACAATTTAACATATTTGCTAATTCACACGACTCATTCTGTCTACTTGCGTGCGAATGACATCGAGAGTCGTCGTGTCAGAGGCGAAGACGGAGTTCAGACCCTGAGCCTCCTGCGCCGGGTCGTTGGTATAGGGGTCGCCCACCTGCCACTGCTCATGTTTCGGCACGGCGAAACCGCCCCAGCCCCAGAAGTTACAGCCTGCGAACTTACCACCACTCTCCGCATTGTCGGCAACGAGTGAGAACACATATTTATAATATCCGTCACGTCCTTGGGTGGGAGTACCGATGGCAAACTTAAAGCCATCACGAGGATAACCGAACTCCTCCATGACGAGGGGTTTGTTCAAACTGTCACAGACGGCAAGATGCTCGTCGATATATTTCTTCGTGTTCTCACAGGCTATGGGCAGATGCTCGATGAGGGAGTCGGGCTTAGCCCATCCCCAGTTGTAGGGCCACAGATGAACGTTACAATAGTCGATATTCTTGTCGGCACAGATGCGTGACCATGAACTCAGGTCGTTCTCACAGCCCCATGAGCCCTCGCTACCTACGGAGATCAGGTGGTTCTTGTCCAACGAGCGGATCAGTGCGGAAGCCTCGGCAAGCCATTTCTCAAAGGCTGGCAGTGCCTCTTTGGAGAAGGCACGCGGTTCATTACCTATCTGCCATGACATGATGGCAGGGTCATCGGTATACTTCAAGCCCGTATAACGATTGGTACGTCCGATGATGAAACGCACGTAGTCATAGAATAACTGGTGAGCCTTCTCGTTGGTGGCATATTTAGCCATCGCAGCCATGAAAGCGGGATAGCCAGCCTCGTCAGGACGTGGCTGTTTGCCGGCACCCGCATGCTCCAGGTAGAAACCATAGCCCCCACTCCATTCCCAGGAGTTATTCAGGTAGAGTACGGCAACCATGTCACGCTTACCCATCTCCATCAACAGGTAGTCCAGACCTGCCAAAATAGTATCATTATACACGCCAGGTGACACTTGCAGCGTAGGCTCCACCTTGGTCTTCACACCCCGCTCACCATCTGAGCCCACAAGGATGCGCAGGTTATCAATACCCATCCGCTTCATCTCGTCCAGTTCACGACCCAGTCGTGCACGGTCGCCTCCCTGTCCCTCAGAACCAAGGATGGCACCATACCAGAAATTGGTACCTACATAATAATAAGGTTTACCACCACGTGTAAAGTGTCCGTCCTCTACTTTCACATAGTCCATAGTCGTCTCTTGTTTCTTCTGGCAGGCGATGATCATCGCCGCTGCCATTGTTAGCAGTAATAGTTTTCTCATGTTAGTATTGGTTTGACGTTTCTTTTTAGCAAGCAAAAATAACTAATTATTTCGTAATCACCAAATTATTCAACGAAAAAGGTGAGACACGTTGGGAATCCTACCAGTTTTTTAGAGAGTTGAGACACCGTCTTCGAAGACAGCAGTCGGCACCTTCCTGTTTGTTCCATGGGGTGGAACACTTTGTTCCATGGCATGGAAGAACTTGTTCCATAGGGTGGAATATGAAATCCCCTTGTTTCCGATAAAACATCCCCATGCATGGAATGGTTGATTCCAATGCCTGGAATAATCGATCGGGATAACCCCTCACTCCCAATAGACAAAGAGAAGTCTGGTTATCACACGGTTTTTACCTCATTTTAGGGGCAAAAACAGCAATTAGCGGCAACGAGTGACAACGATTTTTCGTCCTTGTCACCTGTAATCGCCTGATTATCAAATAGTCTTGCAAGGCGGCAACGGTAACAACGAAAAAAAACTTTATAGTGCGCGCGCGCGAAGAAAAAAAATGGGACTCACCCCGAAGGCAAGTCCCATGATTCATGTCATTATTGTTATCTCTGAATTACTGGAAGAGAGCGTCAACAATCTCACTCTCATACCACTCTGCTTTCTTACGGTCGTAGAGTCCCATCCACCAGAGACCGGCAGTCTCATATTGCTGGAACTTCGACTTGAGATACTGGGCGTACTTGATACGCTCTGCCATGCTCTTCGACTCGTCAATGGCACCGAACTCTCCGAAGATGAATGGGATACCAACGGCTGATGCCCTGTTGCTCACACGATTGAACACGGCATCAATCTCCGACTTACAAGCGTCGTCAAACACCTCAATATTGTAGTTGTACTCCGTTCCATCGTTATTCTTTCCTGCGTTATAGTTACAGAAATTGTAAGGATCGTAGGAGTGGATTGACAGATAGAGGTGGTTGCTGGAGGGATCCTCTGGGAGTGTGAAGGCAGCCAGTGCCACATCGCTCGTACCAGTAGCGGCATAAGTGGTAATAGCAAGGTTACGATACCGGTTGTTTCCACCAGTAGCACGAACCACATTTACGAAGTCCTGCTGCAGTTTGTTGATAGCCTGGTAAGCACCATCCTCGGCCGAGGAAGGAGCAGTCCAAGAATAACTCTTGTCCAGAATCTCGTTGAACGACTCGAAGATCAGGTGCTCGTCATAGTTCTTGAAACGCTCAGCGATTTGTTGCCAGAACTTCTGGTAGCGGACAGTCTGCGTGGGATAGTCATCGATATCGGCGTAGAGCCATGCTCCACCATCCGTACGTCCATTGGCAGCACCAGTGTCGTGCTGTACGTTAAGGATACAATAGCAACCTGCATTGAGCACATAGTTGACCACCTCCTCTACACGTTTCATCCACTCGTCGCTGATCTTATCATCGGCATCAACATGCGGATACCATGTCACAGGCACACGGATGATATTGAAACCCTTCTCTGCGATAGCATCAATAATCTCTTGTGTTGTAGTAGGCTGTCCCCATGAAGTCTCCCAGTCATTGACAGTCTTGGTGGTAGGATCCCACCAGTCGCCCCATGGGTTGGCATCGAGGGTATTACCAAGGTTATAGCCCATCACGAGGTTCTCCACCAGTTCAAAGGATGTCTCAAAGGGATCGTCAGGATCTGCACCGGCACCTTTCTGGGTGATGGCTATTGTCTTGCTGATACTACCAGTAGTGAAGGTAACAGTTGCTGTACGCTCCTCACCCATGTTCTTGGATACAGAGATCTTATCGTAACTATACTTATTAGCATAGCCATAGCCAGCGTAGTTAGATAGCGTTACCCAGTCAGCATCCACAGAGGCTGTCCAGTCGCCATCACAGTTGATTCCCACGATATAGTTATTGGCACCCAAGGAGAAACTTAATGCAGAGAGGGAACCCTCATCAGTATTCAGCAACTCCAGAATAGTACCTGCACCACTGCGACGACCATTATCCACCGTCTTGGTGGAATCGCTGTCGCTGCATGCTCCTGCCACGAAGGCAAGGAGCAGCAGAATTGCAGCATTCAATATATTCTTTCTCATATTCAATTATTCTTTATTATTTGACTCATTACTTAGCAGCAGGCACATACAGGATTCGAACGTTGTCGAACATGATATCCATCGTAGAAGGAGTACCATTCCAGTTCATGTGCATGAAACGAATCTGGTTGATACCGTCAGCCACCACGTCACCATAGGTCTTGCCAGCCCATCCGTCGAAGCTGCTGAGCTTGATGACATGTCGATACCACCGTTCTTTCGGCTGAGTATTATCAATAGCGCGAAGAGCCTTCTCCTTATAGACCACATCATCCTGGATGAAGTTCTCAAAGACAAGAGTCTTAGCATCACCAATGGTCTGAATCTGATAGTGCAGGAACGGATACTGTGCACCGCCGAAATCAGTATTGTTGTCCCATACCTCCATGGCAAGATATACATCATCAGTAGAAGTTCCGGCAGGAATCAGGTCGAAGCCCGGCAGTGAGAACGAGTTACCAGACCAGTCCTTGCGGAAGTAACACATCGTTGCCCACCAGTTCCAGCCACCATCAGTAGACTTGATACGCCAGAACTTTCCGTCGCTGGTGTAAGGAATACTCTCACTGGTAGCCTCCGACATCAGTGTTCCGTTCGGTCCCCATCCGTTATCCGTGGCAAATCCATCCTCGAAGTTCAGGATGATACCATCTGTAACATAGAAGTAATCCTGCGAAGCCGTACCACCAGGAGTGGTAACCGTCAGGGTCGTACCAGAACCTGCTGAAGGTTTCAAGTCTTCAGTGAAAGCAATAGTAATCTGATCCTCAGACTCAGCCACAGTAAAGTCGTCCGGACCCAGTGTGATATCACCATAGGTAACAGACTCTACCTGTACGAACTCACGACCTTTGATAATCAGGTCGGTGCCAGGAATAGGCATATCCGTATTGATAGAGGTAATCACCGGCTTACCAGGAACCTTCGTATAAGGAATATATACGATACCCGCAGCACACTCAATGACCAGACAGCCCTCATCGAAGGGAAGGTCAGGAGTTGTCAGTGCCAACTGCGAATTAACCTCATAACTCTGGTTAGAATTGATATAGCGGTCCTGCTTCAGAACATCATAGTCGGACACTGCCACATGCGTGCCAGGAACAGTCTCCCACTCCGTTGTGGCAATTTCCTCTTCCGTCGCACTGGTAAAATACATCGACTCAATGCTATAGAGGTTGAGACCATAGACATTCAGTATGTCACCTGCCTTACGAGGATAAGTTCCTTGAATACGGGCAATTGATGGAGCAGCACCCAATACTTTGAAGGCAAAGGTAGCGATACCACCACCTGTCTCCACACGAATCTCGTCCTTCAACTCAGAGTTGAATGCAGTGAGTTCGAAGCCATCACTCTCAGAAGGAACCTTTACAATAATACTATGGTCAGTATTCAATGTAGAACTGAAACCCACTCTCTGATCATTAATATATACAGCCAGTGCATTGCCAAGGTTCTTACCGATAATAGCTATCGTCTGACCTTGGGCAGACTTGGTAAAGAGACTGTCGGCAAACTCGGGGTCACAAACACGAACACCTGTAATCTCAGGCTGTCCACCACCACCGTCGCTGTCGCTACAAGCTGTGAAGCCAAGAGCAAAGAAAGCCATCAATGCCAGTAGCAGTCCTTTTTGCATTTTAAATATCTTATTCATTGCTTTGTCATCTTTAATTTATTACTCTTCTCCAAAATCATAACTTTGAGCAGGCTCCTTGAAGTAAGGATTACGAATCACGTCAGCCTCAGGATAAGGCATGAAGATGTTCGTCTCATTAAGCGTTACAGGGTCATAACCGTCACAGGCTCTTGACAGGGCATCCACATCATAGACATATCCCTCATCCTTGGTCTGGATGACGGTCTCAGTATCACCATCACGCATACAGTCATTCCAGTAGCATCCACGCGGACTCCTGGTATCATCATAGAAATACCAAGGCGAAGACTGACGGTTGGGGAATGTACGGTAAGAGATAGTACGGTCAGCATTATAGAGCACGTCACCCTGATTAATCATAAAGGCGCGGTGCTGCTTATTATTGAAGTAATTCAGCATATACTGGGGCTTCCATCGATACCACGTCACCATGTCATACCAGTTGGAGAACTCCATACAGAACTCCTTGCGACGCTCTTTAATAAGTTCCTCCAGACCATAGGAGTCATACATGACATCTACTTTGGCTCGCTTACGCACCTCATTGATAGCATCCAAGCCATCAGGATCAGAAGTAACTTCATCATTACCAAGGATTGCCTCAGCCTTAATCAGATAGACATCTGCAAGGCGCATGATATACGTATTTAGTGGAGAAGCCATCTGTGCAAGGTGTCCCTGGCAGTCAGTCTTCGTACCAACGACCCATTTCTTCAACTGACAGAATTTCTTACTGTAAACATAACCTGAAGCCTGGGGATAGCCCTTGGCAGGGGTCTTGTCTACAGCAGCTACGAGGTCATTACCTGTATCCCAGTAATCATAATAGATGCCTGGCAGACAGAAGGTTGTCTGGAAACGGATAGAGTCACTGATATCCTCGTTATAGAGGTCAAGCATGTCTACAGAAGCATAAATACCACCCCATACATTGACATCTGAGGCTCCACTCCACGCCAGGTCAGAGTAGTTAGCATTATAGGTACCCCATGTAGCCGTGAGAGGATCTGCCCAGCGCATAGCAAGCAGGGTCTCAGAGTTCTGCATGGTAAAATTGTTATACTCATACTTAAAGAGGTCGGCATAATTATCCATCAGTTTATAAGGACTGTTCTTTATTACATCGTCACAGAGTGCAATAACCTCTTCCAGAACACTCTCGTCGCGGGTTGTCTTGTTCCATCCACTATAGGCAAGGAGCGCCTTGGCGAGCATTCCCTCTGCTGAGTACTTGGTGGCATGGTTGCTGGTACTTGCCGTTGGAAGCAACTCGATGGCACGACGATAATCACGGATGACAAACTTCAGCACATCCTCCTCCTTGGTCAGAGGAACTACCGGTGTATTGGTCATTTCCAGATTATTCTCATAGACAATCACATCGCCCCATGCACGAACCAGATAGAAATAGGCTGTCCCTCGCATCAGATAAGCCTCACCTAAGGCAAGGTTCTTCACATCCTCGCTGACAGCATCTGTGCAATATGTATTAACATCTGAGATCAGTTGGTTAGACATGGATACTACCAGATAGAAGGACTTCCACGCATTGGCAAGGTCACCATCCAGTCCAGTCACTTGGAAAGTGGCAAACTGAGGATTCAGGTAAGGGTTCCATCCATCGTTGGCACGAGCAGAGCCCATACCCACCATAGCACGGTAGTTGTAGTTAAACCATGCGTAATTATACAGCGGCTCAATCGCTTTCATTACCGCTGCATCAGAAGAGTAATATGTATCTGCTGTATAGGAATGCTGAGGAGTCTTGTCAAGGAAATCCTTACCACAACTGGTAGTAAGTGTTCCCATGGCAATCAGAGAACCAGCAAACAGCAATATATTCAATTTTTTCATACCTTATTTATATATTAGAAGTTGAGTTTTAGACCGAAGTTGTAAATACGCTGAGAAGGATAACGTCCGTTATCAAGTCCCTGCAGAATCACGCTCTGTCCCTGAGCACCGACTTCAGGATCGTAACCATCGTAACCCGTAATCGTAAAGAGGTTTTGGATATTGGCATAAATCTGACACCAATCAATACCAATCTTGTTTATCCAGCGCTTTGGCAAATTCCAAGCAAAAGAGAGTGACTTCAAACGTATATATGAGCCGTTCTCTACGAATTCGGAAGAAATACGGCTGTTATTGTTCTGACCACCGCCAGAAGGCTCTATGCGCCAGCAAGAGGCTGACCCTGCATTAGAGATATATACATTAGAGATGTCACTCAGAGAACCTTCCTCGTCGTACATAGCAATATGAGCGCAGTTTGAAACATATGCCATCTTGTTACCCCATCCCTTGGGATCAGTCTTGGTCTGGCGAAGTACGTTGTAAACATCATTGCCATAAGAACCACTCAGGAAGAACGACAACTCAAAGTCCTTGTAAGTAATGGTATTGTTCAAGCCGAAAGTGAATTTCGGGTTCGGGTCACCAATATACTTACGGTCTGACTCAGTAATCTTACCATCACCGTCAACATCCTCGTAGATATAGTCACCTACCCAGATACCGTTCTGCTTGATGTCATACATATTACCATCACTGTCTACAGGACGTGCAACAGGAATATAATTACCATCCTTGTCAATCATGCGAGCACCATTGGGGTCTTTCTGATAGAAGTCATCCTCCTTGGTATACATGCCAATCACATTGTAGCCATAGAAACGTCCAACAGGACCACCTACCTCAGACAAAGTATAGGTATCACTACCGATACGACCTTGTAAAGAGGAGTCCTCACTATTCAGTTTAGTCAACTTATTACGGTTGAAAGAGATGGTGGCACCTGTACGCCACTGCCAGTCCTTATTAGAGATATTTACCGTATTCAATGTAAACTCAATACCCTTGTTACGGATGGCACCGGCATTTACATATGGCGGATAGATACCAAAATAGTACTGGTAACCTTCCTCGTCAATCAGATAGGTGGGCAGTACGGAATACATCAACAGATTAGATGTCTTCTTATAATAAGCATCAATGATGAACTCTATGCGGTTGTTGAAGAATGAGAGGTCAAGACCGATATTCCATGCGTTCGTGCTCTCCCACTTCAAGTCGGGATTCGCATAGTTGCCTGCATAGTAGCCATTACCCCAGGCAGTAGATACAGCACTCATCGCAACACCGTAAGCATAAGAGCCTGCGCTTTGGTTACCTACAAGACCCCATCCGAGACGCAGTTTCGCATTGCTCAACCATGTGAGATTCTTCATAAACGGCTCCTGAGTAATACGCCAAGCAGCAGCCAATGACGGGAACCAACCCCAACGGTTATTGGGACCGAATGAGGAAGAACCGTCGGCACGCAGTGTAGCGGTCAACAAATAACGGTCTAACAAATTGTAGTTCAAACGTCCGAAGTATGACTCAATAGCCCACTCACTACCCTGCTCGTCATTGGTGGCAGTCGTAGCATCACCAACATGAAGAGAGTGAATGGCATCAGATATGAATCCTCTTCTGGAAGCAGAGAGGTTTGACCAGTCGCCCCATTGTGACTCGTGACCCAACATAATCTGCAAATGATTGTTCTTCAATGGGTCAAAGTCATAAGTAGCATACTGCTTGAAACTCTGATATTTACTCTTTGAAGAGGTACGTTGTCCCAAAGACTCTACCTTCTGGTTGTTAGAACCATAAGAGTACTCTGGGCGGAAGTAATAAGAGTCACCCCATGAGAAACTTCCACCATATTCTACACGAAGAACAAGATTCTTAATGGGAGTTATGTTCGCATAGAGGTTGAAGTCCAACTGAGACTTCTCATTATGATTGTCTATCTGCTGAGCCTTGAACAATGGGTTCTCTGTATAGTTGAACTCATTCTCAGCGCCTGAGTCATAAGAGCCGTCTGCATTACGAGCGGCAACATCAGGAGTCATAGAGATGGCATCCTGAATAACGTTGGCATCATCGAAAGTGATAATCTGCTTGGTACGGGCGAAATAACCGTTGGCACCAACTTTCAACCACTTATTGACGTTGGTTTCAACATTGGCACGGAAACTAGCACGTTTAAAGCCTGAACCGATACCGATACCATCCTGATCCAGATAACCTCCAGAAAGGTTATAGTTCATGTCCTTGGTACCACCACTGACACCTAACTGATGCTGGTGCATGAATGCAACCTGGAAAAGTTCATCCTGCCAGTCAGTACCATTCGTCAGCAACGACAGGTCTTTGTACTGCTCCATAGCACCCCATCCCCAAAGAGCGGCACGATCGTTATAGAACTGTGCGTATTGCTTCAGGTTCATCATATCCAGATGTTTGGGAAGTTTCTGCCAACCCATCATACCCTCATAAACAACCTTTGGCTTACCCTCAGAGCCCTTCTTCGTGGTAATCAAGACAACACCATTAGATGCACGTGAACCATAGATCGCTGTTGCTGAAGCATCCTTCAACACTTCAAGAGAAGTAATATCAGAAGGGTTCAACGTGCTCAATACGGAAGAATTGTCGCCTGTCTGACCGGACATAGCGACACCGTCAATCACATACAGCGGCTCATTACCACTCAGAGAGTTGATACCACGGATCTGTACGGAGATACCACCGCCAGGAGCACCTGAGTTCTGAGTTACGGCAACACCAGCGATACGTCCTTGCATCGCCTGCTCAATACTGGTATTGACACCTTGCTTAATCGCCTTCTCGTCAATACTTGCCACAGAACCTGTCAGGTCGGAGCGCTTCATCACACCATAACCTACGACAACCACCTGATCCAGCATGTTGACATCCTCAGCAATCTGGATGTCCAACTGACCAGCCTTTGTCACTTTAACAGACTTAGTCTGAAAACCCACATACGAGATCTCCAATGTTGCGCCAGGCTTTACGGAAATCTTGTACTTACCTTCAAAATCGGTAATAGAACCACCTGATGCGCCCTTTACCTTTACTGTCGCTCCGATGATTTCCTCACCAGTATTGGCATCCGTCACCGTACCGAACACGTTCACATTCTGTGCCAAGGCACAAAGAGGGAACATCATAAGAAACAGTACCAAGTACCTGATTCTTACAATCGCTTTTCGTGTTGTTTTGTCCATAAAATGATTATTAAATTAGTAGTAATTTACCATAGTTACTGTTAGCCAACTCCACTAGGGAGAGACATTTCAATTTGCAAAAATAAACAAAAATTTGTTACCACACAAAAAAAAGTGCGGAAAAAAAAAACAAATGCAACAAAAGTATCATCTTTCAGCATCAAAGTATCACCGCCAAAGACTCATTGGTGATAATTTATCAGCCCTTCCATTGGTGCTGAAAGAATAGTGCCTAACGTAAAACCTTCTTGCTGGGCAGCCTCTTTCAATTCTTCTTGGTAATAATAGGCGATGCTGCCAACGGCATGAACAGGCAAGTCACGACGCTGGTACTGCACCAAGTTATGCTGAAAGAATGTACGGAAGTTACCAATAACCATCACTCGCAGCGGCTCGAAGTCAAGGTGCTGCTGGATAAACGAGGAGGTCGAGGCAAGGAAACGATTAGCAAGAGGTTCCCTGTATACCTTATTAATAATAATGGGAACCGTCAACTTTGTCTCCGCCAGATAAGCATCACGAATATCCTCGAATCGGGGGTCCTTAAAGATTGCATTCAAGAAAAGTCTCCCTAATACGGCACCACTACCCTCGTCACCAAGGATATAACCAAGTGCTGGTGTGTTTTGT
>DEJF01000061.1:0-56739 GCA_002353225.1 Prevotella sp. UBA2755 | reverse complement strand
ATACCTTCTTCATGTCCACACAAGGCACGTGCCGCTGCCATCAAGTCGCTATAAACCTCTACTGTCTTAGGAGAGAATACCTCATCGAGCATCTGTTTCATCATAGGAACATGTGCTGGAGTACAGCCACTACCATAGAAAAACACTTGAATATTCGAGAGTAAAGGACTTTCAAGAATTTTCGAATTAACAAGTTGGGCACGGGAGAAGGTAGAGAGTTGGGGCATCAACTCTTGTGCCAGTATCTGGCGGATCTCCGCTGGTGACTGGTGTATTGGAGTAATACCCTGAGTCTTGAAGGTTGCTACAAAAACATTATCGGTACGTAGCCCGGAATCATAAAGGAGCGTCCAATCTGTCTTGGTGCTTCCGCTGTCTGCTATTAATTTCATCTTTTATTTTTCTAAATTTTCGACAAAGATACGAAATAATTAGAAATTAGAAATTAGAAATTAGAAATAATTCGTAACTTTGTGCCCAAATTACGCAAAAACATGAAGAAATTACTGTTTTTAATCATCATATTAGCAGGGGCTTTAGACGCTCATGCCGTTCTTAAGGAGAAAGATCTTCCCCAAACGCTACAGATACTTCGCACTGAGTTGACGACCTATCACCGGGAACTGTCACAAATGCTGGAGATGAATAAAAAGCAAAGCGAGAAAGTCAGGAACCAACTCATGTCCACGATGAAGTTGTCGAATCAGAATTCGCTCATGCTATATTCCCAAAAACAAGACTATGTCTTCGACCTCACCTATGCCTGTCATGAGGCTACCGAACAATATCATGCCTTCCAACGCCAGAAGGCTCCTTTCAAGAATTTCCTCAACAAGACGGATGATGATATTGCCAGATACGACTCGCTGATTAATTCGCTCAAGGCGATGCCCATACAGACTCTTGACGAGCAAGCGAAAATAGACAGAAGCGTGTGTCTGACTTTAGCGACAAATATACGCAACTCCATGGAAGAGAATCGCTCTACCATGCAGGACTACATCCATTATTACAACATGACGGAGAAAAGGCTCTCCTACCTGAACGACTATGCCCAAAAGCGATATAATGATATCCAGACCAGCATTTTCAAAAATGGTGAAGACAATTATTTTAATATCATAAAGGACTGGGACAGGCAATGGCAGATGATGTCCAGGACGGTAAGCAAGAAATACAAGCCTAATGCCTACTCACAATGGGACAGCAGATGGATTTTCGGATTGTTAATCACTATCATCATTTATGCCGTCATCGCCTCGCTACTGAACTTCGCCGTTATCCGATATATAGTACCGAAACGGTTCCGTACAGAGGAGTTCATGAAGAAACGGACCTGTATCACATTAGCGACAACAACTGTCACATTCGCTATTATCTTGGGTATCGCCCTTGCCCTTGCCGATCAAAATTTCATCATCATGGCAAGTAACTTATTGGTCAATTTCGCATGGCTGACTGGTGTTATCCTGATTTCTTTGCTATTACGCGTCAAAGGCGACCAGATAAAAAGTGCTTTCCGCATCTACACCCCATTAATCACTATCAGTTTCTTAGTGATTGCTTTCCGTATCATCCTGATACCTAACGAGTTGGTGAATATGATATTCCCACCTGTTCTCGTACTATGCACTATCTGGCAATGGAGCGTGATTGGACGACATAACCAGAACATACCACGATCCGATATGTTCTATAGTTACATCTCTTTAGTGGTTTTCATCGCCTCGGTCATTTGCTCATGGATCGGCTATACGCTGATGGCGGTACAGATGCTGATATGGTGGACGATGCAATTAACCTGCATTCTGACCATTACCTGCGCATTGCAATATATGAAACTCTACGGAGAAAAACAAAAAATGGAAGAGAAGCCCATCACCAAGACATGGGCATATAACCTTTTCTATCAGGTATTACTCCCTATCGCCGGTGTTATCTCAGTAATGATCAGCATCTATTGGGCTGCTGACGTGTTCAATCTCAGTGACTTATGCTGGAAGATTTTCAATACCAACTTTGTAGACTTAAAGAATTTCAAGTTAAGTATTGTCTCCCTTGCCATTGTCGTCAGTCTATGGTTTTTCTTCTCCTATGTCAGCAAGACAATCCTACAACTGATGCGGATGCACTATCAGATAACCGACCCATCTACTGCGGCAAGCAAAGAGGTAATGGGCAGAAATGTAATCCAAGTGGTGGTATGGGGGGCTTGGTTCCTCATCACGATGAGCATCTTGGGTATCTCACTTGCATGGCTGATGGTGGTTACAGGCGGCTTGTCAACTGGTATCGGATTTGCATCGAAGGATATCATTGAGAATATCTACTACGGAATCACCCTGATGGCAGGACGAATCAAAGTGGGCGACTGGATTCAGGTGGACGGCACGATGGGTAAAGTTACCAAAATAAGTTATACTTCTACTGTCGTCGAGTCACTCTATGGTGAAGTTATCACCTTCCAGAACTCACAATTGTTCACCAAGAACTACAAGAACCTTACTCGCAACCACGGATATGTGCTTGCTGTTGTACATTACAGCGTGGCGTATGGCAGTAATCTCCAACAAGTTATTGAATTGGTGGATAGCACCGTCAATCAGATGAGACACAAATGGATGGACAAGTCGAAGAAGGTGAAGTCCGTCATAGGAGAACTTGCTGATTCCGGCATCAATATAAAGATGTTTGTATGGGCAGATGCCCCCAAACAGTCTTATGTCATCAGCGATGTGCTGAACACCATCTATGACACCCTCAACAAAAACGGTATTGAGATTCCTTTCCCACAACAGGACGTACATCTTAAATGAAAAACAAATTTTCCTTACTTTTATGAAAATATTTCATGAAAGATAGGATTATTTGTAGAATTATGATTATCTTTGCAGGGAATTGTCTACTACTAATTATGGAAAGTAAGATTATAGCAGGACCCTGTGTCATCGAATCCGCCGAACTGCTTGATATTGTAGCGGCTCAATTGGTGGATATCAACAAGAAACTGGGTACCGACATTATATTTAAGGCATCATTCGACAAGGCGAACCGGACTTCCGTGAGTTCGTTCCGTGGTCCTGGCATTGACAAAGGTCTGCAAATGCTCAATGATGTCAAAGAGAAATACGGACTCAAACTGCTTACAGACATACATGAGGCATGGCAGGCAGAACCCGTGGGTAAAGTGGTGGATGTCATTCAGATACCCGCTTTCCTTTGCCGTCAGACAGATTTGCTCATTGCCGCCGCACAGACTGGGAAAACAGTAAACATCAAGAAAGCCCAATTCCTGAGTGGCAGGGACATGCGTTATCCCGTGGAGAAGGCGCGTGACGCTGGTGCCAAGGAGGTCTGGCTGACAGAAAGAGGAAACATGATGGGTTACAATAATCTGGTCGTTGATTTCCGTAATATCCCCGACATGTTGCAGATTGTCCCTACAGTTATTATGGACTGTACTCATAGTGTCCAACGCCCTGGAGGGGCTGACGGAAAGACTGGTGGTGACCGTCGTTATGTGCCTCAGATGGCATTGGCGGCAAAGGCTTTCGGAGCCACAGGATGGTTCTTTGAGGTACACCCCACCCCTGACCAGGGACTTAGTGATGCCGCCAATATGTTGGAACTTGACAAGTTAGAATCTCTTGTCGCAAAATTGATAAGGAATGACTGATAAGGAAAACGCCATACAATGTATCAAGGACGAGGCACAAGCAGTGCTTGACCTGATATCCAAGATAGACGATAATTTTGACAAGGCAGTTGAACTGATTTTGAACTGCACAGGAAAAGTTATCGTGACTGGTGTAGGGAAAAGTGGACATATCGGAGCCAAGATTGCCGCCACTTTAGCCTCGACAGGCACCCCTTCTTTCTTCATTAACCCTTTAGACGTCTTCCATGGCGACTTGGGGGTGATGGCAAAAGGGGATGTGGTCCTAGCCATCTCCAATTCCGGACAAACGGACGAATTGCTTCGTTTTATCCCGATGGTCCTGCACATGGAGATTCCTATCATAGCCATGAGCGGCAATCCTCAGTCACTGCTGGCAAAGTATTCAACCTGTCATCTGAATGTCAGCGTAGAAAAAGAAGCATGCCCTCTGAACCTTGCTCCGACGAGTAGTACGACGGCAACGCTTGTGATGGGCGACGCTCTTGCTATAGCCCTGATGAACAAACGGCATTTCCAGCCACAGGATTTCGCCCAGTTCCATCCTGGAGGTGAACTCGGCAAGCGACTGCTCACCACGGCTCAGGATGTGATGATCACAGAAAACCTGCCCATCTTAGCGCCAGAGATGCATTTAGGGGAGGCTATTATCTTGGTCAGCAAAGGAAAATTAGGATTAGGTGTTGCGATTACAGACGGGCATATCGTTGGAATGATTACCGATGGTGACATCCGACGCGCCATGGAGAAATGGAAAGCGGAGTTCTTTGACAAGACCGTCTGTGACATCATGACAAGGACACCCAAAACCGTTACGCCACAAACGAAAATCTCGGAGATACAGAGAATAATGAACAACAATAAGATACATAACGTCTTAGTTACAGACAATGAGCACCAGTTATTGGGAATTGTAGACCGTTATGCATGTATATTATAAGAGAAAACTATCTGTTATGAAAGGACTGAAGAAAATAATTATGCTGCTGATACTTGCACTGCCTATGGCTGTTGCAGGCACCTATCTGTTTAAGACACTGGATATAAAAGACGGACTTACCAGCAGCCAGATTAACTGCATTCTGAAAGACGGACGTGGCTATGTTTGGTTTGGAACTCCTGCTGGACTATACCGTTATGACGGGTACACTTTCCGGAACTTCCAAAGCAATTCACAAGACGGATCCTCCTTACCAGATAGTTATATCCTGAGTATTCAGGAAGCACTGGACGGTAACCTCTGGATTTTAACATCTGCCGGATATTGCGTCTACCATCCTCAGACGGAAAGTTTTGAGCGTGACATGAAACAGGTCTATGCCAGAATGGGTATTGAAGGACAGCCTAATGTCGTTTTCTTTGACCGCCACAAGAACTTATGGGCATCTATTCCCAACAAGGGTGTAGTTGCTTATAATATGCAACAACAATTACTCTATGAATTCGGCTATACGGACGACAGCCACGGAGTTCCGCAAGGCGTTATCTGCTCTATTGGCGAATGCCGTGATGGAGCCATTATTGTCTATGAGGACGGAAGAATGATATGTTGCGACATCATGCACCAGCAACATACGGTATGGGCTACCGAACATATTGCACAGCAACATCTGCGCAAGAGCCCTTCCCTGAGAGTCTTTGCTGACCAATCCGACAATATCTGGCTCTACGGACAGGGTACTTTGATGTTCTATAACAAAAGCACTAACGTTTGGGACACGAATATTGGAAACAGCATTGGACTGACGGGTATAGCCGTGGACAGAAGTGTCAATGGTATTGCCGGAGACAAAAATGGTAACATCTGGATAGGAACAGACAGAATGGGACTCATCCGCATGAACGTGAACACACATGAAATGGAGTCTGTTCAACCCCATAATGGAAGAAACGACCAAATGACACAAGAGACCATTGGTGTACAGAGCGTTTACGTGGATGACACCGACCTGCTATGGATTGGAACAGAAAAATCTGGTGTCGCATTCTACGGAGACAACATCTATAAATTCCAGGCATCATTTAACGGAGACATCACTGCTATTACGCAAGATACAGACGGAAACATCTGGTATGGAACAAGTGACAAGGGTGTTCTTGGCTATGAGGGAGCACTGGCAAGCCAAAAAGTCTCATGTATGGAGGTCACACCAGACGGAAGTATATGGGTAGGTTCCCGACAGAATGGACTGACACAAATCAAAGGTGGGACATCACATATATTCTCTGCTGCCCGTGACAGCATGAAGACCCTGATTGACGACCATATCAACGCACTTGCAAAAGATAAAAGCGGTAACCTATGGATTGCCACAAATGGCGGTCTACAGGTGTACAATCCCAAAATGAACACCTTCTCATCCTATACCCGTGAGAACGGTATGTTAAACACCAATAATATCACCAGCCTATTCTATGGGAAGAACAACATGCTGCTTATTGGTACATCAGAGGGAATGATTATACTTAATCTGTCAAACCGTGAAAAGACGTTATTGACAGGTAACTCTACAAATATCAAGACATTCACTAATAATTATATCACTCAGGTTTACGAAGACTCACGTGGTCTGATTTGGGTTGGAACACGCGAGGGGCTGAATGTATATAACTCGGCTACAGACTCCTTAAACTATATCACTGAGAAGAATGGACTTTGCAGCAATTCCATCTGTGGTATAACAGAGGATAAGAGCAGCAACATCTGGGTTACCACCAGCAATGGTATTAGCCGTATTGTCGTACAGCGCAACCGTGAAGAAGGAACCTTCGGATATGGGCTATATAACTACGATACCAGTGACGGACTCCAGAATAATGAGTTTAATACTGGTTCTATTATCACGAAATCTGACGGAACAGTTCTCTTCGGTGGTCTGTATGGTACTAACTGGGTGCGCCAAGGTGTGAAAGAGGACCAGAACACCCTGCCCCGTGTAATGCTTACCCAATTGTTTATTGGAGAAGAGGAGATTATGGTCGGGCATGAGTATGACGGTAACGTGGTTCTCTCTTATGCGCTTAATGAAAGTAGTAAAATTGAACTGAAGAACAAGCAGAACTCCTTTACCATCAAATTCGCCGCTGGTAATTACAATCAAGGTGAGCGGTTACAATTCATGTATTGGATGGAGGGAAAGGATCATGACTGGAAAAACGGTGATGCCTTGCTTCATGGAGTTAAATTCCGCAACTTGGGAAGCGGGACATATACCTTACATGTAAAAGCAGTCAGCGCTGACGGCGCAGTAAGTAATCAAGAGCGTACTTTGGAAATTACCGTTGAGCGTCCTTGGTGGCTGACATGGTGGATGCTAACTGTCTACGTCATTATTGCCATTATTATTCTTATCATTTGGCGCTATGGCTACAAGAAACTCAAGAATTACATGACAAGAAAACGTACCGTTGTTGATGAGTTAAAACGACAGCGTGAGGAAATCAAGATAACCAGTGACGAACTTCGTCAGCCAATGGCACGAATGACGACAATTATTGGTAATCTTGCAGAGAAAGAGAATGATTTGGAAGGTCGTGAGCAATTAAACTCTTTACATTTCCAGATGCTACAGGTCATCACTCGTATTTCTGAAATGCAGACTATTCTGGAGAATCCTGAGGCAAAGGCTGAGTCTACCGCGAAAGACCGATTAGAACTTAATGACCAAGGTGAAGTTAGTCTGTCTTCTGTAGCGACATCTGAGTTGACGGCTACCATCCAACCGTTACGCTTAGACAAGAAGACCCATAAGTTCAATGTTGTCTTCATCGACAGCAATAAGGACTTCAACAACTTCATGAATGCTCATCTACGTGAAGTCTATGACTTCCACATCTATGATGATATCAGACTGGCTATCCCCGATATTGAGTCCATGAAGGCTGATCTGGTTATCTGCAAGCAGGAGATGAAACACATGACAGGTAGTGAGTTATGTAACCAGATCAAATCCAACCCACATACCCAGCAAATCAAGTTTGTCTTGATGACAGACACTGTCCTTACACAAGAGATGATGGCGGATATGAATATCACATTAGCCGCTGATGACTATATTGCCAAGCCTTTCAATGTACAAGAGGCTGTTATGCGTTTCAACAAACTGATGGGATTAGGTCCTGTCGAGATGGAACAGAACACCATTGAGGGGCGTGAGACCCGTATGTTGGAAGGTCGCAATGCCAGTATGACCACCGCTACTATGGTCTATGACGATATGCCGCCTATTACTGATAGTACAAAAGAGGAACCTGTTGTGGATACAACAAAAGAGTCACAGCAAAGCGAGACATCGACAGACCAGCCCAATAGTGGAGTCTTAGCCCAACAGTTCTATGGTGAGGACGAGACTATCGGCAACTACTCCATGAGTTCACTGATGGATCGCCAGTTAATGAAGAACGTCGAGCAATATGTCCTCCAAAACATGAGTAGAGGACAGATCAGTCTGGAGGAGATGGCATCAGCAATGGGTATGGGACGTGTTCCGTTCTTCCATAAGATCAGGAGTATCACCACCAAGACACCTGCCGAGGTTGTTCGTGAGATTCGTCTAAAGCATGCTTGTGTGCTCTTGACAAAGACTAACATTAATATGAGTGAACTTGCCATCAATATAGGATTCTCTACCGCTGAGAATTTCATTAATATCTTTAAAGACAAATATGGCATGACCCCACTTGAATATCGCTTAAAGTACAAACAATAATATGACGCGATTTCTTTTATCCGCATTAATTGTTCTCTTAACCCTATCAGCGAGTGCTCAAACGAGTGACTCGCTGATTGTACAAACACTACGCTCAAAGAAGATTCTGTTCTCTGACAATAACAGTGTAACGCTCTTGATGTCGGGACAGGAGAAATTCGACGATATGTTCAAGGCGATACGTCAGGCAAAGAGTAGTGTCCATTTGGAATACTTTAATTTCCGCAATGACTCTATTGCATCTCTCCTCTTCGATATCCTTCGTGAGAAACGAAAGGAAGGGGTGGAAATCCGTGCAATGTTCGACGGTTTTGGTAATGACTCTAACAACCAACCGCTCAAGAAGCATCACCTGAAGGCATTACGTGATGATAGTATCAAGATTGTGGAATATGACCCGATTCGTTTTCCATGGGTGACTAAGATATTCGGACGCGACCATCGTAAAATTGTCGTTATTGACGGACAGATCGCCTATACTGGTGGAATGAATGTCGCCGACTATTATATTAAAGGTACAGAACAAGTTGGTGAGTGGCGTGATATGCATTGCCGTATTGAGGGCGATGCCGTGAACGAGTTGCAAAAAATCTTTATGAGGATATGGAACAGGGTTACTGGCGAGAACGTGCATGGCATGAAATACTACCGGGGTGGTACCCTGACCCGTTTTGAGGGATTAAAGCCGGATACCACCTCTACTGCTGGCAAGAAGATGGTCGGTATTATCACCCGTGAGCCACACCGTACTCCTAAGATTATGCGGGAGTTTTACGTCAGTGCCATCAATCAGGCGCAAGACTCCATCAAGATCATCAACCCCTACTTCACCCTGATTCCCAAAGTGACAAGAGCATTAACGAGGGCTATTAAACGAGGGGTGAAGGTGGAGATTATGCAATCGGCAAAGAGCGACATACCTTTGACTCCTGACTGCGCTTACTATCAGGCACATAAACTGATGAAGCGAGGGGCTATCATCTGGATGTACGAACCCGGTTTCCATCATTCTAAGATCATGATGGTGGATGGTCGCTATTGTACGGTAGGCAGTACCAATCTGGATGCCCGTAGTCTGAAATGCGACTTTGAGCAAAATGCCGTTATCATTGACAAGGAGACCACCAAGGAGTTAGACGACATGTTCGACCGTGACACCAAGAAGAGTTTTCTTCTGACAGAGGAGTCATGGAATAAGTTCCGTACCCCTTGGCAGAAATTCCGCGGATGGTTTGCCCACCTGTTAGCCCCGTTCTTGTAACATTCATGCAGCGTAATACCGTCATCTCTATCTGTAAGGCACTCGCCATCATCCTGATGGTGATAGGACACGCTGACGCACCGGATGTGGTCAGTGCTTTCCTTTACGAGTTCCACATGCCTGTGTTCTTTATCACGGCAGGCTATTTCTTTTCCCTTCGTTATCTTGATGATGAGGCAACCTTCGTGAAAAAACGGTTCAAAGGACTCTACATTCCTTTTTTAACTTGGGCGGTATTCTTCCTGATTATCCACAACTGGATGTTCGACCTTGGCATCCTCAACGAGAAGTATGGCAACTGGAGCGGTGGTGTGACCCATCCCTACTCTTGGCACCAGATGCAGCAAAACCTATGGAATATGGTGACGGCGATGGGCGGTTACGACCAGTTCCTGTGTGGAGCATTCTGGTTTTTCCGTGGACTCTTGGTGGCAAGTATCGCGTACCTTATTATATATAAGGGGCTGAATGCACTTGTGGAGAAGTCATCAAAATTAGCACCTCATAAAGAACTCATCGTCCCCATAGGGGTCTGTGTCAGTATGTTATTACTTGCCGCATGGAAGACCTCCGAGGGACTGCGCATCATCACCCTCATCCAAGGAGGCTATCGTGAGATCATGGGTACCTTCTTCTTTGGATGTGGCTTCTTGTTCCGCAAATGGGAGCAACACTACAAGATATCTTGGTGGATGACTTTGGTGTTTGCCGTTATTGTCTATCTCTTCTCTAAATACCTGACCGCCAACATGAACTGGCGCTCGTCATTCGTACAGTTTATCTCCTTACCCGTTCCTGCCATCTGCGGTTTCCTGATGACCTACAATATCGCCCATTATTTAGATAAGCATGAGGGAGTCATCAAACGCATTCTCGTATTCTGTGGTGACAATACCCTCCCCATCTTCGTGTTCCACATCATCAGTTATAAGGTGGTCAGTCTCATCAAGATATGGTACTATGATCTGGATTTTGCCCAGATAGGATGCCACATGGTCATCCACGAGCATGCCAAAGAAGACTGGTTCTGGGTGTTATATACGATTGCCGGAGTCGGCATCCCCTTAGCATGGACCTGGTGTTACCAGCGGATCAAGCATGCACAAGAGCATCCATCAGTTTGATTTGGGTGTCAGTGATGCCATGCTCTTTCAAGAAAGAATAATCAAATAAGAACAACTCCCTTTCTGGTGCGAACGCTGCACAGTATTGTTTAAAACAATGTGCCGCCTCATCGATTCGTCCTAAGAACCAACAACAATAGCCGTAGTTCTGCCAATCCTCATAAGAAGGTTTCTCTACAGAGGTCAGTTTCCGATAAATCTGGTCTGCCTGCTCTAACTTCCCAGAGCAGAGGTTTGCCCAGGCAAGTACACGGTTTACACGGGTATCCTCGGGATCATCATAGTTCAAACGGTAGAGAATCTTCTGTGCCTCTTCATAGTCATTGAGATGAACCAGACAGATGGCTTTATTCAATAGGAAAGCAGATTTCTCAGGATGCAACAGAAGCAACTCGTCATACGCCTCCAATGCCTCATCATACTGTCCTAAGTTGAATGCCTCACGGGCAGCCCCCAGCATGGCACGCTCATTATTCGGTTCCAAGTCAAGTGCCTTCTGATACATCCCCGACCATATATAATACTGCACGGTATGATGACTCTCGCTATAGGTATCCAGCAGACGCATTGCCGCCTCTTCCATCTTATTTCGTTTCAACAGGCGTACTATCTGGTCCTTATAAGGCTCCAGAGGAGAGCCCACGAACAGCCAATGACAGAAGAACTCACAGGTTCCCAGTTCACTATGGGTGGTATTGAAGGGATTCTCGAACTCGTTACGACTCGGATACAACCGATAGAAACGATAGAGGTCCATCAGATAGGCACGACGGATAAAGGCTGGAGTGTGTAATTCGTCCTCTGGAATCTCTCCCATGGTAGCCTCTCCCCGCTCCAACATCTGACGCATCCCCTCAGGAATCCGCTCAAACACTTGCTGGAAAGCGATGATGAAAGAATACTTATCGCTGTTGCAGAACGGACCTGTCTTCATCATTTTCTCCACAAACTTATTCCCCTGCATCCTACGTACGAAATGGGCGATATCGGGATGCTCCAGATAAAAGGGGACCAACCAGTTACTGATATCATAGAAGAAGGGGAACCGCTTCATCTGCGAGAAACCACCGAAATAGATGTCCGACCCTTGTTTCTGCATGTCCATCATGCGTCCGAAGGTAGACTCTAACTTCTCCATCCGCTGCTCGGATGCCTCTGGGTTCAGGATATCCTCCATAGGGTCGTCCTCCCGTTCCTCAATAGTGAACTGGTTGATCTTGAGATTGTTATTCTTGATAAGGTCTGGCATGATCTCCTTCTGGATGGTGTCGGTATCCTTCTCGGCATTCAGACAATATACCAACTGCATCTGCAACTCTGTCAATTCCTCACAGACCTTTTTCGATGACAAGAGTGACAACACCAGTTCCTCTTGCTCTGGATAGACCTCACGAACCTCTTCCCTGATGGCAAGTACCCATCCCACCAATGCACGCTGACGAACACTTTCCTCCTGTGAGCGACGATAGGTATTCACCAGTACACGGAATTTCGCCATGTCATATTGGTTCAGCAACGATAAGGTAACGGCAGAAACCAATAACTGCTGGTCATTACTATCAATGGTCGGTGAGATGAGAATCTCCTCGAAGTCATGTCCTACCCCGTCTGTCCACATTCGGGATGTCAGCACATAACAGAACAGACTATTCATCTGCGTCTGATGTTCCTTGTAGAGTTGTTCACTTTTCTCCTGTCGGGTATTCTCTGGTTCTAACTCCAGCATGGCGATGTTACTCACAAAGCCCTCCATCTCCTTACGGATATCTGTCAGCGACCAGTCCTGACGCTCCATCCTTACTCTGTTATAGATACCCGATAAAGTAGGATAAGAACGCACCCGATGGTAGGAGGCGATATTGGCAAAAAGGACATAGACCCGTTGCAACAGATGAGAATATAACTGATCCAGTTGTGGGTCGTTCACCCCTCTCCTCCAATAGTCAGCCATCAACTCGTATTCCGCCTTAATACCATTCAGCCGTTCCGAGGACTGTACCTGCGGATAAGCGGCAAGATAGGTCTCCATCTCCGCAATGGCGAGCCCCACGTTACCCCGATGCAACTCTGTAGCGACTCTCTGCAATTGTATTTCGGTTCCTGTCATCTTTTACTTCTTATTAAGCCATTTCTGTGCCTTGTCGATATCTTGCTGTCTTGGACCTATGGCATGCTGGTATTTCAGATTCTTGGGGAGGGAGTCAACGACAGCAGAGGACACATGACACTTTTCCATCACGAGATTCCGATAATACTTGACTCCTTTCTTATTGATGGAGTCACAGGCGGCATTATACGCCTTGACAAAGAGGTCTAACTGCTTATGTCGTTCGGGGCGGCGCATCTCTTTCTCACGGAAGACGAGCACTCCCATCTGCAGATCCATCTTACGGGTATCAAGCACCACAGGATTCTTTGCCATCCGTGCCATCGTTGCCTGCGGCTCTGAGAAGAACAGCGCGTCCATCTCGTTATTCTGTAACATCTGCATCCGCACGTCCAAATCGTTAATCTGTACTCGGAACACATGCTCGTCACGCAACTTGACAGAGTCCACAATCATATCGCTGAGCATATCAGTCACAGAGAAACGGGTCATCGCTATCATCTTATCGTCCAACTGCTTGAGTTGGTGGATACGAGAGTTCCTATTGGTAATCAACTGCCAAGAACCATTAGTGACGGCAACATAACGCAATGAGGTTCCACGCTTCTCCATCCTCAAGGCACGGACGAGATCACTCACAGTCCCCTCTACCCGCTGTCGCATGATTGCCGTGTCACAGTCAATATGTGCCTTAAAGGGTTTCAGACGGACCCCACCATTCAGTGTGTCATACAACTGTTCATACTCAGCGACATACATTGGCAGACAATCCAGTGTAGGCATGACCGCAATCTTCAGTGCAGCAGAGTCCTTACGCATTGCCTCCCGACGCTGTTGTCGGTTTAATCGTTTCGTCTCCTCGTAAGACTGTCCGCATGCCGACAGTAGCACCAAGGATATAATGACATAAAATATCTTCTTCATAATCAGAGTGCAAAGGTACGATTAAGTGAGAAGAAAACCAAATTTTATTTGAGTTTTCTCGAACGTGAGTACCTTCGACCGTCAGGTCAAAGGTAGTGTAAACCGAGCAAAGAACAAAATAATATTATAATTATTTTGATTCCTTTGGAGTTTCATTATTTCTTTGTACCTTTGCAGGAAATCAAAATACTGGGAGGAGAGTAGCAATGATAACAAAACTGAAATCACTATTACAACAGATGTTACAAAGCCCACGTCGATTTCCTGTCGAAATGGCTCTTGGAGTGGTATTCTTTGTTATTGCTGTATGGGATAGTGAGACTCATGAATGGAATGAAGAGACGGCACAGTTTGAAAGTGCAGTGAATGGTGATATACTATGGTTTTTCGTACCGCTTATGGTACTAACCTTTTGGCTCCATCGCATTAACCGTTGGGCTTATTATGCCTCTTTTTTCCTCTTCCTGCCCCTAATGGCACTCAACCTAAAGCCATTCCTATGGACTTATGGGTTTGCTTTCACCTACGTTTTAGCAGCGATCCTGCTTATCATAGGTAATAAGCGGATGGAAAACCGTTCGTTTGCGGCTCATGCCTTGCATGTGACAACGCAGATGTTCTTTGGACTACTCATTTCCGGCATTCTCTACTTAGCGGTATTGGTCATCACCGCATCTTACTTCTACATCTTTGGAATTGACGAGCCCAGACATTTCTACGAGCATATCGCTCAGTTTGTCTTTTTTGTGCTGGCTCCACAGGTATGCTGTACCCTTGTTCGACAGAACGAGGACGAGGTGAATGAACCTTTTAAGATACTCCAACTTATCCTTAATTTCATTCTCTCACCAGCAGTTATCATCTATACCATCATCCTCTACACCTATTTTATAAAGATTGTCATTGAGTGGGATTTACCAAAGGGCGGAGTGGCATGGATGGTGATGGGATTCATCACTGTAGCATTAATTGGACGAGTGGCACAATCGATACTCAGTCAGCGATATTACGACTGGTTCTATTCTCGATTCACACTGATTGCCATTCCTCCACTTATCATGTATTGGATTGGTTCCTTCTACCGCATCCGTCTCTACAGTTTCACTGAGAGCCGTTTCTACCTGATGATAGCAGGCGTACTAATGACGCTTTTTGTGCTGATGTTAATAAGCAAACGTACACGCCGCTATCAGATCATGTCGCTGATCTTTGCTGTTGCCATCATTCTCTTCACCTATATCCCCGGCATCTCTGCTAAGAGCATCGGATTAGTTTGTCAGAAGCAACGTCTCACGCAACTCATCAAAGAACTGAAACTGGCTGATACACAAACAGGTAAACTGAAGGATGACATCGACATAAGAAGCATCAACCAGGACAGTGTGAAGTGTGAGCGTTACAAGGATGTCGCAAGTGTCATCAACTATGTTAAGAAGGAGATAGGAGCCAACGATTTTGAAGAGGAATACGGTAAATGGGAATATTCTGAGTATAGTTTCAACTATGACAAAGTCAAAGAGCATTACGATGGTGACAAGAACTGGTATATCAGGAAAAAACCTGTAGTGTTAGACGAATACACCATCTTTTTACCGTCAAAAACTTACGAATGCAATTATAAAAAACAGATTGTCTCTGTCAGTCTTGATCATAAGACTGTTCTTGAATATCCAATCCAAAAGGTTGTCAGACAGGACACGACGCTACTGCATAATCCTGAACGACTACTCACCTATCAGAACGATTCACTAATGTTGGTGTTGGAAGGTGTCTGTATTGAAGACACCACCATTACTGATGTCAGGTACTATGGCATACAATTATTCAAAAAGCAAAAATAATGAATTGTATAACTACATTCGGGAACCTCATAAGAATAGGGACCATAGAACAGGTAGTCATCGACGAAGTCACTTGCCAGAACAAGAATTGCCTGTATCTCCCCAGTTTACCTATTTCAAAAAGATACATCTTTTCTTTCATCTTTCAAAATATTTGGGCAGGAAAGTAGAACTTTTAGAGCCCATCATTTCCCTACATGTAATTTTTAAACCCTTGTCGCCGTTGCCACCTTGCAAAACTATTTGATTATCAGGGAATTGTGGGTGGCAACGAGGTGACAAGGGTGACAACGATTGGCGATTTTGCTCTAAAAATGGGGTAAAAAACGATGAAGATGCCACCTCCAAGGGACTCGGAGACACCTAACCCGGGATTTAGAGAAAAAATAAAAAGTTTGGCATATTCGGTTATTTTTCGTATCTTCGCAGTCGATATGGCAAAAGACAAGACAATGTATGTCTGCGAGAACTGCGGACAGGAATCAGCAAAATGGATTGGTAAGTGTCCGTCGTGCGGACAGTGGAACACGTTCAAGGAGATCAAAGCCTCACCCCAACCCCTCTCCTATAGGCGAGGGGCTTTTGGTGCTGGCGAAACGATAAACAGCCGCGGTCGCGATGCCGCCAAGGTGCTACGACTGCGTGACATCTCTGCCCATGATGACCCACGTATTGACATGCATGACGAGGAACTGAACCGTGTGCTGGGTGGCGGTCTCGTCCCCGGCTCCATCGTCCTGTTAGGTGGTGAACCCGGTATCGGTAAGTCTACCCTCTCCCTCCAGACCATGCTGAACCTGCCAGAGAAACGGGTGCTGTATGTCAGCGGTGAGGAGAGTGCCCACCAGTTGAAGATGCGTGCCGAACGTCTCATTGCCTCCCCTCAACAGGGGAGGTTGGAGGGGTCCGACAACTTCATGATTCTCTGCGAGAACTCCTTGGAGGCGATTTTCGACCATGTCAAAGAGGTACAACCCGAACTGATCATCATCGACTCCATCCAGACTATTGCCACGGAGGATGTCGAGTCGTCGGCAGGCTCGATAGCCCAGGTTCGTGAATGTGCCTCGGCACTGCTCCGCTTTGCCAAGACGAGTGGTGTTCCCGTGATCCTGATTGGTCATATCACGAAGGAGGGAACGCTTGCCGGTCCGAAGATCTTAGAGCATATCGTTGATACTGTCATCCAGTTTGAGGGTGACCAGCATTATATGTACCGCATCCTGCGCTCGATCAAGAACCGTTTTGGCAGTACCTCCGAGTTAGGTATCTATGAGATGCAGCAGACAGGACTCCGACAGGTTAGCAACCCCTCAGAACTGCTGTTGACAGAAGACCATGACGGACTGAGTGGTGTCGCTATCAGTTCCGCCATCGAGGGTGTCCGTCCTTTCTTGGTTGAGACACAGGCACTGGTCAGCAGTGCCGCCTACGGAACACCACAACGCAGTGCGACAGGTTTCGACCAGCGTCGTCTGAATATGCTCCTTGCTGTGTTGGAGAAACGAGTAGGTTTCAAACTCATGCAGAAGGATGTCTTCCTGAATATCGCAGGAGGTTTGCGGGTCACGGATATGGCGATGGACCTCAGTGTCATTGCCGCTGTCCTTTCGTCTAATGTCGACACCCCCATCGAGAGTGGCTGGTGCATGGCTGGTGAGGTAGGACTCAGTGGTGAGGTACGTCCTGTCGCCCGTATCGAGCAACGTATCTCAGAGGCAGAGAAATTAGGATTCTCACATATCATCATCCCTAAGTACAACCTCTCAGGACTGAACCGCAAGAAATTCAATATAGAGTTAGTACCCGTCCGTAAGGTAGAGGAGGCACTCAGAGCACTCTTCGGGTAAAGACAGAGTAACTGGCTAAAGACATAGTAACAGAATAACTTTTAAAGACATAATAACATTTAAAAAGACATAGTAACAGAATAACATTTTATTAGGGGGGCACAAAAAGACTCACCAAATATTGTTAATCTGTTATTATGTCTTTATCTTGTTAATCTGTTAGTATGTCTTTAAAAAGTTATTATGTCTTTATCTTGTTAATCTGTTACTATGTCTTTAACCTGTTACTATGTCTACAAATCATACTCTGTCTGGTCTTCGATGCCAGCCTCGGCAAGTGCTTCCTTCCGCTCCACACAGGTACCACATTTGCCGCAATGCTTGTCGCCACCCTTATAGCAACTCCATGTTTTGCTGTAGTCAATGCCCAGTGCTTTTCCACGACGGGCGATGTCCCCTTTGGTGATATTCGTATAAGGAGAACGCAGATGCACCTTGACAAAAGTGCCAGCCTCCGCCGCCTTGTCGAAAGCATCGACAAACTGAGGGGTGCAGTCCGGGTAGATGGTATGGTCGCCCCCATGGTTAGCCATCATCACATACTTCAAACCATTGCTCTCAGCGATACCGACCACGATAGACAGCATGATACCGTTACGGAACGGTACCACCGTCGATTTCATATTCTCGTCAGCATAATGACCCTCGGGTATCTCTTCCCCACCCTCTAATAATGAACTCTTGAAATACTTCGTCATGAAGTCGAGGGGTATCACGATATGCTTGATACCCAGTCGCTCACAATGCATCTTGGCAAAGGGGATCTCCTTCGCATTATGCTTACTACCATAGTCGAACGAGACGGCAAGGGCAATACGCTCCTGCTCGTCATATAATAAGGTGACAGAATCCATGCCACCACTTAAAATCAAAATAGAATCTTTCATATTGCTTGCAAAGATACAAAAAAAATCGTACCTTTGCACCGCTTTTTTATCAAAACAATATGTATAAACCAAATTTCAATCAGCGCAAAGCACTCCGCTTCCATCATTTTTCAAGGAAGGGATATGCACTCTTTGCCTGTTTGGGACGTGTGGTAACCATCAGTGTGCTGAGTGTAGCGACACTGACATCAGCAAGTGCCGCCATCGATGACAAGGGCACGACTGAGGTTGTTACCACTAACGATAACCAGACAGACAAAGAAGCGACCTTGGATGACGTAGAGGTCACTGGGTCACGCGCACCGCTTGCATTAGGGCAAGCAGCGAGAATGGTCACTGTACTGAGTCGCGACGAGATTCAAGCGGCGCCAGTACAAAGTATTAATGATTTGCTGAAATACGCCGTAGGCGTGGATGTCCGTCAACGAGGACCGATTGGTGCACAGACGGATATCAGTATCCGAGGCGGTACGAGTGAGCAGATTACCATCCTGCTCAATGGCATTAATATCTGTGATCCGCAGACGGGTCATAATGCCTTCGATTTCCCTTGTGATCTCTCGGACATCGAGCGTATTGAGGTATTAGAGGGTCCTGCCGGTCGTGTCTATGGCACCTCCTCCCTGATGGGTGCCATCAATATTGTGACGAGGGAACCCCTCCCCCAACCCCTCCCAAGGGAGGGGAGGAAAGCCCTTGTAGATGCAAGAATAGAGGGAGGTTCCTTCGGCTATCTGTCTGTCGCCGGCCGCCTCAGTCTCCCCTCCTCTCGGGTGGGGTCGCTGGGACTGGGGTCGCTGGGACTGGGGTCATCCCTCTCCGCTTCCTACACCCGTTCCGACGGCTATAGTCGTTCGAAGGCTGGTAGTCTGAATAGTGACTACAGTGGTGGCAAGGTGTTCTACCAAGGACAATACCAACAGGAGGGACTTCGACTGAACTGGCATGCAGGACTGTCGACGAAAGGGTTCGGCTCCAACACCTTCTATAGTGCGAAGTTCGACGAGCAGTATGAGAAGACCGTCAAAATCAACACGGCACTACAGGGAGAAATCACGACCGGTAACTGGCATTTCCGTCCTGCTATCTATTGGAACCGCAACCACGACCGTTTCGAGTTGATACGCGGCTCTGAGGAGAAAGTACCGTTCAACTACCATCGCACGGATGTCTTTGGTGTCAACCTGAACAGTTATTTCGACTGGTTGTTGGGACGCACTGCCTTTGGTGCTGAGTTCCGCAACGAGGATATTGTCAGCACGAACCTTGGTGAGGAACTCTCCGACCCGTTCAGTCATTATAAAGTAGGACTGAACCGCTCGAACCTCTCCTTCCATCTGGAGCATAACGTTTTGCTAAAACGTTTCACCCTCTCTGCTGGTTTCATCGCTGTGAAGAACACATGGAACGAGATGCCGTTTAAGGTTTATCCTGGTATCGATGCCAGTTATCGTATCGGCACTAACTGGAAGATCTATGCGTCCTACAACTCCTCCCTGCGTATGCCGTCATTCACGGAACTCTATTACAGCGTGGGAGGTCATAAGGCTGACAAGCATCTGAGACCAGAGGAGTTACACGCTTTAGAGGGAGGTGTCAAATTCCAATCAAATGTCTTCAACATGTCGGCAAGTGTCTTCCATCATCATGCCCGTAATATGATTGACTGGGTGATGGACACTCGTGAGACGGATCCTGTCTGGCAGAGTGTCAACCATACGAAGGTGAACACTATCGGCTTTGAGACGAACGCCACGCTAACTGGTAAGCGTTACACGCTGAACCTCGCCTACTGCTATCTGCATCAAGACAAGGACGTGGAGGATTATCTGCAGTCGCAATATTCCTTGGAGTATCTGCGGCATAAGTTGACGGCATCGCTGTTGATCCATGTCATCAAGCATCTTGACCTCAACGTGAAGTATCGCTTCCAAGACCGCATGGGCTCCTATACGACGATCGACGGAGAGGTACGCAACTATCACCCCTACTCCGTAGTGGATGCACGGTTGAGTTGGAATGCCGACACCTACTCTGTCTATCTGGAAGGCAATAACCTGACCAGCAAACGATACGTGGATTATGGTAATGTGCCACAAGCCGGATGCTGGTTTGTGGCAGGAGTCCGCTTCCTATTTCATTAGGATGGGTGCCCTATAAAAGTAAACACACTGAATTTGGTCAGTAAATTCAGTGTATTTACTCAGTAAATTCAGTGTATTTAGTCAGTAAATTCACTGAATTTACTTTTATAACAGATATTGCTATCTATGACAAGCAGAAGTCGAGGTCTTTGGTAATCTGCTCTTTATCCAAGTGCTGACCGATAAACACGAGTTTCTGCATGCGGTCGCCATACTGGTCGTCCCAGTCGCGACGCAGTTTCTCGTCACGTGCCATCATCATCTCCAGTTCCTCCTTCGGCATGGTGGCATACCACTGTCCTACGTTACGCAGTGACACCTGATGACCAGCCTGCTCGAAGACATAACAGATATCCTCCTCGCCCTTGAAGTAGCAGATACCCTTGGCTCGGATAATATTCTTATGCCACTTACGAGCCACGAACTCGTCAAACAATCCGAGGTTGAAGGGGCGACGGGCATAGTAGACAAAGGTACCGATACCGTATTCCTCAGCCTCCCCCTCGTCGTGATGGTGGTGATGGTGGTGGTGACCATGCTCATGGTGATGCTCGTGTTCATCATCGTCGTCATCATCATCGTCATCGTCGTCATCATGGTGGTGATGGTGCTCATGCTCTTCTTCCTCGTCATGGTCACCCTCTAACTCCTGAATCCATGCGGCAGAAGTGGCAACCTCCTCGAAATTGAATTTCTCTGTGTGGATAATCCGCTCCAAGTCCACATTACCATAGTCGCACTCGATGATCTCCGCTTTTGGCTGGATGGTGCGGATAATCTCCTTCACCTTACCCAGTTCCTCTTTCGATACCTCAGAGGCTTTATTGAGCAGGATGATATTACAGAACTCGATCTGCTGGATAACGAGATTCTCAATGTCCTCCTCGTCGATATTCTGACGCAACAGGTCGTTGCCACCCTCGAACTCATCACGCATCCTGAGGGCATCGACCACCGTCACGATACAGTCTAACTGCAGATAGCCGTCCTTCACATACTCCGGACCTAAGGAAGGAATGCTGCATATCGTCTGGGCGATAGGTCCTGGCTCACAGATACCACTTGCCTCGATAACGATATAGTCGAAGCGGTGCATCTTGGTGATGTCACGCAACTGCTCCACCAAGTCCATCTTCAAAGTACAGCAGATACAACCGTTCTGGAGTGCCACCAGTGAGTCGTCCTTCTGTCCTACCACACCACCCTTCTCTATCAGGTCGGCATCGATGTTCACCTCACCAATGTCATTGACGATGACAGCAAACTTTATCCCTTTCTTATTCTGCAAGATGCGGTTCAGAAGTGTTGTCTTACCACTGCCTAAATAACCCGTAAGCAGCAGGACGGGAATGTTCTGAATATTCATTGTCTCTTTCATCTTTGATTATCTGGACTGCAAAGGTAATCATTTTCCGCCAAACAAACAAAATCTCACGATTTCTTTTCAATTTGCAAACTCCGTCTTACATTATGAATATAAGTAAGCAAAAAAGTTTTAAATTATGAACTATGAACTATGAACTATGAACTTATTTTCGTATCTTTGCGTTCGATTTTTGAATATTCAAACCAAATTAAATAACACAACATTATGACAATCAATGAATTCAACTTTGCCGGTAAGAAGGCAATCGTACGTGTAGACTTCAACGTACCCCTGGACGAGAATGGTAAGATCACAGACGACACCCGCATCCGTGGTGCTCTTCCTACCTTGAAGAAAATCCTTGCTGACGGTGGTGCTACCATCATCATGTCGCACATGGGCAAGCCCAAAGGAAAGGTAGACATGAAGAAGTCACTGGGTCAGATCCGCGAGGCTGTGGAGAAGGCACTGGGTGTTCCCGTTGCTTTCGCTCCCGACTGCGCTAAGGCTCAGGAGCAGGCTGCTGCCCTGAAGATGGGTGAGGCACTGTTGCTGGAGAACCTCCGCTTCTATCCTGAGGAGGAAGGCAAACCCGTTGGCGTTGAGAAGGGTACTCCTGAGTACGACGAGGCTAAGAAGGCGATGAAGGCTTCTCAGAAGGAGTTTGCCAAGACACTGGCTTCTTATGCTGACTGCTACGTGATGGACGCTTTCGGTACTGCTCACCGTAAGCACGCTTCTACCGCTGTCATCGCTGACTATTTCGATGCTGATAACAAGATGCTGGGTCTGCTGATGGAGAAAGAGGTGAAGGCTGTTGATGCCGTTCTCTCTAACATCAAGCGTCCATTCGTTGCCATCATGGGTGGCTCTAAGGTATCTTCTAAGATTGGTATCATCGAGAACCTGCTCGGTAAGGTTGACAAACTCATCCTCTGTGGTGGTATGACCTATACCTTCGCAAAGGCTCACAACGGTGAGATCGGTGACTCTATCGTAGAACTTGACAAGTTGGACGTAGCACTTGGCGTTGAGGAACTCGCTAAGAAGAACGGTGTTGAACTTGTTCTTGGCAGCGACTGCACCGCTACTAATGGTCTCGACTTCGGTACCATGACTGTCAAGGAGGGTGCAGAGATTATCAACTGCCCAGCCAACAAGGTTCCCGCAGGTTTCGAGGGTGTTGACGCTGGTCCTGAGAGCCAGAAGGCTTTCGCTGAGGCTATCAAGGGTGCTAAGACCATCCTGTGGAACGGTCCTGCTGGTGTCTTCGAGTGTGACGACTTCACTGCTGGTAGCCGTGCTATCGGTGAGGCTATCGCCAAGGCTACTGCTGAGGGTGCTTTCTCTCTGATTGGTGGTGGTGACTCTGTTGCTTGCGTTAACAAGTTCGGTCTCGCTGACCAGGTTAGTTACATCTCTACTGGTGGTGGTGCTCTGCTTGAGGCTATCGAGGGTAAGGTTCTCCCAGGTGTAGCAGCCATTAAGGGCGAGTAATGAAATAAAACGTTTACGTATAAAAAATCCCGATAGGCAGTACAGCGTATCGGGATTTTATTTATCTTTGCACCAACAAACAATTAAAACAATCGACTATGAAGAAAAAATTCGTTATTGGAGACCGTACGAAGGATGAGTACATCTCTGTTCTCGACATCGAGAAGAAGAAGTTAGAGTTTACCAACCATATTGGTTCTGCCAAGGAGTTCATGGGCTTTGAGGAGACCAAGACTATCCTTAAGCAGTTGCAGGCTGAAACTGGTGGCTACTTGGAGGACCTGCAGGTATATATCAAAGACGAGGATGGCAAGGCACACCGTCCTGACGAGCGTGACATGATGCCTTTGTAATCAAACAATAAAAATCCCCAGCCAAACGGTTGGGGATTCTTATGATTGTCAGGTTGCGGATTAATCCTCTTCCTTCATCTCAGCCTCATGCTCCTTGATGAGTTGCTGCTGGATATCGTTCGGAACAAGTTCGTAACTGCTGAAACTGGTTGTGAACGAAGCACGACCACCAGTCAGTGAACTAAGGGCGATACTGTAACTGGCAAGTTCCTTCAAAGGAATCTTAGCCGTCAGTTTCTGATAACCAGACTCGCTGTCCATACCCATGATGATGGCACGACGACCCTGCAGGTCACTCATCACATCACCCATATAGTCAGCAGGAACAAGAACCTCCAGGTCATAGATAGGCTCCAATACCTTTGGACCTGCCTCCTTGAAGGCTGCGGAGAAGGCATTACGTGCGGCAAGCATGAATGACAACTCGTTAGAGTCTACTGGGTGCATCTTACCATCGTAAACAATGACACGAACGTCACGGGCATAAGAACCGGTCAATGGTCCCTGCTCCATACGCTCCATCACACCTTTCAGGATGGCTGGCATGAAACGCATATCAATAGCACCACCAACAACACTGTTGATGAAAACGAGTTTTCCACCCCAGTCGAGGTCTTTCTCCTCCTTAGACTTGATGTTCATCTTGAACTCCTGTCCATTGATGGTGAATGAGGTTGGATCAGGCATACCGTCGGTATAAGGCTCCACAATCAGGTGTACCTCACCAAACTGTCCGGCACCACCCGACTGTTTCTTATGACGATAGTCGGCACGAGCCATCTTCGTGATGGTCTCACGATAAGGAATCTTCGGCTCCTGATACTCAATCTGGATCTTCTCGTTATTCTCCATACGCCACTTCAAGGTACGAAGGTGGAACTCACCCTGACCATGAACGATAATCTGACGTAACTCCTTGGACTGCTCAACAACCCATGTAGGATCCTCCTGACGCATGCGCTGCAGGGCTGCCATCATCTTCTCAGTCTCAGCCTCGTTGACTGCCTTGATGGCACGAGAGAACTTAGAGTTAGGATATTTGATGAAGTCGAACTTATTCTCGACATCCTTACCATTCAAGGTGTTACCCGTCTTCACGTCCTTCAGTTTCACGGTACAACCGATATCACCGGCAACCAACTGGTCTACCTGAATACGGTTAGCACCAGCACAAGCATACAAGGTACCGATACGCTCCTTAGAGCCACGGTCAGCATTGGTCAGGTCGTCACCGCTCTTCACAACACCACTCATCACCTTGAAATACTGTACCTCCCCAATATGGGGCTCAACACCGGTCTTGAAGAAATACAAAGAGGTAGGAGCACTGGCATCGGCAGGAACTTCCTTACCTGCAGCGTTCTTAACAACAGGCATCTCGCTAACGAAAGGTACGACATTACCCAAGAACTCCATCAGACGACGAACACCCATGTCCTTACCTGCACAAACGCAGAAGACAGGATAGATAGAACGTGTCACCAGACCCTTGCGGATACCCTCACGCATCTCGTCCTCTGTCAGATCCTCACTCTCGAAGAACTTCTCCATCAGCGTATCGTCACCGGCGGCGGCAGCCTCAACAAGGGCAGCCTTCATCTCCTTCGCCTTGTCGAGTTGATCGGCAGGGATATCCTCAATGATAGGAGCACCACCCTCGGGCTTCCAAGAATATTTCTTCATCAGCAGCACGTCGATAACACTGTTAAAGCCTGCTCCAGTAGCGATAGGATACTGTACGGGAACACAGTTATTACCATAGACCTCACGCAACTGGTTCAGAATCTGGTCGAAGTCGCAGTTGTCACGGTCGAGTTGGTTAACGAGGAAGATAACAGGCTTCTTCAGTTTCTCTGTATTGCGGAAAGCATTCATCGTACCTACCTCAGGTCCATACTGTCCATTAATGAGCAGTACAGCCTGGTCGGTCACGTTCAGGGCTGTGATGGCACCACCGACGAAGTCGTCCGATCCCGGGCAGTCGATGATGTTCAACTTCTTGTTATTCCACTCTACATGAAAAACAGTAGAGAACACCGAGTAGCCATATTCCTGCTCAACAGGGAAATAATCGCTCATGGTGTTCTTACCCTCTACGGTACCGCGGCGCTTGATGATTCCGGCTTCGTAGACCATTGCTTCGGCAAGAGTAGTCTTGCCGCTACCCGCACTGCCAAGCAGTGCGATGTTTTTGATTTCGTTTGTTTGATAAACTTTCATATCGGTTATGTTTTAGGTTTAAATTTCGATAAGCGACGCTAAAGTTATACATTTTCATGCGAAAAACCTAAAAACACTTTCAAATATTAAACTTTATTAGTATTTTTCTTTAACTTTGCAGGCATTATGGCTGGTCTGTATATTCATATTCCCTTCTGTGCAAGCCGCTGTATCTACTGTGGTTTCTACTCTACTACCGCCCTACAACAACGACAGAGGTATGTAGATGCAGTATGTAGGGAGATGGAGATGCGTAGATGCGACGATGCCATCAACACAATCTATATAGGTGGAGGCACGCCAAGTCAACTGACCATAGATCAACTACGTCAACTCTCCTTATATATAAATAAGGTGTATGGATCTGCCGACCGCGAGTTCACCATCGAGGTAAATCCCGACGATGTCACTGTCGAGTATGCCGCGACCCTGTCGCAGCAAGGCATTAACCGAGTGAGCATGGGCGCCCAGACCTTCGATGACGACCGCCTACACTTTATCCATCGCCGTCACTCGGCAGCCCAAGTTCCCCTTGCCGTCCAACGACTCCGTGACGCTGGCATCCGCAACATCAGTGTCGACTTGATGTACGGTTTTCCCAACGAGACACTTGCTGACTGGGAACATGACATCAATACCGCCCTCAGTCTGCAGGTGGAACATCTCTCCGCCTACTGTCTGATGGTAGAGGAAGACACACCGCTCTACCACATGGGCATCGAGCCTTGCGATGAGGAGTTAGAACGCCAAATGTATGAACTGCTGATTGACAAGTTAACGGCGTCAGGCTATGAGCACTATGAGATCTCCAACTTCGCCAAGCCAGGCTTCCGTTCCCGTCATAACAGCAGTTATTGGAAAGACATCCCCTATGTCGGACTGGGTGCTGCCGCCCATTCCTACGACGGAAGAAGTCGCAGTTGGAATATTGCGGATATCCATGCCTATATGGATGCTATCGAACGAGGAGAGCGACCTTACGAAGAGGAAACGCTTGACGAGGACACCCACTATAATGACCGTATCACCGTCGCTCTTCGCACCAGAGAAGGACTGGGGCTCACCACCATTTCTGAGAAGTACCGCCACTACTGCTTAAAGGAGGCGCAACAGTTTCTGTCTAACGGACTATTATCCCATGAGGGCGACTTTCTTAAACTAACCCGCAAAGGACTCTTTGTCAGTGACTATATTATGAGTTCATTAATGTATATAAAATAAGATATGAGAAAACAGTTATTCATCATGATGGCAACAGCCGCCACTATAGAAGCCTCTGCTCAAAGTATTCAATACCCTAAAGCAGAAAAAGACGGCACCATAGACAACTATTTCGGTACGGAGGTTGCAGACCCGTACCGCTGGCTTGAGAATGACACCAGTAAGCAGACTGCCGCATGGGTAGAGGCTGAGAACAAAATCACGAACGACTATCTCAGTAAAATCCCTTTCCGCCAAAAACTGCTTAAACGACTGACAGAACTTTCCAACTACGAAAAAATCTCTGCTCCCAGAAAGCGTCACGGGAAATGGTATTTCTATAAGAATGACGGACTGCAGAACCAATACGTCTTGTACGTGATGGATCAGTTAGGAGGAGAGCCTCGTGTTTTCTTAGACCCGAACAAACTAAGTTCCGACGGTACTGTGGCGCTCAAGGGTGTCTACTTCTCCAACAACGGGAAATATGCCGCCTATTCCATCTCACGCTCTGGTAGTGACTGGCAGGAGTTTTATGTTATCGACCTCGCCACAGGACAACTGACCAGCGACCATATCGAATGGGCGAAGTTCTCTGGTGCGGCATGGCAGGATGACGGTTTTTACTATAGTGCTTACGATGCGCCCACAAAGGGCAAGGAGTTCTCAAATGTCAATGCGGGTCATAAGATTTATTACCATCAAATAGGAACGCCACAGTCTGACGATGTGCTGTTCTATCAGAATGCCGCTTATCCCATGCGGTTCTACACAGTCTCTACCAATGACAAGGAGACAATGATGTTTCTCTATGAGGACGGAGCCGGCGCTGGTAATCACCTCTACGTAAGGGATTTGCGTGTACCCAACTCACAGTTCACACAGATGACGGCAGACATGGAGTACCGTTATAGCCCTATCCATACCGAAGGCGATAAGATATACCTCTTCACCAACTATGGGGCTCACAAGAACCGGATCATGACGGCAGACATCCATCAGCCCGGAGTCAACGATTGGCAGGAACTAATAGCAGAGCAACAGGACGTTCTCAGTGATGTGGATGTCATTAATCGCAAAATGATTCTTACCTACAGCAAAGATGCCTCCGACCATTCCTACGTCTATGGACTTGATGGCAAACGACTTCGTGAGATACTCCTTCCATCTGTCGGTAGTGTCGGTTTTACTGGTGACGAGAAGGAACCAGAGTGTTTCTATACCTTTACATCCTTTACTGTTCCTGGCACCATCTATCGCTATGACATGGAGACTGGGGAGAGTTCACTCTATGCGAAACCAAGTGTCAAGTTCCGGCAGGACGATTTCATCAGCGAGCAAGTATACTTCCAAAGTAAGGACGGCACGCGCATCCCCATGTTCCTGACCTATAAGAAAGGGATGAAGCGCAATGGGAAGAACCCCGTCTATCTCTATGGATATGGCGGTTTTAACATCGCCCTCACTCCCAGTTTCTCCGCCAACCGTATTCCATTCTTAGAGAATGGCGGTATCTATGCTCAGGTCACCTTACGTGGTGGCAGTGAGTATGGGGAGGAATGGCATCAGGCTGGTACGAAGATGCACAAGCAGAATGTCTTCGATGATTTCATAGGTGCTGCCGAATGGCTCATCAAGCAACAATACACCAACAAAGACAAGATTGCCATCGTGGGCGGATCAAACGGTGGACTCCTCGTCGGAGCCTGCATGATCCAACGCCCCGACCTCTACCGTGTAGCCATTCCTCAGGTAGGCGTGATGGACATGCTGCGTTATCATAAGTTCACGATTGGTTGGAACTGGGCTCCCGACTACGGCACCAGTGAAGACTCCAAGGAAATGTTCGAGTACCTGCGTGGCTATTCCCCACTCCACAACCTGCGCCCCGGCACCTCCTACCCTGCCACACTCGTCACCACAGCCGACCATGACGATCGCGTAGTTCCTGCCCACTCGTTCAAGTTTGCAGCCACTCTGCAAGAGTGTAATGCAGGACCTAACCCCACCCTCATCCGTATCGACACGAAAGCGGGACATGGTGGCGGCAAGCCCCTGGCAAAAGTATTGGAGGAGCAGGCTGACATCTACGGCTTCATTATGCAGAACCTGGGAATGAAATAAAAGAGATTCTTTCAAAACGAAGAGGATGTGCCATTGTCGCAGGGCACATCCTCTTCGTTGTATTTATAAGATGTAATTTCTTACTCCTCGTCAAGCAGAATCTTCATCATCTCAACGGCTGCCTTTGCCACGCTGGTACCAGGACCGAAGATGGCGGCAACACCAGCCTTGTAGAGGAAGTCGTAATCCTGAGCGGGGATGACACCGCCGGCAATGACCATGATATCCTCGCGACCGAGCTTCTTCAGCTCCTCAATCAACTGAGGAATCAGGGTCTTATGACCTGCGGCAAGAGAGGATGCACCGACTACATGCACGTCATTCTCGACAGCCTCACGGGCAGCCTCGGCAGGAGTCTGGAACAACGGTCCCATATCCACGTCGAAGCCACAGTCAGCATAACCTGTTGCCACTACCTTAGCACCACGGTCGTGACCGTCCTGTCCCATCTTGGCGATAAAGATACGGGGGCGACGACCTTCCTTCTTCGCGAACTCATCAGTCAACTTACAAGCCAACTCGAAGTCGCTATCGTTCTTTGATTCTGAACTATACACACCTGAAATCGTTCTGATTACTGCTTTATAACGACCCACGATCTCCTCGCAGGCATCTGAAATCTCACCAAGGGTACAACGCAACTGGGCTGCTTTCACGGCAAGGTCGAGCAGGTTGTTCTCACTCTTCTTGCCTTCGCTGAAGTCACGGACACAGTCTGTGATTGCCTTCAAGGCTGCCTGACAGGCTGCTTCGTCACGAGAGCCGCGAACCTGTGCAAGACTCTCCTCTTGCTGCTTACGTACAGCGGTATTGTCGACCTCGAGGATATCGATAGGATCCTCATGCTCCAAGCGGTACTTATTGGTACCCACGATAGTCTGGACACCAGAGTCGATACGAGCCTGGGTACGTGCAGCAGCCTCCTCGATACGCATCTTAGGCAGACCCGTCTCGATAGCCTTTGCCATACCACCCAGTTTCTCAATCTCCTGGATATGCTCCCAAGCCTTGTGAACCAACTCGTTCGTCAGTGTCTCCACATAGTAAGAACCAGCCCATGGGTCAATCTGCTTGCAGACCTTCGTCTCGTTCTGGATGTAAATCTGTGTGTTACGGGCAATACGAGCAGAGAAATCGGTCGGCAGGGCGATAGCCTCATCAAGGGCGTTGGTGTGCAGCGACTGGGTATGTCCCAGTACGGCAGCCATTGCCTCGATACAGGTACGACCTACGTTATTGAATGGATCCTGCTCGGTGAGCGACCAACCAGAAGTCTGGGAGTGGGTACGCAAAGCGAGAGACTTCGGGTTCTTAGCACCGAAACTCTTCACGATCTTCGCCCACAACAGACGACCAGCACGCATCTTGGCAATCTCCATNNTCCATGAAGTGGTTCATACCGATAGCCCAGAAGAAGGACAGACGGGGAGCAAAGGCATCCACGTCAATACCGGCATTCACACCAGTACGCAGATAGTCCATACCATCGGCAAGCGTATAGGCAAGTTCGATATCCGCTGTAGCACCAGCCTCCTGCATGTGGTAACCTGAGATAGAGATACTATTGAACTTAGGCATCTTCTGTGAGGTATACTCGAAGATATCAGCGATGATCTTCATCGAGAATGCAGGGGGATAAATATAGGTGTTACGTACCATGAACTCCTTCAGGATATCGTTCTGGATAGTACCAGCCATCTCCTCCAACTGAGCACCCTGCTCCAGACCTGCCACGATATAGAAGGCGAGGATAGGCAGCACGGCACCGTTCATCGTCATGGAGACAGACATCTTGTTCAAGGGGATACCCGAGAACAGCACCTTCATGTTCTCCTCATTACAGATACTTACACCAGCCTTACCGACATCACCAACCACACGGGCATTGTCGGGGTCATAGCCACGGTGTGTAGGAAGGTCGAAAGCGACAGACAGTCCCTTCTGACCAGAGGCGAGGTTACGACGATAGAACGCATTCGACTCCTCAGCGGTAGAGAATCCGGCATACTGACGGATGGTCCACGGACGGAACGGATACATCATAGAGTACGGACCACGGAGATAGGGAGGAATACCTGCTGTGAAGTCGAGGTGCTCCATATCCTCCAAGTCCTCTTTCGTATATACAGGACGAACCTCGATATGCTCTGGTGTCTTCCAGTCGGCTACGATGTTATTGTCCTTAATCCACTTGGCACCGTCTTGAGCCTTGATGCCTGCATAGATATCAATATCTTTAAATTGTTTACGCATAATTCAAGTCCTCCTAACGATTAAATACCAAGTTTCTGATTATATTCTTTCAAAGTCTCAAGCACGTTGCAACGAACATGGATGAAGTTCTCGATGCCGGCAGCCTTCAGATCCTCCATGCAAGCAGGAGCACCAGCCACAACGAACATCGCACGACCGTTCAGATACTTGAAGGCTGGGATAGCATACTCTGCATACTCGTCATCAGAAGAGCAGATAACGACGATGTCGGCATTTGCCTTCAAGGCAGCGTCAACACCCTCCTCTACCGTCTTGAAGCCGAGGTTGTCAATCACCTTATAACCGGCACAAGCAAGGAAGTTACAAGAGAACTGGGCACGAGCCTGACGCATGGCAAGATTACCAATAGTCAGCATGAATGCTGTGGGCACCTTTGTCTCCTCGGTATGGATGCGGAGGTCCTCGAAGTCAGCGGCAAGACGCGTGGTCTCCAGTGCTTTGAACGGGGTCTCGCAGTTACCACCATGACAGCAAGCAGCGGCGGCACTGAGCGCACGCTTGCCGTCGCTCTTCTCGGTGAAGTTCGGGAACTGGTTGGTACCAAGGATGAACTCCTTACGCTTAGCGGCATCACCATGACGCTTCACATTGGTAGCGTTGATGTCGTCCTGTACGATACCCTTCTTGACAGCCTCCAGGAAGCCACCCTCATCCTCTATCTTGAGGAAGATCTTCCAAGCCTCCTGGGCAAGGGCATCCGTCAGGTGCTCAATATAATAAGAACCGGCTGATGGGTCAACGATACGATCGAAATGGCTCTCCTCCTTAATCAGCAACTGCTGGTTACGGGCGATACGCTCACTGAAGTCCGTTGCTTTCTCGTATGGAGCATCGAATGGAGTAACCACCATCGAATGGATACCACCAAGAGCGGCAGACATTGCCTCGGTCTGAGAACGGAGCAGGTTGACATAAGAGTCAAAGACTGTCTGGTTATAAGTTGATGTGCTGGCATTGATAATCATCTTGCAAGCACAGTCACACTTCGGCTCATACTGCTTCACAATCTGAGCCCATAACAGACGGGCGGCACGGAACTTAGCGATTTCCATGAAGTAGTTCTCGGAGATACCCATATAGAACTTGATGCTCTTGGCAGCAAGGTCGACATCCACACCAGCGTCTACCAACTGCTGCAGGTACTCATTACCCCAACTGAGCGCATACCCTAACTCCTGTACGATATAAGCACCGGCATTGTTGAGGGTATCAGAGTGAACCATCACACAACGCAGGTTGGGATAGTCCTTCAAGGTCTCCACGATCTTCGGCAGTTGAGCAAGCATAGGAGTAGTATCCTTACCCTTCTGCAACATCTTGTCGATAGGATCGAAACCGACACCACCCACAATCTTCTCCTTGTCATAGCCCATCTTCTCAAAATACTTCACGAGTATCTCGGCAAGTTCAACAGCATGACGGGGACAGGTGCGATAACTAACCTCCACGATATCCAGACGGATATCCTTGAGCAAGGTCTCGATGAACTCAGGGCTCACCATATCGCCGCCGAAGCGGAAACCGATAGAGTCGATACCCTTGTTCAGAATGTCGAGTGCCTTCTTGTTAGCCTCAACGGGGTCATCCACTTTGATATTCTGACGCACATACCACTCGTTGGAGTTCTTTTTGTTACCACGAACAAATGGGAACTCACCAGGCAGTGCCTCAGGTGTTTTCAGGTTCGCCAAGTCCTCTCGGCGATAGAACGGCTGTACGTTAAAGCCTTCATTGGTCCTCCACACGAGTCGCTTCTGGAAGTCGGCACCTTTCAGGTCCACCTCAATCTTGTCCAACCACTCCTGGGTGGTAGGCGCCTGGAACTCGGTGAAGAGTTTCTCTTTGTTTGCCATAGTCTTATTAATTATTATATAAGTTGTTTTAAGTTCTGGACTGCAAAGATAACAACTTATTTCCGAATAGCCGAACTTTTTAATGATTATTTACTCTCTGCAATTGTAACTATATCGTAATATGATTTATTTGGAGGCGCCAATACAAGGTAGTACCTTTGCAGAAAAAACAGAAGAACATGGAAACTAATCAGAATTATGTAATGATAGCATTACAACTACTCGGCTCATTAGGTCTGCTGATTTATGGTATGAAGATGATGAGTGAGGCACTGCAAAAGATGGCAGGACCGCAGTTGAGACACATTCTTGCCAAGATGACAACCAATCGTCTGACGGGTATGTTGACAGGAACGCTCATCACCTGTGCCGTACAGTCGTCATCGGCAACCACGGTGATGACCGTCTCGTTTGTATCAGCAGGACTGCTGACATTGGCACAAGCCATCTCGGTCATCATGGGCGCTAACATCGGAACGACACTCACAGCATGGATCATGTCGCTGGGATATAATGTCGACCTGACGAATGTGGTCTATCCGTCCTTCCTTCTTGGCATGATACTTATCTATAAGAAACGTCACCGCTATGTGGGTGACTTCTTATTCGGCACCGCGTTCATGTTTCTGTCATTAGTGATGCTTAGCGCTTCCGGCAAGGCGATGGACCTGGAGCACAACGACGCAGTGATAGCCTTCTTCGCTTCGTTCGACACGTCAAGTCATCTCACCATTCTCGCCTTTCTTGCCATCGGCACCCTGATCACTTGTATAGTACAATCCTCCGCTGCTGTCATGGCTATCACCATCCTACTCTGTTCCACAGGAGTGTTACCTATTTATTTAGGTATCGCACTGGTGATGGGCGAGAACATCGGAACGACAGCCACGGCAAACCTCGTCGCACTCGGTTCTAACACACAAGCCCGTCGTGCCGCCTTGGCACATCTGATGTTCAATGTGTTCGGTGTAACATGGGTACTCATCGTGTTCTATCCCTTCGTAAATATGGTGTGCCACCTGGTAGGCTATACCCCCGCCGTTGGCGGACAGACACAGAAACTACCCGTCGTACTTGCCATGTTCCATACCTGCTTCAACGTCATCAACACTGCCATCCTGATTTGGCTGGTACCACAGATGGAACGCGTGGTCTGTTGGTTGCTGCCAAACAAACTGGAAGCAAAGGAGAGAGAAGAGTTCCGATTGCAGTATATCCAGTCGAATCTGGTACAGACACCTGAAATTGCAGTCCTTCAAGCACAGAAGGAGACTGCCGCTTTTGGACTACGTGTCAGTAAGATGTTCGGAATGGTACGACAGTTGTTTGCAGAGACTGATGACAAGAAATTTGACGAGTTGTTTAGTCAGATAGAACAAGAAGAGGACACGACCGACAGGTTAGAGATAGAGATTGCCTGCTACTTGGAGCAGGTGAGTGACGACCATCTGAGCGACGAGACGAAGCAGAAGATTCGTCAGATGATGCGTGAGATCAGTGAACTGGAGTCCATCGGCGATGCCTGCTACAAACTGGCTCGCACCCTCGATCACAAGCAAGAGTCAGGCAGGACACTCACCGATCACCAGACCATACAGTTGCGTGCCTTACTTGAACTATGCGACGATGCCCTTACACAGATGAACGCCGTCATGCACGGTCATCGCTCTGAACACGACATCCGCGAGACTTTCCGCATTGAGAACGACATCAACAGACTGCGTCAGCGACTGAAGAACGAGAACGTACGGGCTGTCAACGAGCACGAATACGACTATGCTATCGGCACCCTCTATGTGGACATGATTAACGAACTGGAGAAACTCGGTGACTATGTTGTCAATGTCGTAGAGGCTCGTTTTGGAAAATAATTTATACCTTTGCAACCGATATGGAACAAAAACGAGTATTAGTGGTAGACGACGAGCGGGACTTGTGCGACATCCTGCTATTCAATCTCCGTGCTGCAGGCTATCAGGCAGAGGCAGCGTACTCGGCTGAGGAGGTGTTGCCGCTTAGGATAGCCGATTATGACCTGCTGCTCCTCGACGTGATGATGCCGGGTATGTCTGGCTTTGAGTTAGCCAAGCATCTAAAGGAAGACGAGAAGACGCGTCCCATCCCGATCATCTTCCTGACGGCAAAAGACACGGAGTCTGATATGCTACACGGTTTCTCTTTGGGAGCCGACGACTACGTGACAAAGCCATTTTCCGTTCGTGAGGTGATGGCAAGGGTAAAGGCGGTGCTGAACAGGAGCAAGAGTATGATTGACGAGCCGACCGTCTACGAGGGTCTCGTCATCAATGTCGCTAATAAGACGGTCTATATCGATGGTGACCCCATCGCCCTTACACGAACAGAATACGAGTTGTTGCTGCTGCTCATGGAGCATCGCGGACAGGTGTTCACTCGTCAACAACTGCTCGACAAGGTATGGAGGCAGGATGTCATCGTCACGGAGCGGACGGTGGATGTGAATATTGCGAGACTGCGGAAGAAGTTAGACCGTTATGCCGCCTGTCTGGTGTCCCGTACGGGTTATGGCTATAGTTTTAAGGAGACGACAAATAAATAAGAGGTATGGGGAAGTTATCTGAAGGACGAAAGATGTGGTTGAGCGTCATGGTCATTTTCCTTGTCTATGCCGCTATCTTTATCCTGTTTGAGGACTACGACCGTAAGTTCATCATGCCATTCAACGAGGTCAGCGACTGGCACCTGCTGCTCTTCTCTCTCTTAGTGATGGCAGGACTTGGTTTCCTGTTGTTCCGATATGCGAAAAAGATGGACGAGCGCATCAGTCGTGAGCAGGCTGAGAAGGAGAACCGCATGCGCCGGGAACTGACCCAGAACATCGCTCACGAGTTGAAAACCCCTGTGGCAAGCATTCTTGGCTATACGGAGACGATCCTCGACAACCCTACTATCAGTGATGATACCCGACAACAGTTCATCGTCCGTACCCATTCGCAGGCAGAGCGGTTGACAGCACTCCTACAGGACATCTCCACACTCAATAAGATGGACTATGCCCCAGACTTACTGAAAAGGGAACGGGTGGATGTCTCTGCCCTCTTTGCCGATATTGCGGAAGAGACCGCTTTCGCCATAGACCATCGACAGATGACGCTACACAACTATCTTCCGCAGGATATCATCATCCATGGGAATTACTCCTTATTATATAGTATCTTCCGTAATCTGATGGATAACGCCATCAACTATGCAGGAGAAGGTGTCACCATCGAGGTGTCTGCCGCTGAGCAACCAGACCTGTGGCTATTTACTTTCAAAGACAACGGCATCGGTATTCCCGCTGAGCACCTGCCCCGCATCTTTGAACGCTTCTATCGCATTGACAAAGGACGCAGTCGCGACATGGGTGGCACAGGACTGGGACTGTCTATTGTCAAGAACGCGATCCTGTTGCATGGCGGCAACATCTCCGTACAACGCCCGTCTAATGGTGGACTTGCCTTTGAGTTCTCCATCAGGAAATAGAGTGCGCTGTCTGACAAGAAGCATCCTAAGCAGTTATTAGTGCCAGTGTAAGCGGTGTGAAGTGCCGTTGTAATCAATCGTTACAAGCATCCTAACTAACGGTTGACTCCAGTCAACCACTGAAAAGTCTACTTCCGAAATGTGAAAGAAATAAAAAGTAAGAGCGAAAGCGCAAAAAAACTGCACAAAGATGCAAGTATTGCGCAATTTCTTTGTACCTTTGCAGGCTGAAAAAGAAAAGTATTGTTATGGAATCATTGCAATGGTTAAAAGATTTATTTACGACGACTGACTCTGTTGCCCATATAGCATTGCTATATGCCATCGTCATTGCCGTAGGTGTGTATTTAGGAAAAATCAAGTTCTGGGGCATCTCCTTAGGTGTCACCTTCGTGCTGTTTGCCGGTATTGTGGCAGGACATGTTGGTTTCACGGCACCGCTCCCCATCCTGACGTTTATTCAGGACTTCGGACTTATCCTGTTTGTCTTTATGATCGGTATGCAGGTCGGTCCGGGTTTCTTCGAGAGTTTCGGTAAGGCAGGCATCAAACTGAACGGGCTTGCCGCTACTGGCATCCTGCTGAACATTCTCGTGATGTTCGCCTGCTACTATATTTTCTTCGATACCTCCAACTCCATCAACCTGCCGATGATGGTAGGTACGTTGTATGGTGCCGTCACCAACACCCCTGGTCTTGGTGCCGCCAACGAGGCTTTACAGGCAGTCTTCCCCGATGGTGCCCCACAGATTGCCTCGGCATACGCCTGTGCTTACCCCCTTGGTGTGTTAGGTATCATCGGTGCTACTATATTAATAAGGTATATATGCAAGATTAAGTTAGAGAAGGAAGAAGAAGAGTTGAAGGCGATGGATGAGGCAAACGCCAACAAGAAACCCTATAAGATGCACTTGGAGGTGACAAATAAATATCTGGAGGGCAAGACCTTGTTGCAGGTGCATGACTTCCTGAACCGTGACTTCGTGGTATCACGCCTCGTCCATCAAGGTGAGTTATGCATCCCTAACCGTGACACCGTTTTCCATATCGGCGACCAGATGCTGATTGTATGTGCAGAGGCTGACCAAGAGGCAATCATGGCTTTCATTGGTCCTAAACTCGACATCGACTTCGAGCAGTCCGACCAGCCTTTGGTATCCAAGCGTATTCTGATTACCAACCCCAAGGTTAATGGTAAGACACTTGCCTCCATGCACTTCTCAAGTGTGCATGGTGTGAATGTGACCCGTCTTACCCGTCATGGCATGGACCTTTTCGCCACCGCATCCCTCCCCTTGCAGGTAGGTGACAAGATCATGGTGGTAGGTCCTGAGGATGCCGTCGACCGTGTCGCCAACAAGATGGGTAACTCCATCCGTCGTCTGAACGCTCCTAACATCGCCACCATCTTCGTAGGCATTATCTTAGGTATTATCTTCGGATCCCTGCCCGTAGCCATCCCTGGCATGCCTGTGCCTTTGCGACTAGGTATCGCTGGTGGCCCGCTGATCATCGCCATCCTCATCGGCCGTTACGGCTATAAGATTCACTTAGTTACCTATACGACGACCTCGGCGAATATGATGTTACGAGAGATTGGCCTGGTGCTGTTCCTTGCCAGTGTGGGTATCAAGGCTGGTGCTAACTTCTTCGAGACGGTAGTGGAAGGTGACGGTCTGCTGTATGTGCTGACAGGTTTCCTCATCACCATCATCCCCATCCTGATAGTAGGACCTATTGCCCGTATCAGGTATAAGTTCAACTACTTCACCATCATGGGTATGATAGCCGGTACTTATACCGATCCCCCCGCACTTGCGTACGCCAACTCGGTATGTTCCAAAGAAGCCCCTGCGGTCGGATACTCCACGGTATATCCTTTATCGATGTTCCTCCGCATCTTCACGGCACAGATTATCGTGCTGTTCTTCTGCGGATAACTAGAAAACCTAGAAACACTAGATCATATAATAATACAAGCAAAAATGAAAAAATTCTCATTCCTGTTAGGCTTACTTGCCGTCAGTTGCCTCCCGATGCACGCCCAGATGGATGCCAGCATCAAACTGAACGAGGTACTGACCGACAACCAGTCAAGCCTGATTGACGAATACGGGACACGACATGCCTGGGTGGAGATTGCCAATATCTCACACTCTACTTACAACATCCGTGGCATGTATCTTACTACTGACCGTTCCGTACTTGACAAGTCGATGAGTGTGCCAGAACGTGTCAAGCGTATGAGCATCATCCCCAATGGGGAGCCTCGCACCAACCTGAGCGGTCGCCAACTCATCGTATTCCAACTGAACAGCCAGCCTGCCAAAGGCTCGCTGCATCTCGCTGTCAACGTTGACCCCTCTAAGCCAACGTGGATTGCTTTGTATAACGGTAACGCCACCCAGTTGATTGACTCTGTGACAGTGCCTGTCCTGCAAGCCGACCAGTCGTATGCCCGTATCGCCAACAACGGCACACCCGCTGATTGGGAGGTGAAGTCTGGCGACCGTGTGACACAGGGTATACAGAACATGACGACCGTCAGCGAATCTAAGATAGAGAAGTTCAAGCGTGAGGATCCCCACGGCATTGCCATGGCAATCATGGCTATGGGTATCGTGTTCCTCTGTCTTGCCCTGTTGTGGATATTCTTCACCCTCTTCGGCATGTTTATGCGCCATCAGGAGACAGCGAAGAAGGTCATCAACACACAACCTATCAAACCTATCACCAAGACAGTGGAGAAGACCATGGAGGTCGGTCATAAGACTGGTATCATCCTACAGGAAGGTTTGAAGACCAAAGGTATCGACAAGGAGGTCTACCTTGCCGTCATCGGAATGGCATTGCAGCAGTACCGTGATAACGTCCATGACGTGGAGAGTGGTGTCATCACCATCAAGCATCACGATACTGACTGGGACGACGAGTACTCACAGATGACTCATTTCCACGACCCAGTTACGCCTACCACACATCAGGCGCCAAAGATCCCGACAGGACCAGAATTAAAGTAAATTGAGAATTGAAAATTGTGAATTGAATATTATGAGTAAGTATCAATATAAAGTACAAGGTGTTGACTACGAAGTAGAGATCGAGGAAGTAGAAGGCAACATCGCCAAAGTAAATGTCAATGGTATTCCATTTGAGGTAGAACTGCAACAGCCTATCAATGCGGCAAAGCATCCTACCATCGTAAAGCCAAAGGTAGAGGCTCCAAAACCTGCTGCCACAAGTACCCCAGCCGCCAAGCCGGCCGCTCCCGTGCAGTCCGCAACCCCTGCTGGTGCCGGCAATGCTCAGAAGGCTCCGCTGCCTGGTACGATTACCAGCATCAATGTCAAAGTGGGCGATACCGTCAATGTCGGTGACACCGTGATTGTGCTGGAGGCTATGAAGATGCAGAATAACATCGAGGCAGAATATGCCGGTACCGTTACGTCTATCACTGTCAACCAAGGTGACTCCGTCATGGAAGGCGCCGTATTGCTGACCATTGGCTGATTTCGTTAATAACGGAATATCGAAATATTGGAATATTGAAATAACGACAATATTATGTGGCAATTTATCGTAGAAAACTTCAATGAGTTCCTGACCTACACTGGCTTTGCCAATGCGACGGCAGGAAACCTCATCATGATAGCTGTTGGCGCACTCTTTATCTGGCTCGCCATCAAGAAAGACTTTGAGCCGCTGTTGTTGGTGCCCATCGGTCTGGGCATTATCCTCGGCAACATCCCCTTTCGTGCCGATGCCGGTCTGGAGATTGGACTTTATGAGGACAATTCCGTACTGAACATCTTCTATCAGGGTGTCCGTCAGGGGTGGTATCCCCCACTGATTTTCTTAGGAATCGGTGCCATGACAGACTTCTCCGCACTTCTTGCTAATCCGAAACTGATGCTCATCGGAGCCGCTGCACAGTTTGGTATCTTCGGAGCATATATGTTTGCCCTTGCCTTAGGCTTTGAGCCGAACCAGGCTGCAGGTATAGCCATCATCGGTGGTGCAGATGGTCCTACAGCCATCTTCCTGTCAAGCAAACTCTCCCCCAACCTGATGGGAGCCATTGCCGTCTGTGCTTATAGTTATATGGCATTGGTACCTCTGATTCAGCCGCCATTGATGCGTCTGCTCACCACCAAGAAGGAGCGTGTCATCAAGATGAAACCCGCTCGTCAGGTATCGCAGACAGAACGTATCCTGTTCCCGATTATCGGTTTGTTACTGACTACCTTTATCGTACCGTCAGGTCTGCCCTTGTTAGGTATGCTCTTCTTCGGTAACCTGTTGAAAGAGTCTGGTAAGACAACCCGTCTTGCAAAAACCGCTGGTGCCGCACTGAACGATATCGTGGTGATGCTGTTAGGACTGACAGTAGGCTGTTCCACACAGGCGTCAGAGTTCCTGACGATCAACACCATCTACATCTTCGCTATCGGTGCTGGTGCCTTCATCATCGCTACGATGAGCGGTGTGTTGTTTGTCAAACTCATGAACATCTTCCTCCCGAAAGACAAGAAACTGAACCCGCTGATTGGTAATGCCGGTGTGAGCGCTGTGCCTATGGCAGCCCGTATCTCCAACAATCTCGGACTGGAATACGACCGTCATAATTTCCTGCTCATGCACGCCATGGGTCCCAATGTCGCAGGTGTGATTGGCTCTGCCGTAGCCGCTGGCGCACTACTGGGATTCTTATCATAAAATCAATAGTTGGATTAAAAAAAATGGTAATCTTTTAACGGATTGCCATTTTTTTTGTACCTTTGCAGATAATTATACATACATAACGATGCCCTATCAAGAACATCTGACACTAAAGAATAAGGTGGAGGAACTTACAAAACTCCCAGAATTTGTCGATACCGTCTGTGAAAAGGCTGGCATTGACATGGCACTCATTGCCTGTCTGAACCTTGCCTTAGAGGAGGCCGCCACGAATGTGGTGCTATATGCCTATGAAGGTCAGGAAGGTATAGTAGATATTGATGCCATCTATAACACAGATTACATAAAGTTCGTCATTACAGACACCGGTATCCCCTTTGACCCGACACAAAAGGAGGATGCCGACACCACACTGAGTGCTGAGGAGCGGCCGATAGGAGGATTGGGTATCTTCTTAGTACGACAAATCATGGACTCCGTCATTTACGAGCGCACTGATGGTAAGAACGTACTTACACTCATCAAAAAATTAGAGCCGGCAAAGGAATAGGAATGGAAAATATCTTCATCTTAGGAATAAACCTGCAAGGATGGGTAACCATCGTCACGATGATTTGCATTTTCATTGTGATGGCACGAACCCGTATTTCCGCTGTAGTGGCTTTCCTTAGTGCTTTGACTGTGCTACTAGTGACAGGTATCGTCACAGAGGCAGAGGGTATGGCTGGCTTTGGAAGTGAGCCTGTCGTGGTACATGCCGCCTTCTTTGTCGTGATGGCAGGTCTGATGAACACGGGAGTTCTCTATTGGCTCACCAAGCACTTGCTCGGTCATCCCAACAACTACAAACAGGCGATTATCAAATTGATGATACCAATTGCCGCCTTAAGCGCATTCCTGAACTCCGTCAATGTCGTTGCACTATTCATTGACGCTGTGAAGATATGGTCACGGAAACTCAACACGACCCCTTCCCGTCTGTTGATTCCCCTAAGTTATGCCGCTACTCTTGGGGGCACCTGCACCCTGATCGGCAACTCCTCGAATCTGATTATCTCTGGACTATATGCTGACCATACAGGAAAAGCCCTTGGCTTCTTCGATCCGCTGATACCTGGATTGTTCTGTACGATGACAGGCATTGTACTGGTTGTTATCTTCCGTGAGTTGATACCTCACCGTGAGTCACCAGAGACCTCCTTTGAATCGACCAGCGACTATACTGTCGAACTGCTGGTACCTACGGAAAACGTTGCCGTCGGACAGACAACTGACGAGGCAGGACTTCGTAATGTACGAGGCGGTTCGCTTATCGAGATTGTACGTTTCGACAAGGAAATTATCTCACCGGTCCCCAAAGACGAGTTTATCCTTGGCGGCGACCGTCTGATCTATTCTGGACAAATCAATGAGATCCTGGAACTAAAGCGCACCCATGGGTTAGTGGCTGCCGATCATCATGTATATAGCATCAGTGAGATTGACAATAACCGAAAACTGCGCACTGCCTATGTGGGCTTTGGCAGTGACCTGATAGGAACCCACATGAGTGACAACGAGTTTGAACGACGTACGGACATCATCTTAGTGGCTGTGGCACGTCAAGGAAAACGTGTAGACATGCAACCTCGTGAAGTCATACTGGAAGCCGGTGACACCTTATTATTAGAATGTCCGCCAAAGGATGACCGTAAGATTGACGAGATCACCAAAGGCAGTCTGACTTTCTTCGACTCCCACTTTGTTCCTCAGATTGGGCAGAAGACCATCATTTCCACGATCATCTTAGTGACGATGTTCCTCCTCTCATCCTTCCATATTCTGCCGCTGATGGCAACTACGATGCTAGCCGCTGGTGCTATGCTTATTTTCAAATGCTGCCGTTCACAAAATGTGACAAAATATATTGAATGGGACTTGTTGCTCGTTCTCGGTGCTACCGTTGTATTCAGTACCGCTATTACAAAGACGGGAATCGCTGATACCGTGGCTAATGGTGTCTTGCAGATATGCGGTCATAATCCTTTGGTAATTATGGCAGTCATGTGCATACTTGCCTCCATCGTCAGTGAGTTCGTGAGCGATGTAGGTGCCAGTGGCGTATTCTTCCCTATTGTCTTCAAAGAGGCGATCACGTTAGGGTGTAACCCCATGCCTTTCGTCATCTCTTTGATGATTGCCATTACGACAAGTTTCTCCTCTCCTATTGGATCAAGTACCCACATGCTGATCTATGGTCCTGGAGGCTTCCGCTTCACAGACTTCCTTAAAGTGGGAATCTTGATGCACATCGTTCTGTTAGCGGCAAACTTGTTTATAGTAAACTTGATATATCCTTTCAATTAAAACAATAAAGCTTATGAAAACTACGTTTCGAGAAGAGAACGGCAAATACATTGCCACACTGGAGGGACGACTCGACACTGTTGCCGCTGAGCAAACGACAAAGGATCTTGCTCCCCTCAATGATTGTACAGGACATGACATTGTCATTGATTGCACAAACTTAGAATACATCAGTAGTTCTGGATTGCGTATTTTGCTGAACATCCGTAAAAATGCCGCTGCTGTGGGCAGTAAGGTAACAATCTTGAATATCAACAATGAGATTCAAAAAGTTTTCCAAATGACAGGTTTTAACACATTATTTGACATTCAAAATCAATAAAGAACAATTATGAACATCGAGATTAAAGAACAGAACGGCGGTTATACCGCAGAAATGATTGGTCGCCTTGACACCCCTGCTGCCGTACAAGCAGCAAAAGACTTCCAACCCTTGATGGAACAGGCTGACAAGGTCATCACACTGGACTGCACTAAGTTAGATTATATCAGTAGTTCCGGTTTACGTCTTTTCCTGAGTCTTCGTAAAGAGACTGCCGCCAAAGGAGGCAAAGTTATTATTGAGAACATCAATGATGAGATCAAGAAGGTCTTCATGATGACAGGATTTTATAATCTCTTTGAGATTAAATAAAGGGGATGGACAATTACGGACTGGACCTACATTGCACGATGCTGTTAGAAGACTATCGGGAGCAACTCCCGAGATACCGTCTTCTACAGCAAATTGTAATGGAGAAACTGGGGGAGTTAGTCAAACATGCCGGTATTGAGTTGAACGCCATGGAGTCACGCATTAAAGCGGAGAACTCCCTTGCTGGCAAATTAGAGCGGAAAGGTTCCAAATACCAATGTCTCAATGATATCACTGATATCTTCGGTGCGCGTATCATCACATTCTATAATGAAGATGTCGATCGCATTGCGTCTATGGCGGAGACCTTGTTTGACATAGACTGGGCAAACTCCATCGACAAGCGGAAGATGCACCAGTTTGACAGTTTTGGCTATAACTCCCTACACTACATCTGCAGACTACCTAAGCAACTGTACTACGACGAGCGAAATCCGAAACTGAACGAGATTCCTTTCGAGTTACAGATGCGTACGGCATTACAACACGTATGGTCGGCTATCCAGCATGATATCGGCTACAAGAGCGACATAGAGATGCCTGCTGAGTATCATCGCAATCTGAGCCGCCTTGCTGGTATGCTTGAACTTGCAGACAACGAGTTCAGTCGTATACGTACCGATATCAGCGATTATCGCAGACGTATTGAGAGTTTGGTGAAGGACGGGAAACTGGAAGAGGTTCTCCTTGATGGTGACACCTTCCGCTCTTATATTGACTTGCAACCGTTCGACAAATTGAACAAACAAATCGCAGCCATCACACAAGCCGAGTTACACCCAGCCTCACCTATGTCCTATCTTCCACTCTTACGTGCCTTAGGAATGAACACCCTGAGAGATGTCGAGCGTATGATCAATGAGAACTATGAGGATGCTTACCAGTTAGCACTTTTCCAATTAGGTTCTACAGATATAGACATTCTCTCTTCTAATATCGGTTTACAGAACCTCTGTATCGTCCATATCCTGAAGGCTGATGGGGGAAGACAAGGGATAAGATGGATGTTTGATATCATTAACGGCAGTTCTGAGCATAACAACGACATGGCACAGTTGATTATGGAGCAAGCATCCAAACTCGCTTTTATGAACAAATAGGACGTATGGAACACATGCCACAAGGAAGACCCCTTATCGCCATTATTGACTCCAACACGTTGGCGACACTTGGCCTTAAACAAATACTGCAGAACGTCATGCCTATCATGACGGTTGACACCTATGGTTCCTTCGCTGAACTGGAAGCCAACCAGCCAGATAAGTATGTACACTACTTTGTGGCAATGAATATCGTCTTACAGGAAAGACAGTTCTTTCAAGAGAGACAACGAAAAACCATTGTGCTGACCTTACAACTGGAAGATACCGCACAACTGTCGGAGTTCCACAGTTTGTGCATCAACCAACCAGAACCACAACTGATTCGCCAACTATTGATGCTGGAACAGCATGCCCACGAAGGTGGCAAGAACCTGCCCCCAATGCCTAAAGTGCTGCAACAGAAAATCCTCACAGACCGTGAGATTGAGGTCATGTCACTGATTGTACAAGGATACATTAATAAAGAGATTGCCGATAAGTTAAACATCGGTCTTGCCACGGTAATCACCCATCGCAAGAACATCATGGATAAGTTGGGAATGAAAAGTGTATCCGCACTCACCATCTATGCGGTAATGCACGGATACGTGGATATCAATAAGATTTAGGAACCTTACAACTTTACAGCAGAGATGTCAACGAGACCGTTGACTATCGCATAGATCGTCAGTCCTGCCGGTGAGTGAATCTGCAACTTACGAGCGATATTCCTTCTGTGGGTAATCACCGTATTCGTAGAGATACACAGATGGTCCGCAATCTCCTTATTTGACATACCCTGCACCAGAGCGACTATCACATCACGCTCACGGTCGGACAATGCGTCGCCATTATCCTGTCCACCCTTGAATACCATCGTGGAGATATTCTTCGTCACCGTATTCTGCTTCTGCTGCTGTTCCATACGACGAATGGCAGGTACGAAGATATTATCCTCCACCTCAGCATGCTGTCTCAACCACTCCTCATTATTATAGATATCATAGAGTGTCGCCGTCAGTTTATTATTGCTATGGGAATCGGAGGGCAGATACTTAATGATCATGAGTTTTAACTCACGCAATGCCTTATCCGTTGACTCATGATGCTTGGAAAAAGTCTCTACATTATAGTCATTCAACGATCGCCCTTCTAACAATGCCGTCACATAGGGGAACAGTGTCTTCTCCTCATACTTCATGTGCCGTTGTATTTCTCTGGCGTAACCGTCATAGAACTTCATGATAAGGTGTCCGAGTGAATCCTGATCACTGAAACTCTCAGCAAGTTGGCGTCTGATGGAGGGCAACTGATAATCCAGAAAATAGGCATGACTCGCCTCCAGATAGCGAAGCAGCGTACGAACGTCTATCTGCTCATCATCCTCATAGTTGGTATAACCATTCATGGTGAAGTTGACGACGGCAAGGAAGGTATAGGTATCCACATGGTTCATCTCACAAGTCTCCCATACCGTCTTGTCACCGAACCCCAGGTTAATGCCAAAACTTCCCAATGTCTGCAGCAGATTATAGTTGTCCTTGATAAGCGTGATCATCTTATCTTCGGGTTCATACATCTTCAGATTCTTCATACCTATATACCTTAATAATATATATTGACGGTGCAAAAGTACGTATTTTGTGGGACTCATGCAATAGTTTCAAACAATTTCATCATTTTTAGGTATTGTGAGAATTAGCGAAACCCAATACCTTTGCACCCGAAAAAGAAATTTACACAAATTATGGTTAAAAAGGTTTTATTACTATCTATAGGTTTTATCGTTTCTGCCCACCTAAATGCAGCAGAACCAGAAGAGACTGTCGTTGCCAATACAACGGTAACAGAGAATGTCCAGGCAAAGGCTGCCAACAGCAACGACTATGAGAAATGGCGCATCGGTAGTTATGGAGAAATCCTCGCCGCCTTCAAAGACTATGGCTTGAATCGTTTCTACGGGAACAGTGTTGGTAATACGAAAAAGAATCATAATGAGATATCTATTCCACGTTTCATCCTGCAAGGAGATTACAAGATTACGCCAAAATGGATATTGAGTGCTGAGATTGAGTTTGAGGCAGGTGGTACTGGTACCACTGTAGAGATGGAGGCACAATCTGGTAGTGAGAATGGTGAATATGAGGTAGAGACAGAGAAAGGTGGTGAGGTAGCGTTAGAACAATTCCATATCACTCGGTTGATTATTCCTGAGTTCAATGTGCGTGTTGGTCATATTATCTTACCCGTTGGTCTGACCAACTCCCATCATGAGCCATTGAATTTCTTTACTGCGGCACGTCCTGAGGGTGCCACTACTCTTCTTGCCTCCACATGGCATGAGACAGGACTTGAGTTCTTCGGAACTTTTGGTAAAGGCACAGCAACTTTCGATTATCAGGCAATGGTAACAACAGGTCTCAACCCCAATGGTTTTGACTGCTATCACTGGATTAAGAAGGCAAAGCAAGGTTTCTTGGAAGTTGACAATTTCTCTGCTCCAGCCTATACCCTCCGTTTAGACTGGAGAGGAATCCCCGGACTCCGTGTTGGTGCCTCTATGCTTTTTAATCCCAATGCAGGAAAGAACGCCGACAAGTTGATTACCTATGATGATTTAGGCAAGATCAATGTTTTCTTGTATTCATTCGATGCCCAGTATATTAATAAGTATATTACTGCACGTGCCAATTATCTCTCTGGTAATATCACGGAGACGATTGGTATCACAGCAACCAACCGCCGTTATTCCAACAAGTCACCATATAGTCGTATGGGACCTGTTGCCAAACGTGCCGTTGACTGGAGTGCGGAAGTGGGTGTCAACCTGAAGTCATTCTTCCCTGGTGTGAAGGGATTCCCCACCATCTATCCTTTTGTACATTATAATTACTATAATCCACAGGAGGAATGTGAGCAGGGACTCGTTGCAGACAAGCGTTGTCAGGTCAGTCTCTGGAGCATGGGACTGAACTGGAAACCCCTTCCCAACCTTGTTGTAAAAGCCGACTACACTACCCGTCAGATTGGAACGAGCAAGATGTTCGGTTCCAGTGACTACAACAGCGAGAACGAATTCCGTATTGGTGTAGCCTACCAGTTATGGTTTGCGAAGAAATAAATAACAATAAAATAACTAATAAATTAAAGCACAATGAAAAAGTATTTAAATTATGCCCTGCTGTTTGTTGCAGCATGTACCATTTCCTTCAGTTTAGTTGCTTGCGGTGATGACAAGAATGACTCTAATCCAACTCCAACCCCAGAGATTCCAACTGATGACACTGCTGCGGATATTGACTACAACTCCGCTTATGCCGAGCAGTGGGCTAATTACATGGTAACCGTATCTGGTCTCCTGAAGGACGATGCACAGACCTTGTATGATGAATGGAATGATGGATATGCTGACATCTTCAAGAATCACAATACTTCAGAGTACAAGTCTGCTATCGAATGTGTTGAACAGATTTTCGATGGTTGTATAGATATCGCTGGCGAGGTAGGTGACACCAAGATTGGTGACCCATATCAGAAATACGTTGCCGGTAACACCACAGAGGCTCTCTATGCCGTAGAGTCATGGTATAGTTGGCACTCTCGTGATGACTATCGCAACAATATCTATTCTATCCGTAATGCTTACTATGGTTCACGTGATGGTAGCATTAACGCGAATTCCTTATCTGCACTTCTTGCCGCTAAAGACGCTGACTTGGACGCACAAGCAAAAACACTGATTAAGGCTGCCGCTGATGCTATCTACGCTATTCCTCAGCCTTTCCGTAACAATATCAACTCCAAGGAGACTGTTGCCGCTATGGATGCTTGTGCTGATCTCGGTGACTTCATTGAAAAAGAATTAAAGCCCTATTTCGATGAAAACATCAACGACGATGCTACTCTTGACCCTGTTATCAAGCAGTATGTGGATGCCGTAGTTCTCCCTACCTACAAGGAACTTGCTGAGAAGAACGCCGCCCTTGACACTGCTGTTCGCGCTTTCAAGAGTAATCCCTCAAACAGTGCTTTCACCGCATGTGCTAACGCTTGGCTGTCAGCCCGTGAGCCATGGGAGTCCAGCGAGGCATTCCTTTTCGGTCCTGTTGACGAACTCGGTCTCGATCCCAATATGGACTCTTGGCCTCTTGACCAGGCTCAGATCGCAGAGATTCTGAAATCACAGAATTTCACCAATCTTAACTGGAATGACGGTGATGCTGATGATAAAGTAGAGGCAGCCCAGAACCTGCGTGGTTTCCACACTTTGGAGTTTCTGATATTCAAGGACGGTAAAGCCCGCACTGTGAAATAAAGCATTTGCTCTTTACGCCATACGCATGAGCGAAGATGGAACCTCAAAATTCCATCTTCGCTATTGTGGTTAAAAAGAAACACTTAGAAAATATCACAAATTATATGAACAAAATCCTGAAATATACGTTATTTCTAACAGGACTTTTAATGCTTACCGCCTGTAGTGACGATGACAAGTTGGACGTAACAGACATTGAGGTCCCAACGGGTTATGAGTTATCTGCAGGTACTGCTACTGGATTCTACAACTCCTCTGTGGCCTACGACCAGGGTGCCCGTTGGTTATCGGGCTCATATAACGCCCGTTTTAATTCCGGTGACCAACTCTATGACAATGCCAAGAGTTCCAATGAGAACGGGCATGGCGGAGGTCTTGGTCCTGTCTATGCCGGCTACAGTTGTGGCAGTTGCCACCGTAATGCCGGACGTACCGAGCCGACCTATTGGACCAGTTATAAGAATGGAGGTAATGACGGTTCCGGTCCCTATGGATTCACCGCCTCTCTGATCTATATTACCCGAAAGAATGGTACGTTCTTCCCTAATTACGGACGTGTCATTCACGACCAGGCAATCTATGGTGTAAAACCCGAGGGTAAACTGAAGGTTGAAATCAAGGAACAAGCCTTCCAGTTCCCTGACGGTGAGGAGTATAGTCTTTGCTATCCCATCTGGACGATTACGGACTGGTATGCAGAGGACATAGCGCCTGAGGACCTGTTCTGTACGGTACGTATTCCACTTCGCCATGTCGGTATGGGACAGATGATGGCATTAGACCCTCATGAGATTGAGGAACTGGCACGTCGCAGCAACTATCCCGAATGGGGCATCAGCGGACGTGCGAACTACATCAAAGAACGAGGGAAACTGCAACTCGGTCTTTCTGGTAACAAGGCGCAACATGCCGACCTGACGGTCGAATTGGGTTTCTCCAGTGATATGGGTATGACCAACAGCCGTTATCCTGAGGAGATTTGCGAGGGACAACGACAGATGGAGGAAGGTTCTATGATGGGACTTGCCTATGATATGCTGGACGTATCCACTGAGAATATGGAGGATGTCGACCTGTATATGCAGGGACTTGCCGTTCCTGCACGCCGTAATGTCAACGACCCTGATGTGATTGAGGGACAAAAACTCTTCTATCAGGCTGGTTGTCACCTCTGTCATGTCACCACACTGCATACGAAGCCTCGTGGCTCGGTACTGCTTGCCGGGACAGAACTCCCATGGTTGGGCAACCAGACCATCCATCCCTACTCTGACTACCTGCTCCACGACATGGGCTCCGAGATTATGGGTGTCGGACTGAATGACAACTTCGTCAGCGGACTTGCCCGCGGCAATGAGTGGCGCACCACCCCACTCTGGGGTATAGGCCTCCAGAAGAAGGTCAACGGACACACTTACTTCTTGCACGACGGCCGTGCCCGCAACTTTGTGGAGGCTATCATGTGGCATGGCGGAGAGGGAGAGGCATCCAAGAACAAATTCAAGAACATGACCAAGGAGCAGCGCGACCAACTCATCCAATTCCTATGGTCACTATAACTTCCAAGAAATAACCAAAATAAATATGAAATACAACAGATTCTTTGCCATTGCGATGGCAACTATGATCTCAGCAACGGTAGTCGCTGAGAATGAGACAAACGAGAACGCTGTGACTCCTAATGATGAGGAAGTCCTTGCCAAGATGGATATGGAGAACGGTGTGATCCCTATTGCGGACGACCGCGGCTTCACCCTTCAGTCCAAAGACGGCAACTTTGTCTTTAAGCCTTATATGTATCTACAGGGAACCCTTAACTACCGCTATTATGACGACGAGGGACTGGACAAGGCGTACAACCAGGATAATGTGGCAAATTCAGGTTTCTCCATGCCATATGCCATTATCGGTTTCACTGGTAAGGCATTCGGAAAGATTGACTATAATATCAGTATCAATGCGGCAGCCTCTGGTGGCAATATCCTGCAGCAGGCATGGATTGACTATGCTGTCTGCCCGGCACTCCGCTTCCGCGCCGGTAAGTTCAAGACACCTTTCACCCACTCATACCTTACCACGCTGGGTGAGACTTTGTTTCCACAAGTTCCCACATCATTGACGGCAAGCAGCATTATGCCCTACTCTCTCAATGCTGTTACCCCGACTATCGGAACAGGTTTCGACCTCGGCTTTGAGGTACATGGTATCGTGAAAGACCGCTTCGGCTATGAAGTGGGTATCTTCAACGGAACAGGCTCATCGGTTAACACCGCCACAAAAGGTATCAGCGATGACAACCATCTGCCATCGCTGCTCTATGCGGCACGCCTGACTTACATGCCTCATGGTGCTATGCCCCTGACGCAGGGTAATGCCAAGATGCTGAACCTCAACAAGATGCTGATTGGTGCCAGTATCAATTACAATAACGAAGCAGAGAACGAGAGTACCAATGACCTCCGTGCCGGACTGGAGTTCGCATGGCTGTACAACAGATGGTATTTTGCAGCAGAGGGATATTATATGCATGTAGGATTTACCGACCGCCAGAAGATTGACGAGACATTCAACTACTGGGGAGCCTATGCACAGGTGGGCTATTTCGTGGCACCACAATGGCAATTAGGTGTCCGCTATGATTTCATGGACCGTAACGGCTCCGGGAAGGACGGTGTACTGAACATGCCCGCCGCTGTCGTCAATTTCTTCGTCCCCAAGACCAATATCAAACTCTCGGCAATGTATCAGTACATCGGTCGTACTGGTCACGCGACCCAACTGGACCGCGACATGGACGACCTCGGTGTCGCCAAACACACCGCATGTTTGATGATGCAATTTGCTTTCTAACCAAATAATTTGGATATTTCAATGAAAAGAATTATCTTTGCATCCCTGTCACTGCTTTCCATCTGTCTGACCTCCTGCGACGACGGGCTTATCTATAATGAAGTAGCCTATAACACCGTAGGACGCTCCGCAAAGTTGGAAGGAAAGATTACAGGTTTAGGCAACTGGGCGGAAGGTTACACGATTGCTGTTGCCGGCTTTACGGGAGATGATGACTATGCGAGCATCTCTAAGGCTGTCCAGACAGACAGTGAGGGAAACGCGACTGTCATCATGACCAATATCCCGGATGAGGTGACCAGTGTACAACTGTGTGTGCTTGACCGCCTTCGTCGCCACGTGATGACATTTTACGAGGCAGACATAGAGGGGGTACGTGATACCATCCGTATGGAGGTGGGTACTGTCGATGCCAGCATGTTCAATGCGATACAGCAGAGTTACCTGACCACCACCTGTGCCAACTGCCATGGCGCGTCCAACCGTATTGCCGCAGGACTGAACCTTACGGAGGGGAATGCCTATCAGGCGATGGTGGGTGTCGACTCCAAGAAGGTTGACGGCAAGAAGATTGTAGACCCTAACGACTCCGAGAACAGTGTGCTGCACATGGTGCTCCACCAAGAGAGTGTCGAGGGCATCGGTATGAACCACTTCGACCTGGTGTCAGAAAAGAACGCACAAAGTATCCTGCCTCTAATTGATAGTTGGATTAACAATGGGGCTATAGAAAAATAAAAAAGAACAGTAAATTATATGGATCAAAAACAACAAACCTTTCAATTCGAAAATGCGTTTGCTGAGGTATTCAAATTCGACAATGGAACAGAGGTCAAGGAATATCATGCAATGATACATGTCCGCACCCCTCGATTATCTTTCGCGAAACAGTTGGAAACTGTGCTCAATGCCTATAACGGGCTGATAGAGGACAAACTCCCTGGTGTACAAGCAGTTTTTAAGCGTTACTTCCTCAGTGATGCCGCAAACCAGCAAGACGAAGTGATTGTTGCCGACATGACAGACTGTGCAAAAAGTATTATCCAACAGGCACCCCTCGATGGTACAAAGGTCGCTCTCTGGGTATACTTCATGACTAATGTAAGGACATCAATTACTCACGGTGGTCTGTATGCTATAGAGCACAATGGTTTTAAACACCTATGGAACGGGAGCGCCCATAATCTGGCAGCAAACTCTGAGTATCAGACGCGCCTGCTGTTCAATGAGTATAACATGCAACTCCTTGAAGAAGGCTGTACCCTAAAGGACAACTGTATCCGCACATGGTTCTTTGTCAATGATGTCGATTTGAACTATGGTGGTGTAGTGCGTGCCCGCAACCAGTTCTTCTTCACACAGGGACTGACCGTCAACACCCACTTCATCGCCTCTACGGGTATTGGTGGCAGACAGGCTGACCCTAACGTCTTATCACAGATGGACAACTATGCCATCGCCGGTATTGAGCAGGAGCAGATTCATTATCTCTACGCTCCTACTCACCTGAACCGCACCAGTGACTATGGGGTTAGTTTCGAGCGCGGCACCCGGGTGGACTATCAAGACCGCCGTCATGTGTTCATTTCCGGCACTGCAAGTATTAACAACAAGGGCGAGATCAAGTATCCCAAAAATATTGTCAAGCAGACAGAACGTATGTGGGAAAATGTGGAAGCCCTACTGAAAGAAGCAGAATGCACTTTTGAAGATGTTGGCGAGATTGTGGTCTATCTTCGCGACACAGCAGACTATCCCTTGGTAAAAGAGATGTTTGAGGAGCGTTTCCACGGCAAGCCCTACGTCATCGTCCATGCCCCCGTCTGCCGTCCCGGATGGCTGATCGAGATGGAGTGCATGGCTGTCCGTCAGGTGGACAACCCACAATTCAAGGCATACTAAGCGGATGGCATGAGATATATCAAGACTATATTCATCATCACATTTGTCTTCATCATAGGACTCTTGGGCTATGCTACCTTTATGGAGCAAGCCCAAGGTTCTCTTTTTGTAGCCGAGAGAATTTACCACACCTGGTGGTTCTTCGCCCTTTGGGCTTTCCTTGCCCTGCTCTCCGTCATCATTATCTGCCAACAGCGGTTATGGCGACGCACGGCAGTCTTCATGCTGCATGGCTCTTTCCTCGTCATCCTCGCAGGAGCCGCCACCACCTTCATCACTGCTCATGAGGGGGAGATTCATCTAAGGGCACATATCCCTGACAATAGTTATATAATAAAAGGTACGGGCGAGATACGCCAACTGCCTTTTGAGCGATTCGAACTCGACAAATTCGAGATCGACTATTATCTGGGGACACAGGCTCCGCAGGATTTCGTGAGCCAGATTCACTATACGACGAACGAGAAAGAGAAGGGAACGGCAACTATCTCCATGAATAACATCTTCCAATACAAGGGGTACCGGTTCTACCAGTTCTCTTTCGACCCCGACCAACAAGGAACTATCCTGACTGTCAGGTACGACCCGTGGGGTACTCCCCTCACCTATTTCGGATATGCGATGCTGGCACTGTCTATCCTTTTAGTGCTCTTCAACCGCAAGGAGGAGTTCATGCGGCTCTTGCGCCACCCGCTCCTCCAGAAAGGAGCACTCACCATCAGTCTGCTCATTTGTCTTACCCCCTTGTCGACGCAGGCACGCAGCATCCCTACCATCAACCAGGAGAAAGCGGAGAAGATGGCACGGATGCCGATTATCTATAACGACCGGGTAGCCCCCCTGAGCACACTTGCCCATGACTTCACACAGAAACTCTATGGGAAGAGCAGTTACAAGGGACTCTGTGCCGAGCAGGTGCTATACGGATGGCTGCAACGCCCTGAGGTATGGAAAGACGAACCGATGCTGAAAATCAAGGATGCCTCTTTGCGCCAGCAACTGGGTATCGAGGGGAAATATGCTAAATTATCTGACCTCTTCGATGGTGAGAACTATAAGTTGCAGGCATTTATCGTGAAGGGACAAGAGTCCAAGGCTGTCCGTGAGTTAGACGAGAAAGTGGGTATCATCCTGATGCTTACCAACGGTTCCTTGATCCGTCCAGCCAAAGGTGTTGACATCTCAGAGAGGAAGTTCAGTGCCGAGATATTCTATAACAATTTCCCCTTTGTTAAGATACTCTTCATGCTCAACCTGACGATGGGACTCCTCACCTTCCTGCTACTGATGATGCCACGCAAGACGACTTTCTATGTCCTGCTCCGCTTCTCCACTGCCATCCTATGGGCGGCATTCTTAGTGCTGGTGTTCGGCTATGCCCTCAGATGGTATATTGGTGGGCGCATCCCACTGGGCAACGGCTATGAGACGATGCTCTTCCTTGCCCTCAGCATCATGGCGTTCACGATGGTGATGTACCATCGGCTCACCTATCTGATACCATTCGGTTTCCTCCTGTCCGGCTTCACCCTTCTGGTGGCATGGCTGGGCGAGATGAACCCGCAGATCACCCCTCTGATGCCCGTCCTGAAGTCACCGCTGCTGTCGACGCATGTCAGTGTCATCATGATGTCATACGCTCTGCTTGCCTTTATGGTGCTTAACGGTATCATGGCACTGATACAACTACGCAGGGGCAATCAGCAACAGGTAGAGCAGTTGACCGTCTTGTCGAGACTCATGCTCTACCCTGCCGTGTTCCTCTTGACGATAGGCATCTTCTTAGGTGCTGTCTGGGCAAATGTGTCATGGGGCAAATACTGGAGTTGGGACCCGAAAGAGGTATGGGCGCTTATCACCATGCTTATCTATGCCGTCCCTTTCCATCAGCAGAGCATCCCCTTCCTCCGCCAGCCCAAATGGCTGCACACCTATCTCATCGTCGCCTTCCTGACTGTCCTCATGACCTACTTCGGCGTGAATTACTTCTTAGGGGGCATGCACAGTTATGCGTAA
>DEJF01000074.1:3788-4215 GCA_002353225.1 Prevotella sp. UBA2755 | reverse complement strand
GATACCGTTGTGGGCAATGATGTGTGGATTGGTCAGCATGTTACCATCATGCCTGGTGTTCATATCGGTGATGGATCCATTATCGGAGCCAACTCTGTTGTTGCCTCAGACATTCCTCCATACGCTGTTGCCGTGGGTAATCCCTGCCGAGTGGTCAAAATGCGTTTTGATGACGAATTCATCGCCTATCTGCTGCAACTGAAATGGTGGGATTGGGACATAGAGAAGATAGAACGTAACTTCAAAGTCTTGTCAAGTGGCGATTTGTATTTAATCAAAAAGATTAAAGATTAGTTTTTACATATATGGTTATACTGATAACAGGTGCTTCACATACGGGTAAAACGCTTCTTGCACAGCGTATGCTTGAGAAATATAAGTATCCATATCTGTCTATAGATCACTTGAAAATGGGTATGATCCGAAG
>DEJF01000074.1:0-3726 GCA_002353225.1 Prevotella sp. UBA2755 | reverse complement strand
GCCGATTGTGCGTGAAATGATAAAGACTGCAATAGAGAATCGTCAGAATCTCATAGTAGAAGGTGGCTATATCCCTTTCAATTGGAGGGGAAGCTTCGATGAACTTTATTTGGGTTCCATCCGCTTTATTTGTCTCGCCTTCTCAGATGAATTCATTGACATTCACTTCGATGAAATAAGAGAACATCGTTCTGATATCGAGGCTCGGCAAGATGTCGCCAATTGCACCATAGCGAGTCTGAAGGATGACAATAGGAGGTACATCGATGGTTTTAAGACTGCAGGAGAAAAGGTCTTTTTAATAAAAACTGACTATGAACAAATGATACAGTCTATTTTAGACTTATAAATTCCAATTTAACAAATTAAAGAAACAGAAATAATAAACAATTATAATAATGATGAAGAAATTAGCAATTCCAACGCGTGAAGGCATGGTTGATGACCACTTCGGTCACTGTGCTTATTATACAGTCGTTACGCTCAACGAACAGAATCAAGTTGTAAATCAAGAACGTCTGGACTCGCCTGAAGGGTGCGGATGCCTGCAACAACCACGAAGAGAAGCCAGTGTATGTTATACCGTCATTCAAAAAGTAAATTGACATGAATACAAGGAAATATATAGCTGCCGAGAAGAAGAGGTGCGGAAGTCACAACTGCGCCCAGGCCATCCTTCACACATACGCTGATATAGCAGGAATTGATGAAGAACTGGCCATGAACATTGCCAACTCCTTCGGTGCAGGAATGGGCAATATGGAAGGAACCTGTGGAGCACTTGTGGGTGCCGGTATGGTTCTTGGCATGGTCAACAAGGACAAAGCCAAATCCATGAAGCAGATGCGAGAGATTATGACCAAGTTCCAAGAGAGGAACGGAGCCACTCGATGTAAATTGCTAAAGGGCGTGGGTACAAAGGTGGTACTCAGAGAATGCCCTGACTGCGTAGCCGATGCAGCAGAGTTTCTGGAAGAGTATATCCCTTCCTCAAAGGAATAAGAACATATGAACATACAGCTATTCCCACTCAGAGAAGAAGAGACCATCGCATTCAAGGAGGAGATGCAGGAGGCATTCCAGCATGGTTTCCAGGCGTATTATAAGGAAGACGAAACCAATCAATGGCAGGTTCTCCCAGACGTGGATTTCTATCAGTCGTTAAATGCCGTAGGTGCAGAAGCCTACGAAGCCTTTAGCGAGGATGGCCAACGTGTGGGCGGTGCCATCATTACCGCTAACGGCAATATGGGTGAACTCGCATTCCTATATGTGGAGGTGGGGGGTCAGAGTAAGGGCATCGGACAGACCGTCTGGAAGGCTATCGAGACGATGCATCATGAGATAGAAGTATGGGAAACCTGCACCCCGTATTTCGACCGCCGTAACATTCACTTCTACATCAACCGCTGCGGATTCCATGCCGTTGAGTTTTTCAATGAGCATCACCCAGATCCCAATATGCCGAGACAACCGAACGAGCAGCGAGAGCAGAGCGATGTTAACATCGGCTATGCCGAGTCGCGAGAGAGGAAGAGCGAAGCTCAATTCGATCAGGAAGATGGACTCTTCAAGTTTGAGAAAAGAATGAAATGATATGAAAGATAACGAAGTAAATTTGGAGATATAATGAGAAAAGCAAGCTGAGAAACGACTCAAAGACAAGTTTAAACGCAAAAACTTATAAGATTAAAAAGATGAAACAGTATGTGATTAAGGCCTACGACGGCGAAGGAAAGCTGGATAAGAGAATGGAGGTTCGCCCCCGTCACTTTGAAGGCATGGAGAAAATGAAGGAGCACATCCTCTGTGCCGGAGGTATGCTCGATGATGACGGAAAGATGATAGGCTCTCTGCTTGTCATGGAGTTCGAGAACCGCGAGCAGCTTGACGAATACCTGGCTCATGAACCATACGTGGTGGAGCATGTCTGGGAGCGAATAGAAGTGGAGCGGATGAATGTTGTCATCTTCGACAAAGAGATTAACAGAGAAAGGATATAATAAAGAAAAGTAGGTTTCTAACGACATAAAACCAACACGATTATGGATTTCTTAGAATTAGCAAGAAGCAGGTACTCCTGCAAGAAGTTTGACTCGCGTCAGATCAGTAAAGAACAACTCGACAGTATCCTGGAGGCAGGACGCTTGGCTCCTACGGCAAAGAACCTTCAGGAGCAGCACATCTACGTGGTGCAGTCGGCAGAAGGACTGGCCAAGGTTGATGCGCTCACGCCATGCCGATACGGTGCGCCAACCATGCTCATCGTAGCCTTCGACAAGAACAACGTGTTTACCTACCCAGGCGAGAAGTACGATTCAGGCATTGAGGATGCCACCATCGTGACTACCCATATGATGCTCTGTGCCAAGAGTGTAGGTGTGGACAGCTGTTGGGTGAACTTCTTCGACCCCGACAAGATGGCCGATGCATTCCAGTTGCCGGAGAACGAAGAGATTCTGACCTGTCTCGCCCTCGGCTATCCGGCAGAAGGCGCAGGGCCGCTGGCCAACCACAACAGCCGCAAGCCGATTGAGGAAACTGTAACTTACCTGTAAATGATGAAAGAAAGATTATCATACTCACGAGTCATATGGGCATGCGCTATTCTTTGTGTGATGGCGGCATGTGCTCAGGGTCAGTCAAAGGATATCGTTGCAGAAGGGGAAATCCCTGTAAGAGTGTCTGATTCGTATAGCTTTACAGAAGGGCCTGCGGCAGACACAAAGGGCAACGTGTTCTTTACAGACCAGCCTAACAACAGGATTTACCGTTGGGATTGTGAAACGGGAAAGATAACGCTGTTCACTGATCAGAGTGGTCGCTCCAACGGGATGTACTTCGATGCCCAAGGCAATTTGATAGCCTGCGCAGATATGGACAACCAGCTCTGGTCTTTCGATATGGAAGGTCATTCCAAGATACTGATAACCGACTTCGACGGCAGGTTGCTGAACGGCCCTAACGATGTGTGGATCTCTAAGGATGGAGGTTTGTATCTGACTGACCCTTTTTTTCAGAGAGACTACTGGACGCGCAGCCCAGAGCGCCAGCAGTCTGTAGAGGGCTTGTACTATCTGGCTCCTGGAGGCAAGCAATTGGCCATGCTTGACTCGACGCTCAACCAGCCCAATGGTCTGGTGGGAATGCCCGACGGGAAACATCTGTATGTCGCAGAGGCAAAGGCAAACAGAATCCTGAAATATGACATACAGCCAGACGGCAACCTGACGAACCGGCAGGTGTTTGCCGACATGGGTTCGGACGGGATGACGATTGACGACAGGGGAAACATCTATCTCACTGGCGATGGCGTGACCGTCTTCGACAAGGATGGCCAAAAGATAGCCCATTTCCCCATTCCTGAGGACTGGACAGCCAACGTTTGTTTTGGAGGGAAAGAACGTAATATCCTGTTCATTACCGCATCAAAATCCGTTTACACCCTGAAGATGCTTGTGCATGGGGTGAAGTGATACAAATATGAAAATGGAACTTGCAACTTTTCGCCACGATCTAAAGTCTAAAAGATAGAAACTTTTAAAAGGAAATCAGATCAATGAAGACATTAGGAAACATCATCTGGGTCATATTCGGAGGCTTGCACATAGCCTTGGAGTATTTCATCGCAGGACTGATACTGATGATAACCATCATCGGCATCCCGTTCGGAAGGATGCACTTCCGACTGGCAAAGCTTGCCCTTTCACCTTTTGGGAAAGAATT
>DEJF01000028.1:1598-17398 GCA_002353225.1 Prevotella sp. UBA2755 | reverse complement strand
ATGATAGGGATGCCTCCCATGAGAACAAAACAACTTGTTTTGTTCCGAAGCCCATACCTCCTGCATGTGAGGATGCCGCTTCCTCCATGTGAAGGCGGTACCTTCAAGGGTCGAAGGGCAAGGGGCTAAGGTCGAAGGGCAAGGGTCGAAGGTCGAAGGTACGGGCTTCGCAACCAGTCAGTTACCCAACCACTTACACGGATGATTTGCAGATTATTCGTGTTTAAAAATCACATGTAGTATTTATCAAAAAACTAAACGACCGGCAGAAACATTGCTCTGCCAGCCGTTTTTGTATAGAGTCTTTAAATACTTTGATGGGGATTCAGATATAATGGTACAAAACCCCTCTCAGATTTCCAACTTTTAGGAAACTTTCTTATCCCAAACAAGCGTATTAACTACTTCTTAGAAGAACAGGTAGCGGTTGTCCACCACATTAGCCTTCAAATAGAGTTCGTTCATGAAACGACTGGCAGCCTGAAGTGCCTGCTGCTTCAATTGTGCTTGCTGAGCCTTAGCGTCGAACTTTGCGTTCTCACGCTGCTTCTTACCGATGACCTTGAAGAGGAAGGCACCACCATTACCCTTGATGGGGGCTGCACTGAACTGACCAGCCTTGGCAGAAGCGACAGCACCACTCAATGCGGGCTCACTGGTACCAGTAGCCTGTACGAAGACAGGAGCAGAGAAGGTAATCTGACGAACACTGTCAATCTTAGCGCCCTTCTGCTTAGCGGCATCGAGACTGTTAACACCTTTCAGCATCTCAGCAGCCTTGGCGAATTTCTTATCACGTATAACCTCCTGCTTTACCTGATCCTCCACCGAAGCAAGGTCACGATAACCTGCAGGGTGAACCTTAGTAAGGGCGATAACCATCAAATGGTCGTTATTGCCACACTCATAGAGAGGAGAAACATCGCCTGCCTTCGCATCGAAGATCCACTTCATAGCGTCACGAGTAGAACGCAGACCAGCCACGTTATGCTCAGAATTCATAAGGTCTTTACGCTCCTGAACCTTATAACCGAACTTCTGGGCGTTCTTCTCCAAGCCCTCCAAAGACTTATTCTCGCTAACATACTGACTAAACTTATTATAAGCCTGTGAGTAGGTATCCTTTGAGAAATCAATGGTATGCTTGATAACAGCAGCATCATACTTGGTAACCATAGCCTTCCGGTTGGTAACCTGTACGACAATATTACCCTGTGTGAACTCCACATTCTGCAACTCATTAGGAGCCAATGTTGTTAAAGCAGTAAGATAAGCCTTTGAGTCAGCGTCAATAGAAGGAGCATTCTCATACATAGAGGATGTCAGCCACTGCTTCTCACCTGTCTGACCATATTTCTTGGCAATAGCCTCAAAGTCTGCACCACCCTTCAGGGCCGTGAAGATACTATCGGCTGTCTTATGCGCAGCCTCAACAGTAGCACCGCCGACCTGAATCTGACGATACTCAATAGAGTCAGGAGCCTGTACTTTATTAATCAGTTTAATCACATTCACGGTATTATCGTAGGCAGTCTCGAAAGGAGCACTGACCTGACCAATCTGCATAGAGTCGAGTTTGTTAGCAATATCAGAAGCAAAAGCACGCTTGGTAGCGGCAATGCCTGAGTAAGCGATCTGAGACTGAGCCTTGCGAACAACCTCTGCGGGTGCTGCCCCACTCTCCAACTTCTGACGAGCGTCATTGATGGTCTTCATCAATGCGGCACGGTCAGCAGCAGAAGCAACTACCTGGAAGTCTACATACTTGATGTCACGGCTTTCGAAATACTGCTTGTACATTTCCTTTTCCTCGTCATACTTAGCCTTCAGGTCTGACTCGCTTACCTCCACGTCACTATCCTTGATAGCAGAGTAAGGAAGTGTGGCGAGTTGAATGTCACTCTCCTGATTCTGAGCGTCGAATGCCATTTTAGCAGAAACAGGGTTGGAAATCAGACACTGTGAGAGGAGGGTCTGGTATTTCATGCCCAGCGTATTCTGACGGAGTTGCTTCTCAATGAACTTCCAATAATCGTAAATCTGCTTGTACTGCTCAGCAGCCTGAGCCTGCTGAGGCTGTTCCTGCATCTTCTTATAGTCGGCAAGGAACTTAGTGAGTTGTGTCACATCAAAGCGACCTGTCTGCTGATTGACAAACGGAGTCTGCATCAACATAGGATTCGTTCCAGCCTTCAAGATATTCTGGAGTTCCTCGTCAGTAACAGTAAGACCGAGTTTCTTTGCCTCTGCCTCCATAATGGTATTGTTGACATACTGCTGCCATACCTGATCCTTCACCTGATTCAACTCCTCCTCAGAGAGGTTGTCACGACCTTGGGTCATTTTGATTACCGACTGGTACTCATCGACCAGAGACTGAAAATCCTGTACGGAGATTTTCTTACCTAACACTTCGCCGACCTGCTGGCGCTTCTCGTTGCTTGTAGCCTCACAAGAGCGGAACATTTCCTCGGCAATGAATGCAAACAGGGCGAGACCGATCACAGTAGCGAGAACGGGACCCCAACTTCTAATTTTTCCAATTGCTGCCATTTTATGCTTTTGTTTTAATGTTTATTCCTAACTATTTGGGCTTTCGCCACTTTCCCTTACAACGGGAAATACTCAATTTTCAAATTCAGCCGACAAAATTACAAAAATAATATCAAACAGCGAAAGATAAAACGAAAAAATTGCCTTATTCCATCACTTTTAGCCGTACTAACTCAATTTTAGTCATGGTATTTCTGATAATCTTGAACTCAAATCGACCAATCTTAATGATTTCGTTAAGTTTGGGGAAACTCTGATACTCATGAAGGATCAGTCCACCTACCGTCATATAGTCGTCACTCTCTGGCAGGTCAAGTCCAAACATTTCATTGACTTTCTCTATCTCCAGACGTGCCGAGAGCATATATTCACCCTCTCCCAACTCTCTGGCAACATATTTCGTATTGTCATGCTCATCCTCGATATCACCGAAGATCTCTTCCACGATGTCCTCTAAAGACACCAAGCCGCTGGTACCTCCAAACTCGTCAATCACCACGGCAAGAGACTTTTTCTGTTGTAGGAACGTCTGCATCAACTTACTGGCTGCCATTGTCTCCGGGACATAAGGCATCTCCCTGAGTAATTGGCTGTTGGCAGAGAGTTGTTGGCTATTGGTTATCGGGTTGATTCTAAAGAGGTCAGAAGAATGGACATAGCCAATAATATGGTCAATGTCATCCCGATAAACGACAATTTTAGAATGTCCGCTCTCCACGAAACGGTTCTGTAGTTGTTCCATCGTGCTGTCCTCCATATCAACAGCCTCAATCTCCGTACGGGGCACCATACAATCACGCACCTTTGTATCTGAGAAGTCAAGGGCGTTATGGAATATCTTCACCTCGTCCTCTATCTCATCCTCGTTCGCCGCATTATCAATACTCGACTGCACAAGATAGTCAAGGTCTACCTTTGAGAACTCCTTATCTTGTTCTTCCTTAGGGATACGCACACCAAATATCCGCAACAATCCGCGGGAAAGCATTGTACCAAAACGCGAAACGGGATAGAGTATCACATAACAAATCCATGCAGGAAGGGCAAAGACCGTCAGCATCGTATTGGGATTAGCCTTAAAGATCGTCTTCGGAAAGAACTCTCCTGTAAAGAGGACCACGATGGTAGACAACAAGGTGTCTGCGGTAACCCGAAGTCCGTCGCTCAACCCATAGAAGAGTGTGGTGTCAAAGATACGGGCAAAGAGAATACCATAAACAACCAACGCGATATTATTACCCACCAGCATCGTACTCACGAAATTATTGGGATGCTGATAGAAATAGGCTATGGCACGCTGAGAGAAACCGTTCTTCTCACGATCCATCTCTGCGCGAAGCCTATTACTCGACACAAAGGCTATCTCCATACCAGAGAAGAAGGCGGAGAAAATCATGGTGATGAGAAGTCCTATAATCAGATATGTCATGGCTGTGCTGGTTTTATCGTTGCCTTATGTTTTGTAGCAGCAGGACGAACAGGCTTTTCCTGCTTTGCCGTGTCCGCAGGGGTCTTCTGCTCCTTTGCCGGTTCCTCCTGCTCAGGTTCTAAATCCTCCGACTGGAAGGAGCCGACACTGTTTGTCACCTCATAATGCCGCATGTGCTCATCACTACGGAAATAGGTACCCTCCAATTCACGCTCTGGAGTCACGACACGAGAGTACTTATGGGAATAGAATTCATGTTTCATGCCATCCCAAAACAGTTCCTCGCTACGAAAGACCAGTCCATTGACATTGCGGATACGTACCCTGCCACGTAGTTCCCAGAGTTTCAACTGGTCATAGTACCATGCCGTATCAGCGAATATATAGCCCTCAATATGGAATTTATCATCAAACTGCTCCAGAAAAACACCCCGTTCAAAGGTCCAGCGAGAAGGTTGCTTAATCGTATTCACATCCCATCGCTCCGTCACGATACGGTATTTGATGACACCTGAGTCTGATATCAACGTGTTGACTCCGTAAGTCGTCATCATCGATACGGAGTCACGTTCATGTATGGCTGGAGCAGTATGTTCCCTTGGCTGCTCACACGAAGCAAGCAGCACAAACACCAAGGAGACAATGAGGATACTTAGTCGACTTTCCATTTAGCAAACCAGCGTTCATTGAAGGTCAAGCCCACAGTCACACGGAATGTGTTCTCCGTAATCAAGTTCTTAGCCGACTGGTTGACCCACTGGAAACTGACATTAAGCACAGAACGATTATTCCAGGAATTGACCAATGGAATACCAAAACCGGCACTCACCGTTATCTCCTTAGGACCGTCCTGCCCATTTATTTTATAATAAGGTGTAGCATACGAAGCACCTACACGATAGTGCATACGTTTAAAGAACCCACGAGCAATCGGACTGGGATTAGGAATCCAGTCGGCACCAACCGTCAACTTATGACGATTCTTAAAGTAGTCTTTCACCAGTTCATAATCATTCGTGTTCTCATTCACCACAGGGAAAGACTCTGCCCCCCAGCGCATCAACTGATAATCGGCACCGACCGTCAAAGACTTATTTCTGTTATAAGCAACTCCGGCACCTATCGTCATAGGTATGGACAATGCGTTATAGACCGTATCGATAGAGAGACTGGTAACACCTGTCTGAGTATCCATATTTAACACCGATAGCGTCGGGTCTGATCCAAGTTTATGTCCCAGTCCAAAGGTGGCTCCAAAAGTCAGCACGTCTTTCTTGGACAACTCATACCTATACTGTGCACCGAAATCAAGTTTGTAACTACTGATATCAGCCTCATAACTCTTAGAAAGAGTGTTGACGTACGAATCACTACTTATCACCGTGATAGAGCGATCATAATCACCCCAGAGGTAAGAGATCGTCGCACCAAGGGAGAAGCCTTTGAAAAACTCATAACCCAAGCCTAAATACACCTGACGTAAACCACCGCTACCTTCGAAAGTCATGGTCGTCGTAGTAGAGGACGTTCCCACTTTCTGCTTGGTAGAATAGTTATAGCCTATATTAGTAAAAGGTACGATACCGATACTCGCACCAAATTTAGGGAAAATACGGAACAACGCTGTGGCATATTCGAAATTACCTGTCTTAGCATTGACTTTTGCATTACCTTCCTTGAAATTGGTAAATTGTCCAGATACGCCTAAGTCGACGATCATACTTAAAGAGTCAACGGCAGAGAAAGATGCAGGGTTCTGCATATTCACCTGATTACCATTACGAAAACCTTGAAACAAACCACTCATTCCACGGTTAAAACCCTGCGACTGGTCGGACAGGATACCAAGTCCATACTGGCTATATGGTGATTTCGTACCACTCTGGGCTACCATAGACAGGGTACAAAAACCCAGCAAAATGCTACTTAAAAGGAATCTCTTCATGAACTTTATTAATTTAATCATTCGATTTCGGGTTGCAAAATTATTGAAAAAAAACGAAATAATCGAACGTTAAGTGGAAAATATAGGTTAATTTTGCATCGTGAAACATTTAAAAAAGATTTTTAATGCTCTGAAAGGTGGTTGTCTGGGACTTCTTTTCCTCACCTCAACACCTGTGGTGGCACAGTCTGACTCCCTGCGGATGGACTCTGTGGAGATCAGCCTGCTGACCTGTCAGCCGCATGACGAGGTGTATAGTCTATACGGGCACACCGCTATCCGCTACCACGATTTGCGGAAAGGAGGACTTGACGTGGCTTTCAATTATGGAGTCTTCGACTACCGTAAACCCTTTTTCGTATTACGCTTTGTATTCGGCATCACTGACTATGAGTTAGGAGCCTATCCATACCGTCTTTTCCAAGAGGAATACCGCCGTTTCGGAAGTATGGTGACTGAACAGGTATTAAACTTGACGGACGAGGAGAAAGCGACTCTCCAACAGGCTCTTGCCGTTAATATGCAGGAAGAAAACCGCATCTATCGTTATAATTATTTCTATAACAACTGCACGACGAAGGCACGGGATATCATTGAACAATGCATTCAAGGAAAGGTGGAGTACGAGAAACGGGAGGACGATACCCCATCCTACCGCGAGATGGTGCATGAGATGACGAAAGACAACCCTTGGTCCGCCTTTGGCAATGACCTCTTACTGGGTATTCTTGCCGACCAGAAGACAAATCGGGAACAACAGGAGTTCCTCCCCTATAACCTGATGTATGATTTCGATCATGCGAATATCTACCATAACGGTGACTATCGCCCATTAGTAAAAGAACGCAGAATCGGTGTACCTGCTGGTGTGCAAATCAGGAAACAAAGTTTCCCTTTACGTCCTGTTGTCTGTTTTGTCATTATGTCAGTCATCGGACTTTTCCTTTTCTTTGTTGAATGGAAGAAGCGCCGTATATTCGTCATATGGGACGTTTTCCTGATGGTTACGACAGGAACTATCGGTATTGTCCTTTTCTTGATGCTTTTCTCTCAGCACCCGACAGTGAATCTAAACCTGCAATTCATCCTGCTAAATCCCCTACCCTGGTTTTTTCTTTGGCAAGACATCAGGAATAAAAAAACATGTTATTGGCACATCACCGCCGTCTTATGCATCCTTTTCTTGATAGGCAGTCTCTTCCAGTCGTATGCCGAAGGCATTTGGAATTTGGCATTATGTTTGCTGTTACAGAGCATATTGCATATTAAAAAGTGCGTCAAATGAGAAACAGATACCTGTATATCACCCTCTTGTCAATCTTAGGCTTCAATGCGGAGACCTATGCACAGGCTGTTGCACAGGCTCCAAGACTGGTGGTTAGTATCACCATCGACCAGTTGCGCACAGACTATTTGGACACATACGCCCCGCTCTACGGTAACGAGGGATTAAGGAGGTTGCTGACAGAGGGAAAGGTATTCACTAATGGCGCTTACAATTTCACACCAGTAGACCGTGCCTCCGCCATTGCTTCCCTACACACTGGCACCGTACCTTATTATAATGGTATTACTGCTGAAGAATGGCTTGACAAGCAGACCCTCCGTCCACAGAACTGTGTGAGAGACCAGAAGATCGGCTATTCACCACAGTTCTTAGGTACCTCAACACTCAGTGATGAGTTGAAGATGGCAACCAACGGTATTGCCAAGGTATTCTCTTTCGCCCCTACTGCTGATGCCGCCATCCTGTCTGCAGGTCATGCCGCTGACGGTGCCGCATGGATCAGCAACGGGAAATGGGCGACAACGACCTATTACCGTCCACTGAACCAATGGCTTAGCGGATACTCCCGACTCTTCCAACCTGATGCAGATCCCAACAAGGCAGTGACAGACGCAGCACTGAAATGCTTGGAGCAGGCTGGTATCGGCAATGATGACAAGACTGACCTTCTGAGTCTGACCTATGAGGCAGGACTGCAGATGGAGTCGTACGTGGCACTGGACCGCCAGATGACACAACTCCTTAATGGCATCGAACGACAGATACCCCGTGACCGGGTATTGTTCGTCATCACGGGTACCACCAGTCGAGAGGAAGAAGAGGAAGGTAATCAGGAACGCTACCGTATCCCAACGGGCACGTTCTACATCAACCGCACTGCCAACCTGCTGAACATGTATTTAGGCGCCGTCTTCGGTTCTGCCAAATATGTAGAGTTCTGTCACAAGAACCAGATTTATTTCAACCACCAACTCTTACGCCAGAAGAACATTCATTTAGGGGAGATATGTAGTCGCTCACAAGAGTTCATGCTGCAAATATCTGGAGTCCGTAACGTATATACAGCCAATCAGTTACTAACAAGTGATAGTTATTTACTTGAAAGTATCCGCAATGGTTTTAATGTAGAGAAATGCGGTGACCTGATTATCGACATCGCACCAGGTTGGAGACTTATTAACGAAGATACCTCAGAGCAGTCAACCTCCCGTTCGGCACATGTTCCCTTCCCTATCATTATCTATGGAGGAGGAACGAAAGCCGAGCGTATTCAGACTCCTGTCACGGTCGACCGTATCGCACCGGCAATTGCTCGTGCCATCCGCATCCGAGCCCCGAATGCCTGTTCATCCGAGCCACTTTTTTAAAGACAAAACGGTAAAAAAGTAAAAAGGCAAGCAAAAGTACGGAAATTAATTCGTACCTTTGCATCCGTTTTATATTAATAAGGTAAAAACAAAAATAGAATAAGATATGAATTTAACCAAGATTTTGACATCGTTGTTCGGCAACAAGTCTACCCGTGACATGAAACTGATTCAGCCGTTGGTGGAGAAAGTGAAAGCCGCCTACCCTGAGATTCAGAAACTCGACAACGACCAACTGCGCCAGCGCACCAAGGACATCCAGCAAAAGGTACAAGAATCCGCCAAGGCACAGAAAGAAGAGATTGAACGTTTAAAGGCAACCATTGAGGATACGCCTATTGACGAGCGTGCAGAGATCTTTGCCCAGATTGATAAACTGGAGAAGGAGGCACTGGAGATTTACGAAGACGCCCTCAATGAGGTGATGCCTGAAGTATTTAGCATTGTCAAGGAGACGGCTCGCCGTTTTGCCGAGAATGAAGAGACTATTGTGACGGCAACGGACTTCGACCGTGAACTTGCCAGTGACCCGAAGAAAGACTTCATCACCATTGACGGTGACAAGGCAATCTACCATAACCACTGGACCGCAGGAGGTAACGACCTGAAATGGGAGATGATACACTATGACGTGCAACTCTTCGGTGGTACGGTACTGCATCAAGGTAAGATTGCCGAGATGGCGACTGGTGAGGGTAAGACCCTCGTCGCTACCCTGCCCGTCTTCCTTAATGCACTGACAGGTAATGGTGTACATGTGGTGACTGTCAACGACTACCTCGCCAAGCGTGACTCCGAGTGGATGGGACCGCTTTATATGTTCCACGGGCTCTCCGTCGACTGTATCGACAAGCACCAGCCTAACTCCGAGGCTCGCCGCAAGGCTTACCAGTGTGACATCACCTTCGGTACGAACAATGAGTTCGGTTTCGACTACCTGCGTGACAATATGGCTATCTCGCCACAAGACCTTGTGCAGCGTGCCCATAACTATGCCATCGTCGATGAGGTCGACTCCGTGTTGATTGACGATGCCCGTACCCCGTTGATCATCTCAGGTCCTGTCCCCAAGGGTGACGACCAGATGTTTGAGGAGTACCAGCCACTGGTAGAGAAACTCGTGGGGGTACAGCGCCAACTTGCCACCCAGTATCTCGCAGAGGCTAAGCAGAAGATAGCCGAGGGTCGTGAGAAGAACGATAAGAAGTTGGAGGAGGAAGGTTTCCTTGCCCTCTTCCGCTCACATAAGTGTCTGCCTAAGAACAAGCCCCTCATTAAGTTCCTCTCTGAGGAAGGTATCAAGTCGGGCATGCAGAACACCGAGAACACCTATATGGAGAATAACAACCGCCGTATGCCGGAGGCTGTGGAGCCCCTGTACTTCGTTGTTGACGAGAAACTGAACTCCTGCGACCTCACCGATAAGGGTACGGCATGGCTTGCCAAGCAGGTGAACGATGCCGAGTTGTTCGTATTGCCAGACATAGCCAGTCAACTTTCTGCCCTGGAGAATGAGACAGGGCTCTCTGACGAGGAGCGTCTGAACAAGAAAGACGAGATGCTCAACCACTATGCCGTACAGAGTGAGCGCGTACATACCCTCCAGCAGTTGCTGAAGGCTTACACCATGTTCAACAAGGACGACGAGTATGTGGTCATCGACGGCGAGGTGAAGATTGTCGATGAGCAGACGGGTCGTATCATGGAAGGACGCCGTTGGTCAGACGGACTCCATCAGGCTGTCGAGGCGAAGGAGCATGTTAAGGTGGAGGCTGCCACCCAGACATTCGCTACTATCACCTTGCAGAATTACTTCCGTATGTACCATAAACTGGCTGGTATGACAGGTACCGCCTCCACTGAGGCTGGTGAGTTCTGGGACATCTACAAACTCGACGTTGTGGAGATTCCTACCAACAAGCCCGTTATCCGTGATGATATGGACGACCGTGTCTATAAGACCGCCCGTGAGAAATACCGTGCCGTTATCGAGGAGGTTGTCCGCTTGCGTAAGGCAGGACGTCCTACCCTGATTGGTACGACCTCCGTGGAGATCTCCGAGTTACTGAGCCGTATGCTCGATATGTATGTCAACCCTGAGACAGGTAAGCGTGAGGGTATTCCCCATCAGGTGCTGAACGCTAAACTCCACCAGAAAGAGGCTGACATCGTGGCACTCGCCGGTCAGTCTACCAACGGACTGGGTGCCGTGACGATTGCCACCAACATGGCTGGTCGTGGTACCGATATCAAACTGTCACCTGAGGTCAAGGAGGCTGGCGGTCTTGCCATCATCGGTACAGAGCGTCATGAGAGCCGTCGTGTCGACCGCCAGTTGCGTGGTCGTGCCGGTCGTCAGGGAGACCCGGGTAGTTCTCTGTTCTTCGTCTCTTTGGAGGACAAACTGATGCGTCTGTTCGGTTCCGAGCGTATCGCCACCGTCATGGACCGTCTTGGTTTCAAGGAGGGTGAGATGATTGAGAGTCCGATGATCAGCCGTCAGATTGAGCGAGCCCAGAAGAAGGTGGAAGAGAATAACTTCGGTATCCGTAAGCGTCTGCTGGAGTACGATGACGTGATGAATAAGCAGCGTACCGTAATCTATGAGAAGCGTCGTCACGCCCTGATGGGTGAGCGTATCGGCATGGATATCTCTAATATGATGTGGGACCGTGTGGTGAACATCATCGAGAATAACGACTATGAGGGTTGCAAGGAGGAGTTCCTGCATATCTTCGCCATGGAGGTGCCTTTCACCAACGAGCAGTTCCTCAACGAGCAGCGTGAGGAACTGGAGGAGAACGCCTTCCAGCAGGTGATGGAGACCTTCTCTCGCAAGACAGAGCGCATCCGTGAGGTGGCTCAGCCTATCATCAAGCAGGTCTATGAGAACCAAGGTCAGATCTACGAGCGTATCATGGTTCCATTGACGGACGGTCGCAAGATGTATAATATCCCATGCAACCTGAAAGAGGCTTACGACACAGAGAGCAAGTCAATCGTCAAGGAGTTCGAGAAGCAGATGCTGCTGCATATCATCGATGAGTCATGGAAGGAGAACCTCCGTGAACTCGATGAGTTACGTCACTCTGTACAGAACGCCAGTTACGAGCAGAAAGACCCGTTGCTGATTTTCAAACTGGAGAGTGCCAAGGTTTGGGACACTATGATTAACGAGATGAACAACCGTATCGTCTCCATCCTTATGCGTGGTGCTATTCCTGAGATGCAGCAGCAGGATGTCCGCGAGGCGGCTCCTGAGCAGCGCACCCAGCGTCAGCAATACACCGAGAGCAAGCAGCAGTTAGGCTCCGAACAGTTGACCGACCCCAATCAGGCTGCCGCCGCTGCCCACGATACCCGTGCCCAGCAGCCACGCACTCCGATTATCAAGGACAAACTGCCTGGACGTAACGACCCATGCCCCTGCGGCTCTGGTAAGAAATTCAAGCAATGTCATGGTAGAGGGATTGTTTAATTAGGAATTAGTAATTAGAAATTAGGAATTATGATTACTATAGATCATCTTAAAAAGCAGTTCGGCGAGACCGTAGCCTGCGACATCGACCAGTTTTCCATCCAGGATGGGGACATCCTCGGACTTGTAGGTAACAACGGAGCCGGTAAGACGACACTCTTCCGTCTCCTCCTCGACCTGCTCCAAGCAGACAAGGGTACGGTTAACTATATATTTCCCTCGCCTACAGGAGAGGGGAACGGGAGTGAGACTATCAATCCTACCGAGAGTGAGGAATGGAAACAGCATGTAGGTGCTTACATTGATGAGGGCTTCCTCATCGACTTCCTCACTCCTGAGGAATATTTTGCTTTCCTTGGAAAGATATCGGGTATGACACAACAGCAGGTGGACGAGCGACTGCAAGACTTCGAGCAGTTTGCCGCCGGGGAGGTCTTCGGACAGAAGAAACTCATCCGCAACCTCTCCGCTGGTAACAAACAGAAGGTGGGTATCATCTCTGCACTCTTCCGCCGTCCCCAGATAGTCATCCTTGACGAGCCCTTCAACTTCCTCGACCCGTCGAGCCAGTTGACATTGAAGCACGTTCTCACCGACTATTCCCATGAGACAGGTGCTACCCTGCTTATCTCCAGCCATAACCTGCAGCACACCGTCGACATATCGACTCGCATCGCCCTGTTGGAGCATGGTGTCATCATCCGTGATCTTCCCAATAGTGAGGGAAGTGCCGCAACGGAACTGGAGGAGTATTTCGGAGGATAACAGGAAAGAGAATGGGGAGATTCATACTGACACTCGTCATACTGGTAACGGCTGTGAACGGCTTGGCACAGGACCGTGCACGAAAAGTGCGCAACAAGGAATGTCCGTCGTTTATCTATAGAGTGACACTGCGTGACAAACAGAACTCGCCCTATTCCCTGAACCACCCTACCCGATTTCTCTCCAAACGTTCGGTGGAGAGAAGGAGAAAACAGGGACTGCCTTTAGACTCTACCGATCTGCCTGTCACCCCAAAGTATGTGAGACAGATTGAGTCCATGAAAACTATGGTGTTGGGTACAAGCAGGTGGAATAATACCGTACTGGCACAGATGAGAGACACCAGTGAACTGCGTCGTCTCCGCCTCCTCCCTTGTGTGAAGGACTGTCGGCTGGTATGGCAGGCTCCTGACTCAATCCAGCCTACGGCACTCAAGACGAAATACGAGGAGGATTTCAATGCGTGGGACTCCATATACTCCACACCGTACGGACGCGCTGACGCACAAATCAAGAGTCTGAACGGGAACAGGTTACACGACATCAACTGTATGGGTGAGGGAATGATCATCGCTGTACTGGACGGCGGTTTCAAGAACGTTGACAAGATTCCTGCATTCAGCAGGGTGGACATCAAGGGTACTCGTGACTTTATATATCCAGCCTCTCCCTCGGTCTTTTATGAACTCGACCATGGTACCAAGGTCTTGTCCACCATGACGATCCAAAGACCTTATTATTATATAGGTACTGCCCCCAAGGCAAGTTATTGGTTATTACGCTGTGAGGACGGACAGTCAGAACAGGAGGTGGAGGAGGACTACTGGGCAATAGCCGCTGAGTTTGCCGACTCAGCAGGTTGCGACCTTATCAACTCTTCATTAGGCTATAACAATTTCGATAAAGGGAGTGAGTCACATAAACTATGGCAACTCGACGGACACTCGACATATATCAGTCACTCTGCCTCTTTTGTGGCTAAGAAAGGGATGATACTCGTCAACTCCGCCGGTAACTCTGGCATGGGACCTTGGAAGAAACTGACCTTCCCTGCTGATGCCGACGACTGTCTGACAGTAGGTGCCGTTACGGATATGTTGACCAATGCACCTTTCAGTTCTGTGGGTCCTACACAGGACGGAAGAGTGAAACCAGACATCGTCGCCATCGGAAGTCCCGCCACCATCGTCACAGGCAGAGGGTCTATCGCTCAGGATATGGGAACCTCCTTTGCCGCTCCCATCATCTGCGGACTGACGGCTTGTCTGTGGCAGGCTTTACCAGAGAAGACGGCATTGGAGGTGATGGAACTCATCCGCCAGTCTGGTAATAACAAAGAGCATCCCGATAATGTGTTCGGCTACGGACTACCTAACTTCTGGCGTGCTTATATGGTGGGGAGAATGAAGGAGTAAGGTTAGAGGTCTGAGGTCTGAGGTTAAAGGTTAAAGGTCTAAGGTTAAAGGTTAAAGAGATGGCTGGAGAGAAACGATATACACTGCAGGTGCTGAATGGTCTCGTGAGGGAGGCGATAGAAGCGGAACTGCCCGATGAGTATTGGGTAGAGGCGGAACTGTCGGAATGCAGGGAGAGTCGCGGACACTGTTATATGGAACTCGTGGAGAAGGACGAGACTTCCAATACCCCTATTGCCAAGGCTTCCGCTAAATGCTGGAAACAGACATGGGCGATGGTGCAGCCTTACTTCGAGCGTACCACGGGACAATCCCTAAGGGCTGGTATGAAGGTACTGCTGAAAGTCTATCCTCAGTTCCATGAGGCATACGGTTTCTCGTGGATCGTTACCGATATCGACCCGAACTACACGCTGGGTGACATGGCACAACGCCGCCAACAGATCATCGCCCAACTAAAAGCAGAGGGTGTCTTCGACCTGCAACGGGAACTGGTCATTCCCCGTTTCTGCCAGCGTATCGCCGTTATCTCGGCGGAGACTGCTGCAGGCTATGGTGATTTCTGTCGTCAACTGATGGAAAACGAGTACGGACTGGTGTTCTATCCCACCCTGTTTCCTGCCGTCATGCAAGGCGAACAGGTGGAGCAGAGTGTGATAGCCGCACTGAACCGTATCAACGAACATACTGACGACTTCGACGTGGTAGTGATTATCCGTGGAGGTGGCTCTACAAGTGACATGAGCGGTTTCGACACCTTACCCCTTGCCGAGAATGTAGCCAACTTCCCACTACCCATCATCACTGGTATCGGACACGACAGGGATGAGTGTGTGTTGGACATGGTGTCAAACACCAGAGTCAAGACCCCGACGGCCGCGGCTGCTTTCCTGATAGCCCATCTTGCCGATACACTCCAGCACCTGAACGATGTGCAACAACGTATCGCGTTTATGCTCACCATGTTCAAGACCAACTTCGAACATCAGTTGGACCAGCGTTATGAGCGTATCTGTCATGCCCTTCAACAACGTATCGTGCAAGAGCGGCATCATCTGGAGATGGCGGCACAACGGGTGGAACTACTCGACCCCACCCTGCTGCTAAGTCGTGGGTATAGTATCACACTGTTTAACGGAAAGGTCGTTCATGACCCGCAACAACTGAAAGCAGGTGACGAGATAGAGACACGTGTGGAGAAAGGAAAAATCAGGTCAACGGTTAAAGGTCAAAGGTCAAAATAAGAGAGTTATGAAATACGAAGAAGCATTAAAGGAGTTGGATGTGATTGTGCAGAAAATGGAGCGCAATGAGTATGGGATTGATGAGTTGACAGTACAGTTGAAGAAGGCGAAAGAACTCATCAGAGAATGTAAAGATAAGTTGACGAAAACGGACGAGGACATCAAAAAGATACTCGAAGACGATAAATAATGCACATTTCATTTGCAAGTGTGCCATAAATTATGTACTTTTGCAAACAATTTAAAAGAAAAAGGACTAAAATTATTACGATATGAAAGATTTAGACTGGGGAAACCTGTCGTTCGGTTATATGAA
>DEJF01000028.1:0-1559 GCA_002353225.1 Prevotella sp. UBA2755 | reverse complement strand
GAGATTGAAGTTTGCTCCGACGAGTATCTGAACCTGCACATGGCTGCCACCTGTCTGCACTACGGACAGGAGGCTTTCGAGGGACTGAAGGCTTATCGTTGCAAGGACGGTAAGGTGCGCATCTTCCGTGTGAAGGACAATGCGGAGCGCCTGCAGAGCACCTGTCGTGGTATCTTGATGCCTGAACTGCCCACTGAGTTATTTGAGGAGATGGTGAAGAAGGTGGTACGCCTCAACCAGGAGTGGATTCCTACTTACGAGAGCGGTGCTACCCTGTATATCCGTCCCTTGCTGATTGGTACGAGCGCCCAGGTGGGTGTACATCCTGCCAAAGAATACTGTTTCCTGATCTTCGTGACCCCCGTAGGTCCGTATTTCAAGGGCGGCTTCTCCAGCAATCCCTACGTCATCATCCGTGAGTACGACCGTTCGGCTCCCCTCGGTACTGGTAAATACAAGGTCGGTGGTAACTATGCCGCTTCCCTCTTTGCCAACAACCTCGCCCACGAGAAGGGGTATGCCTGTGAGTTCTACCTCGATGCCAAAGAGAAGAAATACATTGACGAGTGTGGTGCCGCCAACTTCTTCGGTATCAAGAACAACACCTATGTCACTCCAAAGTCCACCTCTATCCTGCCCTCTATCACCAATAAGAGTCTGATGCAGGTTGCCGAGGACCTCGGTCTGAAGGTGGAGCGTCGTCCTATTCCTGAGGAGGAGTTAGAGACCTTCGAGGAGGCTGGCGCTTGTGGTACAGCCGCCGTGATCAGTCCTATCTCCTACATCGACGACTTAGAGACTGGTAAGCGTTATGACTTCGGTGAGAAGCCAGGTCCTATCTCCAAGAAACTCTTTGAGACCCTCCGTGGCATCCAGTATGGAGAGATTGAGGACAAGCACGGTTGGACGACTGTAGTGATTGAGTAAGAACCAATCTTAAGTTAACTATTATGGATACAAATCAAGGTTACAAAAATCGCGCTCTTGCCTCCTTGGAAGGCAAGTGGACGAATGGTGTCATTGCTGCCATTATCTATCTGCTGATCAGTGGATGTGTAGGTCAGGGAGCTTCGATGTTCTTTGACGTAACGACAGGTTATGGAATCTCTGGATTCTGGTATATCCTCTGTCTGCCCTTGGAATGGGGTATTACTGTTTATTTCCTGAACCTCATCCGTAACGAGGATATTGCCTACGAGCGTCTGTTCGACGGTTACAAGGACTTCGTCCGTATCTTCCTCGCAGGCTTCTTGGTATCAATCTGTATTGCTATCGGTATGCTCTTGCTGATTATTCCTGGAATCATCCTCGCTATGATGTTTGCACTGACCGAGTACATTCTGAAGGATGACAAGCAGATCAGTGCTGCTGACGCTATGAAGAAGAGTGCAGAGATGATGAAGGGACACAAGATGGAGCTGTTCTGGCTGGTGCTGAGTTTCATCGGCTGGGCTATCCTGTCCATCCTCACATTCGGTTTTGGCTTTATCTTCCTGGTTCCTTATTTCCACAGCACAATGGCTCATTACTATGAGGACATCAAAGCAGAGAATGCATGA
>DEJF01000026.1:41340-56222 GCA_002353225.1 Prevotella sp. UBA2755 | reverse complement strand
AGAGCCTGAGCCTGCTCACCGTTGATCTCGTTCTGTGTAGCGCAAGGCAGGGCGATGTCAGCCTTCTCGTGCCAAGGACGCTCACCAGCGTGATATACTGCGTTAGGATACTCCTCAGCATACTCCTTGATACGTCCACGCTCTACGTTCTTCAGCTCCTTCACGTACTCCAGCTTCTCAGCGGTGATACCGTCTGGGTCGTAGATGTAACCGTCAGAGTCGGAGAGGGTCATAGGAATAGCACCGAGCTGGATGCACTTCTCAGTAGCATACTGTGCTACGTTACCAGAACCGGAGATCAGCACCTTCTTACCCTTGATGTCGATATTGCGGGTAGCAAGCATAGAAGTCAGGAAGTAAACACATCCGTAACCGGTAGCCTCAGGACGAATCAGTGAACCACCGAAGGGGATTCCCTTACCGGTCAGCACACCCTGGAACTGGTGGGTCAATTTCTTGTACTGTCCGAAAAGGTAACCTACCTCACGACCACCAACACCAATGTCACCAGCGGGAACGTCCTCATCTGGACCGATAACGCGATACAACTCATTCATGAATGCCTGGCAGAAACGCATTACCTCTGCGTCGCTCTTGCCACGTGGAGAGAAGTCGGAACCTCCTTTTGCACCACCCATAGGCAGGGTAGTCAGTGAGTTCTTGAAAGTCTGCTCGAAAGCAAGGAACTTCAGGATACCGAGGTTCACACTCTTATGATAACGGAGACCTCCTTTGTACGGACCGATGGCGTTATTGTGCTGGATACGATAACCCATGTTGGTCTGTACCTTACCCTGGTCATCTACCCATGTGATGCGAAACTCACATACACGATCGGGGATGCAAAGGCGCTCGATGAGGTTCGCCTTCTCAAACTCAGGGTGCTTGTTGTACTCTTCTTCGATAGTAGGAAGAACTTGGCTTACTGCCTGGATGTACTCCGGCTCGTTGGGAAATCTCTGTTTCAGATCCTCTACAACTTTTGCTGCATTCATAATCTTTTTACTTTTTTTGGTTATTATACTATTGAAATTTGTCTCTTGAATTATTTCGGATGCAAAATTACATTAAAAAATTGAATTACCAAACATTTTATCAAAAAAAATAAGAAAAAAGTTACTTTTTGTCACAAATTGACTCAAATCAAGGGAAAAATGACAAAAATATAAGGGATGTATGTGTGCGAAAACAATGAAGCCTGCCCTTGGAATAGGCAGGCTTCATTGGTAGATGTCATAGTGAGGGTTAGTGTGTGAACGATAGTTCGTCTTTCCCTTTCACCTTATTAATATGTATAGTATCACCTTGTTGGAGGTCACCGTTGACGATGAGTTCAGAGATACCGTCCTCAATGTAAGATTGGATGGCTCGTTTCAATGGACGGGCACCAAACTGCACGTCATAGCCCTTCTCGGCGACAAATTGTTTTGCGTCGTCGCTCACTTCGATGGTATAGCCCAGGTCACCGATACGTTTATAGAGACCTTGCAGTTCCACGTCGATAATCTGCTTGATGGCATCGAGGTCGAGTTGGTCGAAGGTGATAATCTCGTCCAGACGGTTCAGAAACTCTGGTGAGAACTGCTTTGACAATGCTTTCTGTACGATGCTGCGCGCATGTTCCTTATCCTGCTCGTTGAGCATCAGAGAGCCGGAGCCTCCACTGGTGAATCCCACACCACGTCCGAAGTCTTTCAGTTGGCGGGTACCGGCGTTCGATGTCATGATGATCACGGTGTTACGGAAGTCCACGAAACGCCCGTTGCCGTCTGTCAGTCGTCCCTCGTCAAGTACTTGCAACAGCAAGTTGAACACGTTGCCGTGTGCCTTCTCTATTTCGTCGAGCAGTACGATAGAGTAGGGATGACGGCGTACCCGTTCCGTCAGTTGTCCACCCTCCTCATAACCGACATAGCCCGGAGGTGCACCAATCAGTCGTGACACGTTGAATGATTCCGTATACTCACTCATGTCCACGCGGATCAATGCCTCGCTGCTGCCAAACATAAACTCAGCGAGTTTCTTGGCGAGGTAGGTCTTACCTACACCCGTCGGACCCAAGAACATAAAGGCACCGATAGGGTGGTTGGGGTCTTTCAGTCCCACACGGTTACGCTGGATGGCACGCACCATCTTCTCGATTGCCTTATCCTGTGCGATGACATGTTGTTTCAATTCCTGCGCCATGCCTTTTAGTCGGATACCCTCCTCCTGTGCCATGCGCTGTACAGGAACACCAGTCATCATTGATACCACGTCCTGTACCTCCTTCTCTGTCACTGTCTGGCGGTCGTCGATATCACCCTCCTGCCATTTGCGGTTCATGTCGGCAAGTTGACTCTCCATCACTGTCTGACGGTCACGGAAGCCAGCAGCAAGTTCGAAGTTCTGATTCTTGACGGCAAGTTGCTTCTTCTCCTTCAGTTCTTTCAGGTCTTGCTCTAACTGTGCAATCTCAGATGGTACCTGTACATTATTAAGATGTACGCGAGAGCCTACCTCATCCATGGCGTCAATCGCCTTGTCGGGTTGCTGACGGTCACTGATATAGCGGTCTGTCAATTTGACACATGCCATCAAGGCGTCATCCGTGTAACTCACATGGTGATGCCGCTCGTAATGTCCCTTGATGTTATGCAGAATCTGTAAGGTCTCCTCTGCATTCGTCGGTTCGATGAGCACTTTCTGGAAGCGGCGTTCCAAGGCGCCGTCTTTCTCTATAGAATTGCGATACTCGTCGAGTGTCGTGGCACCAATACACTGGATAGTGCCTCGTGCTAATGCAGGTTTGAGGATGTTGGCTGCATCCATCGAACCGGGTGTCGAGCCTGCGCCGATCAGTGTGTGTATCTCGTCGATGAAGATTATCACGTCAGGGTTCTGTTCCAACTCCTTGATAAGTTGTCGGATACGCTCCTCGAACTGTCCACGGTATTTCGTGCCGGCAACCACACCTGTCAGGTCGAGGGTTACCAGTCGCTTTCCGAAGAGCATGGGTGAGCATTCCCTGCGGGCTATCATCTGTGCCAACCCTTCAACAATGGCACTCTTGCCCACACCGGGCTCACCGATCAGGATGGGGTTGTTCTTCTTCCTTCTACCCAAGATTTCTACTACACGCTGTATCTCACGTTCACGTCCCACTACAGGGTCTAATTTGTCGTTCAGAGCCTGTTGTGTCAGGTCTGTCGAGAAATTGTCGAGCACAGGCGTCTTCGACTTAGTTTGTTTCGTTTGTGTCGTTGTATGGCTGCCTGACGCTGACTGGCGTTGATTGTTGGAAGTCTGTTCTTCCTCCTCTTCGTAATCCTCGTCGGGCAGTCCGATACCGTTCTTGACGCTCAGCAGCGTCAGTGTATCCTCATAATTCATGTTGTTCATTTCCAATACTATTTTTGCTCCGTTATCCACCTGGTCGTGCAGGATAGCAAGCAGCAGATGTTGCTCGTCCACACGGGTAGTGCGTTGGATACGTGCCTCCAGCACCGCCAGTTTCAGGATATTACTGGCCTTCTCGTTAAGTACCAGTTCGTTGGTGTTGATGGGCATGCCGATCTCATCCTCCCTCACGCGTGACTCCAGTTCTGCCTTCACGTTCGACAGGTTGATGGCGAGGCGGCGGAACACATCATTGACGGGTCCCTCCTTGATACGCATCATACCGAGCAACAGATGTTCCGGTCCCACACTGCGACTGGCGAGACGTGCGGCTTCCTCGCGGGAGTAAGCGAGAATCTCCGATACCTTGGGTGAAAATTGACTTGTCATACATCTGTTGTCATGCAAACATCGTGCCAAATATGTGAGGACATCGTTTTCTTATTATTTATTTTGGTGTTGTCAAATAAATACATTACCTTTGCAACAAGAAAATGATTAATAACCAAATCGATTGAAAATGAGAAGATACATCCTCACATTACTTGCAGTCTTTGTCAGTTTGACGATGATGGCTGGTGAAGTCAGCGAACAGAAAGCATTGGAGATCGCCCAGAAGTTCATGAAGGGCAAGACATTTCAGCAGAAGTCATTGCGTCGTGCCCCCTCTATTGGCGATAATCAGTTCTATGTGTTTAATGCTGACGGACAGGGCGGCTTTGTGATTGTCAGTGCCGACGACCGCACCATTCCCGTGTTAGGTTATGCCGATAAGGGTAATCTGGAGATGGACAAACTCCCAGAGAACGTCCGTTACTGGCTGGATGGCTATGCCCAAGAAATTAAGGCCTTGGGTGCCGATGTGCAGACAAACATGAAGTCTCGTCGTGCCATAGGTGCTCCTATCGCTCCGTTGGTGACTTCCCATTGGGATCAGAGTGAGCCTTTTAACCTGCAGTGTCCGATGGATGGGGACGAAAGATGTGTCACTGGTTGTGTCGCAACGGCAATGGCACAGATTATGTACTACCATAAATACCCCAAGTACACAGTACCGGCTATGAAAGCCTATGCTACTTATTCTAAAGAAATTGCAGTCCCGTCGCTGCCAAGTACAACTTTCAAGTGGAGTGTGATGCGTGACGATTATGATTATACGGATACAGACGCAGGTGCTAATGCCGTGGCCGAGTTGATGCGCTATTGCGGTCAGGCGGTTCAGATGGACTATACGGCATGGTCATCAGGGGCTTCTGTTTTAGCAACTGATATGATACAGACTTTTGGCTATAGTAAGACGGCAAAGGGCATCTTACGTCGCAATTATTCTCTGAAAGAATGGGAGTTGCTGATGTATAATGAGTTGAAGAACAAACGCCCAGTGCTCTATTCTGGTCATTCTGACAGTGGTGGTCACGAGTTTATTATCGACGGTTATGATGACAAAGGCTTCTTCCATGTCAACTGGGGATGGAGTGGCGCTTCTGATGGCTTTTTCTCCTTGTCAGTGCTCAATCCCGGCGGACGTGGCATTGGTGGCGGTACTTCCTCCAATGGCTTTTCCATGTACCAAGAAGCCCTTATCGGACTGCAAGCACCAACCACGACGGAAAACTATTCCATCATAGATCGTGTGTATTTCTTCTCTGACTATGATGAGGCTCATGAGTTTACACGTACCTCCGCTTCTGCCGACTTCACAGGCGTAAATGTCGTGGGTTCGATATTCTATTTTGACGGTGACGATGATATTACTATAGACCATGCCTGGGCATTGTGTAAGAATAGTGAGGTGATTACAATTCTTGATGTTCAGAAGAATTTGTCGTTGAAGGTTGGTGGCAAATTAAAAGAAGTAGACGCTACACTGACTATTGGTAAGGATATAGCCAAAGGTTCTTATGAGTTGCGTGAGATGTATCGTCCGGCAGGAACGGAAAACTGGATGATGTGTGAGTCTTATTATGATGACATCTTACTTGCTCAGATTACAGACACGAAACTCACTTTGATGTTGTCATCGGAAGTAGAGAACGCTATAGTCGTCAATGACGTGACGCTCACTGGTGCCAAGAAGGTAGGTAGACCGATGCAGGCTCATATCAACTGGACGAACAATGGTTTCGACAACGAGAACACTTTCTACGTATGGATTAAGAATGAGAAGGAAAGCGTCGGCGCTTCCTCATCATATCTCGCTCATGGTGAGACAGGTGAGTTGGAGATTGCCTTTACTCCGACTAAGTCATCTTTTGTCACCGTATATATTACGAACGGTTATGATTACGATGATAAAACAGACGAATACAATTATAAAGACTATATCTTATGGGAGAGTTCACCTTTCATGGTTGCCACCCCTAAGGAGCAGAAGTTGGCTATCTCATACAATATTGCGGGGTTGAATGGCGATGGTGTCCTTGATAGCAAGACCTTCAAAGGCACCGCAACCATTGAGAATAAGGGAACGAACACCTACGATGATGAAGTGGTGTTCCAGTTGTGGATCCCTGTAGATGGCTATTTGGTGGGAGAGCCAGTTGAGGTCGTTAGGCAAGTGAAACTGAAAGCAGGAGAGAAAACGACAGTAGACATAGAGTTCTCTGGTCTTGAAACAGAGGTGAACTATTACCTGCAGGTTTATTATTTCTCTACGAATAATGAACCTACTGGTTATATGTGGTTCACGGTGGATCCTTCTGCTCCCTCTTACGTTCCTGGTGATGCCAATGGCGACGGTAAGGTAAATGTAACCGATATCGTGGAGATGGTGAACTATATCTTGGGTAAACCGTCGGCTAACTTTAACAAGGCAGCCGCCGATGTGAATGGTGACGGGGAGGTGAACGTGACGGATATCGTCAGCGTGGTGTCTGTCATCCTTGCCTCGGATGCATCCGCCGCAGAATTAAACATTGATGACTAATATTAACGTTTATTGTTTCGCCATGTCGGAAAAAAACAGTACCTTTGTGCGCTAATAAAAAAGGCTAAAACGCGTCAGAGGGGCTTAAAAGTGCCTTAAACGCAAAATCGCCTGAGAAAGTAAAAGGTAAATTAAACGTAAGATAAATGGATCAGACAATCGACAACGACAGAATTATTAAAATCAACATCGAGGAGGAGATGAAGTCCTCGTACATCGACTACTCCATGTCGGTCATCGTAGCACGTGCGCTTCCTGATGTTCGTGACGGCTTTAAGCCAGTACACCGCCGTATCTTGTTCGGTATGATGAACATCAACAACGTGTCAACACAGCCTTATAAGAAATGTGCGCGTGTAGTAGGTGAGGTGCTCGGTAAGTATCACCCACACGGTGACTCCTCTGTTTATGGAGCACTGGTGCGTATGGCTCAGGACTGGAACCTGCGCTATACATTGGTGGACGGACAGGGTAACTTCGGTAGTGTGGACGGTGACTCTCCTGCCGCTATGCGTTATACGGAGTGCCGTCTCTCGAAGATGGGTGAGCACATCATGGACGACCTGGAGAAGGATACCGTTGACATGATGAACAACTTCGACGACTCCTTACAGGAGCCGACGGTGATGCCTACGAAGATTCCAAACCTGCTGGTAAACGGAGGTAACGGTATCGCTGTGGGTATGGCTACGAACATGCCGACGCATAACCTCGGTGAGGTGATTGATGGTTGCTGCGCTTATATAGACAATCCAGACATCGATACCGATGGATTGATGAAATATATCCCGGGTCCTGACTTCCCCACTGGAGCGTATATCTATGGCTTGCAGGGGGTGAAGGATGCCTATGAGACTGGTCGTGGCCGCATCGTGATGCGTGCCAAGGCTGAGATTGAGAGTGGGGAAACTCATGACAAGATAGTGGTGACGGAGATTCCTTATGGTGTCAACAAGGCTGACTTGGTGAAGTATATCGCCGACCTTGCCAACGAGCATAAGATTGAGGGCGTTGCCAATGTCAACGATGAGTCTGGTCGTCAGGGTATGCGTATCGTGGTCGACTGCAAGCGTGACGCGAATGCCAATGTGCTCTTGAATAAATTGTTTAAGATGACAGCGCTACAAAGTTCTTTCTCAGTGAATAACATCGCATTGGTGAAGGGACGTCCCCGTCTGCTGAACCTGAAGGAATGCGTGAAATATTTCGTGGAGCATCGTCATGATGTAACTATTCGTCGCACGAAGTTCGACCTGAAGAAAGCACAAGAGCGTGCCCATATCTTAGAGGGTTTGATCATCGCCGTCAACAATATCGACGAGGTCGTACACATTATTAGAAATAGTAAGACCCCAAGTGATGCCCAGCACAACCTGGAGGTTCGTTTCGAACTCGACGAACTCCAGTCGAAGGCTATCGTGGACATGCGTCTTGCCCAGTTGACAGGTCTGCGTGTCGACCAGTTGCATCAGGAGTTCGACGACTTGCAGAAGTTGATTGCCGACTTGCAGGAGATTCTGGACAACCCAGAGCGTTGCAAGCAGGTGATGAAGGACGAGTTGCAGGAGGTGAAGGAGAAGTATGGCGATGCCCGTCGTACGGAGATTATCCCCTTCGACCACGAGTTCAACGCAGAGGACTTCTATCCCGACGATCCAGTGGTTATCACTATCTCCCACATGGGCTATATCAAGCGTACCAAACTTGACGAGTTCCATGAGCAGGGCAGAGGAGGTGTCGGTGCCAAGGCTGCTCGTCACCGTGACAATGACTTCACAGAATATATCTATCCCGCCACGATGCATAACACCCTGCTCTTCTTCACCCAGAAAGGTCGCTGCTACTGGCAGAAGTGCTATGAGATTCCGGAGGGTGACAAGAACTCGAAGGGTCGTGCTATCCAGAATATGCTGAATATCGACCCGGACGATGCCATCAATGCCGTCCTGCGAATTAAGAACTTCAACGATACTGAGTTCTTGAACAGCCATTATGTCGTATTTGCCACTAAGAACGGTATTATCAAGAAGACCTGTTTGGAGGCATACAGCCGTCCACGTACCAATGGTGTCATTGCCATCAATATCAACGAGGGCGATAAGGTGGTAGGTGTTCGTCTGACCAATGGTCATAATGAGTTGCTGCTCGCTAACCGTAACGGTCGTGCCGTCCGTTTCAACGAGGACCAGGTACGTACCATGGGACGTGTGTCTACTGGTGTGATCGGTATGCGTCTTGACGGTGGTGACGACGAGGTAGTAGGCATGGTATGTGTCAACGACCCACAGACAGAGACCATTATGGTGGTATCGGAGAACGGTTATGGTAAGCGCTCGGAGATAGAGGACTATCGTAAGACCAATCGTGGAACGAAGGGTGTGAAGACCCTCGCCGTGACCGAGAAGACAGGACGTCTGGTAGCCATCAAGGTAGTGACTGACGAGAACGACCTGATGATCATCAACAAGAGTGGTATCCTCATCCGCCTGAAGGTTGCCGATGTCCGTGTGATGGGACGTGCCACTCAGGGTGTGCGTCTGATTAACCTGACGAAGAAGAACGACACTATCGCTTCTGTATGTAAGGTGATGTCGAGTCAGGATGAAGAGGAAGAATACTCCGAGGACTTAGAAAATACCGAGAACTCTGAGAACAATGAATAGAACGTTTAACCAATATTAAAGACTTATGAAAAAAGTAATGATGATGGCATTGGCACTCGTAGCAAGTGCTACAGCCTTTGCCGGTGACAGTGACGCTTTGAAGGCTATCAAAAAGGCTAAGACCTATGCCGATGCGGCACAACTCGTGAAGACCGCTCAACTCGTTAATGACGAGGAGCGTGCCGAGGCATACAATAAACTGGTGGACCTCGCCATGGATAAGGTGGGCAAGGAGACTGGTACTATTGCCCAGAATCAGGCTGCCGTACAACTTGGTACTGGTAAGGAAGAGGCATACGATACCCTCGGACTGGCTGAGGCTATCTGCAATGCCATCGACGCTGCTATCACTTGTAACAAGTATGACCAACTGCCTAATGCCAAGGGTAAGGTGAAGCCACAGTTCGCTGATAAGAATGCTCAGCGTATCTGGGCTGTCCGCACACACTTGGTGAACATTGGTCAGGAGGAGGCTCGCAAGGGTAACAATGCCGGTGTACTGAAATACTGGGGTGCTTTCCTCGATTCAGATACAGATCCTCTGTTTGCTGCACAGGACCATGAGTCTGAGAAGGGTTACATCGGACAGGTAGCCTATTACGCAGGTCGTTATGCTTTTGAGGCTAAGGAACTGGACCGTGCCGATAAGTATTTTGACATCGCTATGCAGGATCCTGAGCAGAAGAAGGATGCACTGACCTATAAACTTTATGCTGCAGGCAGCAACCTGAAGAGCAAGGAGGATTCTTTGAAGTATATTGACCAGTTAAAGGACCTCTATAACAAGGAGCCAGAGAATGACGTACTGCTTGACAAACTGTTCACCATGTATGACGGTTTGAAGGACAAGGATGCTCAGAAGGCTCTGCTCGACAACCACCTCGCAAAATATCCTAACAGTTTCTCTGCTCTTGCCAACAAGGGTATGATGGCTATTGCCGACAATAACGCTGAAGAGGGTGCCAACTGGCTCCGTAAGGCTGCTGTCGCAAGTCCTGAGAATGCTGTCATCCAGACTTATCTGGGTACTTGCTTGAGTGTACAGGCAGGTCAGACAGATGATGCCGCAAAGCGTAAGGCGCTCTACCAGGAGGCTGTGCAGGCTCTTGACAAGGCTAAGCAACTCGACCCCAACAAGCAGCAGGCTAACTGGGGCTACAACCGCTTCCAGGCTTACTATAACTTCTATGGTGCAGACGCTCCTGAGACCAAGGATGCTGAACTGGACGCTAAGTAATTGATAATTCTTGCTTTAGCAAGTGTACTAAAGAAAACGATTAGACTATTGATAATTAAGAAGTGAGAGGCAATATACTCCTCCTTCTACTCATGATAACACCGTGCCTGATGGCTCAGAAGAAAGAGCTTAGTCAGGCACGGTCTTATATCAAGAGCGGCAAGGACTTCGATAAGGCAGAACGGTTGATGACCGACCTGTTGAAGAATGACGCGGCAAACCGGACCAATGAGAAAATCTATCTGACATGGTTTCAGGCAGTCACTAAGCAATACGAGGCAGCCAATGAGAAACTGTATCTCAGGCAGAAGTATGATACGGCGGCTTTCTTCAACCTGACACGACGACTCTACAGTATTGCAGAGTCCCTTGACTCGTTGGATGCCAAACCAGATGAGAAAGGGAAGGTGAAACTACATTACCGCAAAGACCATGCTGAGTTGCTCAACCAGTTGCGCCCTAACCTGTACTTTGGTGGTACATATTATATAAGGAAGGATAACTTCCCGATGGCATACGACTTCTTTGAGACCTACCTAAACGCAGACAGCAAGCCGCTCTTCACAGGATACGACTACCATAAGACGGACCAACGGATGAAAGAGGCTGCCTACTGGGCAGAGTATGCCGGGTATAAGATGCAGGATGCCACACGTACCCTGCGCTATTTCGATGAGGCGGTTGCCGATACGGCAAAGGCTCGCTTCGCCATGCAGTATGCCTGTGAGGCGTATAGATGGCAACAGGATGATGGGGCTTATCTCATGATGCTCAAACGGGGCTTTGAGGCATATCCCGCCTTTACCTATTTCTTCCCTCGTCTGATAGACTATTACCAAGCGAAGGAACAGCCGGATTCTGCCTTGTATTATGCGGATATCGCCTTGAAGAGCAATCCGAAGAGTGAACTCTTCCTGCTGGCAAAGTCGATGGCACTCCTGAATCTGGAGCGCTATGACGAGTGTATCAAAGTCAGCGAACAACTGATAGCCAGTAATGACACACTCGCAGAGCCATACTTTAATATCGCGACGGCAAAACTGAATCAGGTCCTGGCAATTGATCGACTCAACCAACCACGTGTTCATAGACAAAAGATGCAGAAACTATATATGGAGGCACGACCCTATATGGAGACCTATCGAAAACTGGCTCCTGACGAAAAACGCAAATGGGCACCGGCGCTCTATCGCATCTATCTCAATCTGAATATGGGAAAGCAATTTGAGGAGATAGACAAGGTAATGCGGAAACTATAATGCTAAAAAATCGAAAATTAATACGAAGTAAGTATTGGTTTTCGATTTTTTTCTTAACTTTGTAAGTCAATACGTAATAGAATCTAAAACAAACTATATTTTGAAGTATTATGGAAAATAACGAACTCATTGCTCAGTGTGAGGCACGGGCAAAAGAATGGCTCTCTCCAGCCTTTGATGAGGAGACACGTAAGGAAGTACAGGCAATGTTGGATAACCCCGACAAGACGGCTCTGGTAGACGCATTCTATCAGAACTTGGAATTTGGTACGGGTGGACTGCGTGGTATCATGGGTGCTGGTACTAACCGTATGAATAAGTATATCGTAGGTATGGCTACACAGGGCTTTGCCAACTATATCCTGAAGGCATTTCCAGGCAAGCAGTGCTCCGTAGTTGTCGGTCATGACTGCCGTAACAATGGACGTATGTTCGCAGAGACCGTTGCTGACATCTTCTCGGCTAACGGTATCAAGGTTTATCTTTTCGAGAGTCTCCGTCCTACACCTGAGATATCTTTCGCTATCCGTGAGTTGGGAGCACAGGCTGGTGTCAATGTGACAGCATCTCACAATCCTCGTGAGTACAATGGTTACAAGGCATACTGGGATGACGGCGCACAGGTGCTGTCTCCACATGACACAGGTATCATTGACGAGGTGAACAAGGTGACCATCAACGATGTGAAGTTTGAGGGTAACAAGGAACTCATCGAGATTATCGGTGGTGAGATGGACTGGGACTATATCCAGGCTGTTCATGAGGCATTGATCGACCAGGAGGTCATCAACCGTCAGAAAGACCTGAACATCGTTTACTCCGCTATGCACGGCACGGGTCGTCATATCGTTCCTATGGCACTCCGCTCTTGGGGTTTCCAGAATATCCACGTCGTTCCCGAGCAGATGGTCGTTGACGGTAACTTCCCAACCGTAGTTTCTCCGAACCCGGAGAATGCGGAGGCTATGACACTGGGAATGAAACTCGGTACTCGTCTGAATGCCGACCTCGTGATTGCTTCTGACCCTGATGCCGACCGTCTCGCTATTGTGGTACGCAACCCGAAGGGCGAGTGGGAGATTATCAATGGTAACCAGACCGCTATGATGTTCTGCTGGTATATCATCACCAACCGTAAGAAACTGGGGCTGATGAAGGGTAACGAGTTCCTCGTAAAGACTATCGTGACCTCTGAGGTTATCGCCCAGATCGCTAAGAAGAACAATGTGGAGTTGTTTGACGAGTTCACTGGTTTCAAGTGGATTGCTTATCGTATCCGTGTGAACGAGGGTAAGAAAAAGTACATCGGTGGCGGTGAGGAGAGTTTCGGTTTCCTGCCATTCGACAAGGTACGTGATAAGGATGCTCCTGCCTCTATCTGTCTCATCTGTGAGATTGCCGCATGGGCAAAGGATCAGGGCAAGACCCTCTACGACCTGCTAATGGATATCTACGCTGAGTATGGCTTCTCGAAGGAGACAACCATCAACGTCGTTAAACCGGGTAAGAGTGGTGCTGACGAGATCAAGCAGATGATGGAGGACTTCCGTAAGAATCCTCCCACGGAACTGGGTGGCTCTAAGGTTTGTGTATGGAAGGACTTCCGTTCCCTGGAGCAGAAGAATGCCGACGGCACGACCTCTAAGATTGAAATGCCCGCTACCTCTAATGTACTGCAGTGGTTCTGCGAGGATGGCACGAAGATCAGTGTACGTCCTTCTGGTACCGAGCCGAAGATCAAGTTCTATTGCGAGATCAAGGATCCTTCCTTCAAGTGCGCTGGTTGCTATGAGCGTTGCACCAATGCCGCTATGGAGAAGGTTGCCGCTATCAAGAAGAGTCTGAACCTCGACTAATCACAACAGAAATATCAAAGGAAAGAAGGATTGCTCCAGCAATCCTTCTTTTCTAAAATATAATAGTCATCAATCATGAAAGAGTGGATTTTCTTATTTATTGCTATCGTCAGTGAGACCTTTGGTACTGTGATGCTCAAGTATGCTGAGCAGTTTACCCGTCTTTGGCCAAGTCTTGCCACCTTAATTGGCTATCTTTTGTCTTTCTATTTTCTGGCATTAGCCCTGCGTACCATACCAGTGGGTCTTGCCTATGCTATCTGGGGAGCCATTGGTATCGTCCTTGTGTTGATTATCAGTGCCGTTCTATTCAAACAGACCCCTGACTTGCCTGCGATTATTGGTATCATATTAATCATTGCAGGTATCGTAATCATTAATTTTTTCTCAAAGATGCAGGTGGATTAATCTTTTTTCTGAAAGGGATGCCTTGAATAACTGAAAGGGAAGCCTTCCCTCACAGATAACAGCGTCTCCTATCAGTGATGGGAGACTTTACTATCCTTCATCGGAGACATTACTCTCTGTGATCGGTGGCTTCGGAATAAATGATAGAAGCCTTTCTTATGCAGAAGAAGACTTAAACGCTTCTTTCTTTTGTGATTCCGTAGGGATTCGAACCCTAGACCCACGCCTTAGAAGGGCGTTGCTCTAATCCAACTGAGCTACGGAACCTACCATGTTTTTTGATACTGGCTGCAAAATTAAGCATTTTTTTGGAGATAGCCAAATTTCAGACCTTAAATCTTATGTAAGTCCTGTCATCAAAAGAGTCTTGTCCCGTCATAAACGCTTTGCTGGCAATGAAGGTGTTGATGTTCAGCGGGTCGTTCTCCTTTTGTTCTGCTAAGAGTTGCTCACTCTCTGCAAGGGTAGGGCGCAGGAAGGGATAACCGTCCGTGGCGAACACTATCTCATGGGGCTGGAAGTCGAGGGTGATGACGGGAACATGTTGTTCGGGAATCGGAAAACCGTCTATCACGGAGAAGGTGACGTTCTGTCGTTTGGTGCTGTCGACGATATCAGGGAGGATATAGTCACGTGCCGTATCGTGGGTTCGCAACTCGTCAACCGTTGTTCCATTGGCAAGCAGTTGTTTCGCATACTTCGCACGCTTAGCGGCATAGACAGCCTCCTCGGGTTTAGGATTCTCCAGCAGTTGTCCGTCCAACAGACATAGGCAGTCACCAATCATCCATATCTGTCGCTGCAGACGACTGTAGATAATAGCGGAGCAAGTCAACCGCTCTTCAGGATGCTCCACCAGTCGTTCCATGCGTGACTTCTTATAATGTTTGCGGATATAAGCGGTGACTCCACGCAGGAACTCATGACAGGTCATCTGCTTGGGCGCATGGCGCAGATAGCGACATACCAGCCACATCGCGTGTCTGCCATTGCTGCGGAAGATACTGTGGCGATAGGCTGTCTTCGAGGTAGAGCCGTCGATAACGGCGATGAAGTTAGGGGTGATGAGGATGCCGTCCTCGCTTTTTCTTTGGGGACTCTTCGCGATGAGGCTTTGTTCGATAATCTGCATGATGTCTGGGGTTTGAGGTCTGA